>DJWE01000016.1:0-3200 GCA_002441465.1 Propionibacteriaceae bacterium UBA6238 | reverse complement strand
CGCACCCTGGGGTGCTGCGACGCGGGCCGTTGCCGATGCCTGCGTATGCCCGTCGTCGCGGGGATCGACCCCGCGACTCTGGCGAGACGAGCCCTCAGGCAGGCTGGTACCGATGATCGAGCCGGTCGGCGAGCCGCAGGCCCCGGTTGGCGCCCGAGCGGATCAGCCGGGCGCCTGCCGCGCGTAGCCGCGAGCCGGTGGCCGGCACGAAACGAGGGTCGCCGGCGGGATTGGTCACGGCGAGGCCGTATTCGGCGGACTGGATCTGGTTGATCAACGGGATGGTCATTCTGTGTCTTCCTCTACCTGCGTGGTGCGTTCAGTTCTTGGGGGCCGGTCCGGTACTCGAGCGGACGACCAGTTCGATCGGCAACGTGATCTGCCGCTGGGGATAGTCGGGATCCATGGCGAGCCGACCGGCGAGCCGGCCCTTGTCGGTGATCGGCTGGCGCACCGTGGTGAGACCGATGAAACCGGCGTCGGGGATGTCGTCGAAGCCGACGATCGAGAGATCGCGGCCGGGGGTGAGCCCGCGCTCCCTGGCTGCGTCCCACACCCCGAGGGCGAGGGCGTCGCTCAGCGCGACGATCGCGGTGGGCCGGTCCTGCACGTCGAGCACATGGGCCGCCGCGAGGCGTCCGGCCGGCTTCGGCTTCCAACCCCCGCACACGACCGTGATCGATGCGTCCGGAAGCTTCTCTCTCAGGCCGCGAATGCGCTCGGCGGCGAACCGGCTGCAGCCGCTGCCGTCCGCCGGCAGGCTGACGACCTCGCCTTCGGGGGCGAAACCGGGGACGATCACGACGATCCGCCGGTGGCCAAGCCCGGCCAGATGCTTGCCGACCAGGCGCCCGGCCTTGGTGTCGTTGATCGTGACCCAGTCGCCGGACTCGGCGTCCTGCGCACCGACGACTCGGACGCCGCGAGCCGCGAGCGCCCGGGTGCCGGGGTGGTCGGAGCTTGGCGAGCAGGTCACGATGGCGTCGATCGCCGCCCGCTGCAGCAGTTGCTCCTCGGCCTGCTCACCGTCGCCGGGGGCCCGCAGCAGCAGGACCGAAGCGCCGAACCGTTCGACCGTCTCGCTCAGTCCGGCGAGAAAGGCGACCGTGTAGGGGTCGGCGAAGGCCTCGGCAAGCTCGCCGCCGAACAGGAACCCGCATACGTCGGTCTTGCCCGAACGCAACGCCCGTCCGGCAGCATTCGGGCCGCAGTAACCGACGAGCTTCGCCTCGGAGAGGATCTGTTCGCGCAGTTCGGGCGAGAGTCGGTCGGGCTTGCTGTAGGCATTGGAGATCGTGGTGACAGAGACGCCCAGACGCTCGGCGAGCGTCTTCATGGTCACCGAGGACCCGCCCTCACCAGCCATTCGCCACCTCGAAGTTGATCGTTAAAGTGAACGATACACTTTAACGATAAACTCAGCAACCGCAAGGGTCAGGACGACCCAGCCGGACGATCCGGCTCCGAACGCCGAGTTGTGGTGAACTGCCGGGCGGCCGAGCTGGACAGAGCGAGGAGCACCAGCACACTCGCGCCGAGCGGCAGCAGCTCGCCGTGCAAGGGGCCGTGCTGGTTCTGCGTCGTCCGCTCGAAGTACGTGGTGGCGATGCTGAGCAGGCTGAGTGCGCACAGCGCCAGTCGAGCCCAGTTCCGGGCAGCGAGCGTCGCCGCGGCCAGGACGAGGTTGCCCAGCCCCACCAGCAGCAGCAGTGCACCCACCACGGTCAATCCCACGCGCAACTCCTCCGACTCCTCGGCCCCCGCCTGACCGAGCAGGATCGCTCCGGAGAACCCGAAGTAGACCAGCGTCTGCACCACCGTGGCCACCGCTCCGAAGACCACCTGGGCCGGACGCCCGCGACGGCTGCGCGAGGGCGCGGCATCGGCCACGATCCCGGCTTCGACTCCGACGCCGTTCACGTCGAGCACCGGCAGGTCGCCGTCGGTACGAATCAGGTCGCCGCCGCCGTTGCGGGAGTGGTATCCGGTGGAGAAGTCCCGCAGGATGCGCAGATCCACCTCGGCGGAGGCGGCCCGCACCGTATCGATGATGTGCTCGCGCTCGACGTCGGTGTCCTGGTCGATCTTGTGCGTGATCTGCAGGGTGAACAAGGACAGCCCGACGCTGCGGTCGTAAGTGCCTGCGGCCAGCCAGTCCACCGCGAAGCCTCCGGGCAGCAGCCAGCCGTCCGGGCAGCTCCAGAAGCGCACGTGGTGGCGCTGGGACGGGTTGCCGTCCACCTCTTGTTGGTAGGCGAAGTCCTGGCGCCGACCGAACAGGAACAGCGGGCTGACCGGCGCCTGGGGATAGCTCCGCCGAGACAGCGTGGTGGTCACGATCCGCCAGCCCGTGCGCGCGGTGAGCTCGTCGGCCCGCGTCCAGCCCCCTCGCTGCAGGGCCGCGTGCACCTGGTCGGCGCTGCCCATCACGGCCAAGTTGATCGGATCCCCGAGCAGGCCGTCGGCGGTGCGAGTGCGTCCGATGAAGTAGTCGGGCACGTAGATGCGAGTGAGGATGCGATGCAGCCGGGGCAGGACGAGGTAGGCAACCAGCACCCAGAACACGATCACGAGGAGCGCCTGCCATCCCGGCGTGACGCCCTCCGCGAGGGTCAGGTAGGCGAACCAGACCGAGGCCATCCCAGCGAGCACAAAGAACGCCGCATCAAGACGCGCGGCCCATCGCCCTTCCGCACCCACTCGACGCCTCCTCCACTCCGGATCTGAGGGCTGAGTTCCACGGACCGCCGCTCAGCTCGTCTCGGAACTCCGCACAACCGCCTTCGCGACCTCCATCAGCACGAAGATCACCACGGCGAAGGCGAGCGGGATCACCCAACCGAGCACGCCCACGGCCGTCGAACCGAACCAGGTGTTCAACGGCGGCAGGTAGACGAACGCCACCTGCAACACGACGAGAATGCCGACCACCCACCACACGACCGGGTTGCCGACCACAGCCTCCCGGCGCAGGCTCGACTCGCGCAGGAACCGGGCATTGAACAAGTAGGCCGCCTGGCCCAGGGCGAGAGTGTTCACCGCCCAGGTCTGCGCGGCAGCGATGTCGCCGGTGAGGATCCGTCCGATCAGGAACGTGACCAACGTGGCCGCGGCGATCAGGATCGACGCCATCGCCAGCCGGGGCAGATAGCGGGCCCGGACCAGCGGCGTCCCAGGCGGGCGCGGCGGGCGGCGCATGA
>DJWE01000029.1 GCA_002441465.1 Propionibacteriaceae bacterium UBA6238 | reverse complement strand
CGATCTTCGCCAGCGTCGCCGAGGCTCCGACCTGCTCCCCCAGTACCCCGGCCGCGACTGCGGAGGGGGCGAGACCTAGCACGGTGCCGCCGCTTTCCCGCCACGCGCCGGCCAACACCGCCAACGCTGTGGTCTTGCCTGACCCGGCCGCCGCCAACCCCACCTGCACCCGGCAACCGCTGGTCGCCATTTGTCGTACCAGCTGGATCTGCCCCGCATTCAACGTCACTCCGCCGGCGGTGGAGGCCAGCAGCGCCACCGTGACGTCGACCTCCTCGACCCGCCGGCCATCCGTCAACCCGGCGGCCGCAGTGATCGTCTCCTCCGCTTCGATGACGGCGGTGGAGGTGAACCGGCGACCCCCGACGGTGCTGTACACCGACTGCCCATCACTGCGGCGCAGGAGTTGAGGATCACTGACCGGATCGGTCCAGCCGGCCACCGGCAGACACCTGGCGGTCGCGGCCGCGAGCAGCGCGGCGGTCAACTCCTCCGCCTGCAGTGGGCTCGTGGCGCGTTCCCGGGCACGGCGTGAGGCTTCGGCTTGCAGGTGCCACACCGTCCACGACGCCCGCGACACACCCATCCTGGCCACCATCTCATCGGCCACAGAGTCGACCCACTCCGTCGTGGCCGCGGGCCCCGACCGGCGGCCGGCGGCGGTCACGTCGGTGAGCATCCGGGCCACCCCGTCGACGCCGAGGACGGCAGCTGCTTGGGTCGCCCAGGTGGTGCGCTGCTCGGCCAGGGAGCGGGGTTCATGCTTGGCCTGCCTGGTCTCCAGAGTGGCCTGCTGCGCCAACGCGATCGCCTCGGCCGGTGTCGGCGGCCGACCATGAGCGTGCTGGAAGTCGACCACCAACTCGGCCTGACGGGCCTCGATCGTCGCCCGCCGGCTCGACCACGCCTCCCGCAACCGTGCCGGCACACCAACGATCTCCCGCACCGGACGCTTGCCCGGATCACGCGCAGTGTCGACCGCGAACCGGACCCCAAGTCGGTCAGTCAGATGGGCCTCCAGAGCCGTGTTGTACACCTCCGAGATGCTCACCATCCCCGCATGCAACGGGCGTCCGTCGACCGCCAACCACGCCCCATCCAAGGTCTGGACCTTGTTCGCGACAGCGACATGGGTGTGAAGATTCGGATCCCCCGCCCGCGAATCCCGATGCGTGAACGCCGCCGCGACCAGGCCGGTGACCTCGACCTGCCGCACCCCACCATGCCCACGCCTCGAGAACAGGACCCGCTCCTCCAGATACCGCAGCGCGTCCGCGACCGCCGCGTTGTGAGCCTCCTCGATCTGCGCCGCCACCTCCTGCGGCGCCACCGCCCACAGGGCCGACACTGACTTCACCGGCGTGAACGTCACGTCATAGCCGGCGCACGCGATCGTCGGGTTCCTCGTCAACGTCGCCACCTCCGACGACAACTCCACCCCGCTCGGTGCCCTCCCCATCCGAGCCTCGAAACCAGCAGTGGCGAGTTCGTTGCGGATACCGGCCCGCACATCCACCGGCACCGTCCCATCACTGCCTAGCCCGTTGGCCGCGGCCCACTGACTGCACCGGATCGCGACCTCCTGCTGGAACACCGTGGCCGCCGTGCGCACCTGGAACGGCGACCCCAGGCGGGCCGCTCGGCGGATCTGCGCGGGCGTCGCGTCGGCCGGGAGAGCAGCCAGCCGGGCTTCCATGTCCGGATGGAACCCGGCCCCGAACAAGGCACGCATCTGCGCCTCCGACACCGCACTACCCGGCTGCATCTCCAACGCTTCCAGGCCGGTGCCGACCCACCGTCCGGGCACTTCGCCCTTCTCCGTGTAGTAGCTCGTCAGCGACGCGTGGCCCTTTTCCGTTGAATCCTGCGCAGCAACCTGCCGGGTCAGGTAGTCATAACCCGACCCGGCAGTCAGCTTGTGCAGAGACGCCGTCACACCCCCTACCAACCCGAACCCGACCCGGCTACAGCGTGAACCGACTCCGCTGAATCTCTGGCGGCAGCCCGGGAATCACGCGAGGTCCGGTGCGCGAGGAGCAGACTCGTCGCATGAATCCCGGGCTTGGCGCCGACTACGAGCTGCTCGCAGCCGTAGCGAACTTCGTCCAGGTCTTGGCATGGATCGCCATCCTCGTCGGAGCGTTCCTGCGCGAGAGCGGTACCCGCGAGTACCTCAGCAAGGGCGCCGAAGGCTTGGGATGGGTCGCCCTGATCGGCTCTGGAATCGTGGGCTCGCAGATAGCCGCCCAGCAGGCGCTGGACTGCTCACTGTGGGGGCGAGACTGCATCGAGACGGACGCTCAAGCCTGGGCCTACCTCTGGGAAAACCTGCTCAAGGGCATCGTCTACGACGCGGTCGTCGGTGGCGTCGCTGAGCTCGTTGGATGGTCCGCGGCCCGGCTACGAAAGAGGCGGCAGACCTCCGGACCATGACGC
Organism: Propionibacteriaceae bacterium UBA6238; assembly: GCA_002441465.1. Lineage (GTDB taxonomy): Bacteria > Actinomycetota > Actinomycetes > Propionibacteriales > Propionibacteriaceae > Propionicimonas. The sequence continues at coordinate 7,676 of DJWE01000029.1, read as the reverse complement.
GCAGACCCGCGGACGCGAACCTACCCCCAGCCGATCAGCGACCCGCGCCAGCCACGCTCGATGTTGCATCAGATGCAACAACCCGGGCCCTCCCCCCGATGGTGCAAGAGGTGTGTCGAACTCCAGATTGGGGGTACCGGCGGCCCGTGGAGGGGGCTGGAGGAGGAATGCAGGCGAGCAGAGGAAACTCAAGGGCGTTGAACGACTTCCGCGATCTCGGCCGCGATCTCACTGATTGTGTAGTCGGCGGTCCGGAGGGCGACCTTGTCGGCCAAGGACGGGCTCTGATTCATCACGTCGTCCTTGCTGACCCCATGCCACAGAGGGAGAAGCACCTGCTTCCCAGAGACAGATCTGGTTACGAGACCATCCAGTTCGTACTGGGCCCAACCCTTGGCGAAGAATGCTGACGAGAGCACGACGATGCCGAATCGGCTTCGAGCGATACCGCTGTCGATCTTGCGTCGAAGGCTGTCACCGATCCTGAGTTCGAACTCGTCGTACCAAACACGAAGACCACTGTCATGCAGGGCTTGGGCCAAAGGGCGGACGACTGCATCCTTGTCCTCACTGGCATGGCTCACGAACACGTCGAACTCTGCTGCGCCGGCCAGCTCGGCCTGTGACTCAAAGAGGTTTTCAGAGATTCCCTGAAGACTCGCTCGCTGCTCCCGGATCGGAGCCAGCGGCCGTAGCGTTGAACCGGGGATGCGTCGTGCGGCCGCGCGAACGGAACCGCGTAGCCCCTGCATATCGACGGCGACACGCCAGTGCCCGCTCCTGGGGATCGTCAGGCGGACTGGAGATTGCTTGGCCAGGCCACCGAGGTACCGATGTTGACGGCCGGCCTTGTAGGCACTGAAGTTGCTGCTATCGAGAAGCCGAACGTTCGCTCCAGCCGAGAGCGACACCTCGGCTACATCTCCGGCCTGACATTGTCCGAGATCGATCTCGATGAACTTCATGAGCTTCCTCTTTCGTTTTGGATGAACTGGCCGAACCATCATCCACCGTGCTCCGGACAGTGTGTTCATGCGTAGTTGCCACACCTCAGTGGCCGGGCCGCGAGCGGCCCCGCGAGGCAGGAGAAAGAGTTCTTTCGAGTCAGAGCGATAGGCGGACCTGTAGGCGCTGGCGCCAGTCTCCCGCCGCTAGCGATCGGTGGGGTTGGATACGCTCGGGTCAACTTCGAGAAGTGCTTGTCAGGAGTGCAGTGATGCCGAGTCCCCAGCCCACCACGGTCGACGAGGTGTTTGCGGCGTTCCAGGACGCGCCGTCGAACTCCGAGAAGGGGACGGCGTTCGAGAAGTTGATGGTGGAGTACTTCCAGCTCGACCCTGCCTTGTCGATGAAGTACGAGCACGTGTCGCGGTGGATCGACTGGGCCCATCGCGGTACCTCGGTCGATGTCGGGATCGATCTGGTGGCCAGGGACCGGGACGAAGGCACATGGACGGCGATCCAGTGCAAGTTCTTCAACCCGGGCTACTACCTGTCCAAGGGCGACATCGACTCGTTCTTCACCGCCTCGGGGAAGACCTACGACGGTGTGGGGTTCACCAACCGGATCATCATTTCTACCACCGACCACTGGTCCAGCCACGCCGAGGAAGCCCTGCAGAACCAGAGCATCCCGGTGCAGCGGATCGGGGCCACTGACATCGCCTCGGCGCCGATCGACTGGGCTTTCGCGATGCCCGGCACCCTGCAGATCGAGCTGGTCCCGGCGCGGAAGTACGCGACCCGTCCGCATCAGGACGAGGCGATCGGGAAGATCTTGACCGGCTTCGAGAAGCATGACCGTGGTCAGTGGATCTCCGCGTGCGGGACGGGTAAGACGTTCACCAGCCTGAAGCTGGCCGAGCGGCTCGCCGAGCTCAACGGCGGATCGTTGCGGGTGTTGTTCCTGGCCCCGTCGATCCAGTTGGTGTCGCAGACGTTGCGGGAGTGGACCGCGCAGACAACGATCGACATGCGCCCCTTCGTGGTGTGCTCCGACACCAAGGTGTCCCGCGCTGCGGAGGACATCTCCGTTCACGATGTGGTGCTTCCCGCCACCACCGACGGTCACGAGCTCTACGACCGCCTCCACAAGGGTCGCCGTGCGCAGGGGATGTCGGTGGTGTTCTCCACCTACCAGTCGATCGACACGGTCGCGAAGGCCCAGGAGCTGGGGGCCGGGGAGTTCGACCTGATCCTGTGTGACGAGGCCCACCGCACCACCGGCGTCACCCTCGCCGATACCAGCGAGTCGTCGTTTGTGAAGGTCCACGACCAATCCTTCCTGGCCGGGAAGCGCCGCCTCTACATGACCGCCACCCCCCGCATGTTCGGGGAGGAGACCAAGGGCAAGGCCGCCGAGCACTCCGCAGAGCTCACCTCCATGGACGACCCGGCGAAGTTCGGACCGGTGTTCCACCGGCTCGGGTTCGGTGAGGCCGTCGAGCGGGACCTGCTGTCGGACTACAAGGTGATGGTCCTGATGGTGAGCGAGGAGCAGATGGCTGCCCCGCTCCAGGAGATGCTCGCCGGCGAGGAGCACGAGATCCCGCTAGATGACGCGGCGAAGATCATCGGCTGCTGGAACGGGCTGGCCAAACGAACCAGGAAGACCAAGGACCACCCCGGCTTCCCGACCGGCGCGGTGCCGATGAAGCGGGCGGTGGCCTTTCTGGGCAACATCAAGTCCTCGAAGCGGGTCGCCGAGGTGTTCCCCCAGATGGTCGAGACCGCCGAGGGCATCGACTCCCGCGACACCCTGCTGGTCGAGGCCGAGCACGTCGACGGCACCATGAACGCCCTGGAACGCGCCCACAAACTGTCCTGGCTCAAGGCCCCCGTCGCCGACGGACAGTGCCGGATCCTCACCAACGCCCGCTGCCTCTCCGAGGGCGTCGACGTGCCAGCCTTGGATGCGGTGCTGTTCATGTCACCGCGAAGCTCCCAGGTCGACGTGGTCCAGTCAGTGGGCAGGGTGATGCGCAAGGCCCCGGACAAGGAGTACGGCTACATCATCCTGCCCGTGGCCGTTCCCGCCGGATCGGAACCTGACAAGGCAATGAACGACAACCGTCGGTTCAAGGTGGTGTGGGACGTCCTCAACGCTCTCCGGGCACACGATGACCGGTTCGACGCGATGATCAACTCGATCCAGCTGAACAAGAACAGCGCCGACAAGATCATCACCGACGTGATCGACGGCGGCGACGACACAGGGACCGGATCGGATGGGATCTCCGATGCGATCCAGGACGCCCTGTTCTCGCTTGGGCAGTGGCGAGACTCCCTCTACGCCCGCATCGTGACCAAGGTCGGCACCCGCGAGTACTGGGACCAGTGGGCCCGTGACGTCGCCGACATGTCCGCCGCCCAGGTCACTCGCATCAACGCCATCCTCGACACCACCACCGACCCCGCCGTCCCGGAAGCGTTCGACCAGTTCCTCCATGGTCTGCGGGCGAACCTCAACGAGTCCATCAGCCGTGATGATGCGATCTCCATGCTGTCGCAGCACCTGATCACCGCACCCGTCTTCGACGCCCTGTTTGGGGAGTCCAGCTTCGCGATCCACAACCCGGTGTCGGTGTCGATGCAAGCGATGCTCGACGTCCTCGAAGGCCAGGGACTGGACGCGGAGACCGAGAAGCTGGACAAGTTCTACGAATCGGTCCGCACCCGCGCAGCCTCAGTGAAGAGCGCTGAGGGCCGTCAGAGCGTCATCCACGACCTGTATGAGAAGTTCTTCCGCAACGCTTTCCCCAAGCAGGCCCAGTCGCTGGGCGTGGTTTACACCCCCGTCGAGATCGTTGACTTCATCCTCCGCGCCGCCGACGACGTGTGCCGTCAGGAGTTCGGCGACGGCCTCACCGACGAAGGTGTGAAGATCCTGGACCCGTTCACCGGCACCGGCACCTTCATCGTCCGCCTCCTCCAGTCCGGCATCATCCAACCTCAGGATCTGGCCAGGAAGTACGCCTCCGAGTTGTGGGCCAACGAGATCATGCTGCTGGCCTACTACATCGCCTGCGTCAACATCGAAACCACCTACCAGGCCCTCACCGACGCCCAGGACTACACACCCTTCCCCGGTGCAGTGCTTACTGACACGTTCCAGAGCAGCGAGACCGGCGACCGCGCCGACACCAGCCTCATCCCCGTCAACAACGAGCGCATCCAGCGCCAGATCGACGATCAGATCACCGTCATCGTCGGCAACCCGCCTTACTCGGTCGGGCAGAACACCGCCAACGACAACAACGCCAATTACAAGTACCCGTCGCTCGACCAGTCCATCGCCGACACCTACGCCAAGCGCTCCACCGCCACCAACAAGAACAGCCTCTACGACTCCTACATCCGGGCCTTCCGCTGGGCCACCGACCGCCTCGGCCCCAAGGGCGTCGTCGCGTTCGTCTCCAACGGCGGCTGGATCGACGGCAACACCGCCGACGGCATGCGCCTCAGCCTCGCCGACGAGTACAGCTCGATCTACGTCTACAACCTCCGAGGCAACGCCCGCACCGCAGGGGAACTCCGCCGCAAGGAGAAGGACAACGTCTTCGGACAGGGCGCACGCACCACAGTGGCCATCTTCATCGGCGTCAAGAACCCCATGCAAACCGGCCCCTGCCGCATCCAGTACCACGACATCGGCGACTACCTCACCCGCGAACAGAAGCTCCAACACGTCGACCAAGCCCAGCTCGACACCCTCCCCTGGCAGAGCATCAACCCCAACAGCCACGGCGACTGGACCAACCATCGCGACGACGCCTTCAGCAGGTTCACATCGCTCGATGAGATCTTTAGCTCGCATGGCCGTGGAGTCGAGACCACACGGGACGCCTGGTGCTACAACTTCTCCAGAACCGCCGTTGAGGGAAACATGCGCCGGATGATCGACGTCTTCAACCGCGAGGCGACCGGTCGCCGGTCGAGCGAGGTCGACCTCCACAACGACCCCACCCAGATCAGTTGGTCGCGCAACCTCAAACGTCGAGCGCTGAGCGGATTGACCGTGGCGTTCCGACCGGAAGGGCTCCGACGAGCGATGTACCGACCGTTCACGCCTCAGGCGGTCTACTTCGATCCAGTGATGAACTCAGTTCCCGGCCAGAACTCCCGCTATTTCCCGACCCAAGCAGCCACCAACGTCGGGTTCTATCAGGTCGGCAACGGGTCCGCCGTCCCCTTCTCGGTGATTGCGACCGACCGCCTGCCGGACCTGCACGTGACCGGCGCGGGCAGCGGCGGCCAGTTCTTCCCGCGCTGGACGTATGAACCCGGTCCAAGACATGCGGGAGATCCGGGAACACTGTTCGATCTGAGCGAGGCGGAGCTGGTGGAGGGCTACCGCCGCATCGACAACGTCACCGACTCCGCCCTCGCGCTGTTCCGGACGGCGCTCGGGGAGGCTGTGACCAAAGACGACATCTTTGCCTACGTCTACGCTCTCCTCCACTCCCCTCGATACCGCGAACGGTACGCAGCCGACCTCACGAAGATGCTGCCCCGTGTGCCGCTCGCCGCTCGCACCGACGACTTCCGCGCCTTCGTGGACGCAGGCGCGGCCCTCATGACGCTGCACATTGGCTACGAGACAGTCGAGCCCTACCCCTTGGAGGAACTGGTCAGCCCAGGGGTGGACTTGGACGAGTACGACCTGTTCGCCGTCGGGGCCAAGATGAAGTTCCAGGGCTCCGGCAAGTCGGTGGACAAGTCGACGCTCATCTACAACTCGCACGTGACCCTCCGGGGCATCCCCGACGAGGCCCACCGCTACCAGCTCGGCTCCCGCTCGGCGCTGGAGTGGATCATCGACCGCTACTGGGTCCGCACCGATAAGGCCTCCGGCATCGTCAACGACCCCAACGCCTGGTCCCGCGAGCACAACGACCCCCGCTACATCGTCGACCTCGTCAAGCGGGTCATGACGGTCTCTGTCGAGACGATGAAGATCGTGGATTCGCTTCCGGACCTACAGCTTGGCGCCGGAGGTGCTGAGTGACCAACGAGCTTGAGGTTGGCCAGCTTCGGACCGGCACTCTCGTCGACCGTGACACGAGCACTCCTGAGGTACAGGTGCTCCTAGAGCGAACTGACTCGCGGATCTGTCTGACGATCTCTTGGTCGAGCCCTGACAGCCCGTACGCAAGGTGGTTCATCGCTTCCGCTGATGACGAGTTTCCCGTACCGTCGCGACTGCGGTTCGAGGACGGTCACGGCGTTGTTGAACTGATTGGCTGCTGGCGGCAAGGGGTGCATGCCCGAGTTCGGGGTGCCGGGAGTGGTCGAATCTGGGCGAAGTACGCGGTCCTCGATGTCGAGCACGATGTCGACTACCGTCGAGTTGGAGGGCTTCGAACGGAAGTGCCTGGGCTCCGCACGTGGCTTGGGCTGCGCAACTGGAGTCAGGTGTTTGACCCAGCGAATGGGCGCCGTGCCACCATCGTGCGCGAAGGTCGTGAGGCCTTGGTGATCGGTCGCGAAGACGAAGGTGACGTGCACCTGGTTTTTGAGCCGCGCTCTGGCTGGGGGTCGTCGGCTCGTTCTTGGACACTGGAGGACGACTTCTGGTGCACCACATCCACCGCTGAGCCCGCCACGTGGACGAAGCACTTGGAGGTGCACGGGTCCATCCGCGATCTCGTGATTCTCTCGGGCTGGGCGCCACAGTCCTGTATCCCGTCCCACGTTCAGCATCCAGGAGACCCCGAGCTCACGTATGGGGACACCGTCATTGGCCCTTCTTGGCGCCCTGTTGCCTCCGCGAGATCCGCTGCATCTGATACGTCTCCACGGCGACCTTCGCGTCAGCTCATCCCCTACGCGGACTTGGGCTCGGCAGGCGTCCAGCGGTGGCTGAAGCTGCAGCGTGACTTCGGGCGCGCCATCGGACCGGTGGTCACCAGCGTTGACCTCGGTGTTGGGCCGACGAGTGCCCTGGCGCACCTCGGGCCAGGTCCAGAAGCGCTCGGCTATCTCCTGGACATCGAAGACGGGACTCCGGAGTCGTCGGCCCGCAACCGGACCCTCCTGTGGCGCCTGGGACGCATCCTCAACGAGGTAGGCGATGTAGTGCCCTTTGAGGGTGACTCTTGGGCTGAGGCATTCGTCACCACCTACAACGGGATCAAGCACGCCAACCGAGCACTGCCAGAGGAGGCCGACATCCTGAACGCCATCAACGGAGCGGTCCTTGTCGTAAGGGCCTGGGTGGCACACAGACTCGGAGTCAAGCCCGAACACATCTCACAAACCCTCGCGATGGACCGACTCAATGTCCGCTACCACAAGCTCGACGAGCTCTGAGGGCCATCAGGTGTCTCAGGTGATCGGAGTTGTAGTCCAATGGAAGGATTGAGCTGAGGGATTGATTCCGGACCATGGACCCGATTGGTAGGATATCGGGAGGAATGGAATGGATTACTAATGACGCGTAGGAAGTTCAGCCCTGAGTTTCGGGAGCAGGCGGTCCGTCTGGCCTCGATCGTTCATGGCGGAGTGAGCGACGCGTGCTGTAGATAGGCCGGAGTGCCTTCTGACTACGGGATACTTGGACATGCGACTGTTCAAAACCCCTGAAGCGGAAGGCACTCCGTAGGTGAAGCGTACTTCGTGGTCCACCGGTATGTCCGTGACCGGCGATGGTGGCGCGGTGATCGCCCACGCCGGCA
>DJWE01000099.1 GCA_002441465.1 Propionibacteriaceae bacterium UBA6238 | reverse complement strand
CTGGAAGGAGCTCCAGGAGACGGTGAGGCGCGCCCTCACCTGACGGACCCTTCGCCCGCGACGACTGACGTCAGCACTGAAACGTACTGAATAAATGTTACAGTAAGCCATGACATCAGCCGCCGTCGACGCTGCGCTGGCTCAGACCCCGGACCTGCTTGAGAGCGCCCTCGCCAGGGTGCCTGAGGACCAGTGGTTCGAGCGCAAGTCAGCCCGGGTCTCGCCGCGCGACCTGGCGGTTCCGCTCGTCGCCATGGCGAATGCCGACGGCGGCGTCATCGTGGTCGGCATGCACGACGGCGTCCTCGAGGATGTCCCGCCGCAGCGTCGTAACGCCATCAGGCAGGCGGCCATGGATTTCACGCAGCCTCCCGTGCGCATGCACGTGGAGGAGTTGAGCGTGGGCGGAGACGACGCCCGGACTTTGATGGTGCTACGCGTGGAGCCCGGGGAGACGGTGCACCACACCCACAAGGGCGACTGCTACCTCCGCATCGGTGACGAGTCTCGCAAGCTCACGGCTGCGCAGGAGCGCGAGCTGGTCTACGACCGCGGGGCCGCCCAGTACGAGGCGTCACCGACCACGCTGGGCGTCGACGACCTCGACCCCGCCCAGCTCACCAGCTACGCCACGCTCATCGGCGTGGGCTCCCCGCAGCGCGCGCTCGCCGCCCGGGACCTCATCGATCGACGGGGGCGCGTCACGATTGCTGCGGCGTTGCTCTTCGACGAGCGCCCGCAACGCGAACTGCCCAACGCGCTCGTGCGCGTGCTCAGGTACGGCGCGGACGAGAGGGGGGTGGGCGACGCGATGACGCTCGAGGCGGGGGGAGAGAGGCGGATCGAGGGCTCCATCCCCCAGCAGATCAGGGAAGCGGCCAAGGCGATCGAACCGCTGATGCCCAAGTGGGAGCAGCTCGGCCCCGCCGGCCTGTTCGAGGCCACCTCACGCATCCCCCGCGACGCCTGGCTCGAGGGACTGGTCAACGCGGTCGTGCACCGGTCGTACAGCATGATGGGCGATCACGTCCGGTTCGAGATCTTCCCCAACCGGGTGGAGATCACTTCCCCTGGTCGATTCCCGGGGCTTGCCAACCCGTCGCGCCCGCTGGAGGTGACGCGGTACGCACGGAACCCGCGCATCGCCCGGGTGTGTGCCGACCTGGGAATCACCCGGGAGCTCGGCGAGGGAATCCGGCGCCTCTTCAGCGAGATGCGACGGCGAGGGCTGGCCGACCCCATCTACGAGCAGACGTCCTCCTCCGTGAAGCTCACCCTGCTCGCCGTCGACGCCCTCCCCGCGGAGGTCGCCGCGCGTCTCACGTCCAGTGCTCGGGCCATCCTGACCGTGCTCCGGCTCCACCACCGCCCCATGGGCACCGGGGAGCTGGCCGACCTGGCCGGCGTCACCCGGATGACAGCCACCCGGGCGCTGGCCGCGCTGGAGCAGGAGGGCATCGTCACGTGGCGCGGGAACTCCAAGCGCGACCCACGAGCCACCTGGGCACTGGGTCAGCTGTAACACCTACTGCAACATTGGTGTTGCAGTAGGTGTGACAGAACCGGTCGCTCTCGAGGCGGGTAGACCAACCATGAGAACGACCGGTTCGCCGCCGCTCACCAGGCGTGGGCCAGCACCTCCCCGAGGAGGTCGTCGCCGTCGACCGCCAGCCCCGCGCGGGTGAACCAGGTGGCCATGTTGGTGCAGTCGCGGTGGAGGAAGTCGAAGGCGTACGGGTTGGACGCCAGGTCCACCAGCTGCGGCACGTCGATGATCACCAGGCGCGGCTCGTCGTCTATCCCGGTGACCAGCGTGTTGTACGGGCTGAGGTCGCCGTGGACGAGGCCGAGACGCGCCATGGTCTGCATAGCGTCTCGTAGTTGCTCGAAGAGCTGCTCGAGCTGCGCCGTCGATGGGCGGGTCTGGTGGAGGCGCGGGGCCGCGGCGTCGCCGTCGGAGATGAACTCCATGAGGATCTCCGTGCCGTCGATCTGCACGGGGTACGGCACGGGGACGCCGGCGGTGTAGAGGGTGACGAGCGCGTTCCACTCGGCGCGCGCCCAGAGGCCTGCCTCGACGGTGCGGCCGTAGGACGACTTCCGCGCGACGGCACGGGTGTCGCGGCTGTTGCGGATGCGGCGACCCTCGGTGTAGCCGGTGTCGCGGTGGAAGAGGCGACGGTCGGTGGACCGGTAGCGCTTGGCGGCCATGACGACGGACCGCGTCGGGTCGTCGGGCACGGCGCGTTCGAGCAGGGAGACGTCGGCCTCCTTGCCGGACTTGAGGAGGCCGAGGTCGGTGTCGACGGCCGCCGCCGCGGTCACCAGCCAGTCCGGCCAGGGCTCGGGTCCGCGGCAGAGCCGCTCGATCGAGTCCCAGGTGGACCAGCGTTGGTTGTCGGCGAGGGTGTCGCAGTAGGCGGTATTCGGGGCGTCGCTCCAACTGAACGACGACAGAAGGTTTGGCAAGGGTGTTCTCCTGAGGAGGAGGCACCCGGCGGTGAATGTCAGGCGGCGGGAGCCTCAAGTGTGTGTGGGGTTGAGTAGGCGTGCACAGCAATGGGTGACATCTCTGTCCCTCCCTTCACGAGGCTCCGGAGCGCGGCTTTGCGCCCATTCAGGCTAGCAAACCGCATCCTCGCTCAGGGAGCGGCCGCCAGGTCCGTGATGTGCTGGCGATCTCCTCGGCGCGTTATCCATTTTATCCAGATTTAGGATATCTAGATAAACCAAGATAAATTCCATAAGGTGGGCCCATGGACCCTGTCTCAAACCCGTACACGCCCAACGCCGGTGCACGACCCCAGGCAGTGGTGGGACGCGACGACCAACTTGCTTCGTTCGATCTCCTGCTGCGGCGGCTGAGGCTGGGACGCAGCGAGCAGTCCATGTTCATCACCGGACTCCGCGGGGTCGGCAAGACCGTCCTCCTCGGGCAGTTCCGCTCCAAGGCATTGGCCGAGGGTTGGGTGGTGGTTGAGCTGGAGGTGAGCAAACATGACGACTCCAGATTCCGCCTGGACGTAGGAGCCAGGATCCGCACCGCCCTCCTTGAACTGTCGCCACGGGCCAGGTGGAACCAACGCTTTGAGCATGCGCTCTCCGTCTTGCGGTCATTCACCCTCTCTGTCGACCAGACTGGCTCGCTGACGTTGGGAATGACCGAGAGCGCAGCTGAGGGATATGCCGATCACGGAGACCTGGCCCTTGACATGACAGACCTCTTGGTTTCGTTGGGCGACGCGGCCAGGTCTGTGGAGCGTGGCGTCGTGCTGCTGTTCGATGAGGTGCAGTTCCTCCACAAGCCTCAACTGGAGGCCCTGATCGCTGCTCTACACAAGGTGGTCCAGCGGGAACTGCCCGTGACTCTTGTGGCGGCCGGCCTCCCGCAGATTGCCGAACTGGCGGGCGACGCCAAGTCGTACGCGGAGCGGCTCTTCAAGTTTCCACACATCGGTGAGCTTTCTGACACCGACTCCCGCAAGGCTCTCTCTGTACCGGCTGCGGATGAGGGAGTGCGATTCAGCGACGAGGCACTCGACCTCGCGGTGACGCTGACGGGGGGCTATCCCTACTTTATCCAGGAGCTTGGCTACGCGGTTTGGGGCATCGCAACTGGGAATGAGATCACCCGAGCCGATGTGGAGCAGACCGTCCCGATCTACGAGTCGAAGCTTGACGCGTCATTCTTCAGAGTGCGCCTCGACCGGGCTACCGAACTGCAACGCGCCTACCTTCGCGCGATGGCCAGTCTAGGTCCGGACCCGCAGAAGGCTGCTGACGTGGCCGCGGTACTGAAGCGTCAGTCCACGCAGCTTGGCCCCACTCGGGCGGAACTCATCAACATGGGGCTGCTCTACACGCCAGAGCACGGGTACGCAGCGTTCACCGTCCCGCACTTCGACCAGTTCATGATCCGGGCGCTCCCCCAGTTGGTGATTCCGGAGGGGCGAACACGCAACCGGTCCTAGCTCCTGCGAGCGGTGGTGCCACTTAGCAGGGACCCATTGGCCCAGGCCGGCTCCTGCCGAGCCGAAGCCCACAACCTCAGCGGTTGACCCACCGCTGCATGTGCTCCGGGTACCTGACGGGGTCCACCTGGAACTTCGCCGAGATCTCATCCAGCTCCGCGACGTCGGCCTGCGTGAGGTGCACGTCCGCGGCGCGGGAGTTCTCCGTCGCTCGCTCGGCCTTGCTGGTGCCCGGAATCGGCGACGCGTACGGCAGTCGCGCGATGATCCACGCCAACGCGACCTGGCCAGGCGTACAGCGGTGCCTGCTGGCCACCGCGGCGACGGCGTCGACAAGCCCCTGGTGGTGGGCCAGGGTATCGTCGTTGAAGCGCGGGAAGATGGCGGCGTTCTTACCCGCCGCGTCGTCGGCGCTCTGGATGGTGCCCGTCAAGAAGCCCTTTCCCAACGGGCTGAACGGCACGAACCCGATGCCCAAGTCCTCCAACAGGGGCAGGATCTCCGCCTCCGGCTCGCGCCACCACAGCGAATACTCCGACTGCAGCGCCGTCACCGGCTGCACAGCATGCGCGCGACGGATGATGTCAACGCCCACCTCGCACAGGCCGAAGTGGGCCACCTTACCCGCCTCGATCAGCCCCTTGACGGCGCCGGCGGTCTCCTCGATGGGGACGCCGGGGTCGAGGCGGTGCTGGTACAGCAGGTCGATCCGCTCGACGCCGAGTCGCTGCAGGGAGCCGTCGACGACCTGAACCGCACTGGGTCTGATGGAGACTCGCGCTATTTGATTCCGACCAGCTGTGTGCGGTCGGTTTGGCCAGCATAGAACGCCTGCTCGAACTCGGCGGGCGGGATGTCGCCGAGGTAGCCGTGGAGGCGCTTCGTGTTGTGCCAGTGCACCCATCCGAGGGTCGCGAGCTCGAGGTCCTCGACGCTCTTCCATGGACCGGACCGGGCGGGCCCGCGGACCAGTTCGGTCTTGTAGTAGCCGTTGACCGTCTCGGCCAGAGCGTTGTCGAACGAGTCGCCGACGGTTCCGATCGAGGGGGTCGCGCCGATCTCCGCGAGTCGCTCTCCGTAGCGGATGGAGGTGAATTGGCTGCCCGCGTCGCTGTGACAACGCAGATCGCCGTGGTGATGGCCCCTGGACCAGCGGGCCATCTCGATCGCGTCGAGGACCATCTCGGTGCGCATGTGTGGAGCGACCCGCCAGCCGACGATCATCCGCGAGAACGCGTCGATGATGAAGCACACGTAGCCGACACCGGCCCACGTCGGCACGAACGTCAGATCTGTGACCCACAACCGGTTCGGGGCTGTCGCGGTGAACTCCCGCTTGACCAGGTCCGGGTGCCTGGTGGCGGCCGGGTCAGCCTTGGTGGTCTTGACTCGCTTCGAGCGTGTCGCGCCCTCCATGCCGGCGGCACGCATCAACCGGCCTGTCTGGTCTCGGCCGATGTCGATCCCGGCACGGCGGCCGGCCTTCCATAACTTGCGGACGCCGTAGACGCGGTAGTTGTCATCCCAGAGCCTCACCAGCTGCGGGATGAGGATGGCGTCGCGGAGGGCCCGCGCCGACGGGGCTCGATCCTTCGCTGCGTAGTAGGTGCTCGGAGCCACCTGCAACAGGCTGCAGATGGGCTCGACTCCGAGCGGGCGACCCTCAACCATGTCGTCCTTGTTCGCGTCGATGAACGCGACTACTTCCGGTGTTGGCGGTCGAGCTCCGCCCCGAAGAAACTCGCTGCNNGGCGGATTCAAGCGGTCAGCGCAACGAGTCCTGTGAGATGAGGCAATCACTGATCGCAGGAGGATCCGGATGCAGGGCAAGCACGGTCATCTCAGCCGCGAGCAGAAGCAGCTCGCGCTCAGGCTTCACGCGAAGGGCTGGCGACTGGTCGACATCGCCAAGGAGATCGGCTGCAGCGCGCCGATGGTCGGCATCATGGCCCGCACCGGCAGACACATCGACGCCAAGCCGTTTGGCTGGCAGCCCCGCCAGGGCTGCCTGACGATCAACGAGCGCGAGCAGATCCTGCTGGGGATCAATCGTGGCGACACCTTCACCGCGATTGCCGAGCACTTGGGGCGTGCGGTGTCGACCATCAGCCGTGAGGTGAAGCGCGGTGGTGGTCGTTGCGGCTACTCGGCGTGGCATGCCCACGAACGCGCTCGCGACCAAGCTCGTCGGCCGAAGCCGTTCAAGATCGCGTCGGGCCGGTTGCTCGAGGAGGTCGCCAGCCGGCTGGAGCAGTTGTGGTCGCCCCAGGAGATCGCGGCGCGCCTACGGTTGGATCACGTCGATGATCCGGAGATGCGCGTGAGTCACGAGACGATCTATCAGTCGCTGTTCGTGCAGGGCCGAGGCGAGCTGCGCCGTGAGCTGGCGCGGTGTCTGCGGTCCGGAAGAGCGGCCCGCAAGCCGCGCGGCACCACCGACGGCCGCGGCCGCATCCCCGGCATGGTGATGCTCAGCGAACGCCCTGCAGAAGCCGACGACCGTGCCGTGCCCGGACACTGGGAAGGCGACCTCATCCTTGGCGAGGGAAGCCGCAGCGCGGTCGGGACGCTCGTCGAGCGCTCGACGAGGATGACGTTGCTGCTGCACCTGCCCGACGGCAAGAGCGCCGAGCAGGTCGAGGAAGCGATGCGCGCCGCGATCAGCAAGCTGCCGTCCTCGTTGGCGCGCACGATCACCTGGGACCAGGGCGCGGAGATGTCCAAGCACGCCGCGTTCACCACCGCCACCGGCATCCCGATCTACTTCTGCGATCCCCACTCGCCCTGGCAGCGCGGGAGCAACGAGAACACCAACGGCCTGTTGCGTCAGTACCTGCCCAAGGGCACCGACCTGAGCGTCGTCAGCCGCGAAGAGTTGGACGCGATCCAAGACAGCCTCAACGGACGCCCACGCAAGACTCTGGGCTATCTGACACCATCAGAGAAGCTCGCAGAGTTCCTTGCGCCCACCGCTTGAATCCGCCATTTCGTTGGCGCGGCGAAGCTCGCGGACCTCCTGCTCCAACTCCCGAACCCGCCGGGCCTCGAGCGTCGACACGCCGGCTACGTGACCATCGTCGATGTCGGCCTGCTTGACCCACGACCGCACTGACTCGACGCCGTATCCGAGCTGCGCCGCGACCCGCTGCACGGTCCCATGTTCGGTCCCCAGCTCGGCCCGCAACGTGCGCACCATCCGGACCGCGGCGGCCTTCTCCTCCGGCGAATACCGACGCGTCGTCGGCTTCCCTGCTGTCTGCTCTTTCGGCATAACCCCATCCTCGTTTCCAAGGTCAGGAGTCTCCAACAAACTCAGTACGGTTCAACCTCCCTGATGTGGTCAGGCCTGGAGTTGAGGCCCTCGAGACCGTTGTTGACGTTGAAGCCGAACTTGGTGGCGATCTTCACCTGCTCGCGGAGGGGGCGCAGCACCTGGCCGACGAGGCGCTCGTTCTCGTGCGCGCCGTAGACCTCGGCGGTGTCGAAGAAGATCACGCCGGCGTCGAGGGCGGCGCCGATGACCGCCGACGCCTGCTCCGAGGTGGTGAGGCTCATGCAACCCAGGCCGATGTCAGAGACGTAGAGGCCGGAGGTGCCGAGTTGCCGCTGATGCATGGGGGTCCTTTCGATCAGTACCTGCCACACTGTGGCCGTGGTTCCCATTAGCGTGGCACTGGCGCGGAGCCGCCAGCCACCGCGACCCAGGTACCTGGGTGAGCAGAGGATGGATTCGTCACCCTCCCTTGGCGGAGACCCTCAGATCTGGCATGATGGCCGTGTAGCCAGCCCATTGCGGTGGTGCTGGAAGTGAACCCGGGATTCCTGCCGGACGACAGGGCCCGGGTTTCGCGCTTCTCAAGGGCTGATCTCTCTGAGCGTGACCTTTGCCTGGACGAGCTCCCAGAGCTCCAGATCTCCACAACGCATTTCCGTGACGATGCCACAGAGGGCGTCAGGCACCCAGAGCACTGGGTCGCTCCGGCCAGGCTGATGCTGGATCCTGAGTAGGGAGCCCATAGACCTGTCCGCTCGGAGAGTATCCAGCATGCGCCGATCCCGCTGATCATCGGCCCTGCCCCGAGATTCGAAGGTGGCGCGCGACACTCCCAAAGCCTCCAGTTCCGGGAGCAGGTGCTTCATTGTGAGACGGCGTCTCCTCTCAAAGTTATGACTCTCCGGGTGTGGCGTCGTCACGACCACGAGATGCTCGACGTCAAGTTCCGCGATCGTGCGGGCGATGAGCCGCTGGCGAGGGCGCTGCTCGTCCCGCCAGTGGAGCTTCACTTGGCCGGGGAGAAGCAGACTCTCCATCTTCGCTCGAGCCTCCTCAGCTTGATGTTCAGTTGAAATCGCAGCCGATAAGAGGTACGTGCCAGGGTCTTGGGCACGCTTGGACCCCGACTCATCAACCCAGGCCATGAAGCCCTCACTCATGGCCTACTGCCTCCAGCCTTAGCAGCCCGATTGCGCGCAAGAGCCTGCAACCGTTGACGCGCCGACGTGCTGTAGGGGTCCTGAAGCGCCCGCCACCATACTGTCCGGAGCCCACTTGGCGAGCGGAGATCCTGGATCTTCTGCGGATGACTGAGCAAAAGGCCTCTGGACGCAAGCTCCCTGAACCCCCGCTCAGCGCTGCGCTCAGAGATGCCGTACCAGCCGGCGAACTGCTCGTACGAGGCTCGGAAGGACGGCTTTTGATGGGTGTCGTGGAGGGTGATGAGAAACGCCGCCAGACCGGGCAGGGACAACGAATCCAGCAGACCACTGTCCCACGCAACATGAGGAAGCAAGAAGTAGCCCTTGCCTCCCTCTCCGCCAGCAGGACGTGTGTACGGCTGTCTTGAAGCATCTTCTCGCAGGAGATTAAGTTCGAGGCCCCTGCGAGACGCGCCCTGGTCAACAAGGCCGCGCTCCTGGAGCTGCCCTACCGCGCGCAAGACTTGCGTGGTCGACACGGGACGTGAACGGAACCTCAGCATCTGAGCCCAACGAGCGGGCGCCAGATTCAGCCCACGTATCGGTTCCAGAGCTAGCCCCAACAGTAGAAGCTGGAGGGCGACCCCTTGTCGGGCATGGACAAGGGCGCCCAGGACTGACGGTCTCGTGGCTGAGGTGTTCGGCAACTGCACGAACGTCTTGCGAATGGGGACGTACCCCCGCAGGGCTTCGCTCAGCAGACCTCCGCGCGCCTCAAGTCCACCCAGCGGCTGCTCGTCCTGGATATCAGAGAAGGGGCTTTCCATGCACCAGACCATAGTGCCTGGGGTCGGTCTCGGACCACGGTGACATCCCTGCCACGGGCCCTTACCAGGTGCCATATTGGGATTGTGGCTGAGAATCATCCGTGGGATCGAGATGGGGAGAGCCCTTGGGAGACCACCTGCTCACGCGCGGGGCACCCGCTCCGGCGCCGCCTTAGCAGGCTCGCCGATGACTATCAGGAAAGACTCGGGCTTCCTTGGGGCGGTCGGCGTCAGCGTATAGACCTTGCGCCCAGACTGACGGCTGCCTTCAGGTGGGTGCTGCGATTCAGCACCTGTATGAGACCAACAATGGCGATCGCACCCTGGGCAGCGCGCTCTTGATAGCAGCGGGCGCTACGGCGTCGGCGAGACGCCGCACCCCGACCTGGCTAAGCTGACTAGGAGCATCGAGG
>DJWE01000067.1 GCA_002441465.1 Propionibacteriaceae bacterium UBA6238 | reverse complement strand
CAGCGGGAGACCGACGAGAAGCGCCGCAAGCGCGAGCGGGCCAACGCCGAGCGCAAGGCCGAGGCCCTGATGGCGCAGGCCGACAAGATGCGGGCGAAGGCGACCAAGGCTGTCGCCGCGCAGAACATGGCCCGGCGAGCCGAGAGGCTGCTCAGCGGCCTGGAGGAGGAGCGGGCGCACGACAAGGTCGCCAAGATCCGGTTCCCGAAGCCCGCCCCGTGCGGCAAGGTGCCGCTCACAGCGTCCGAGCTGAGCAAGTCCTACGGCTCGCTGGAGGTGTTCACCGACGTCGATCTGGCCATCGATCGTGGCGCGAACGTGGTGGTGCTCGGACTCAACGGTGCCGGCAAGACCACCCTGCTCCGCATCCTGGCCGGAATCGAGACGCCGGACACCGGCGAGGTCGTCGCCGGGCACGGGCTTCGGCTGGGGTACTACGCGCAGGAGCACGAGACTCTGGACGTGTCCGCGACAGTGCTGGAGAACATGATGACCGCCTCACCCGATCTGGGCGAGACCGACGTCCGCAAGATTCTGGGCTCGTTCCTGTTCACCGGGGACGACGTGGACAAGCCCGCCCGCGTCTTGTCCGGCGGGGAGAAGACCCGGCTCGCGCTGGCGATGCTGGTGGTCTCCGCGGCGAACGTCCTGCTACTCGACGAGCCGACGAACAACCTCGACCCGGCATCGCGGGCGGAGGTGCTCGGCGCGATCCGCAGCTATGCAGGGGCGGTCGTACTGGTCACCCACGACGAAGGCGCGGTGGAGGCGTTGCAGCCCGACCGTGTGTTGCTGCTGCCCGACGGCGTCGAGGACCTGTGGAACCCCGAGTACACCGATCTGGTCAGCCTGGCCTGAGCGCTCGCCGCGCCCAGGTGAGGACGCCTACCGTGCGCGACGCCCGCGTGAGCGTCCGCGAGGTGAGGGTCGGGCCGGCTTCGGCGTCTTGGCCGGCTTCTTCGTCGCCACGTCACCGCGCTCGCGGGCGGTGCGCGAGCTGTTCGCCGTCCGTCCGCGGACGATGCCGATGAACTCGGCGATCAAGTCGTTGGGGTTGTCGACCTTCCAGGCCAGCCCGACGGTCGTCGGCTCGCCATCACGGATCGGGCGGTAGGCCAGATCCCGGCGGCTCTGCGAGCGCGCAACCGACATCGGCACCAACAGCACGGCTTCGCCGGCAGCGACCAGGTCGATCGCGTGCGGACTTACTTCGGTGAGGCAGTCCTCGCCGGCCAAGTCGTCCACACTCACTTCTTCGACGGCCGCCACAGCGTGATCCTTGGCGACCCAGGCGACCGGCACCTCGTCATAGAGCCGGATCAGGTGCAGTTCGTCGGTGTCGAGCGGCAGCCGGGCAAAGCACAGATCGGCCTCGCCGGAATCCAGCACGCCCCGCTGCTCGGCCTGGGCGACCTCCTGGACCTCCAACGGCACCCGAGGGAAGCGTTCCTGCCAGATCGTCCGCCACTTGGTGAGGGTCACCCCAGGCACGAACGCCACTCGAAGGACGGGTCTGGCCGGCTGCTCACTGGTCACCCACGCAGGCTAGCTGCTGTCGGCCAGCTACGCTTCACCGGTGAGCCAGACGATGAAGCCCCAGACCGCCGCTGCCAAGCTCGGCATCTACCTGCCCGCGGCTCCTGAGGAGTTCCGCACCTCACCGATCACCCGCGATGAGCTGGAAGCCCTGCGTAGCGATCCGCCGGCCTGGTTGGTTGAGCTGCGACGCAACGGTCCCTTCCCGCGTGACGTGGTGGCGCAGAAGCTCGGCGTCTCCCGGTCGGGGCTGGCGCGCGGCGGTGTCACCGAAGCACTGACCGCAGACCAGGTCGGCGAGCTGATCGCCGACCCGCCTGCGTGGCTGGTCCGCGAGCGAGAGATCTACCGCGACGTGGTTGCGGAGAAGCAGCGACTCAGGGACGAAGGACGCGACTGAGCGCCGCTGTCAGGCGACGACGTGCAGCGTGACGGCCTGTTGTCCGTCGTCGATCTCGACCGTCGCACCGAC
Organism: Propionibacteriaceae bacterium UBA6238; assembly: GCA_002441465.1. Classification (GTDB taxonomy): domain Bacteria; phylum Actinomycetota; class Actinomycetes; order Propionibacteriales; family Propionibacteriaceae; genus Propionicimonas. The sequence goes on along the minus strand of DJWE01000067.1, from coordinate 105,785 downwards.
CGGCACCTGCCGTCCGCGGCGGGTCTCAGTTTCGCCGTCGACCCGCACGGCGCCATTGGCCAGCAGAGCTTTGGCCTGGCCGCCGTCGCTGACCACATTGGCGAACTTCAGCAGCTGGCCGAGCCGAATGACGTCCCCACCGATCGCGATCTCCACCGCTCCAGTGTGGACCACTGGCCTCGCCGTAGCCTGCTGGGTCCGCGGGCGGGTCACAGCAGCTCGGAGGCCCTCGTCAAGACGTCGCGCAAGATGCCGGTGAGCTCGGCGAACTCCGGTTCGCCGATGGTCAGCGGGGGAGCCAGCTGGATCACGGGGTCGCCACGGTCGTCGGCGCGGCAGTAGAGGCCGGCCTCGAAGAGCGCCTTCGACAAGAAGCCGCGCAACAACCGCTCCGATTCCGCCTCGTTGAAGCTCTCCCTGGTCGTCTTGTCCTTGACCAACTCGATGCCGTAGAAGTAGCCGGCGCCACGCACATCGCCGACGATCGGTAGCTCGAGCAGGGTGTCCAGCTGCGCCTTGAACGCCGGAGCCAGGTTCGCCACCTTGGCGTTCAAGCCCTCGGACTCCATCAGGTCGAGGTTGGCCATGGCGACTGCGGAGGAGACCGGGTGCCCGCCGAAGGTGTAGCCATGCGCGAAGGTCGTGGTGCCGTGCCGGAACGGCTCGAAGAGCCGCTCGGAGGCGATCATCGCGCCGATGGGGGAGTAGCCGCTGCTCATCCCCTTCGCGCAGGTAATGATGTCGGGCACATAGCCGAAGTCGTCGCAGGCGAACATCGACCCGATCCGGCCGAACGCGCAGATCGTCTCGTCCGAGACCAGCAGCACGTCGTACTCGTCGCAGATCTGCCGGACGCGCTCGAAGTAACCCGGCGGCGGCGGGAAGCAGCCACCGGAGTTCTGGACCGGTTCCAGGAACACCGCGGCCACGGTGTCGGCGCCCTCGAACTCGATCGTCTCGGCGATCCGCTCGGCAGCCCACTGGCCGAAGGCGTACTCGTCGTCGCGCAAGTGCTCCGGGGCTCGGTAGAAGCCGGTGTGCGGGACCTTGAGCGCACCCGGCACGAGCGGCTCGAACGGCGCCTTGGCGGACGGAATCCCGGTGATCGACAGCGCACCGTGCGGAGTGCCGTGATAGGCGATCGAGCGTGAGATCACCTTGGTCTTGCCGGGCTTCCCGGTCAGCTTGAAGTACTGCTTGGCGAGCTTCCACGCCGACTCCACGGCTTCGCCGCCACCGGTGGTGAAGAACACGCGGTTCAGGTCTGCGGGGGCGTAGCCCGCGAGCCGCTCGGCGAGCTCGATGCCACTCGGGTGCGCGTAGCTCCACAGGGGGAAGTAGGCCAGTTTCGCCGCCTGCTCGGCTGCCGCCTCGGCCAGCTCCGTGCGTCCGTGCCCGACCTGGACGGTGAACAGCCCGGCGAGGCCGTCGAAGTACTCCCGGCCGCGGTCGTCCCAGATCCGGTGGCCTTGGCCGCGCACGATGATCGGCACGTCGGCTCCCGACCCGCCCGAGGCGGTCGGTTCGTATACCGAGTGCCGGGTGAAGTGCCCCCACAGGTGATCGCGCGCCGCGTCGGCGAGCGGTGTTCCGGTGCGGGTGGTCTGCTGGCTCATCTGGTTCCCCAGTCGTAGTGCTGCTTGTTGAGTTTCAGGTAGACGAAGGTTTCGGTGTCGGTCACGCCCGGGATCGTCCGGATCCGGGTCATCAGCAGATCGAGCAGTTCTGCGTCGCCTTCGCAGACGACCTCGACCAGGAGGTCGAAGCTGCCCGCCGTGGTCACGACGTAGTCGATCTCGGCGATCTCGCACAGCTTGAGCGCGATCGGGCTGACGTCGCCGTGGGTTCTGATTCCGATCATGGCCTGGCGGGTGAACCCCACCACGAGCGGGTCGGTCACTGCGACGATCTGCATCACCCCGGAGTCGATCAGTCGCTGCACGCGTTGGCGAACCGCCCCCTCCGACAGCCCGACCTCGGCGGCGATACTGACGAAGGGTCGGCGGCCGTCGGTCTGCAGTAGCTCGATGATCCGTTTGCCCACGTCGTCCAGCACCGGGGCGGTGGGCCGCTCCGCGGCGGTCTGGTCCGTCCGTGTTCTCGCCATGACTCAGATCTTGCCCTGCGATAGTCGGAGTTGGCAAACTCTCCCGCCACGATTTTCGTGGTAATCATGCCGAAACAATTGCGGATTAGGCTGCGGAGCGTAAAGATGCTCAACCAACACCAGCGGAGCGGAGGGACGGATGACTGACGTGGCGAGAGTGCGGAACTTCATCGCCGGCGGCTATGTCGATGCTGCCGCGGACTCCTATACCGACGTGGTAGATCCATCGACAGCGGCCGTGATCGCGAAGGCGCCGGTTTCCACCGCGGCCGACGTCGACGCTGCCTACGCCGCGGCCGACGCGGCGTTCCGGACCAGTTGGGGTCGGACGACCCCGAGCGAGCGTCAGGCAGCGCTGCTGAAACTCGCGGACGCGATCGAGGCGAGGGCGCCGGAATTCGTCGCGCTCGAGGCGAGCCAGACCGGGAAGCCGCTCGCGCTGACCGCCTCGGAGGAGATTCCGCCGATGGTCGACCAGCTCCGCTTCTTCGCCGGTGCGGCGCGTGTGCTGGAGGGACGCGCCGCCGCGGAGTACATGGCCGGGCACACCTCCTGGATCCGGCGCGAGCCGATCGGGGTGGTCGGCCAGGTGACGCCCTGGAACTATCCGGTGATGATGGCGGCCTGGAAGATCGCGCCGGCCCTCGCCGCGGGCAACACGGTCGTGCTGAAGCCGGCCGAGACCACCCCGTTGACCACCCTGCTGCTGGCCGAGGTAGCCGCGGAGTTCCTGCCTCCTGGTGCGCTGAACGTGGTCACCGGCGACCGGAACACCGGACGGCTCGTGGTGGAGCACCCCACGCCGGCGCTGGTGGCGATCACAGGTTCGGTTCGGGCCGGCGCCGAGGTCGCGGCCAGCGCGGCCACCTCGTTGAAGCGGGTTCACCTCGAACTCGGCGGCAAGGCCCCCTGCATCGTCTACGACGACGCCGATATCGAGGCCGCGGTCGAGGGACTGGGAGTGGCCGGCTTCTTCAACGCGGGCCAGGACTGCACCGCGGCCACCCGGGTGCTCGTGCACGAGCGCATCCATGACGACTTCGCCGCAGCCTTGGCCGAGTTCGCTGCTCGCGCAGTGGTCGGCCCTCCCGCCGAACCGGACGTCCTGTTCGGCCCGGTGAACAACGCCGCCCAGCTGGGACGGGTCGCCGGCTTCATCGATCGGCTGCCCGATCACGCGAGCCTTGTTGCCGGGGGCGAGCGGCTGGCTGCGCTCGGCGAGGGCTACTTCTACGCGCCGACCGTGATCTCCGGGTTGCGTCAGGACGACGAGGCGATCCAGTCCGAGATCTTCGGGCCCGTGATCACCGTGCAGTCGTTCAGCGAGGAGGAGCAGGCGATCCGCTGGGCCAACGACGTGGAGTACGGGCTGGCGTCCAGCGTGTGGACGAAGGACTTCGGCCGCGCCATGCGGACGAGCAAGGAGCTCGACTTCGGCTGCGTCTGGATCAACACCCACATCCCACTGGTCGCCGAGATGCCGCACGGTGGCTTCAAGCGCAGCGGCTACGGCAAGGACCTGTCCATGTACGGGTTCGAGGACTACACCCGGATCAAGCACGTGATGGCGAATATCGACTCCTGAGGGAAGAAACCGAGAAAGAGAGGCGACATGCCCGACCAGAACGACCCGTTGCTGATGTCCTTCGCCCGTGCGGCGATCTCCCGGCGGAGTGCGTTGACCGGCCTCGCCGGGGTGGCCGCTGCCGGCCTGCTCGCTGCCTGTGGATCTCCCGGACGCAACGCGTCCTCGTCCACGTCGGCGTCCGCAGCGCCGAAAGCCGCCGAGGATCTCTCCGATACCGACAAGGTGGTGAACTGGTCGAACTGGCCGGAGTACATCGACATCGACGACGCAGGCAAGCACCCCAGCATCGAGGCCTTCGTCAAGCAGACCGGGATCAAGGTCAACTACAACGAGGACTACAACGACAACGACGAGTTCTTCGCCAAGGTCCGTCCGCTGCTCGAGGCGGGCCAGGACACCGGACGCGATACCTGGGTGAGCACGGACTGGATGGTCGCACGGCTGGTCCGGCTCGGCTACGTCCAGCCGCTCGACTACGCGAACATCCCCAACCTGGCCAACTTGGAGCCCTCGCTGAAGGACGTCCCGTTCGATCAGGGCCGGGTCTACTCGCTGCCCTGGCAGAGTGGTTTCGTGGGCGTCGCCTATAACCCGAAGGCGACCGGCGGCCGCAAGGTGACCAGTGTCGACCAGCTGCTGCACGACACCGCGCTCAAGGGCAAGGTGACCATGCTCACCGAGATGCGCGACACCGTGGGCATGGTGCTGATCGAGCAGGGAGTCAGCCTTGCCGAGGTCACCGCTGACCAGTTCGCCGCCGCGCTGGCGGTGATCCAGGAGGCCAAGGACGCGGGCCAGATCAAGGGGTTCACCGGCAACGAGTACACCAAGCCGCTGGCATCGGGCGACACGGCGGCCTGCCTGGCCTGGACCGGCGATGTCGTGCAGTTGCGGGCGGACAACCCCCAGCTGGGCTACGCGCTCGGCGAGCAGGGCATCCCGATGTTCTCGGACAACTTCGTGATCCCGAACCTCGCCCAGCACAAGAAGAACGCCGAGAAACTGATCAACTACTACTACGACCCCAAGGTGATGGCCGCGGTCGCCGACTACGTCAACTACATCCCGCCGGTGGCCGGGGTGAAGCCGATTCTGGTCAAGGAGGATCCCGAGGTCGCCAACAACGAGCTGATCTTCCCCAGCGAGGCGATCCTCGCGAAAGCCCAGGTGTTCCGAGCCTTGAGCGCGGAAGAGGAGACGTCGTTCAACCGGCAGTTCCAGGCCGTGGTGACGGGCTAGTCCGGTGGCAAAGACCAGCACGTCCACGGGAGCGCTTCGCCTGGTCGGGCTGACCCGCCACTTCGACGACTTCGTCGCGGTGGCGGGGATCGATCTGGAGGTGCCGGCCGGTTCCTTCTTCGCACTGCTGGGCCCCTCCGGTTGCGGCAAGACCACCACCTTGCGGATGGTGGCAGGGCTGGAGGAGCCCACGGCGGGCCGGATCTACCTCGGCGCCGACGACATCACCGCGACCAGGGCGTACCAGCGACGGGTGAACACCGTCTTCCAGAGCTACGCGCTGTTCCCGCACTTGAACGTCCTCGACAACGTCGGGTTCGGACTGCGCCAGCTGAAGGTCGCCGACTGGAAGCAGCGTTCGATGGAGGCCCTGGAGCTGGTTCAGCTCGCCGAACGGGCGAGGCAGCGGCCCCGGCAGCTCTCCGGCGGCATGCAGCAGCGGGTCGCGTTGGCGCGCGCGATCGTGAACCGTCCCGAGGTGCTCCTGCTGGACGAGCCGCTGGGTGCGCTGGACCTGAAACTGCGCCGGGAGATGCAGATCGAACTGAAGCGGATCCAGCAGGAGGTTGGGATCACCTTCATCCACGTCACCCACGACCAGGAGGAGGCCATGACCATGGCCGACACGGTCGCGGTGATGAACGCCGGACGGCTGGAGCAGGTCGGCGAGCCGGCCCAGCTCTACGACCGTCCGGCGACGGCCTTCGTGGCGAGCTTCCTCGGCCAATCCAACCTGTTGCCCCTGGAAGGCTTCAGCGACCCGGGCGGAGAGTTCGTGACCGCGCATGCGCACGGCAACGGCCTGGTCGTGGAGCGCGCCCAGCTGCCCGAGGGCATGCCCCTGGACGGAGGGTTCGCCGAGGGCGCCCCGTCCGTTCACCTGGGCATCCGCCCCGAGAAGCTGCGGATCCTCTCCCCGGAGGACGCCCCCAGCGCCAACAGACTCGGTGGCACGGTCACCGACGCCTCCTTCACCGGTGTCGCCACCACCTACCTTGTGGCCATGCCGTGGGGGCAGGAGCTCACTGTCACCCGCCCCAACGACGGCTCGTTGCGCGCCCGGCCCGGCGATGCGGTGGTGCTCGGCTGGGATCCGCACCAGTCGTTCGTGGTGTCGGAGGCGCTCTGATGGCGTTCGCCCACCCGATCGGCGCAGCCCGTCCGGCCAGGGCGACCCGTCGGCGCGGGTACTTCGTCCCCGTCCTGCTGCTGACCCCGGCGATGCTGTGGCTGACGGTCTTCTTCGTCGTGCCGACGATCTCGCTGGCGTCCCAGTCGCTGCAGACCGGCGACATCGACAATGGCTACACCTTCACCTGGAACTTCCAGACCTATGCCGATGCGCTGTCGCGGTATTGGCCTCACTTCGTCCGTTCGTTCGGCTATGCCGCCCTGGCGACCGTCGGCACGCTGCTGCTCGGCTACCCGCTGGCGTGGTTCATCGCGCACCGCGCGGGGCGGTTCAAGAACACCCTGCTGGTGCTGGTGGTCGCGCCGTTCTTCACCAACTTCCTGATTCGCACCCTGGCCTGGCAGATCATCCTCACCGACTCGGGCCCGGTGAACGGCTTCTTCCGGGCGACCGGGCTGATCAACGTCTTGGAGGCGGTCGGCCTGACCAGCAACGACTCCTTGCTGTTCTCGCCGTTCGCCGTCGTCTCCGGTCTGGTGTACAACTTCCTGCCGTTCATGGTGCTTCCGCTCTACGCATCGCTGGAGCGCCTCGATTCTCGACTGCTGGACGCGGCCGGCGACCTCTATGCGAACGGCTGGCACACCTTCTGGCGGGTGATCTGGCCACTGTCGCTGCCAGGCGTGGTCTCGGGAACCCTGCTCACCTTCATCCCGGCCGCCGGCGACTACATCAACTCCAAGCTGCTCGGCAATACCCAGACGGTGATGATCGGCCAGGTCATCGACGCGCAGTTCCTGCGCGTCCTGGACTACCCGACGGCCGCGGCACTGTCGTTCATTCTGATGGCCGCGATCATCGTGCTGGTGGGCATCTACGTGCGCATCGCCGGTACCGAGGAGCTGGTCTGATGGCGTGGCTGCGACGCAACCTGGTGGTGATCGCCGGACTGTTGGTGATGGCCTACATCCTGCTGCCGAACCTCGTGGTGACGGTGTTCTCCTTCAACAAGCCCAGCGGGCGCTACAACTACCAGTGGAACGAGTTCTCGCTGGACGCCTGGTTGAATCCGTGCGCAAGCGCCGGCATGTGCGAGGCGCTGGGGTTGAGCCTGTGGGTGGCCGTGGTGTCCTCGCTGGTCGCCACCGTGATCGGCACGGCCGCGGCGTTCGCGCTGGGGCGCTACCGGTTCCGAGGCCGCGCGGCGACGAACCTGCTGGTGTTCTTCCCGATGGCCACACCCGAGGTGGTGATGGGTTCGTCGCTGCTCACGCTGTTCGTAGCGATGGGCGTGCCGTCCGGGCAGGGGACGATCCTGATCGCGCACATCCTGTTCACGTTGTCCTTCGTGATCACAACGGTGAAGGCCAGGGTCGCCTCGCTCGACCCGTCCCTGGAGCAGGCTGCGGCTGACCTGTACGCCAGACCGTCCCAGACGTTCTGGCGGGTCACGTTCCCCCTGGTCGCTCCGGGTATCGGAGCCGGCGCGTTGCTCGCCTTCGCGCTGAGCTTCGACGATTACATCGTGACCAACTTCAATGCCGGTGCCACGACCGTGACGTTCCCCATGTATGTGTGGGGAGCCGCGCAGCGCGGCACTCCGGTGCAGATCAACGTGATCGGCACCGTCATGTTCGTGGGCGCCCTGGCGATCGTCGGGATCGCACAGGCGATCGGTGCACGGAGGAGAAAGGTGGCGCAGTAGATGCGCATTCTGGTGGTGGGCTCTGGAGGTGTCGGCGACGCGGTGGCGCGGATCGCGGCCAGGCGGAGTTTCTTCGAGGTGATGGTGGTGGCCGACTACGACCTGGCCAGGGCTGAGGCGACCGTGGCCGCCGTGGCCGGTGGCGGGGACGGGAGGTTCGTCGCCGCACGGGTGGACGCGTCGGACCCCGCCTCTGTTGCGGCGCTGGCTCGCGAGCACGGGATCACCCACGTGCTGAACGCGGTGGATCCCCGGTTCGTCATGGGCGTGTTCGAGGGGGCCTTCGCCGCTGGCGCCGACTACCTCGACATGGCGATGAGCCTGTCCCGTCCGCACCCGGACAACCCCTACGGCGAGGTCGGGGTGAAGCTCGGTGACGAGCAGTTCGCCCAGGCCGCTCGCTGGGAGGAGGCCGGACGGCTGGCGCTGGTCGGGATCGGCGTGGAGCCGGGCCTGTCGGACGTGTTCGCCCGCTACGCCGCCGACCACCTGTTCTCCGAGATCGACGAGCTCGGTACCAGGGACGGCGCGAACCTGGTCGTGCGCGATGAGGACGGCGAGGAGATCTTCGCGCCCAGCTTCTCGATCTGGACCACGATCGAGGAGTGCCTGAACCCACCGGTGATCTGGGAATCCGGTCGCGACTGGTACACCACGCCGCCGTTCAGCGAGCCCGAGGTGTTCGACTTCCCGGAGGGGATCGGTCCGGTCGAGTGCGTCAACGTCGAGCACGAGGAGGTGCTCTTGATGCCGCGCTGGGTGGACGCGAAGCGGGTCACTTTCAAGTACGGCCTGGGCGATGAGTTCATCGGCGTGCTGAAGACGCTGCACGCCCTCGGGCTGGACAAGACGGCGCCGGTGCGGGTGAAGGGCGTCGAAGTGTCGCCGCGTGACGTGGTGGCCGCCGTCCTGCCCGATCCGGCGACCATCGGCCCCCGGATGACCGGCAAGACCTGCGCGGGGCTCTACGTGACCGGAACCGGCGTCGATGGGCAACCCCGAAGGACCTACCTCTACCACGTGGTGGACAACGAGTGGTCGATGGCGAACTACGGCGCCCAATGCGTGGTCTGGCAGACCGCGATCAACCCGGTGGTCGCCCTGGAACTGCTGGCCGGCGGCGCCTGGTCCGGTGCCGGCGTGCGCGGACCGGAGTCCTTCGACGCCGTGCCGTTCCTTGACCTGCTCGCCGGCCCGGCGCCGCTCGGGTACGCCTCCGCCTGGGGGATCGAGGAGAAGTGATCGAACAGAAGCGAGTCCTGCGTACTTCCCTGCCCGGACCGCGCTCGGCTGCGCTCGCCCAGCGACGCAAGGCGAGCGTGTCGGCCGCGGTCAGCGGCGGCAACGATCTCTACATCGAGGCCGCGGAGGGCGCCATCCTGCGCGACGTCGACGGCAACCAGCACATCGATTTCGGCTCCGGAATCGGCGTGGCCTCGGTCGGGCACAGCGCCCCGCGGGTGGTCGAAGCGGTCACGGCGCAGGCGACCAGCTACGGGCACACCTGCTTCATGGTCAGCCCCTACGACGGCTACGTGAAGCTGTGCGAGGAACTCGCCCGGCTCACGCCCGGTGACTTCGAGAAGCGCTCGGCCCTGTTCAACGCCGGCGCAGAGGCCGTGGAGAACGCGGTGAAGGTGGCCCGTGCCTACACCGGCCGGCCCGCGGTGGTCGTGTTCGACCACGCGTACCACGGCCGGACCAACCTGACCATGGCGATGACCGCCAAGGTGCAGCCGTACAAGGAGGGCTTCGGCCCGTTCGCCCCGGAGATCTACCGGCTGCCGATGGCTTATTCCTACCGGTGGCCCGGCGGCGCGGAGAACTGTGCCGAAGAAGCCTTCGCCGAGTTCGCCAGCCGCGCCCACGTGCAGATCGGCGAGAACCACATCGCCGCAGTGGTGCTCGAACCCATCCAGGGCGAGGGCGGATTCATCGTGCCGGCACCGGGCTTCGTGCAGAAGCTGCGTGAGTGGTGCACCGAGCACGGGATCGTGCTGGTCGCCGACGAGGTGCAGTCGGGATTCTGCCGTACCGGCACGTGGTTCGCGATCGAGCACGAGGCGGTGGTGCCCGACCTGGTCACCAGCGCCAAGGCGCTCGGCGGTGGCCTGCCGATCGCCGCGCTGACCGGCCGTGCGGAGATGATGGACGCGCCCGTCCCCGGGGGCCTGGGCGGCACCTTCGGCGGCAATCCGTTGTCCTGTGCAGCGGCGCTGGCTGCGATCGAGACCATGGAGGCCGACGACCTCGCCGGACGCGCCGTCCGGATCGGCGAACTGCTCACCCGGCGACTCACCGAGCTTGCGGCGAGCCACCCGCAGATCGGCGAGATCCGCGGACGGGGCGCGATGATGGCGATCGAGCTGGTCGTCCCGGACGGTTCGAAGACCCCGGACGCGGCTCTGACCAAGGCCGTCATCGCGGGGTGCGGCCGGCGCGGACTTCTCATGCTCGGCTGCGGCACCTACGGCAACGTGATCCGAATGCTGCCGCCGCTGGTGATCTCCGACGAACTGGTCGAGGACGCCATGGACGTCCTGGCGGAGGCGTTCGCCGAAGCCGTGTCCCCGGAACGCGCCTGACCTGACTCACGGCACGTTCCGGCCGGGTGGGCGGATTCGCGCCGTCGACGGTGCCGCGGCGCCGTGGCGCCGTCCTCGCGGCGCTCCGGTGTCCGGGCCCGCTCGCGTCCCTCAGTGCGCCAGTTGGGCTCCGCCGACGTAGCCGGCGGCGAGGGCGAGGGCGAGGTGCCGGATCGACTCCTCCGCAGGCAGGAAGGTGGGGTGATGCAGGCCGACCCGGTGCCGTCCGCCGCCGGCCGGGCCACCGGTGCCGACGAACATCATCAGGATCGGAGCGATCCGGGAGTAGTGCGAGAAGTCGTCGGCTCCGCAGGAGCGGAACGGCTCGTGCGCGACCGGCAGGCCGAGGTGGGTCAGCAGCGGATCGACGAACTGCACCAGCCGGCGGTCGTTGTTGAGTACCGGATCGCCGACGATGATCCCGACGTCTGCGTGAGCGCCGCGGGCGGCCGCGGTGTGTTCGGCGAGGCGGCGGATCGCCGCGTGCAGGTGGGTTCGGTCCGCCTCGTGCATGGTGCGGATCACGCCGTGCAGGGAGCCGCTCTCGGGGATGATGTTGTGCGCAGTGCCGGCCTCGATGCGGCCCACCGAGATCACCGCCGGATGGATCGGGTCGACCGTGCGTCCGACCAGTTCCTGCAGGCCGAGCACGATGCTGGCCAGGATCGGGATCGGGTCGAGGGCGACGTGCGGGTATGCGCCGTGCCCCGGCTGGCCGTGGACGGTGATGTCGAACTGGTCCGCGGCGGCGTTGATCGCGCCGGAGCCCGTGCTGATCACCCCGCTGGGCACACGCGGCTGGACATGCCCTCCGATCACGGCCCGCACCTGGTGCTCGAGCAGGAGCTGCGAGCCGACCACGTCCTCGGCCCCGGACGGCTGCACCTCTTCGCGAGGCTGGAACAGTCCGACCAGGCCCACCGGCAGGTCGACGTGCCGCGCGGCCTGAAGCAGCGCCCACAGCGCTGCCATGTGCACGTCGTGGCCGCAGGCGTGCATCGCGTCCGAGGTGGACGCCCACGGCACGTCGGTTCGTTCGACCAGCGGCAGGCCATCCAGTTCGGCCCGGATCGCGACCGAGGGCCCGGGCGGGCCGACCCGGACCAGGAACCCGGTGTCGGCCACACGGTGCGCCCGCAGGTTCGGCAGGGCGTGCCGCAGTCGTTCGGCGGTCGGCCGCTCCGCCCCGCTGAGGTCGGGGTGGCGGTGCAGCTCGCGACGCAGCCCCTGCGCGTGCGGGATCTGCTGGTCGAGGTGATCCACCAGCTCAGCCAGCAGGCGCTCGGCGTCAGCGCTGGGCCATGGGGTCACCATAGGGCTCATCTTGCAGCAAAACCGGTCGCCGTGGTGAGCGGTCACACGGGTAGCGGACGGAACACCTGCGTGTCGACCGCGACCACCAAGTTGCCGCCGGCGACGTCCTGGGGCACCCGGTGAAACGCGTTCGGCCCCATCGCGATCACGTCGGAGGCGAGCGCGGCGTCGACCTCGCGGGTGCGGACCAGTCCGGTGCGGGCCAGTGGTTCGAAGAACTCGGCGGCCGCGACGGCGAGTTGGTCGGCCTTCCCGGCAGGCACCTCGAGCAGGCCGTGCCGGTCGCGCAGCCCGGCGAGATGCTCGGGCTTCGGCGTGACCACTACGAGCCGGCCGTCGGCGCGAAGCACCCGAGCGAACTCGGCGAGGTTGCGCGGCGCGAACACGCACAGCACGGCGTCGAGACAGTGGTCGGCGATCGGCAGCGTGCGCCACACATCGGCCACCACGGCGCTCACGCGCGGGTCGAGGCGAGCGGCCAGCCGGGCTGCGGCCTTCGAGACGTCCAGCGCGATCCCGACGCCGGCGTCGTCGTCGCCGAGCGAGCGGACCAGGTAGTACGCGGTGCCCGACCCCACTTCGAGCACCCGCGGGCGTCCGACCAGGTGCGTGGCGATCTGGTCGGCGACCGGTTCGAACAGTCCGGACGCGTGCACGCGGGTCCGAGCCGCCAGCATGGCCGCGGTGTCGGCATTGCCCGGCTCCGGGCCCTCCAGCAGGTTCACATACCCCTGCCGCGCGATGTCGAAGGAGTGTTCCCGGGTGCACCGCAGCGCGCGTCCGCCGCCGGAGGGGGCCACGGCGAGCCCGCTCCCGCACCGGGGGCAGGCGAGCAGGTCGAGCGCCGCCTCGATGCTCACTACGCGGCGGTGAAGTTCAGGCCCGAACCGTCGTCGGCGGTGAGGGTCAGGGTGTTGCCCGCGATCGTGTAGCCGGTGGCTGCCTCGAGGGTCTTCAGCACGGTGTTCTCCTGGGTCGTGAGCTCCGCGGAGGTGCAGGCCATCCTGGTGCTCGCCAGCGGGCCGACGCCGATGCTGGTCTGCGTCCAGGACACGGTGCCGTGGAAGGTGTTGCATGCCTTGCCGGAGAGCGTTCCGTCCGAGATCGTCATCGTGACCGAACTGCCGGCCACCGGCGAACTGACCGTTTCGGCGCTGATCAGCCCGCTCAGCGTCCATGTCGTGCCCTCCAGCGGTTGGTTGACGACCGCGGCCAGCGCGAGCACCGACCTACCGCTGGCGTCCACGAGTTCGACGTTGTTGCCGACTGCCCGCACGCCGCTCACCTGGGTGAGCGCGACGGTGAACGCGTGCTCCTGGGCCATCACGTCCTCGGCGCAGGCCATCTGAGTGGTCACCCCCGGGGTGATCGTGACCGCCGACCCGTCCTGGGTGAACGCGGCGTTGTAGCGGTTGCAGCTGGCCAGCCCGGCGACGGTGGTACCGGCGAACTCCATGGTGGGTTCGTGGCCGGACAGAGGTGCGGTGCCGTTGATCCCTGTCACCGTCCAGGACGTCCCGTCCAGCGCCGGCGTCGCCGTGGACGCCGGGCCGGCCGGCGTCGTCGAGGTGCAGGCGGCGAGCAACCCGACCAGTCCCATCGTCACGATCCAGGTGTGCTTCATCAGGGTTCCTCTTCCTTCTCCGGCGATGGCGCCGCTGCCCGGCGCCCGGCGCGAACGTCCGAACGGATCAGCAGCACCAACCCGATTCCGGCCATCCCGGCGAACGTGAACCATTGAATCGCATAGGAGAAGTGGTTGCCCTCGGTGAGCTCCGGTGGCTGTACGGGCACCAGGTCGCCGGTCTGGGCCGGGGTGATCTCCAGCACCGAGATGTAGCCGTTGACCACGGGGTAGGGCAGGGTGGCCGCCAGAGCGGCGGAGTTCACCAGCCGGATCGTGTTGCTCGGCTGAACCGGCGTCATGGCGTCCTGGCTGCCCTGCTCGTCGCGGCGGACGTAGCCCACGATGCTGACCTCCCCGGACGGCGGCGCGGGCAGCACGCTGGGGTAGTCGGCGTCGTTCGGCTTCACCCCGAATCCGCGATCGATCAGTACCCACTCACCGGAGGTGGTTCGCAACGGCGTCACCACCTCGTAGCCGGACTGCTCGCCGTTGGAGCGGTAGCGGACCAGATACTGATGCTCGGCGTCGAAGGTGCCCTGCACGCTGACTCGCTGCCATTGGTCGGCCTCGACGATGGTGCGGGTGAACACCGACTCGAAGGGCACCGGGGCTGACGTCTCGTGCGCGACCACTGAGTTGTTCATCGCTCGTCGCTGATCCAGCCGGGCCAGTTGCCAGAAGCCGAGGTTCACGAAGGCGATCGCCAGCGCGACCACGAAGATCGCTAGCGCCACCCAGCGCAGCCACAGGCGTCCGGTGGTGGGGCGGGCCCCCATCGGCGCGGAGAAGAGCCTCATTCGTCCTCCACCGAGCCGCCGACGGTCTCGGCCCCGGGCAGCGCGGGGCGGTCGAGCTCTGGCTGCTCGGGCTCGGGCAGGCTGCGCTGGTCGATCGCGTTGGCCAGCATCACGGCGATCGCGGGGAGAACGGCGGCGGCGATCAGCAGCAGCAGGTTCCACGGCAGGGGAGTCACGGTGGCGGCGAGGAAGCAGGCGACCCGGACGCCCATCGTCCACAGGTAGCGGACCCTGCGGGCGTCGTTGTCCAGGGTCCGGCCGAGCCGCGCGCTGGTGATCAGTGCGGGTTTGCGCAGTTTCGCCGGACTCACCCCACAAGACTAGGTCGCAGACACTCCGGACGCCTTCCGATATGTTGTGCGCCGTGACTGAAACCTCAACGAATGCAGTTGCCCGCAGCGTGATCGTGACCGGTGGGAACCGGGGTATCGGAGCGGCCATCGTCGGACGGCTCCTCGCCGCCGGCCATCGCGTCGCCAGCTTCGACATGGGTGGGGAGGCCCCCGACGGCGCCCTCGGCGTCACCTGCAACGTTACCGACGCCGAGCAGGTGGAGGCGGCCTTCAAGACCGCGGAGGAGGCGAACGGCCCGGTCGAGATCCTGGTCGCGAACGCCGGCATCACCAAGGACACGCTGATCCTGCGGATGACGGACGCGGACTGGGACGCGGTGATCAACGTGAACCTGACCGGAGCATTCCGGGTGGCGAAGCGGGCCGCGAAGAGCATGATCCGCGGCAAGTGGGGACGGATCGTGTTCACCGGCTCGGTGGTCGGACTGTACGGCTCGGCGGGTCAGGTGAACTATTCGGCGTCCAAGGCGGCGATGGTGGGCGTGGCGCGCTCGCTCACCCGTGAGCTGGGTAGCCGCGGCATCACCGCGAACGTGGTCGCGCCCGGGTTCATCGAGACCGAGATGACGGCGGTCCTGCCCGAGGACGTGATCGCGAAGTACCTCGCGTCCATCCCCGCGGCGAGGCTGGGCCAGCCCGCAGAGGTCGCCTCCGCGGTGGCGTTCCTCGCCTCGGAGGAGGCGGGCTTCATCTCCGGCGCCGTGATTCCGGTCGACGGCGGCCTCGGCATGGGCCACTGAGAAGGGGATAGCGGCATGGGAATCCTTGAGGGCAAGAACATCCTGGTCGCCGGGGTGACGATGAACACCTCGATCGGCTACCGCGTGGTGGAGATCGCGCAGGCAGAGGGCGCCAACGTGGTGGTGTCGAACTTCGGCAGGGCGATGAGCCTCACCGCGCGGGTGCTGAAGCGACTCGACCCGACTCCGCCGCTGCTGGAGCTGGACGTGAGCAATGACGAACACCTCGCCTCGCTCGCCGACCGGCTCGGCGAGCACTTCGACCACCTGGACGGCGTGGTGCATTCGATCGCGTTCGCGAATCCGGAGACCGCGCTGGGCGGCAAGTTCCTCTCCACCCCGTTCAGCGACGTGGGCTTCTCGATGCACGTCTCGGCCTACTCGTTGGTCAGCCTGGCCATGGCCTGCAAGCCGCTGTTCGGCGACACCGCCTCGATCGTGGGCATGACCTTCGATGCCACCGTGTCCTGGCCCACCTACGACTGGATGGGTGTCTCGAAGGCCGCTCTGGAGAGCACGTCGCGCTATCTGGCCCGCTATCTCGGGCCGGACGGCGTCCGCTGCAACCTGGTGGCCGCCGGGCCGCTGGAGACGATCGCGAAGAAAGCCATTCCCGGTTCGGAAGAGTTCAACTCGATCTGGGGCACCCGGGCGCCGCTCGGCTGGGATCCGCGCGATCTCGATCCGACGGCGAAAGCCGTGGTTGCCCTGCTCAGCGACTGGTTCCCGGCCACAACCGGCGAGATGGTGCACGTGGACGGCGGGCTGCACTCGACCGGCGCCTGACCGGTCGAGCCGTCCGTCCTCCGCCACAGGATCGGCCGTCCGCTCGGTAGTAGGCGGGGCTCGGGAGCCGTTTCGGCAGCGAACTTGCCCCGGACGCGGGGCACGCCCGCGAGTGCGGTCGGAATCGGGGCGTGGGAGTCGATAGGTTTGCCGCATGAGTGTCGTCGATCTACAGGGAGTCTCGATCGTCCGGTCCGGGGCCACCTTGCTCAACGACGTCACCTGGACGGTTGAGGAGGGCCAGCGCTGGGTCGTGATCGGCCCCAACGGCGCGGGCAAGACCACCATGCTGCAGGTGCTGGGCGCGCAGTGGCACCCGTCGAAGGGCCGGGCGGAGATCCTCGGCGAGACTCTGGGCGCGGTGGACGTATTCGAGCTGCGTCCCCGGATCGGCGTCACCTCGGCGGCGCTGGCCGACCGGATTCCGCGCTCGGAGCGGGTCTCCGACGTGGTCGTGTCTGCCGCCTACGCCGTGATGGGACGCTGGCGCGAGGCCTACGACGAACTCGATCACGACCGGGCCGAGCTGCTGATGCAGCAGCTCCAGGTCGACCATCTCGCCGACCGCACGTTCGGAACCCTGAGCGAGGGGGAGCGCAAGCGCGTCCAGATCGCCCGCGCCCTGATGACCGATCCCGAGTTGCTCCTGCTGGACGAGCCCGCGGCCGGCCTGGATCTGACCGGCAGAGAGGCCCTGGTGGGCACGCTGTCGGAGATCTGCTCCGACCCGTACGCGCCGGCCACTGTCCTGGTCACCCACCACGTGGAGGAGATCCCGGTCGGAATCACGCATGCCCTCCTGCTCAAGCACGGACGGATCGTGGCCGCCGGCCCGATCGCGGAGGTGCTGACCAGCCCGCGGCTGAGTGCGACCTTCGACATCCTGCTGGAGATCAGCAATGTAGACGGGCGTTGGTCGGCGCGGGCGGCTGCACGGGCGGCGCACCGGCCGCCTGCCCGGCTGGCGTGACGCCGATGCCCGATCATTTCGGCGAAGATCGTGATCTTCGTGATGTCCTTGGCATGATGGGGGCAGGAGAGTGATGCACGATGGAGTGGCTGGCTGAACACCTCTGGGTGGTGTGGGTCTCCCTGGCCGCCCTGCTCGGCGTCGCCGAACTGATGACGCTGGACTTCACCTTGTTGATGCTGGCCTCCGGCGCGCTCGCCGGTGGTCTGGTCGCACTGGCGTTCCCGGGCGTGCTGTGGGTGCAGATCGCCGCCGCCGTGGTGGTGGCCGTGGCGATGCTCGCGCTGGCCCGTCCCACGTTGTTGCGGAAGGTGAGGGCGCTGCCCGGCTACCGCTCCAGCGTCGACAAGATGGTGGGCAGCGCCGGCGTCGCGCTGACCGAGATCACCTCCGGTACTGGTGAGGTGAAAGTCGCCGGTGAGGTGTGGACCGCCCACAGCGTGGAGGGCACCATCCCGGCCGGTACCGAGATCGAGGTGTACCGGATCGACGGTGCCATCGCGATCGTCTACCCCCGCAATTTGGCCCTTCCCTGAAGCCCCGAGGAGAACGAGATGCCTGAAGTCTTTGCCGCGATCATCTGGCTGTTGGTGGCGATGGTCGTCGTCGCCGTCCTGGTGCGTTCGGTGCGCGTCGTCCGCCAGCAACAGGTCGGGGTGGTGGAGCGGCTGGGCAAGTTCCGCCGGACGCTGGAACCGGGCCCGCACCTGCTGGTGCCCGTGATCGATTCGGTGCGCTACACGATGGACATGCGCGAGGCGGTCGTGCCCTTCCCGCCGCAGGGAGTGATCACCGAGGACAACCTGATGGTGAACATCGACTCGGTCATCTACTACCAGGTGGTCGATCCGGTACGGGCCGCCTATGAAGCGCAGAACTACATTCAGGCGATCGAGCAGCTCACCATGACCACGCTGCGTAACATCATCGGCGGGCTCGACCTGGAACAGACCCTGACCAGTCGTGAGGAGATCAACCAGAAGCTGCGCGCCGTACTGGACGATGCCACCGGCAAGTGGGGCATCAAGGTGAACCGGGTGGAGCTGCGCTCGATCGAGCCGCCCGCGACGATCCGGGACGCGATGGAGAAGGGCGCCCGGGCCGAGCGCGACAAGCGGGCCGCGATCCTGACCGCGGAGGGCCAGCGGCAGTCGATGATCCTGTCNNCAGGCCGACCGGCAGGCGGCGATGCTGCGCGCCGAGGGCGAGGCGCAGGCGATCACGACCACCTTCAGCGCCATCCACGCGGGCAAGCCGACCCAGTCGTTGCTGGCGTACCAGTACATGCGGATGCTGCCGAACCTGGCCCGCGGCGAGTCCAACAAGATGTGGATCATCCCCAGCGAACTGAACGATGCATTGAAGGGCCTGGGCCAGGTGGCTGGGAACGCCGTGGCGGCAGGCATCAGTGGCGCCGAAGAGGACGAGCAGACCGAGTTCTCGGCTCCGCGGCCTGTGGACGTGTTCGCGGAGATCGAGGCGCAGAAGAAGGTCGACGAGGCCAACTCGGCGGAGTCGGTGAAGAAGGCGATCGCGGAGGCCGAAGCATTGGAGGGCCGTCGCGCGGCGCGCCTGGCCACCGAGCTCGGCAACGCAATCACGTCCGGCCCGGAGCGAGCGGTGGAGCCGGAGCCGGCGCCGGCTCCGGCGGTCGAGCCCGAGCCGGAGCCGCCGCAGCAGTAGGCGTCAGTCGGCCGGTGTGCCGAGGCCGAGCAGGTCGATCAGGTAGTCGAGATGGTCGGCCATGTCGACGTCGCCGTCCAGCAGCCACTGGGTCTGCAGGCCGTCGGACGCGGCGATCAGCAGGTTGGCGATCTTCGTCGCGTCGAGCGCTGGCGGCAGTGCGCCCGCCTCCTGACGGGCGACGATCTCGTCGGCGAGCAGTGTGCGGATCTCGTCATAGCGGGTGACGAACGCGTCGTGCGCGGGGTGTCCGGCCTCGGTGGCCTCTACCGAGAATCGCGCGTATAGCTGCACCAGTCCGGGCACCTGGGTGTTGTGCCTCACGATGCTGGCCAGGGCGGCGATCTCCGAGCCCGCCTCCGGCTCGCTGCGATCGTGGTCGACCTGGTCGCGTTTGAGCAGGATTTCGGCGAACAACTCCTCCTTGGAGGCGAAGTAGTGCAGCAATCCGGCCTGGCTCAGCCCGACGGCTGCAGCCAGTTCTCGCACCGAGGTGCGTCCGTAGCCGGTTCGGGCGATCACGCTCAGAGCGGTGGTGAGGATCTCCTCGCGCTTGGCGAGACCCTTGGCGTACCTGGCCGGGCGGCTCATTCGCTCATCGTACGGGCGTATCGCCCGGCGAGCGCAGAGCAGGCCATCAGCTGTGCCTGGTGGAACAGCACCAAGGGCAGGATCAGGAGCCCGAGCGGCTGCCCGGCGAACAGGACGCCGGCCATCGGCAGCCCGCTGGCCAGGGACTTCTTCGTGCCGCAGAACTGGATCGCGATCGCATCGGCACGGGAGAACCCGAGCCGGCGGGCGGTCCACCAGGTGAGGCCCAGCATGATCGCGAGGATGACCACACAGACCCCCAACACCACCAGGAGCGAGCTCCAGGACGTCTGGGTCCACATGCCCTCCCGCATGCCGGCCGAGAACGCCGCGTAGACGACCAGGACGATCGACCCCCGATCGACCAGCTTCAGTCGGGGATGGGCGTTCACGAAGCCGGCCGTCCAGCGGCGGGAGAGCTGGCCCGCCACGAAGGGCAGGAACAACTGCAGCATGATGTCGACGATTGTGGACGTGGTGAAGGCCACCCGTCCGGTGTTGCTCATCAGCAGCCAGGCCAGCGCGGGCGTGAGAAACACGCCCAGGATGTTGGACGCCGACGCGCTCACCACGGCCCCGGCGACATTGCCTCGTGCGATGGAGGTGAATGCGATCGACGACTGGACGGTGGACGGGACCAGGGTCACGAAGAGCAGGCCGGCGCTGAGCCCGGGCCCGACCAGAGGGCCGACGATGGCGACGACGGCGAGCCCGAGCAGCGGGAACAGCACGTAGGTGAACGAGAGGATGGTCACGTGGAGCCGCCAGTGTCTGAGGCCGGCCAGCGTCTCAGAGGGGCTCAGGCGGGCGCCGTAGAGGAAGAACAGCGTTCCGATCGCGATCGTCGTGGCCACGTCGAGGACGTCCACCCCGATCCCGGTGGCGGGGAAGATCGATGCCAGCACCGCCGCGGAGATGATGGCGAGCAGGAACCGGTCGACGGGGAGACGCGAGAGCCAAGACATCGTGGCTCATCCTAGGGCGTGCCTTGCCGTCGCGGGCCGCCGGCGCCGTGCTCGTGGCCAGCTGCGTATGCCGGGTGGTCGGCTCGCGCTGCCGGGCCGCACGCGGGACATAGAATCCCGCCCGTGGCCACCGTGATCCCTCTTGAGCGTGCGGACGATGCCCGGCTGGCCGACTACGTGGGCTTGCGCGAGGCCAGCTTGAGGCGCCTGCTGGAGACCGAACAGGGCATCTTCATCGCCGAGGGCAGTACGGTGATCCGCCGAGCGCTCGACGCGGGCTTCCCGGCCCGGTCGTTCCTGCTCGCCGAGCGCTGGCTGGCCGAACTCGCCGACGTCCTGGAGCCGCTCGACGTGCCGGTCTACCTGGTCAGTGAGGACCTGGCCGAGCAGGTCACCGGCTTTCACGTGCACCGCGGCGCCCTGGGTTCGCTGTACCGGGTCTCTCGGCACAGCGTTGCGGACGTACTCTCCGGACACAGGGTGATGGTGTTGGAGGACTTGGTCGATCACACCAACGTCGGGGCGATCGCCCGCAACGCGGCAGGGCTGGGCTGGGACGGAATGTTGGTCAGCGCGCATTGTGCCGATCCGTTGTATCGACGCTCGATCAAGGTGTCGATGGGGACGGTGTTCGCCCTGCCGTGGGCGCGTCTGGACGCCGGGGTGGCGATCGGCCCGCTGCTGCGGAGAGCCGGATTCCGGGTTGCCGCCCTCGCTCTGCGTGACGACGCGGTCGATCTGGCCAGTTTCGCGGAGTCGGTGCGTCCGAGCGACCGGCTGGCGGTGCTGCTGGGTACAGAGGGGCACGGGCTGAGCTCAGCCTGGGTGGGGGACGCCGACGCCGTGGTGCGAATCCCGATGCGGCCGGGCGTCGATTCGCTCAACGTGGCAGCGGCCAGCGCGATCGCCGGCTACGTCCTGGGCTGAGCCGGGCTAGTCGTCCGCGGAGGTCTTGCGCGGCACTACCGGCCAGTCGTCAGGGTAGAGGTGGGCGAGCTCCTCGTGCTGGGCGTACAGCTTGCGGCGCAGCCGGTTCGAGAGCCGATCGCCGAAGACGGTGCCGTTGAGGTGGTCCGTCTCGTGCTGCAGGCAGCGCGCGAGCAGGCCGGTGCCGTGCACGGTGACCGGCTGGCCCCACGGGTCGAGACCGGTGCAGGTGGCCTTGTCGGGGCGGGCCAGCGGCTGGAAGGCGCCGGGAAGCGAAAGGCATCCTTCGTCGGCGGACTCCAGATTCCGCGTGTTCCCCTCGGGCAGGCTGACCACGGGGTTGCACACGGCGCCGATCCGGTTGATCTCGTCGCCGTCGGGGCAGTCGTAGATGAACAGTGACAAGTCGACGCCCACCTGGGTGGCGGCGAGCCCTACCCCGCGCGCGACCTCCATGGTCGCGAACATGTCGCGGATCAGGGCACGCAGATCGTCGTCGAAGTCGGTCACCGGACGGGTCCTGGCGTGCATCACCGGCTCTCCCCAGCGCGTGATCCGACGCAGCGTGCCGCCGCTGGTCAACTCCTCGATTCCCATACCCACGTGCTCCTGTTCTCCGGTGCGACATCTTAGGGCGCGCGGCGGGTGGGCTTGCGCCAACCGGCCCGCACAGGGACGCTGACTGGGTGGAGCAGGTCCAGGAGTTCGCGCCGCGAGCAGCGGCCTTGGTGGATGAGTTTGCGATCCACCTGCGACTGGAGCGCGGCCTGTCTGAGAACACGGTGCGTGCCTACACCGGCGACCTGGTCAACCTGTTCGTCCACCTGATCCGGGTTGGCGCCGGTGAGCCCGACGACGTCACCTTGGCCGACCTTCGGACCTGGCTCGCCAACCAGCATGCCGCCGGGGCGGATCGATCGACGCTGCAGCGGCGAGCCGCCGGCGTCCGGACCTTCTTCGCTTGGGCGGCTCGGACCGGACGCCTGCCTTCCGACCCCGCCGCGACACTCCGGTCACCGAAGGTGGACCGCCGGTTACCGCCGACCGTTGAGGCCGATCAGGCCCGGCAGGTTCTGGACGCCCTCGCGGCCCGCGTGGACGAGGTGGACGCACCCGATGAGCGCGCCGCCCGGCGTCGGGATCTCGCGATCGTCGAGGTGCTCTACGCCTGCGGCATTCGAGTCTCCGAGCTGACCGGTCTGGACGTCGGTGATCTCGACACCCAGCGTGGCCTGCTGCGGGTGCTCGGGAAGGGCGGAAAGCAGCGCACCGTGCCGCTGGGTGCCCCGGCGCTGCGGTCACTGGACGCGTGGCTCAAGGTCCGTCCCCGCCTGGCCCGTCCAGCGGCGGGCCAGGCTGTCTTCGTCGGTGACCGAGGTGCACGGATCGACCCGCGAGTGGTGCGCAGGATCGTGCACCGTGCCCTCGCCGCCGTGCCCGACGCCCCAGACCTGGGTCCGCATGGGCTGCGGCACGCGATGGCCACCCATCTGCTCGAGGGCGGTGCGGATCTTCGGTCGGTGCAGGAGATGCTCGGCCACTCGTCCCTGGCGACGACCCAGCTGTATACCCATGTGTCGGGCGCTCGGCTTCGCCGCGCGTACCAGCAGGCACATCCGAGGGCTTGAGGCAGGACGGTCACTGCCAGAACCCTTCCGGATCGGCGTAGCGCCCGTCGAGGCTCACGCTGAAGTGCAGGTGACATCCGGTCGACCAGCCGGTGGAGCCCACCCGGCCGACTACTTCATCGCGTTGCACCCGGTCACCGGTTCGGACCGAGTATCCGGTGGCGTGCATGTAGATCGTGACCAGATGGTGCCCGCCGATGTTCCCGTGGTCGATCTCGAGCCGATGCCCGGACGCTGAGTCATAGCTCACCCGTGCCACCCTGCCGGGCGCGGACGCACGGATCGGATCGCCGCAACCGGCGTGGAGATCGACCCCGTTGTGCAGTCGCCTGACGCGAAAGATGGGGTGCAGCCGCATTCCGAACCGGGACCCGACCGCCCCGGGTACCGGTCTGCTGAGCACCCCGGGAAGGCCGTGCCCGCCGGCGAGCGCCCGACCGCGGAGATCGATCAGCTGCTCCACCCGCGCGGCCGCGTCCGCAGGCAGCAGCCGCACTTCGGCCTGGTCGAGCAGGCCGAGCGGATCGAGGTACGCCTGATCGCGCTTGAGTCCCCAGTGCAGGCAGACGCCTCCAAAGCAGTCATGCCCGGCGAGCAGTTGCCCGATCACCTGGCCTGCTGACACGAACGTGCCGACCGGAACCAGCGGCCGGACCGGGAGATAGGTGGTGCGCAGCTCCCCATGCGAGATCACCACCACACCGCGTCCGGCCACTGTCCCGGCGAAGACGACCCGACCGGCCATCGCAGCCACGATCTCGGAGCCGACGGTGCTGAGCAGGTCAACTCCTCGATGACCGGACAGCCACGGCTGGTCGGGTGGGTCGAAACCGCGAACCACTGAGCCCGCCAAGGGCGGTACCGCGTGTTCGACCGCAGCGGCCGTTGGGACTGAGGCGCCCGCCCACAGGCAGGACACCATCAGCAGCAGGACCAACGACCGCATCTTCGTCATGCCCGTACCTTCGGCAACAACAGGTTTCGGCGGTCATTGGATACGGCGGCTTGTGGACAATGCGGAAGCTGTGGACAACTCGGCCCGGCCGGTTTGGTGGTGGCGCCTGCCCGCCGCGTAGAATGTGCCCAGCGTCCCGGCCGATCCGGGGCGACTTCGCATGCAGTCCTACCGCCGAACGGCGGGTCGGACCCGAGGTCCCAGCGATGGGTGGGCACCGGCGGCTGCATCAGGCGGACCGAAAAGCTCGGTCCGAGAAACTCAAGTGGGCTCGGGTACGCCCCGGGCTCGCGCGGAAAGGAACGGCCATGGCCGTCGTCACCACGCGCCAGCTGCTCGACAGCGGCGTCCACTTCGGACACCAGACCCGCCGGTGGAATCCCAAGATGAAGAAGTTCATCTTCACTGAGCGCAACGGCATCTACATCATCGACCTGCAGCAGTCGCTGTCCTACATTGATTCGGCCTACGGCTTCGTCAAGGACACCGTGGCCAAGGGCGGGCAGATTCTGTTCATCGGCACCAAGAAGCAGGCCCAGGAGGCCATTGCCGAGCAGGCCACCCGCGTCGGCATGCCCTTCGTCAACCAGCGCTGGTTGGGCGGCATGCTGACCAACTTCGGCACCATCAGCAAGCGGATCGCGAAGATGAAGGAGTTGGAGGGCATCAACTTCGACGATGTCGCCGCCTCCGGGTTGACCAAGAAGGAACTGCTGCAGCAGAAGCGCAAGAAGGACAAGCTCGCCAAGACCCTGGGCGGAATCCGCGACATGCACAGGCTGCCCCAGGCCGTATGGATCGTTGACACCAACAAGGAGCACCTGGCGATCGACGAGGCCCGCAAGCTGCACATTCCGATCGTGGGCATCCTCGACACCAACTGTGATCCTGACCAGGTCGACTACCCGATCCCGGGTAACGACGACGCGATCCGCTCGGTCGCTCTGCTCACCCGGGTGCTTGCCGACGCCGTGGCCGAGGGGCTGCTGGCCCGCTCCGCCAGCGCGGCCTCCGGCGAGGAAGCAGAACCGATGCCCGACTGGGAGCGCGACCTGCTGGCCGGTGCTCCGGCCGCCGGGGACGACGCGTCGAGCGTCAGCGAGACCGCCGTCGCGGAGCCATCCGTCGAGGCTGTTGCCGAACCGGCCGCCGAGGTCGTTGCTGAGCCGACGGCCGACGTGACCGAGGCCGCGTCCGAGCCGGCCGCCGAGGTCGTCGCTGAGCCGACGGCGGACGTGACCGAGGTCGTTGCCGAGCCGGCCGCCGAGGTCGTTGCCGAGCCGGCTGCCGAGGCTGCGGCCGAGCCGGCCGTCGAGGTCGCCGAGGTTGCGTCCGAGCCCGAGGCCGAGAAGGCCGAGACCACCAAGAAGACGAAGTAAGGAACCAGCGAGAGACATGGCAACGATCACTGCCGCAGACGTCAAGAAGCTCCGTGACGCCACGGGCGCCGGAATGATGGACGCCAAGAAGGCGCTCACTGAAGCCGACGGCGACTTCGACGCCGCCATCGAGATCCTGCGAGTCACCGGCCAGGCGAAGATGGCCAACCGCTCCGACCGCGACGCCAGCAACGGTCTGGTCGCCTCGGCGGGCAAGACCGTCATCCAGCTGGGCGCCGAGACCGACTTCGTGGCCAAGAACGCCGAGTTCATGACCCTGGCCGAGGAGATCGCCAAGGCTGTGGACGCCGCGGGCGCGCACGGCGTCGAGGCGGCCAGCGTCGTCGCGTTGCCCTCGGGCAAGACCGTCGCCGAGGCGATCGCCGAGCTCAGCGCCAAGATCGGCGAGAAGCTCGAGTTGGCGGCCGCGGCCACCTTCGACGGCCCGGTCACGATCTACCTGCACAAGCGGTCGCAGGACCTGCCGCCGCAGGTGGGCGTGATGGTCGAGCACGACGGCGGCGAGGAGGGATTCGTGCGCGGGATTGCGATGCAGATCGCGGCGATGTCCCCGGCCTACGTCACCCGCGACGAGGTGCCCGAGGCGGTCTTGGCCAACGAGCGCAAGATCGCCGAGTTGACCGCTCGCGAGGAGGGCAAGCCCGAGCAGATCATTCCGCGGATCGTGGAGGGTCGCCTGGGTGGCTTCTTCAAGGAGGTCTGCCTGGTCGAGCAGCCCAGCGTGTCCGATGACAAGCTCACGGTCGGCCAGCTGCTGAAGAACAACGGCGTCCAGGTCAAGCGCTTCGTGCGGTTCGCCGCCGGCGCCTGATCTATGCCGGTGAGCGGCCGTCCAGCCCTGCTGGGCGGCCGCTTCTGCATTCATCGTCTACTGTGGGTCAGGCACCCCCGCCGACGACAGCTGAATCCGCCTGCCCCGAGGAGATCTCATGCCCAGCCCGTACCGACGCGTCCTGCTCAAGCTCTCCGGAGAAGCCTTCGGCGGCGGCAAGCTTGGGGTTGACCCGGACGTGATCGCCGGTATCGCCGAGGAGATCGCCGAAGTGGTCTCCAGCGGTGTACAGGTCGCGATCGTGACCGGAGGCGGCAACTTCTTCCGTGGTGCGGAGTTGCAGACCCGGGGCATGGATCGGGCCAGGGCGGACTACATGGGCATGCTGGGCACGGTGATGAACAGCCTGGCCCTCCAGGACTTCCTCGAGAAGGCAGGCGCCCAGAGCCGGGTGCAGACCGCGATCGCGATGGGCCAGGTCGCCGAGCCCTACATCCCGTTGCGCGCGATCCGTCACCTGGAGAAGGGCCGGGTGGTCATCTTCGGCGCCGGCTCCGGGATGCCGTTCTTCTCCACCGACACGGTGTCCGCGCAGCGCGCGCTGGAGACGCATGCCGAGGTCTTGCTGATGGCCAAACAGGGCACGGACGGGGTCTACGACTCCGACCCTCGCACCAACCCCGATGCGAAGAAGTTCGTCGATCTCACCTACGATGACTTTCTCGCTCGCGACCTGAAGGTCGCCGACGCAACCGCGGTCAGCCTGGCCCGCGACTATCGCTTGCCGATGGTGTTCTTCAACCTGGGTGAGCGGGGAAACATCGCTCGGGTGGTCGCAGGTGAGAAGATCGGAACCACACTGCACGCCTAGGCCGGTGTGTGGGGAATGAGAAGGGAAGGGACGTCGTGATCCCGGAGATCATCAAGGACGCCGAGCACAAGATGGCTGTGGCGGTCGATCACGCCCGCGAGGAGTTCGCCGCCATCCGTACCGGACGGGCGCACCCGGCGATGTTCAGCAAGCTCATGGTGGACTACTACGGTGCGCCGACACCGTTGCAGCAGCTGGCCACCTTCCAGGTGCCGGAGGCGCGCACGGTGCTGATCAGCCCGTTCGACCGAGGCGCCATGGCGGGCATCGAGAAGGCCATCCGCGACTCCGACCTGGGCGTGAATCCTGCCAACGACGGCAACGTGATCCGCCTGGTCATGCCGCAGCTCACCGAGGAGCGCCGCAAGGAGTACATCAAGGTGACCAGGCACAAGGCCGAGGAGGCGCGGGTCGCCGTCCGCAACGTCCGCCGGCACGCGATCGAGGCGGTGAGCAAGCTGGTCAAGGACAAGGAAGTCAGCGAAGACGACGCCAGGTCCGCAGACAAGCAGCTGGACGCGCTCACCAAGAAGAATGTCGAGCTCGTCGACGAGTTGTTGAAGGTCAAGGAAGCCGAACTGCTGGAGGTCTGAGTTGGCCGACAGCGACCAGCAGCCGGTTCCGCGCGCGCCGCGGGCCGGACGTGACCTGCCCGCAGCCATCGGGGTGGGCCTGGCCCTGTTCATCTACGTGGTGATCACGCTCACCTGGTGGCCGGTCGGGTGCATCGTGCTGCTGGTCGTACTCACCAGCCTGGGCGCCTACGAGGTACACAGTGCGCTCAAGCGTGTGGGCATGCGCTCGGCGATCATCCCGGTGATCCTCGGAAATGTCTTCATCATCGGTGGCTCCTACGCAGCGGCGGTGCTGCAGCCGGTCACCAAGCTGCCCTGGCACGTGGTGCTGCTCGGCACGATCGGAGGCACGGTCCTGCTGGCACTGGTCTGGCGAATGTTCGGCGGCGCCGAGAACTACGTGCGCGACAGCGCGGCCAGCGTGTTCATCATCGGCTACGTCCCCTTGCTCGCCTCCTTCGTCGGGTTGATCCTCGCCGAGGAGCACGGTGTGGCGAAGACGGTCGCCGTGTTCGTGTGCATCGTGGCGAGCGACGTCGGCGGGTACGCGGCAGGGGCAAGCCTCGGGCGGCACCCGATGGCTCCCAACATCAGCCCCAAGAAGACCTGGGAGGGCATGGCCGGCTCGGTCGTTCTGGCCAGCGCCCTCGGCATCGGCCTGGGCATCGGCGTGCTGCATCAGCCCTGGTGGTTCGGCCTGATCCTCGCGGTGGTCGTGGTGCTCGCCGGTACCGCAGGTGATCTGATCGAGTCCCTGATCAAACGGGACGTCGGGATCAAGGACATGAGTTCGATCCTTCCCGGTCACGGTGGCGTGATGGATCGTCTGGACTCCACTCTGGTCGCGGCTCCGGCCGCGTGGCTGGTATTCGTGCTGTCCGGGGTCAGCTGGTGAGCGGGCTCACTCCGGAGGAGGAGTCGGCCTACGCCGAGTCGCTCGCGCATGCCGAAGCTGGCCGGACGGTGCCGCTGAGGTTGGGCGCCCCTCGGCGCGGCCGTCCGCCCCGCCACTGGGCCGACCTGGACGCCGCCCAGCGCGCCGAGGAGATTGCCGAGTTGGGCCTGCCGCGGTTCCGGGCCGGCCAGCTGACCCGCCACCTGTTCGACCGGCTCGAGTCCGACCCGGAGGACTGGACGGACATTCCGAAGGCCGAACGTGCGGTCTTGGCCGAGCGGTTCGTGCCGTCCCTGCTGGAGCGGGTGCGTGACCAGCACGCCGATGCGGGAACCACCGTGAAGACGCTGTGGCGACTCCACGACGGCTCGCTCGTGGAGAGTGTGCTGATGCGTTACGGCGTGCCGGGTGTCGCGGAGAGCGGGTCGGGACGCGAGCGGGCCACCGTGTGCATCTCCTCGCAGGCGGGATGCGGGATGGCATGTCCGTTCTGCGCGACCGGCCAGGGCGGACTGCGGCGCAATCTCAGCACGGCCGAAATCCTCGCCCAGGTGATGGACGCGGCGCGGCGACTGCGCGACGGCGAGCTTCCGGGCGGGCCGGGCCGGGTGAACAACGTGGTGTTCATGGGTATGGGCGAGCCGATGGCCAACTATCCGGCCGTGCTGCGGGCGGTGCGCACGATGGTCGCCCCGGCCCCCAACGGCCTCGGCATCTCCGCCCGGGGGATCACCGTCTCCACGGTGGGACTGGTGCCGCAGATCCGGCGGCTGGCCGCGGAAGGCCTGCCGGTGACGCTGGCGGTGAGCCTGCACGCGCCCGACGATGAACTACGCGACGAGCTGTGCCCGATCAACACCCGCCTGAACGTGACCCAGGTGGTCGCGGCGGCGCGGGGTTACTTCGAAGCGACCGGACGCCGGGTCTCGATCGAGTACGCGCTGATCCGTGACGTGAACGACCAGGCCTGGCGGGCCGACGCACTCGCCGACGTGCTGGCCACGGCCGGGGCGTCCGCGGACTCCCGCACCGACGGCTACGGCTGGGTGCACGTGAACCTGATCCCGCTGAATCCCACCCCCGGCTCGAAGTGGACGGCGTCCCGGCGCTCCGACGAGGCCGAGTTCGTCCGGCGCCTGGAGGCCCGCCGGGTACCGGTGACCGTCAGGGACACCCGGGGCCGTGAGATCGACGGCGCCTGCGGCCAGCTCGCCGCCCAGGGCGCGTAGGCGTCGGGTCAGCCGAGGACGGGGTCGGCGACCCAACGGCCGACCAGAGCGGCGCCGATCGCCGCAACCGGGTAGTCGGCCGGGAGCACGGTGACGCGATCTGCCAGATCGAGCGAGGCCAGGAACTCCGACTCGGCGGCTCGGGCGGAGAGCACCCGACGCACCTCCTCGACCAGGCCGTGGGCGGCGTGCACCACTCCACCGCCGAGCACGACCCGTGAGGAGCCCTGGGTGAGGACGACCAGCTGGACGGCGGTGGCGATCCCGGTACTGATCCGGGTGGCCTCGACCACGGCGTCGGGAATGCCCATGGCTGCAGCCTCGAACAGAGTCGGCAGCTCCACCCGCGGTGCGAGTGGAGCGAGGCGCTCCGCGATTCCGCCCCCGCCGACGAGCACTTCGAGGCAGCCTCGCTGCCCGCACGCGCAGCGTTCGCCGTCCGGGTCGACCGGGATGTGTCCGATCTCGCCGGCCAGGTTGCCCTCGCCGCGCACCAGGCGTCCCTCGGCGAGGGTGGCTGCTGCGACGCCGGTGCCCACGTTGAGATAGGTCAGGTCGGTGGCGCCGAGGTAGGCGGCCGCGGCGAGTGCGGCTGCCTTCACGTCGTTGTCGACCGCGACCGGAATGCCGAACTCGGCGGCAAGGCGATCGCCGAGCGCCATCTGGTCGATGCCGAGGTTGACCGCCGTCCGGACGATGCCGGTGAGGTGGTCGACCTGGCCGGGCACGCCGATTCCGACACCGGCCAGGTCTCGCCGCTGGATTCCGGCGGAGGCGAGGCAGGCGTCCGCCGCGTCGAGCGCGGACTGGACCACGCCCTCGGCGCCGCGCGTGGTCGGCACCACCTGCTCGGCCAGCACCCGTCCGGCCGCGTCCAGTGCGATGCCGTGGGTCTTGGTGCCGCCGATGTCGAGGCCGAGGCGTGGGGCCGGCTGCTGGCTCATCTGGTCCCCTCTGCGAGCAATCTGATCAGACAGGTTGCGGCGCCCCGTCCGCTGCCGTAGGTGGCGATCTGCGCGACACCGGGCAGTTCCGGCCAACCGAGGTCGACCACGACCGCGTCCGGACGCCGCTGGAGCACCATAGCGGTCGCCTCGGCCAGGAAGGGGACTCTGGCCAGATCGCGGCCCTGCACCACCAGGGGGCGGGACGGATACGCCCTCAACACCGCGCTCACGCCGGTCAGGTCGGACGCATCGGCGCAGCTCGCCCCGGGGAGCCAGTGGTCCAGTTCGGACGCCAGGTGCTCACCGACTCCCCAGACCGTCTCCCCGGCAGCGATGTTCGCCGCCGAGCCCAGCCGCAAGAACACCGGCTCCCGAAGCGCCGGGACCGGACCGCGCAGCCAGAAGCCGTCCGGAGAGAGCGGGCCGGGATCGCTCGGGACGCCCGCGGGCTCGTCCGGCCCGGAGGCACGCCGCGCGGCGACACCGTCGGCCAGCGCAGCCACCCGAGCTGCGGCCTGCCTCAGGCGCGACTCGGGCAGGTGGCCCTCACCGACCGCCTCCAGCACGTGCGCGCGGATCTGCTCCAGCTGGGCAGCGGTGTTGTCGGTGCCGATGCAGAGGAGGTCCACCCCGGCGGCCAGCGCGAGGACTGCGGCCTCGGGGATGCCCCGGGTGGCACTCGCCCCAGCCATGTCGAGGGCATCGCTGACGATCGCGCCGGAGAAACCGAGCTCGGTGCGCAGCAGGTCGAGCACGGGCGCCGACAGGGTGGCCGGCCGATCGGGGTCGATCGCGGGTACCAGGATGTGCGAGGTCATCACCGCCAGCACGCCGACCTCGACGGCAGCCCGGAACGGGGCCAGCTCTCGGGACCGCAGGGTGACCGCGTCCACGGTGATCGTGGGCAGCTCGCGATGGGAATCGCTGGAGGTGTCGCCATGGCCGGGGAAGTGCTTGGCGCAGCCGGCCACACCGCTCGCCTGCAGGCCGCGGGTGTACGCAGCGACGTGCCGGGCGACCAGACCGGCCTCCGCACCGAAGCTGCGCACGCCGATCACCGGGTTGCGGGGGTTGGAGTTGACGTCCGCGTCGGGTGCGAGGTTCAGGTCGATGCCCGCCGCGCGCAACTCCGCGCCGATGCCGGCGCCGACCTGCTCGGTCACGGCCTCGTCGTCGAGGCGACCCAGGTAGGCCATGGACGGGTAGGGCGAACCCTCCCGATGGTGCAGGCGGGTGACGTCGCCGCCCTCCTCGTCGGTGGCGATCAGCGCCGCAGGGTTGGCCGCGTGGATGTCAGCGGTGAGCCGGCGCAGTTGCTCGGGTTCGACGATGTTGGTGCCGAACAGGCACACCGAGCCCAGGCCATCGGCCAGCTCGGCGGCCAGCCAGTCCGGCAATTCCGGGCCCGCGAAGCCGGGCATCAGCGTCGCGTTGACCGCGCGCCGCAGGTCGGTGTCCATGTCAGCCCTTCACCGCCCCGGCCACCAGGCCGGAGGTGAGCCGTCCCTGCACGATCAGGAAGAAGATGATCACCGGCACCGCGACCAGCGTGGACGCCGCCATCACCTGGCCCCAGTCAGTGGCCCGGCTGGCACTGGCCTGGACGAATCCGCGCAGCCACAACGGCAACGTGCGGTACTCCTCCTTCTGCAGGATCACCAGTGCCACGGTGAACTCGTTCCACGCCTGCAGGAACGCGTACACCCCGGACGCGACCAGTCCCGGCGCGAGTAGCGGGAACGTGATCCGGAAGAAGGCCTGGGTGCGGCTCAGCCCGTCCACCATCGCGGCCTCCTCCAGTTCCATCGGCACGCCGGCCACGAAGCCTCGCAGCATCCAGATCGTGAACGGCACCACGGCGGCGATGTAGAGGATGGACACGCCGACCACCGAGTTCAGCAGGTTCAGCGAGCTCATCAGCTTGTACTGGGCGATGAACAGGCCCTCGGCGGGCAGCATCTGGATGAACAGCACGGCCAACACGAAGGACGCGCGGCCGCGGAACCGGAACCGGCTGATCGCCAGCGCGGCCAGGAACGCGAACAGCAGGCAGAACGCAACCGTGGTCAGGGTGATCGCGAGGCTCATTCCGAGCGCCGGCCAGAACGTGCCTTCGGCGAAGACCGCGGCGAAGTTGTCCAGGGAGCCGCCCCACGGCCAGAACCGGGGGGTGGTGGAGGTGAGCACCGTGTTCGGCAGCAACGAGGAGTTCAGCATCCAGTAGACCGGGAACACCCACGCCAGCGCGACCAGAATCGCGATGACGCTCGCGACCAGCCGACCAGGGCGGATCCGGCGACGGTGTGTGCGGGTCACGCGTCCTCCTTCATCAGGTGCAGCACGTAGAAGAAGCTCAGCGCGACGGTGAGGACGAGCACGAAGATCGACAGGGCCGAGGCCATGCCGAAGTCGGACGCACCGACGCCGAGCCGGTAAATGTAGGTGCCGAGCAGGTCGGTGGAGGCTGTGGGTGCCCCGGCGTCCTGGAGCATCTTGATCTGGGCGAACACGCGCAGGTCCCAGATCACCTGCAGCAGGGCGACGATCATCAGTACGGGCCGGATCATCGGCAGCACGATCGCGAAGAACCGCTGCCGGGGCGAGGCGCCATCGAGCGCAGCGGCCTCCATCACCTCCTCGGAGATCTGGGTGAGTCCGGCGTAGACCGAGAACGCCACGAACGGGACCGACATCCAGACCACGATCACGGTGGCCACGAAGTAGAAGCTCAGCGGCTGCTCGAGCCAGTTGTGGTTGGTGAAGTCCAGACCGGCCGCGGTGAGCAGCCAGTTGATCACGCCACGGTGCCAGTCGAACAGCCAGATCCACACGGTCATGGACGCGATCACCGGCATCGCCCAGGCGAGCAGCATGGCGACCTGGAGGGTCAGCCGCGGGAGCGTACCGACCGCGTTCATCAGCAGTGCGATCAGCACTCCGAGCACGACCGTGATCGCCGCGTTGACCAGGCAGAACGCGATCGAGCGGCCGACCACTGCCCAGGTCTGCGGGTCGGTGAACAGCTGGACGTAGTTGGCCATCCCGACAAACTGGGGCGGGCGTCCGAACTGCTGGGCGAGGCCGAACTTCTGGGCGGACGTCCAGAACTGCCACGCCAGCGGGTAGCCGAGCGCCAGCAGCAGGATGGCGATGGTCGGCACCAGCAGCAGGTATGGCGCGGGGGAGGGCCGGCGGTGCCGCGGTTCGGGTTCCGGCGCCACCGCCTGTTGGCGGGTGGGCGAGAGCACAGTCATCTCTGCAAGCCTCTCAGATGGCACTCAACAGCGGAGTTGCCAGGGTCCGGCGTCGGTGCGGCGACGCCAGACCCTGACAACTCGGAGGGGTGGACGGCGAATTACTTGCCGTTCAGCATCGGGGTGAGGATGTCGTCGTACTGCTTGGCCAGGGTGGCGACGTCCCCGCCCTCGGCGACCTTCTGGAAGAACTCCTCCAGCTTGCCCGAGGCCTCGACGGTGGCCCAGCCCGGGGCTGCCGGGGTGAGCCTGGAGTTGGACGCAGACTCGATCAGCGCCTTCGCGAACTGGTCATCGCCCAGGCTCGAGGTGTAGTCGGAGTTGGCCGGGCCGAGGCCGTTCTTGCCCAGCATCTGCTGGTACTCGGGGCTGAAGATGATCTTCAGCAGCTCGCGGGCGCCCGCCTGGTTCTTCGATGCCGCCGAGATGCCGATGTTGGAGCCGCCGGCGAATACCGGGGCCGGCTTGCCGTCGTTGCCCGGCAGGGCGAAGACGCCGAAGGTCGCATCGTTCCACTCCCGGACCTCCTTGCCGTCCTTCTTGGCCAGGTCGCCGATCGACCAGTGCGCCCAGCCCGGTGCCATCACGGTGGCGGCGGCGAGGCTGGTCTTGGTCTTGGAGTTGTCGGACCCGGTGAGGACGTCGGAGTCGTTCAGGTACAGGTACACCGACTGGTCGGTCATCGTCTTCGGGGCGTGGGACGCGCTCTGGTAGAGCTCCTGCAGCTGGGTCAGGCCCTTGACGCTGTTCTCACTGGACAAGGTTGAGGTCCAGGTGCCGTTGTCGACGGTGGCGAGGTCGCCGCCGTTGGCGAAGATCCAGGAGATGCCGTTGCGCCAGTCCTGGCCACCGAGGAAGAAGCCGGAGAAGTCCTTGATCTTCTTGGGGTTCTTCTCGGTGATCGTCTTCACTGCGGCGTTGAAGGCGTCCAGCGTGGTCGGTACCTCGACGCCGGCGGCCTTCCAGATGTCCTTGCGGTAGAACATGTAGCGCGAGCCGAAGTAGTACGGCAGCGTGTAGTTCTTGCCGTCCACCTTGCCGACCTCGACGAACGAGGGGAGCAGCTTGTCGCCGCCCAGTTCGGAGTACATGTCGGAGATGTCGGAGAAGGCGCCGACATTGGTGAAGGTGGGCGACTGGGTGTTGCCGACCTCGACCACGTCCGGAGTGTTGTTGGCGTCGGGCAGCGCGGTGGTGAGCTTGGTGACCAGATCCCCCCAGGACTGCTCCTCGATGGTGAGGGTGCCGCCGGTCTTGGCGTTGTAGGTGGTCTTGAGGTAGTCGCGCAGCGTGTCGGGGGTGTCGCCCCCGGCCAGCCACAAGGTGATGTTCTGGGCCGCAGAAGCGCTCGGGCTGCTGGTGGTGCCGGATGCGCACCCGCCGAGGGCCAGGGCCGAGGCGGTCGCGAGTGCGACCACCGACAGCATCTTCTTCATTGCTTTCCTTTCGGGTTGGACAGGACGAGGAAGGGTCTTGGCGAGTCAGCCGACTCCGAGTTCACCGAGCAGCACCAGAGCGGCCGCGCCGAGCAGGACGGCGTCCGCCCCGAGCGGGCTGGCGACGAGTTCGAGTTCGGGACGGAACTCCGAGCGGGTGCGATCGGCGATGCAGGTGCGGGCGGCGTCGAGCAGGGGAGTGGCGGCGATCTGGCTGGGGCCGCCGATCACGATGTGCTGGAGGCCGAGCATGCCGACGACCGGGGCGAGTGCGAGGCCCAGCCGGTGGCCGGCCTCGGCGAGCAGCGCGTCCCTGCGGTCGGGATCGGCCTGGATCCGTGCGGTGAGCGCCGGCACCGAAGCCCAGGTCTCCAGGCAGCCGACCTTGCCGCACCCGCACACGCCGCCGGCCTCGTCGACCACGACGTGTCCGATCTCACCGGCGTCGCTGGCAGCCCCGTGGACGAGACGTCCGCCCACCAGCAGGCCGGCACCGACACCGCGGGAAAGCTGGATGCGAACCAGATCGTCGGGGCCTCCGGCGAAGCGCCGCTCGGCGAGTACGGCCACATTGGCGTCGTTCTCGACCCGCACCGGGAGACCGAGATCGTCGTGCAGGATCTCCTGCAGGGGAAGGTTGTGCCAGTGCAGGTTGGGTGCGGCGAGCACGGAGCCTGCGGTGTTCACCGTTCCCGGAGTGCCCACTCCGAGGCCGAGCACCGGGTGGACGGCCGCCTGCTTGAGCTCGGCGGCGAGTTCGCGGGCCGCGACGAGGGCGTCGTCGCCGAAGGCCCCGTCGAGGGGACGGACGCGAGTGAGGATCGGTTCTCCGCGCAGGCTCAAGACCGCACCTCGGAGCTGATCGCGGGCGGACAGGTCCATGGCGAGGATGTCGCGCGCGGTGGCGTTGAAGGTGAGCAGGGTGGAGGGCTTTCCCGGACGCACGTTGCCGCTGGTGCCGGATTCGGAGACGAGTCCGCCGGACATGAGTTCGGCGACCAGGTCGGAGACGGTCACCTTGGTGAGGCCGGTGGCGCGGGCGAGGTCGGCCCGAGACAGTTGGGAGTCGTTGTAGATCGCGCGCAGCACCACAGCGAGGTTGCTTCGACGGGCGTCCTCGGGACGCAGCGTGCGGCGAATCGGCTCCTGCATGTTGGTTAGTAAACCTTACTAACTCAATAAGGAGCAAGGGTTCGCCCAGCTCGTTATGGAAGCGTTACGTTGCGCTCACCGCCGCAGCGGTCGCTCCCGTGGCGCGCAACGACGCGCCCGCACCGCGTCCGGCGGGCAGGCGGAACAGGCCGAGCTCAGGCGCGCAGGATCGGCCCCATGGCGGCGAAGGCGACCGCGAAAATGATCACCGGGGTGATCACACCCAGGATGATCGTGAGAATGCCCCACAGCCGGCCACGGTTCGTCGCGGCGGCAACGATGCCTCCGATCCAGGCCGCGAAGCCGGCCCAGCCGGTGACGTTGAGCAGGATGGTCTGCCCCGGGTAGTTCGTCATGAGCTGTTGCTGGAGGATCTGCGCGAGCGCGGTCTGATCGACATCGGTCATACCCATGGAAACCATCACGTTGACCATGAGTTCCATCACCTGGTAGCCCGCGATACTCCCCGCCACCACGCTCAGGACCAGCACGGTCAGGGAGATCAGGCCGAGCAGGGGACTGCGGACCGGCTTCTGGCCGGGCATCGCGGAGGCCGGGGACGGATAGGCCGACGGAGGGTACGCCGCCTGCGGCTGGCTGCCGTACTGCGCGGCGTAGTGGGTGATCTGGTAGGGGTTGGGATTGCGCTGGTCGGCGTTCGCAGGACCCGCGCTGGTCGGCTGCTGCTGGCCGTAGGGCTGCTGCGGATAGGGCTGCCGGCCATAGGCCTGTTGGCCGTAGGGCTGCTGGGGGTAGGGCTGCTGGGGGTAGGGCCGCTGTTGGCCGTAGGGCTGCTGGGGGTAGGGCTGCGGCGGATAGGGCTGCCCGGGGTACGCCTGCGGCGCGACCGGCTGCTGGCCGTAGGGCTGCTGGGGGTAGGGCCGCGGGGCCGCGCTCTGCGGCGGTTGCGACACCGGGGACGCGGACGGGTTGTCGGTGCCGGGTTGCGGGAAGGCTTCCGGCTCCTTGGGGCTCTGCGACGCGCCGGTCGGCTGCTCGTTCGACATGCCAGAAGGGTAGCGCCGCGGAGCCGCTCTCGGCTGTTCGGGAGGTCGACAGTTCGCCTCATCGGCGTCCGCTGCCAAGATGGAGCCATGCCAGACCTGCAACCGCGCGCGATCGCCTGGGCACAGACCATGGCCGGCCACCCAGGCGACCGGCGGGTGCGGGCGCACTCGGAGCCGGGCGGACGTCTCGGTGCGGGCGTGGCGGTGCTGCGGGAGCAGCGCGAAGAGTGGGAAGACGCCCACCTGGATCCTGGTGCCGCGCGCGCCGTGGGCGCCGGCGATCGGGCGATCCGCGAGGAACCCGATCCCGAACGCACCTGCTTCGAGCGCGACCGGGACCGGATCGTCCACTCGACCGCGTTCCGACGTCTCGCCGGCAAGACGCAGGTGGTGGTGTTCCCCACCGACCATCAGCGCACCCGGCTCACCCATGCCCTGGAGGTGGCGCAGGTGGCCACCTCGATCGCCCGCGGCGTGGGCGCCAACGCGACTCTCGCCGAAGCGATCGCGCTCGGCCACGACTGTGGCCACGGGCCCGGCGGGCACGCCAGCGAGGACGCCTTCGATGCGTTCCTTCCGGATGGCTACGACCATGGTCCGTGGGGCGCCGACGTCGTGCTGGCCGGCCTGAACCTGTGCGCCCAGACCCTGGACGGCGTGCGCAACCATTCGTGGTCGCGGCCGGTGCCCTCCACCGTCGAGGGCGAGATCGTGAGCTGGGCCGACCGGATCGCCTATTGCGCCCACGACCTGGAGGATGCCGCGGCGGCAGGCATCGTCAGCCTGGACGACCTGCCCGCCGAGGTGGTGGAGACGGTCGGACGCACGCGCCGCGCGCAACTGGGCGCCTTCGTGCGGGCGGTGATCGCGACGGTGGCTCGCAGCGGTGAGGTCGCGATGGCCGCCGAACCGGCGTCCGCGCTGGCTGCGCTGCGCGCGTTCAATTACGAGCGGATCTACACCCGGCCCGACTCCTTGGCGCAGTCCGAGGCGGTGATCTCCGTACTACGCGGCTTGGTGGAGTACTACGCCGATCACCCGCTGTCGCTCCCGGCGGGCTTCGTCCCCGCCGATCGTGGTCCGCAGGGACGCGTCCGTGCGGCCGTCACCTACGTGGCTGGGATGACCGACCGGTTCGCGTTCGAGACCGCGGTCGACCTGCTCGGGTGGGATCCCGACCGGCTGCCGAAGGGAATCGGACGCGGCGCCTGAGCGTGTCGGCCGCCGGGTGTCGTGGACGGCGACCGGGCGTGGGTGGGGGGCCCTAGAATCACGGCGTGGCCGGACTGATCAACGAGGAGGATCTGGCGACCGTTCGAGAGCGCACCCGAATCGAGGACGTCGTCGGCTCCTACGTGACCCTGCGCCGCACCGGTGGCGGGTCGCTGACCGGACTGTGCCCGTTCCACGACGAGAAGACGCCTTCGTTTCACGTCACTCCCGCCCGAGGCTTCTGGCATTGCTTCGGCTGCGGTGAGGGCGGGGACGCGATCAGCTTCGTCCAGAAGATCAGCAACGTCAGCTTCGGCGAGGCGGTCGAGTTCCTGGCCGACCGGGTCGGCGTCCAGCTGCGTCGCACCGACGGTGGCGGCTCCCCGATGGAGCCGGGACTGCGGTTGCGGGTGCTGGAGGCCAACCAGCTCGCCGCAGAGTTCTTTGCCGGCCGGCTGCTGGGAGCGTCCGGGTTGCCCGGGCGGCAGTTCCTCGACGGTCGAGGATTCGATCGGGCGGCGGCCGAACAGTTCGGGATCGGCTTTGCGCCCACCGGTGGACGTGAGCTCGGCCAGCACCTGAAGGCGAAGGGCTTCACCGACGCGGAACTGGTCAAAGCCGGCTTGATCCGGGAGAACGGCTGGGACTTCTTCCAGGGACGGGTGTTGTGGCCGATCCGTGACGCCGGACGTTCCGTCCTCGGTTTCGGCGCCCGCAAGATCTTCGACGACGACCGGATGCCGGCCAAGTACCTGAATACCCCCGAGACCATCGTCTACAAGAAGTCGACCGTGCTCTACGGGCTCGACTTGGCGCGGACCAATATCGCCAAGAAGAGCCAGGCCGTAGTGGTTGAGGGCTACACCGACGTGATGGCCTGCCATCTGGCCGGGGTTGATACGGCGGTGGCGTCCTGCGGTACGGCTTTCGGCGACGACCATGCCCGGTTGCTGCAGCGGCTGCTCGGCACCGGCGACGTCGCCGGCGGTGAGGTGGTCTTCACCTTCGACGGTGACGCCGCGGGCCAGGCTGCGGCCCTGAAGGTGTTCAAGGGCGACCAGAACTTCCTCGCCCAGACCTATGTCGCAGTGGAGCCGACCGGTCTGGACCCGTGCGACCTGCGGATCCAGCACGGAGATGCCGCGCTGCGTGAGCTGGTCGGACGCCGAGTCCCGCTGTACCGGTTCGTGATGCGCAATGTGCTGTCCGGCTACGACCTGGATCGGGCGGACGGGCGCCTGGCCGCCCTCCGCGCTGCGGCCCCTCTGGTGAGCAGCATCCGCGACGCCTCGTTGGTGTCGGGCTACCTCAGGGAGCTCGCGCAGCTGCTCGGTATGGACCCCGAGGAGGTCCGCCGTGAGGTGAAGGTGACTGTGCAGCGGCATTCCCGGGCGCCCCAGCGACGCCCGGAGCAGTCGCCCGACGATGCGTTGCCCGGCCTGCCGGCGCCGGTTCCCGGCCTGCCGACGCCCGATCCCGGCGATCGCCGGCTCGAGGCCGAGCGGGGCACGCTGCGCCTGATCGTCCGGGCGCCGCAGACCTTCAGCGCCTCCTGGAACGACCTCGGGGTGGACGACTTCCTGCATCCGGCCTATCGCGCACTGTTCGCTTCCGTGCTCGCCGCCTCCGAAGGGACGGGATCGTGGACGCAGCGCATCCTGGACGCCAACCCCGACCCGGTGCTGGAGCAGTTGGTGATCTCCCTCGCCGTCGAACCGGTGCTTCGCGAGCCGACCGAGGGCTATGCCCGTGAGTACGCCGCGCAGTTGCGGGTCCAGAGTCTGTCCCGCAGCATCGCCGAGCTGAAGTCGAAGCTGCAACGCACCAACCCGCTCGACGACCAGCCCGCCTACAACCGGATGTTCGCGAGCCTGGTCAATCTGGAGAAGGAGCGCAAGGAACTGCTCGCGCTCGCCGCTGGTCCTGCCGATTGATCCTCTCGGGTCGGCCGTGAGCCCGTCCCCAGAAATCGGGTGTTGCCGCGATGTTGCCGCACAGCCGGGAGTCCGTACGGTCAAGATCCGGCGAAGGCACGCAGGGTGGGTTCATGCGGAGATACGAACCCACCCCACTGTTGAGCGCCGACGAGGAACGGAGTCTGGCTCGAGCGATCGAGGCCGGCGTCCTCGCCAGACGCCTGCTCGAGACGGGCGAACGGCCGGTTCGGGCCACTGACGCCGAGCTCGGCGAACTCGTCGCCGCAGGCGATCGAGCCCGGCACCGCTTCCTGCTGGCCAATCAACGCCTGGTCTGGAAGCTCGCCGGAGGCGAGGCACGGCGCAGCAGCTTGCCCGTCGAGGAACTCTTCCAGGAAGGATTCGTCGCGCTCGCCGACGTCTTGATGCGCTACGACGCTGACCGCGGCCGATTCTCCACCTTCGCATTGGTGCGGATCCGTCAGCATCTCGCCGAGGTCGCCTCGGCGCGGTTCGGCGAGCTCGGTCTACCGCCCAGTCGTGCCCTGCGCATGCGTCGGGCACGAGGGTTGGAGGCCGAACTGGGACAGGAGCGGGGCGGAGCGGTCGACCTGGCCGAGCTTGCGGCGAGGCTGGGACGGCCGGTGGCCCACGTCAGGCGGCTGCTCGGCTACCGTCCGCCGGTCGGTCTCGACCCGCTCCTGGACGGAGCGGCCATCCCCGAGCCCGAACCCCGCGATCCGGACGCGTCCATCTGGGCTGCGCAGCTGCGTCGGCTACTCGCCCGGCTCGATGCCGACCAGGCGGAGGTCGTCGCTTTGCGCTACGGCTTCATCACGGGCGAGCCGATGGAATGCAGCGCCGTCGCCGCGCGGTTGGGGATCAGTCCGAGTACGGTGCGGCGTCTCGAGCTTCGGGCGATGGAGGTGCTCCGGCCGTTCGCGGCAGCGTTCGACCCGACGCGGGAAGAGGCAATCGCCGGATGAAACATTCGAGTCAGGATGCGAGCGGATCGAGCTTGTCCATCACCAGGTACGGCTCGCGATCGAGGCGGCGTCCGGCCCAGCCCAGCATTGCCCGGGCTGATCCGGCGCAGGCGAGCAGGCCGAGCACGCCGGTGATCGCACCGCCGACGGCGCCGGCAAGCAGCCACCACACGGCGCCGCCGATACCGGCGATGGTGAAGAAGCCCATGAACCAGCCGAACACCTTCACGAATGAGCCGCGACGCTGCCCGACCCGGGACTGGTCGCTGGGATTCAACACACTCGACAGCGAACCGACACCGACTCCGAGCGCGATCACGCAGACTCCGGCGAGAACGGCCGTAGCGAACTCAAGCAGGTCCGCGCCCTGGATCACCGACTCGACCAGGCTGAACCCCAGTCCGAGCGGAAGCAGGTACAGCAAGGGCGCCAGAGCCTTACCGAACAGGACCCGGCGCAGCGGGGCGCCGCCGAGGACGAGGTAGGTGAAGCCCGGGCCGTCGTAGCCGAACAGGTTGAAGCTCCCCGAGACCACCGACATGGCTGCGAACGCCGCTGACTGCGCCGCCAGTCCGTACTGGGAGAAGCTGGCGTGCGCAACCACGATGCCCATCACCGGCGGGATCACGAGGGTCTGGATCGCGCGGGGCGAACGGAGGAAGAAGTAGCGCAGCTGCTGGGACGTCGCGGCCAGTGTGGGCCCCTGGCGAAACCGACGCAGGACCGGCGGGATGAGCGGAAGATCGGCGGCGTTGCGCCGTGCTCGCGCGCGGTGCGGGGAACCGGTGGCTCCGTCGATCCGTCGGCCCAGCGCCCAGCTCCAGGCGACCAGGGCCAAGCCGGTGGTGACGACCACGATGCCGAGCCGCAGCGCCGCCTCCAGCCAATCGCCGTCCCGGGCGCTCACGATTGCCCGACCCGCCGCGCCGGGCGGAATCCAGCTGAGCACCGTGCCGAGCTGGCCGGACGCGGGCTGGTTGACCAGATCGGCCGCTGTGGAGCGAGCCTGCTGGGCGAAGAGGTACACCACGAGCACGAGCAGGCTGGCGGCGAAAGCGGCGATGTCGGTGCCCCTGCGTGAACGCAGGGCGTCGGCCAGGAGCGCCTGAGCCGCCCGGGAGACGGCGACGCACATCAGGGTGAAGGCCACCGCCGTGACCAGCGAGGCCAGCCGGAATGCGATCGACTCGGAGAACGCGACCACGCCTCCGGCGGCGAACAGGAAGGTGAAGGTCGCCGTCGGGGAGACCAGTGCGCCAGCGAGCAGTCCGCTCACCTGCTGCCAGCCGGTGAGCGGGAACTGCTCGAGCCGTCTGGGGTCGACGGTGCCATCGGCCAGGGTGGGCTCGACGATCGGCCCGATCACCCAGGGGACGAAGATCGAGCAGAAGGCGGCCAGCAACAAGACGTCCCCGGCGTCGCGTTCGGAGATCAGCGCCCCCGCGCCCATGCCGGCCAACAGGCCGCCGACCAACCCGAACACCCAGGTGGTCGCGAAGTAGAGCTGGGCTCCGTTGCCGGTGCCGCGCGAGTGGCGGGCGATCGCCAGTCTCAGTCGGAGAAGGACGAGAGCCACGACAGCTCGCCTTCCTCGAGGTCTCGGCCGCCGACGAGCTCGACGAAGGCGTCCTGCAGGTTGCGCCCGTCGGCAACCTCGGCGACGGTGCCTTCGGCGAGTACCCGTCCGGAGCCGATCACCGCGAGACGGTCGCACAGCCGCTGCACCACGTCCATCACGTGGCTGGCGAAGACCACGGTCCCGCCGCCGCGGCGGTACAGCTGGAGCATGTCCTCCATCACCTGGGTGTTCACCGGGTCGAGG
The DNA here is from genome assembly GCA_002441465.1 of Propionibacteriaceae bacterium UBA6238. Taxonomy (GTDB): domain Bacteria; phylum Actinomycetota; class Actinomycetes; order Propionibacteriales; family Propionibacteriaceae; genus Propionicimonas. The sequence continues at coordinate 62,619 of DJWE01000067.1, read as the reverse complement.
GCGCCGAAGGGCTCGTCGAGGATCAGCACCCGGGGGCTGTGCAGCAGCGCGACGGCCAGGCCGATCCGCTTGATCATGCCGAGGGAGAAGTCGGCGATGAGCTTCTCGCCCTCGTCGGCGAGATCGAGCACCCGAAGGAGCTCGGTCGTCCGCATGGCGACCACCTGGGGGTCCATCCCGCGCAGCATCCCCGCGTACTCGAGCATCTCTGCAGCGGTCAGTCGGTCGAAGAGCACGGGGTTGTCCGGCACGAAGCCGACCCGCGCCTTCGCCGCCAGCGGGTCCGGCCAGACCTCCACCCCGTCGAGCACGGCGTTGCCGGCGTCAGGACGCAGCAACCCGGTGAGCATGCGCAAGGTGGTCGACTTGCCCGCGCCGTTGGGTCCGGCAATGCCGTAGAAGGTGCCGCGGGGAATGCTCAGGTCGACCCCGTCGACCGCTCGCAGGTCACCGAAGGTCTTCACCAGACCGTGTGCCTCCAGTGCTGGCACGGCAACTCCCCTCAGGCTCACGTGCGCCCGCTCCTCGGCGCACGCGGCGGGTGCAGCCTATCGGGACGCCGCTGGGGAATTCTGTCGCCCGCACTGGGACTTTCGGCTACCCACATCGCCGTGGGGATGCGTCCTCACAAGGCCGCGGGCTCGTCCTCGCCGGGGCCGAGCGGATTCCGGTCGGCCCTCGAGGCGACGAGGACGGTGACCAGCCCGCCGGCGGCCAGCCCCAGCCCGAGCACCGCGACGCCCGGCCAGCCGCCCGCCTGCCACTGCCACGTGGCCACGGCCCCGGCGATCGTGCTGCCCAGGTAGTAGGTGCCGAGGTAGGCGCTGGACGCCTGCGCGGTGCCGCGTCCGGCGCGGCGGGCCCGGTCGACGACCCAACCGCTGAGCAGGGAGTGGGTGCCGAGGAAGGCGAAGGTGATCATGCCGAGTCCGGCGACTACCGCAGGCAGGGTCGGTAGTGAGATCACGACGACGGCTGCGGCGAGCAGGCAGACGAACAGTGCGGTCGCGGACCCCCGTCCGATGCGTTCGGCGAGGGCTCGGGCGAGCATCGGGGACGCGATCCCGACCGGGTAGGCCAGGTAGACCAGTGATGCCGCGGCTCCGAGCAGGAAGGGAGGCGCCTGGAGCCGGAAGGCGACGGCGTTGTAGACCCCGACGAAGGCCCCCATGGCGGCGAATCCGGTCAGGCACAACATGGCGATCACCCGATCCGACGGCGCGGTCAGGGTGCCGAGCAGCGACGTCCGCAGCGGCACCGGACGCGGGGTGAACCCGCGCGAGGGCGGCAGCAGCGCCACGAGCAGGATGCCGGCGGCGACAGTCAGCAGGCTCACCACCGTTGCCGCAAGCGGCCAACCCCCCAGGGTCGCCAGCGGTCCGGGAAGGAGCCGGCCGGCCGCGCCGCCGACGGCCGTGCCTGCGATGTAGGCCGCGTTCGCCCGCGGATGGGACGCCGTGTCGACCTCTTCCCGCAGGTAGGCCAACGCCGCACCGGGCAGGCCGGCCAGGGTGAGTCCGAGCAGGCCCCGGATTGCGAGCAAGGAGGTCCAGGTCGGGGCCACGGCGGACGCCAGTCCGAGCGCGCCCGAGGCAAGCAGCGACCAGCGCATCACGGCGACGCGTCCGACCCGATCGGCGAGCGGCCCGACGGCGAGCAGGCCGACGATGATCGTGAGGGTGGTGATCGAGAGCGCGTGGGCCGATTCGGCGGGAGTGACCCGGTAGTGGGTGGCGAGCATCGGCAGCAGCGGCTGGACGAAGTACATCAAGGAGAAGTTCGCCAGGCCGCCGACCATCATGGCGAGCACGATCCGGCGGTAGGTGGCGGTGCCTGCGGTGTGGCCGCCCCAGGCGGAGGGGAGGACGGGGGCACCGGAGAACTCGGCGGTCGCGGACACGTCCCTGAGTCTGATCCGGACCGCACGATGCGCAAAATGACAAATTCAGCAAATCTGATGCGCATTACGCATCGTATGCTGAGCCTATGGACGAGGCGACCTTGCGGACCTTCCTGGCTCTGGCCGACACCGAGAACACCAGGGACGCGGCCGCCGCGCTGCGGGTCAACCAGTCGAACGTATCCCGCGCGCTGGCCCGGCTCGAGCACGAGGTGGGCGCCGAACTGTTCACCCGCCGCGGACGCCGGCTGGAGCTGAACCGGGCCGGAGCCGCATTCCGGGCCGACGCGGCTCAGATCGTGGAGCAATTCGACCTGGGCCGTCGGCACCTGCGCCGGCTGACCGGGCCGGAGGGAACCATCCGGCTCGGCTTCCTGCAGTCGGTCGCCTTGTGGGCTGTGCCACGCCTGGTCAGCAACCATCGCGCGTCCACACCGGAGGGGAGGTTCGAACTTCGGCAGGGATTCGCCCGCGACCTGTTCGGCTGGATCGCCGCGGACATGCTCGATGTCGCCTTCGTCACGGCTCCGCAGCCGGGATCTGCCGGCATCGGGTGGCGTCGGCTGATCGAACAAGAGCTCCGGGTCGCCGTCCCGCGAGCCCACCGCCTCGCCGGACGCGCGAGCGTGACGCTCGGCGATCTCGACGGCGAGGAGTTCGTCGCGTTCTCGCGCACCACCGAGCTGCGCACCGTGATCGACGCCCGCCTGGCCGAGACCGGCACAGGGGTGAGGATCGCCTTCGAGTCCAGCGAGATCGACACCATTCGCGGCCTGGTCGGCGCCGGGATGGGCGTGTCGGTCATTCCGGAACCCTCTCGTGGCGACCCGGGCGAGGTGGCCTACGTCCCGGTGCTGCCGCGGTTGTCCCGCGGCCTCGGCCTGGCCTGGAGCGCCGAACGCACTCTGCCGGCGAGCGTGGCCACCTTCCTCGAGCGGAGCACACCGGAGCTGTTCGAGTGATCCGCCGGCCACGGCGGGCACTTGTGCGCAGTGGGGGAGCGTCACGCCACGGTGGCCGGCGATCGGCCTGACTAGGGTGTGACCCTGCGAGCGAGGAGAGGCATGGCAAGGATCCCGATCATCATCGACACCGACACCGCCCAGGACGACTGCGTCACGATTCTGCTCGGCCTGCTCGACCCGGCGGCCGACCTGCGCGCGATCACGATGGTCGCCGGCAACGTCGGGTTCGACCAGCAGCTCGCCAACGCGCATCTCACGCTGAACGTGGCCGGACGGCTCGGGCAGGTGCCGGTGCACCTTGGTTGCCGGGCTCCGTTGCTGCGTGAGTGGGCCTCGGCTGAGGACGTGCACGGCGACGGCTCCGGCGGGCTCCGGATGGACCTCTCCCAGACCCGCAACGCCGAGGAACACGCCGTGAATGCGTTGTTGCGGCTGACTGCGGAGGCTCCGGGGGAGATGAACCTGATCGCGATCGGCCCGCTTACCAACATCGCCACCGCCGTGGTGATGGACCGAGGCTTCGCGTCCCGGGTGAGGAGCCTGTCGATCATGGGCGGCTCGAACAACGGACGCGGGAACATCACCCCCAGCGCCGAGTTCAACTTCTACGTCGATCCCGAAGCTGCCCAGATCGTGCTTGACGCGGGCTTCCCCGACGTCCGGATCGTCCCGTGGGCGCCGCTGACCTTGCGCGATGCGACCTTCGCGCGTCCCGACTACGCCCGGCTCTGCGCGATCGGGACGCCACTGGCCCGCTTCTTCGAGCGGATGTGCGAGGCGACCATCGACTATGACGAGTCGGTCGGCGTCGACGGCTCCACCCACCCGGACTCGCTGACCTTGGCGCTGCTGTTGCATCCCGAGCTCGTGCGGGCCAGTGCCCCCTACCGGGTCGACGTCGAGACGGCGTCCGAGCTGACCCGCGGCATGTCGACGATGGCGTGGTCGAAGTTCGGCCTCACGCCGAACGCGCAGGTGATCGAGGAGGTGGACTCGGCGGGCTTCTACGCCGTCCTGGAGCGGCTGCTGTCCACGCCGACCGAGCCCACCGTCCCGATCGCCGGTCTGGGCTGATTTCCGCCCGATCGGGGACGGTTCCGATCTCGGTCCACGCTCGGCTGGTCCGAGATCGGAACCGTCCCCAGATGCTGGGCCGAGATCGGAACCGTCCCCAGGTGGTGGGCCGAGATCGGAACCGTCCCCAGGTGGGTGGTGTCGCCCCTTCGGGCGTCGCCCGGAGGGGGTCTTACGGTGCGAGGGATTCCGGAGTGGAATCGGTACCTGGAGGTATCACCCACCGATGGCGCCGCCTCTTCATGAAGGCAGGAACCGTGGAGGGGAACATGTTGAGGATGGACACTTGGGAGCAGCCGGCTCCCGCAGTCGGCACGTGGATCACGACCAGCCCGACGCACTACTTCCGGCACGCCGGCCAGAGCGTCGCGTCGCTGACCCGCTTGGTTCAGGAACGCTGCATCGACTACCGCTGTACCGAGCGAGTCATCGGTTGGGTCCGAGAAGTGCGCGGCACGGGAGCCGACCTGGTCACCCTGGACGCCTACGAGGTGCTCGGCTGGACCAGCGCGCCGATTCTTCGAGCCGCGCTCTCGCATCGGATCGACGCGCTGAACCCGGTCGCGGCGTTCCGGCTGCTCGCCCAGCCTGAGATCGGCCAGCTGGAGCTGTCGCGGTCGAACTACATTCTGTTGCGCAGCCGTTTCGGCTTCGGCAACGAGTGGCCGACTGAGCTGTCCGGAGCGATCTCCGGGTTCGACGTCGAGCCGTGGGTCGCCACGGACGCGTCCGAGCTGGACGGCGCGCTCGCGATCGAGTTCGAGGCCTACCTGAATCGATTCGCCGGCACCGAATTCGCCGACTGAGCCCGGCTCGAGACCGCCGGGTCTATCCGGGAGACACCGGAGCCGGGCATACTCCCGGCATGGGACGCGACCTGGAGTCGGCCACGTTCACCCGCGAGCAGCGGCAGCGCTACCGCGACAAGGTGAAGACCTGTCTCGACGTGTTCGAGCAGATGCTGGCCACCAGTTCGTTCGAGTTCGACCGGCCGCTGGTCGGCATGGAGATCGAGCTCAACCTGGTCGACGCCGACTACCGCCCGCGAATGGGCAACGCCGAGGTGCTGGCCGCGATCGCCGATCCGGAGTACCAGACCGAGCTGGCCCGGTTCAACATCGAGTTCAACGTGGCGCCGCATGAGCTCGGCGGGGACAGTACGGTCAGGCTGGAGCGCGACCTGCGGGCGTCCCTGAACCAGGCCGAGCGGCGCTCCTCGGGACTCGGTGCGCACATCGTCATGATCGGGATCCTCCCGACGGTGGAGCCGGCCACCTTCGAGGGCGACTGGATGAGTGCGAACGCTCGCTACCAGGCCCTGAACGATGCGGTGCTGGCCGCGCGCGGCGAGGACATCCACCTCGACATCGCCGGACCTTCCGGTGAACGGCTGCTGCGCTACGCCGATTCGCTCGCGCCGGAATCGGCGTGCACGTCGGTGCAGCTGCACCTGCAGGTGCGTCCGGCGGAGTTCGCGGCCCACTGGAATGCCGCCCAGGTGCTGGCCGGGCCACAACTCGCGCTCGGCGCCAACAGCCCGTACTTCCTGGGCAAGGAACTGTGGGCCGAGACCAGGATCGAGCTGTTCACGCAGGCCGCGGACACCCGTCCGGAGGAGCTGAAGAACCAGGGGGTGCGTCCACGGGTGTTCTTCGGCGACCGCTGGATCACCTCCATCTTCGATCTGTTCGAGGAGAACACCCGCTACTTCCCCGCGATGCTGCCCGAACTGGACGACGAGGATCCGCAGGAGGCGTTCGACGCCGGACGCACCCCGAAGCTGGCCGAGATGCGGCTGCACAACGGCACCGTCTACCGGTGGAACCGGCCGATCTACGACATCGTGGACGGACGCCCGCACCTGCGCGTGGAGAACCGGGTGCTGCCGGCCGGACCCACCATCGTCGACACCTTGGCCAACGCCGCGTTCTACTACGGCGTGCTGCGCTCCATGGTGGACGAGGACCGTCCGGTGTGGTCGCGGATGTCCTTCCCCACGGCGAGGGAGAACTTCGCCGTCGGCGCCCGGATCGGCATCGACGCCGCGCTGTTCTGGCCCGGCCGCGGTGAGGTGCCGGCCAGCGAGCTGGTCCTGCGCGAGCTACTGCCGATGGCCTACGCGGGCCTGGACGCGTGGGGGGTGGACGCCGGCGTGCGCGATCGCCTGCTCGGCGTGGTCGAGGGACGCTGCCTGACCGGCCGTAACGGCGCGGACTGGCAGGTGAGCACCGTGCGAAGGCTCGAGGAACGCGGCGCGTCCCGGACGGAGGCGTTGCGCGAGATGCTCGCCGCCTACGCCACTCGGATGCACGCCAACGAGCCCGTGCACACCTGGGACCTGCCCGGCTGAACCAGGCTGGGCAGGCGGGACCGTCAACCGGTCCCGCCAGCGGTTAGGCAGATGCTCACCGGGCGTTCACGCTCGCGTCGGCCGCGGTTCTTTCCGGTCCGCCAGCGTGCGGGGTGACCCGGATCCTCAAAGGAGAACCCATGGCCCGCCTCATCGCGCTCGCCACAGCCGCAGCGCTCACCGCATCCCTCAGCCTCGCCGTCGCGACTCCTGCGCAGGCCGGGGGCGCTCGCCACTTCGTGCGCACGGCGACGTTCCCGGTGTACACCAACCTGCCTTCGGGCACCGACCCGACCGAGGAGACGGTCGCCGAGATCTCCGCGGTGAGCACCGACGCGAAGACGCTGATCTACACCGACGCGCCCGGCAAGCGGATCGGCTTCGTGAACATCGCCGACCCGAACCGGCCGAAGCCGGCCGGCACCGTGTCCCTGGCCGAGCTCGGCGATGCGGACGACGAACCCACCTCGGTGGCCGTGGCCGGCGGCTATGTGCTCGTGGTGGTGAACACCTCGCAGAGCTACACCGATCCGTCCGGACGCCTCGATGTCATCCGGCTGCGCGACCGGCAGCGCGTCCGCTCGATCGATCTCGGCGGTCAGCCCGACTCGATCGCGATCAGCCCCGACGGACGCCTCGCCGCGGTCGCGATCGAGAACGAGCGGGACGAGGAGGCAACCCCCGCCGGTGCCGGGAAGGGCGACCTGCCCCAGCTGCCGGCCGGATTCGTCCAGCTGATCGACCTGGCGGGTGCTCCCTCGGCCTGGCAGGCCACGAAGGTGGCGCTGGTGGCCGCGGACGGCTCGGCCCTGCCGATGCTCGCCCAGGCCGGCATCACCGAACCCACCGATCCCGAGCCGGAGTACGTGAGCATCAACGCGCGTAACCAGGTCGCGGTCACGCTGCAGGAGAACAACGGCGTGGTGATCATCGACGGCAAGCGCGCCGCGCTCACCGGGGCGTTCAGTTGCGGGACGAACACGGTCACCGGCATCGACACCGTCAAGGACGGCGTGATCGACCAGAGCGGCAGCATCACAGACGTCCCGCGCGAACCGGACGCGATCGCCTGGATCGGCAACGACCGGCTGGCCACGGCCAACGAGGGCGACTGGAAGGGCGGCACCCGCGGCTGGACCATCTTCGACACCACCGGGAAGGTCGTCTGGGACTCCGGCAACACCGTGGAGCGGCTCGCGATCCAGTACGGGCTGCACAACGAGGATCGCTCGGCGAAGAAGGGCGTCGAACTCGAAGGCCTGGCCGTGGCCACCTACCGCGGCACCCGCTACGTCTTCGTCGGTTCCGAGCGCAGCGACTTCGTGGCCGTCTACACCCTGAACGGAAAGACGCCGAAGCTGGACGGGCTGCTGGAGACCAGCAACGGGCCGGAGGGGATCCTCCCGATCACCAAGCGGGGGCTGCTGGCTGTCTCCAGCGAGACCGACGACGCGTCCGCGGGCGTTCGCTCCGCGATCAGCCTGTTCCGGCTCGACCGGGTCGCCGCGTCGAAGGCCTGGCCGACGATCCGCTCGACCACGGGGCCGGACGGTAGCCCGATCGGCTGGTCGGCCCTGGGTGCGCTGAGCGCGAAGCCGGGCAGCTCGCGCTACCTGTACGCGGCCTCCGACACGGTGCTCAAGAACGCCACCATCTACACCGTGGACACCAAGCCCACCCAGGCCCGGATCACTTCCGCGATCCCGGTGACCAGGGACGGCGAACCAGCACAGCTCGACGTGGAAGGCATCTTCGCCCGTCCGCAGGGCGGCTTCTGGCTCGCCAGCGAGGGGGCGACGGGAGCGGCGAACCTGCTCGTCCGCACCGACGCGTCCGGTGCCGTGCAGGAGGAGGTCTCCTTGCCCACCGAGATCACCGACCAGGTCGGCAAGTGGGGTCTGGAAGGCGTCACCGCAACGAAGGACGCCGGCGGCGAGCACGTCTGGTTCGTGATCCAGCGGCCGCTGTGGGACGAGATCGGCAAGACCCAGAAAGCCGGGGAGGAAGGCATCGCCCGGATCGGGCGCTACGACGTCGACGACGCGTCCTTCCACTGGTACGGCTACCGACTCGAGCACACCTCGACCGACGGCGACTGGATGGGCCTGTCCGAGATCACCGCGATCGACAAGAACACCTTCGCCGTGATCGAGCGGGACAAGCTGAACGGCCCGGCCGCGAAGGTGAAGCGGATCTACACCTTCGACGTGCCGTACTGGAACGGTCAGGTCGCCGACCTGGCCGAGTCGCCGCTGCCGATCGTGCGCAAGCGCCTGGCGATCGACGCGCTGCCTGCGCTGAAGGCGACCAAGGGCTGGACGCAGGAGAAGCTGGAGGGCTTCGCCATCCTCGGCGGCCGCGCGTACGCGGTCACCGACAACGACGGCCTCAAGGACGCCACCGGGGAGACCGTGTTCCTGCGGCTGGGGAAGGTGAGGGGGGCGCTGCGCTGAGGACTCGATCACAGGCATCGACGCTCGCCGAGCGGCGACGCCCGACCATTCGTGCGTATAACGGTCCCCGAAGGGTCGAACGACCGGGACGCGAGGTAGCGTGGAAAGCGAACAAGACGGTGCGACGGAAGGAGTCGCTATGAGCGAGCAGAACACCGAGCGGGCCATCGGGAATCCCGGTTCGACGGCCGATCAGGCCGAGGAGATGGTCAGTGAATGGGCGATCGGGAATCCCGGTTCGACGGCCGATCAGGCCGAGGAGATGGTCAGCGAGCGGGCGATCGGGAACCCCGGTTCGACAACCGATGCCGAGGCCGAGATGACGGACAACTGGGCCAGCGGAAATCCTGGCCCGGAGGAGAACGGCTAGGCGGGGCCTCGGCCGAAGAGGCCGCGTCCTGGTCCGTGCCTAGGCCAGACCGGGGAACACCGCGGTGAGCCCGGCGACCAGCATTTCCACGGCGATCGCCGCAAGGATCATGCCCATCAGCCGGGTCATCACGGTGCGCAGCGTCTGGGACAAGTGGTGTCCGATCGCCGCGGAGAAGTACAGCACGACCGCGAGGATCGCGAGCACGGCTACCAGCGCGACGCCGATGGTGAGATAGCCGGCCGGTGTGGCGTTGCTGCCGGCCAGCAGGACGAGTGTGGTGATCGTGCCGGGCCCGACGATCATCGGGAAGGCCATCGGGTAGAACGTCGGGTCGTTGACCTGCGCGTGATGCTCCTGCTCGGCGGCGGTACCGGTGTGCGCGGTGCTGCCTGCGCCGTTGAGCATGCCGAGCCCGATCATGAGCAGCACGATGCCGCCGGCGATCCGGAAGTCGTCCACGCTGACCCCGAAGAAGGACAGCACCATCGACCCGGAGACCAGGATCACCGCGGCGAGAACGGCGCTGTATCCGGCGGTGCGCAGGCCCGCCCTGCGCTGCTGCGCGCTGTCGAAACCGCTGGTCAGGGACAAGAACATGGGCAAGGCCACGAATGGATTCATGATTGCGAACAGCGCGGCGAACGCCTTCACGAATACGGCTGCGTCCACGGGCTCAGCGCGCCGCGGCTTGGCAGGGAATCCGGCGGGGGATGCGGTGGATCATGGGGGTCCTTTCGCCGATCGGCTTCCAGGATTGCCCCAGCGCCCCGGACGCGGCAACCGGGTGCCCACTCCTCAGGACTGCCAGAAGGCGCGATAGAGCGCGCTCGAGGGCGCCTCGAGCAGGCTCGCGTAGTCGTGGGCCGGGAGGGCCGCGGACGTGCCGGTGAGATCGTGTTGACCGACGAACGACACCCCGAGCCCTGCGCGCCCCTCGGGTACGTCGAAGCCGAGCAGCTCCAGCGTCGTGGGCAGCGCCGACAACTGGTCGGCGTTCTCGCGGGTAAAAGTGACCGGGTCTGGACTGTGCACCCGGAAGAAGATGGTCCGCTCGGGCGCATGTTCAAGCTCGGCGCGGAACTGGTCGCTGTCGCCGGTGTTCTTGACGTGGTCGCCCATCAACACCACAACGGTGTCGGCCAGCACGCCCGAAGAGTTCAGGTACGCCAGGAAGCCTGCCACGGCCCGTCCGGAGCACTTCACCGCGGTGGCCATCGGCACGGCCTCGTCATCGGTGCAGGAGGGGTAGATCGCGGCCGGCTCGTGGTTGTCCATGGTCAGGATGGTCAGGTTGTACGGCGTCCCCGCCTTGCGGAGCCGAGCCACCGTGTCCTTCGCATGATCGAACAGCCGCGCATCCGACAGGCCCCACACGGACACGTCCGACGCTTTCTCGCCCTCCGCCTCCCACTTCTCGCGGCCTTCGATCGAGGTGTAGCCGTGATCGGTGAGGTAGGTGTCCTTGCCGGCGAACCGGACGTTCGCCCCGCCCACGTAGGCGTTGGTGTAGCCCTGGCCCGCGAGCACGTCGCCCAGGCAGGTCGCGCCGGGCAGGTAGGTTTCGACCTGTTCGCCTTGGGTGTTGGAGTTGACCCCGATGGTGAGCAGCTTGCTCTTCAGCGGGATGCCGCACTGGGTGCCGACGATCCCCGCCATCGTCCAGCCGCCGGTGGGGTACTGCTGCAGGCTGTCGTAGCTCGGCCAGCCGGCCGTGGCCGCGTCCAGATTCGCGAGCAGGTTCTCTCCGAACAGCGAGGCGTCCCGGTAGGTGTTCTCGGTCGACTCCAGGTAGATGGTGATCAGGTTTCGCGGCTGGGCCTGGGTGCGGACGACGGTGGGGGGCTCGTAGTAGTCGGCAATGGAGCGGGGGTCGAGCATGGCCGCCGCGTACTGCGGGATGCCGGCCACGCTGAGCAGCACGCCGAGCGCGACGGTGAGGGCCACGGTGGGAATCACGAGAAGGCGTCGACGGAGGGTCCTCGGTGCCCCCTTGACGCGGCGCCACTGCCAGCGGCCGAGCGCGACCACGGTCGAAAGGACGATCGGTATCACGACGCACACCACGATCGCCTCGTGGAGTAGGTCGTTATTGCCGACTCCCGCGCCGTTCGAGATCGGAAGGTTGCTGATGATCTGGTCGAAGCTGACCGTGCCGAAATGGAACCGGATCCAGCCGGCCAGGGCAACCAGGAACAAGGCGACGGTGGAGAGGAACCAGGACAGGACGAGGCGGACTCCCGACTTCGGGGGCCTGGATCCGGTCTGGTTCTGAGGCATGACGAGGGGAAATGGTAGCAGTCGGCGCGTCACGAGCGAGCGGTGACAGGATGGGCCTCATGACTGATCCCGCCTTGTCCGCCGCAGTGCGCGGCGTCGTCGTCGCCGCGATGCCACGCGCGGTTCGTGAGCTCAGCGACCTCGTCGCGATCCCCTCGGTGTCCTGGCCCGCCTTCGACTCCGCACAGGTGTGGCGTAGCGCGGAGGCGATCGCCGGGCTTGCGCGGGAGTCCGGCGTGTTCGAGGAGGTCGGCGTGTACACCGCCGCGATCCCCGGGACCGACCAGGTGGGACAGCCGGCCGTCCTGGCCACGCGGGCCGCCGCACCAGGACAGCGCCGGGTGCTGCTCTACGCCCACCACGACGTGCAGCCGGTGGGCGACGCCGCGCAGTGGCTCACCCCGCCGTTCGAGGCCACCGAGCGGGACGGACGGCTCTACGGCCGAGGCACCGCCGACGACAAGGCCGGGGTGATCACCCACCTGGCGGCGCTGCGCACCCTGAACGAGGTTCTCGGCGAGGAGTGGGGGATCGGGGTCACGCTGTTCGTCGAGGGCGAGGAGGAGTACGGCTCGCGGTCCTTCGGGCAGTTCCTCTCCGATCACCGCGAGGCGATGGCCGCGGACCTGATCGTGGTCGCCGACTCGGGCAACTGGGATTCGCAGACGCCGGGGATCACGGTGGCCCTGCGCGGCACCACCCGGTTCACCCTGACCGTGCGGACACTGGCCCATGCCCTGCATTCGGGCATGTTCGGCGGGGCGGTGCCGGACGCGATGCTGGCCGCGATCAAGCTGCTCGGCACGTTGTGGGATGAGCAGGGCAGCGTTGTGGTGCCGGGACTTGCCCGAAGGGATGCCCCGACGCCGGCCTATGCGGAATCCCGGTTGCGGGAGGAGACCGACCTGCCCGACTCGACCCGTCCGATCGGTTCGGGAGACCTGTTGGGGCGGATCTGGAACCAACCGTCGATCACCGTCACAGGGATCGACTTCCCGAGCGCCTCGGAGGCGTCCAATACCTTGAACCCCGAAGTGTCGGTGGTGGTCAGCGTCCGGGTGGCTCCCGGTCAGGACGCGCGGCAGGCCTACCAGGCGGTGCGTGCGCACCTGCTCGAGCACGCCCCGTTCGGCGCCGAGGTGGAGTTCAGCGACGTCGACTGCGGCCAGGGCTTCCTGGCTGCGGAGGGCTGGGGCACCGAGCTGGGTCGGGTGGCGCTCGCCGAGGGTTACGGCGTGGACCCGGTCGATGTCGGGGTGGGCGGTTCGATTCCGTTCATCGCCGAGCTCGCCGAGGAGTTCCCGGACGCGGCGATCCTCGTCACCGCCGTGCTCGACCCGCCGGCCGCCCCGCACAGTCCGAACGAATCCCTGCACATGGCGACCTTCGAGCACGCGATCGTGTCCGAGGCCTTGTTGCTCGCTTCCATGCGCGTCTCGGACCAACCTGGGGACGGTTCCTAACTCGGTCCAGCTTCCGGGGTGGGCCGAGTGAGGAACCGTCCCCGGGTGGTCCGGGTGAGCTGGCGCTGGGGTGGGCCGAGTGAGGAACCGTCCCCGGGTGGTCCGGGTGAGCTGGTCAGCCGACGTCGCGTCGGATCAGGGCATAGTCGCCGACGGCGGTCCCGAGGCGTCCGGCGATGAGTGCACACTTCGCCTTCAGCAGGAAGTACATCGGTCGTCCGGAAGCGGACAACGACTCGAAGTTGCCCTGGCCCTTGCTGATCACGACATCGGCGGCGCGGAACAGCTCCCGGAACTCCTCCGTGCAGGACTCCAGGATCGTCCCGGGCGCCGAGGAGCCGGACGACACCAGGCTCGCGTAGGCGTCCACGCCGGCATAGCGGGCGTCATCGAGAGTGGCGTCATTGATGATCGGCTCGCCGCGGACGGCATAACTGAGCTCGCGTCCATCGGCGGCGAGTGCTGCCAGCAGGATCTTGTCGAAGACGACCTCACCCGCGTTGTCGCCGAGAACCAGTACGCGCCGGGCGGACGCCAGGTCTGCGCTGAGCTCGGTCAGGTCGCAGCGTGCGAATGGACGCCTGAGCTCTTCGGTGACGCAGGCGGCGATATCGAGATCGGAGTAGATCGCCGAGTCCATCACGTTCCCGGTCGCGGCCACCTTCAGTGCGGTCCGGAGCGGATCGTCCGAGTCTGCCGCGAACTGCCGCAGCAGCGGCTCCAGGGTGAGCGCGGCGTCCAGGTCGCGGCGCTTGATCGAGGCGTAGGGATCGGCGACCCCGGTCTCGACCCGCACGATCTCGTGTATCGCCTGGGCCATCGCGGGCGCGCTGGCGAACTCCGAGCGGCGGGCCAGCGTGAGAGCCGCGCGATCCAGGATTCGGGCTTGGCACGCCTCGTCCGTGGTTGCGATGCGGGCGGCTTCGAGCACCTGACGGTGCATGCAGGGCAGGCAGTCGAGGAAGAGTTCCATGGCATCCGATCGGGCGACTACCGGCAGGCTACCCGACGATCCGGTCCCCGGGCATCGGTGACCGGAGCCATGATGGGGGCATGGCACTGATCGAGGAACCCCGTCGGATGAATCCGGTGCTCCGGCTGGCCGTAGCGGTCTCGGACCGGATCACCGGACGCCGGATGCTGCCGGCGCGGCTGCTGGCGTGGTACCCGAAGGCCGCGATCGGGGCCGGCGTGCTGGAGTCGTTGGTGGCCCACCACGAGCCGTCCGAACGACTGCTCAAGCTGGTTCGGATCACGGCGTCGATCACGGCGAACTGCGCGTTCTGCGTGGACATGAACGGGTTCGAATACGACCGGGTCGGCCTCACTGACGAGGAGCTCCAGGCGCTCGGTCCCGCCCGCGAGGCCGAGGTCGCCTCCTTCTCCGACCGCGACCGGCTCGCCATCGACTACGCCCGGCGCATCTCGGCCTCGCCCCTGGTCTTTCCCGCCGAGCTGATGATCCGCCTGCAGGCCGCCTTCACCGAGCGCGAACTGGTCATCTTGGCCACCACCGCGGCCCAGGTGAACTATTGGGCCCGGGTGATCCAGGCCCTCGGCATTCCGCCGGCCGGCTTCACCGATGCGTGCCCGCTGCCGCTGGACTGACCCGCGCGGACGCGGTGCCGGCGGAGGCTCTCAACGCCCGCTCCACCACGATTTCTTCGGCACCGAGAGCAGGCCCGAGATCGCTTCGGGCACGCCTAGCTGGGCGGCGATGGCGGGCCACTGGGTGGCCAGGATCTGCCGTGCCACGGGTTCGGGACGGACGCCGAGCGCCTTGACGACCCAGTCGTGCGGCACGGCTTTCGAACGCACCAGCACGGTGACCAGATCCGGCAGCTCGGCGTCGGACCAGCGCTCGAGGGCCCAGGCAACCGCGGTGGCGGGCAACGCCTCGGCGGCGAGCCGCTCGTCGAGGAACCGGGCTGCCTTCGCCGGTTGCGACCGCAGGAGCTCCCGCGTCTGGCTCGAGAGCCGGCGATCGCCCCGCAGCGCGCCTTCGAACTCGGCCTCGGCCACGCCTCCCCAGCGTTCCGGAGCCACCTCGAAGACGAACCGCTGCAGGTCCTGGACGCCGACCGTCCGGCCGAGCAGCGCGGCCAGGTCGCGGGCATGCACCTCGACGGCGCCGGTTCGAGATTCCGCCACCAGCGACGGCACCACGTAGGAGGCGAACGCGTCCTCGCCGACCGCTTGGAGGATCCACGACTGCAGCGGTCCGCGCCCGGCCGCCGTTCCGGCTTCGCCGAGCGCTCGCACCACGGCCGCGACAAGATCGGCCTGCTGGGGTCCTTCGGCGCGCAGTCGGGTGGCCAGCGCTTCCTCGGCGTCGGTGTCGGCCAGAATCCGGCGCAGTACGTCGTCGCCGTGGGGATGGTCGGCCAGTTTGGCCAGCACGGCGTCGAAGAAGGGCGTACCCAGCGCCTTGGCCAACGTCGAAAGATCGACCGTCGCGAGGTCGGCGCGCTCCACGGCGAGCAGGGCCTTCACATCGCTCAGCGATCGCACTCGCAGGGCGGGCAGGCCGGCGCCGCCGTTCACCAACTGATCGGCGAACGGCGGGTAGGCCTCGCTCGCGGGGGTCGAGGTCGGGTGGCTGGGGTCCAGATCCAGGTCGAGCGCAGCGCCGGGGGCGGAGAACGGCCTGACCAGCAGGCCGATTCCCTTCGGCCACGCGGACGCCGACGCGACGAAGGTCGACACCGGCACGTCGCGGGCCAGTCCGATCGGGAGATACCCGAGCAGGGTCTGGATCGCCTCCACGCCCTGATCCTGATCGTTCGCGCCGATCAGGTAGGGCCGATCCTCGTTCAAGCACTGCAGCAACCGCGCCAGCTCGGCCACGTCGTCGGGATCCCGCGAGATCCGCGGCCGTCGTACCGGAGTCAGCGAGAGCGTGGGCAGGTCGGCGGGCGGATCGGTGAGCTCATCGTCGCGCAGCACCCCACGGTCGGCGAGCGCCCACAGGTCCCAAGGGGACAGGCCCGCGCCCGCCCGGAGAGCGTGCACCTGGTATTGGCCGGGACGTCTGCTGGCGGTGGAGTAGGTCTTCGCCACCAGCAGCGCGCCCGAGTGATCCGGCCGATATTCCAGACAGACCGGCGGGACGCTGCCCGGCGGAAGCGCGGCGTCGTCGCCGAGGTATCGGGCCGCCGCGCCGAGTCCGGCGAAGCTGTCCCGAGGCGGCAGTTCCCATCCGGGCGAGGCGGCGACCGGTCCCATGCCGCTGACGCCGAGCAGGTTGGACGGCGACCAGGCGAGGATCAGCTGTTCGGCGGTGACGTCAGTCGGCATCGCGGTCCCCGATGATTCGCAGCGCCCACAAGATCGCGAGCAGCGGCTCTGTGACGTTGAGTGGACGCGCCGGCGCGAAGCGACCCTCGGCGTCCGGTGCGCAGCCCATCGCCGATACCGCGTGAACCGACCGGACGTCGGTGAGGTTGAACACGGCCTCGACTATGCCGCGTGCGCCGTAGCTTGTCAGCAGGTCGTAGGGAAGGTCGCCCTGGGCGTCGAGTTTCAGCTGCATCCCCGAGTACAACCCGCGTTCGAGCGGGAGCGAGCCGAAGCCCGTCGTACCCGGGCCCCGGCTCGCCAGCAGGTCGGTGAGCTCATCGGCCTTCGCCAGTACGAGAGCAACCGGGAGGTCGCGGGCGGGGTGGCGTCCCTGATAGCGAGGATGGGCGCGCAGCACCCGCTCGAGGTTGGTCACCACCTGATGCATCTGCCGCGGACCGGAGGCCTCCGCCCCGGTCAGCGGATAGCCGTCGGGCAGGTCGGTGAGCGCCTTCGGCGTGACGAACACGATCGCCGCGTCGAGCGCGTGCAGGAAGGGGTTGTGCTGGGCCAGCACCTGGGTGCTCTGCTGGTTCTCCCCGGACGCGTCGAAGAACAACAGGTTGGCCCGTTGCTCGCCCGCGACCATCCGCACCACCAGCGGACGCGTGGTCGCCTCGCCGTCCAGGGGCTGCGTCGCTGCCGGAGCGAGACCCTGTTCGAGCCGGCGCGCCATGAACTGGTTGTAGTAGTCCTGGGATTGGTCGTCGGCCAGCGTGCAGTGAATGCCCAGCCCGGACAGCCGGGCGTGGTCGACCACCTCGGAGACCAGCCGACCCAGGTAGGTGGTCTTGGTCGTCTGGGGTGAGCCGATCAGGCCGATCACGATGGTTCGGGTCTCCGCGAAGTCCTCGGGCAGCTGGTGGCCTTTCGGGCAGTACCAGTTCGCGCCCAGTTCGAGCCGTTGCCGCGCGTTGGCCACACGGCGGTTGTGCAGCCACTGCTGGGCGGCTGCGGGCAGCCGGGGGATCAGGTCGTCGAAGGGAAACGGGTTGCGTTGGGTGACCACGTTGCCTGCGCGGTCCCTCAGGACGAACGCGTGCGGGTCGTGGAACTCCGCACACATCGGGCACAGGATCATGACCAGTGCCTTGTCAGGACGAGCGACCAGAACAACAGCATGACGATCGTGAAGACGAGCAGGGCCGAAGCCCGGCTCCGGTAGCGGTTCCAGCGAGCAAGAGTGGCCTGCCGTTCGCGGGCGGTCTGCTGGAGGGCGCGGAACTCGTGGTTCATCTCAGGCCCCGATCGCTACCTGAAGCAGCATCGCGGCGAACAGCGCCACCACGGCGGCACCGAGGTAGGCGGTCGTCCGCACCAGCCCCGGCACCTGCTTGTCGCCGAAGGGTCCCTCGGGCCCGGCGTAGCGCAGCGCGGTCCGCCACCATGGTTCGGCAACGGCATAGTCGGCTGGATCGAGCACCACGGTGGCCGGCATCTCCGGGATCATCGCGGTGGCGTGCTCGGCGAGTCTCTGGCGCAGCTCGGGTGCGGTCGGACGTGCCTGCGGCGTCCAGCTCAGTGCGCTGCGGACGGCTTCGCGCAGCGGGCGATCGGGGATGCAGTCGAGGTCGAGCAGCTTCTGCGCGCCGCTCTCGCCCTCGCCGAGCCCGGCCAGCACCACGGCGTCGAAAGGTCCCTCGCAGTAGGGGTGGTAGTCGCGGCGGAACACCGAGACCACGGTGAGCCCCCAGCTGAACACGTCCGAGGGTGGCCCCACCCTCTGTCCGAGCCGGGGCAGTGCCTGTTCGGGGCTGGCGTAGCTCGCCGTGGTGAGCATCGGTAGCGACGAGCTGGCGTCGGCGTCCCGGGATGATTCGAAGTCGATCAGCCAGGTACGGGTAGGGGTGACGATCACATTGCTGGGCTTGACGTCGAGGTGTGCCTCGCCGGAGGCGTGCAGCTGGGCGATCTCGGCCAGGAGGTAGTCGGCGTAGAGGCGCTTGAGCTCGACGCTCGCCGAGGCGTCCAGCCGGTTCAGTGGCACGCCCTGGATGAATCGGCGGGCCACCCAGGCGAAGGTGGCGTCCTCGCCGGCGGAGTGGAACAGATCCTCCGCTCTCGCCCAGGTCTTCTCCTCTGCCAGGCAGTTCTCCGCGATCGGGTCGAGTGCGCGTCGTCCGCTGCCGACCGGTGTGGCGAACCGCGCGACCTTCACCGCGAGCAGCACCGGCTCGCTGTTCGGCAGCCGCCCGGGGGCGACGCCGAGGAAGGGCAGCGGCTTGACCGATTCGGCGAGAGTGAGCTGGCTCGGTCGTAGCCGACGCTTGATCGTGATTCCGTCGAGTCGCCGCGGGTCGCTCTCCAGTAGTTCGTAGCCGACGTCGGGGCGGCTCTCGGTGGCAACGGCGGTCTGCTCGGTCATGACGTCTCAAATCTACGGGGGCCGCCAAGCGTTCGGCTCCGGGAAACCCCGGACTCGCCCCGGGAGATTCCCGGGAGCCCGACCATCACGACGCACGGCGGCCTGCCGTCCCGTGCCACGCAGGGCCGCATTCGAATACCCAGCGTTTCTATTCGGGAAAGGTGTCGGTGGGGTCGTGAGTGTCGGTCACTCGTTCGTGTGTCACCCGGAGGAATGACCGAAAGTGGCTTGTCACCCGGGCGAATGTCACCCGCAAGAATGACTTTTGATGCATTTTCTCCGAAGAATTGTACAAATCCGTAATTCGATGGCTAATCTGCGTGAGGAGGCTGTGGGAATGCGGGTCCGGCAATCCGTCGGACGGTGGGGTGAACCGGATTCCCGCCCTCAAGCCCGGTAGGGCGGCCAAGGAGGGGAAGTAGCAGGATGCAGGTCGATCCGGTCGGCAGGAGCCAGCGAGGGGCCACGCACGTCGAGTACGCGATCATCGTCGCGGCGGTGAGCGTGGTGGTGATGGCGGTCGTTTCCGTGCTCGGCGGCAACGTGTCCGGTGGCCTGTGCGGAGTCAACCAGGGCCTCGGGTCGAGCCAGTCCTGCGACCAGGCCGAGCCGGCCGCGTCCGACGGGCCGGCCGCGTCCGACGCGACCACCTCCGACGCGACTACGGCAGCTGCGGGCGCGGGCTCGTCCTCGACGGGCACGGGGAGCGGCTCGGTCGCAGGCGCCACAGGCGGTGGTGAGGACAGCGTTCCCGACGGCGGGGGCAGCGGTTCGTCGGATCAGGCATCGGCCGCGCCGGCCGCGCCGGCCGCGTCCGAGTCGCCGACCCAGGCCGCGACCAACTCGGCGGGCACGATGACCTTCTACACCGCCGTCGTCGATCAGGACCAGCGCAAGCGGGACCTGTCGGCACGGGTCAACCTCGGCTGGTCTCCGAACAGCTGGAGCAACGTCGAGTACCCCCAGACCGTCACCATCGACGTCACCTGGACGCCGGCCCTGGAGATCGACCAGGTGATCACCGGATCGAGCGGCCACTGGGACGTGACCGTGGTCGGGCCCGGCCACCTGCGCCTGACCCGCTCGGACACGTTCGACACCGGCGGCTTCCAGCCCGAACCGGAGATCCTGCTGGTCAAGCCGGACACGACGCAGGAGGTGTCGGTCACCTTCACGGCGACGGCACCGAACACGCCCCCGGTCTCCCGCACCGCCACGACCACGGCTATTCCGTACCGGTGAGCTGAGCGCTTGCCGCCGAAGCCGGTGGTCAGCCGAAGAGCCGGGGCACTTCCTGGACCAGGACGACCACGCCCATCAGCAGGACGAAGACCCCGAAGCCTCTGCGCAGGGAGCGTTCCGGGATGCGTCCGACCAGTGCGGAGCCGAGGAACGAGCCCGCGATCGCCGCGACGGTGACCGCGAGGACCACCGGCCAGTCCAGTGAGACCGTGAACAAATGGGCGACGAGCCCGGACGTCGACTGCATGGCGATCACCAGCAGCGACGTGCCGACGGCGACCGCCATCGGCAGCCCGCCGAGCAGAGCCAGTGCGGGGACGACCAGGAAGCCACCGCCGGCGCCGACCAGGCTGGTGGCGAAGCCGACGCCGAAGCCCTCGGCGATCGTGCGGTAGCCGCGATGCGGGACGGGGCCGTCCTCGGGTGAGGGGTCCTTGCGTCCGCGGATCATGGCCACCGAGGTGACGATCATCATCGCCGCGAACAGGATCATCAACACCACGCCGGGAATCCGGCCGCCGATCAGTCCACCCGCGAACGCCCCAGCCATGCCGGCCAGACCGAACCCGATCCCGGTGCGCCAGGCGACCCGTCCGGCCCGAGCGTGCCGGGCCATGCCGACCAGAGAGGTCACGCCGACCACGAACAGCGACGCGGTGATCGCGTGCTGCGGCTCCATGCCCAAGACGTAGGTGAGGATCGGCACGGTGAGGATCGACCCGCCTCCGCCGAGCAGTCCCAGCGAGACGCCGATGGCGATCGAGAGCAGGAGGGTCAGGGCCAGCGAGCCGGTGATTCCCATGGCGTCCTAGATCGTCGGCAGGCCCGCCGCCTGCCAGGCCAGCATGCCGCCGGCCATGTTGTCGCAAGCGTAGCCCGCGGCCTGCAGGGCCTGCATGGCCTGTCGGCTGCGATTGCCACTGCGACAGATCGCGATCACCGGCCGCTGGGGATCCAGCTCGCCCATCCGGTCGGGGAGTTGGCCCAGCGGGATGTGAATCGCGCCCTGGATGCGGCCGAGTGCGACCTCGGCGTCCTCGCGGACGTCGACCAGTTGGGCCTGCGGCGATCGGGCTTCGACGTCGTGAACAGTGAGGTCAGCCAACGCTCAACGCCGCCTTCGCGTCCTCGTAGGCGAGCCAGCCGAGGTAGCTGCCCTCGAGTTCGGCCACGTCGTAGCCGGCCCGCCGTAGCGCGCTGGCCGCGACGCTCACGCGCACCCCGCTTTGACAGTAGGCGATGATCCGGCCCTCGGCGGGGAGCTCGTCGAGATGCCACAGCAGCCGTCCTCCGCTCAGCTGTGCCGCTCCGGGAAGGTGCCCGGCGGCGAACTCGGTCTTGTTCCGAACGTCCAGCAGGAGGGATCGGGATGCGGTGTCGAGGTCCTTGGGCTCGATCACTGCGGGGACCACGGTGGGCAGGCCGTCGAGGCTGGTCGTGTAGCCGATCACGGTGTCGATACCGACCCGGACCAGGTGGTTGCGATACTCCTGCGCGGTGGCCTCGTTCTCGGCGAGCAGTACCAGCGGACGGGTCTCGCGCTCGGGGTCGTAGACCCAGGCGCCATAGCTGGCGGCCTTGCCGACGCCGGGCACGTTCAGCGACCGGGCGACCGTGCTGGCGTGCACCTGGCGATTGTGCCTGGTGTCGACGAAGATCACCTCGTCGGCGGCCAGCCGGCCGGCGAGAGTGGCGTTGTCGAAGGCGACCAGCGGCTCCGGCTCGCCGATCACGGCCGGGCCGAGCTTGTTCTGTCGCTTCATTCGGGCGAAGTAGGCGTGCGCGTCCGGCTGGCCGTCCAGCAGTGCGGCGACGAAGCCGTCCTCGTCGTTGTCGCGCAGGTACGGTGCCCACCAGGCGTTCGCGCGTTCGTAGCCGACCGTGGTGGACGCGATCGCGCCGAGCGCCCGTCCGCACGCGCTGCCGGCGCCGTGGGCCGGGAACACCTGGACGTAGTCGGGCAGGGTGAGGAACTCATCGCGCAGGCTGGCGAACAGGGCTCGGGCGCCGGCGAAGCGCGTGTTCACTCCGCCTGCGGCCTCGTCCAGCAGGTCGGGACGACCGAGGTCGCCGACGAAGACGAAGTCGCCGGAGAAGTAGTAGCCCGGCTGGTCGGAGTACGCGCCGTCGGTGACCTGGAAGGACAGGTGTTCGGGTGTGTGGCCCGGGGTGTGCCGCGCCTCCACGACGATGTTGCCGAGCCGGATCGCGTCGCCGTGGTGCAGCCGCTCGGCCGCGAAGCCGTACTGCCAGTCCTCGCCGCCCTCGGCGGAGACGTACATCGTCGCGCCGGTGGCCGCGGCCAGCTCGCGAGTGCCGGAGAGGTAATCGGCGTGGATGTGGGTCTCGGTGACGGCGACGATCCGCATTCCGTTGCGCGCGGCCAGGTCGAGATAGGGGGACAGGTCGCGGCGGGGGTCGATCACGATCGCCTCGCCCTTGGCCTGGCAGCCGACGAAGTAGCTGGCCTGGGCGAGGTCCTCGTCATAGATGCGCTCGAGAAGCATGGTCTCTCCTGAACTGAGTCTCTGTATACCCCGGGGGGTATCGGTTCGAGACCACCATAGCTATACCCGGAGGGGTATAGGCAAGGCTCCGCGAGACCGACAGCGGCCAGGTGGGTAGGACTGCTGAGGGCCCGCGTCTGGCGACACCTTGTGGAGGGGCGCACAGGCGAGAAGCGTGGTGATCGAGGGTTCGGCTCAGACAAGGGGGTACAGCCGTGGCAACCATGGAGGATGCAGCCCTGTTCATGCAGATCCTGCAGTGGCACACCGAAGCGGGCGGGGTGGACGCATCGATCGCGTTGATGTCGACGGACTTCGACGCGGCGTCCGCCCAGGCCGCGGACCGGTCGGTGTTCGTGATGCTGATGACCGGGGAGACGATCGGGACCTTCGTCAAGCACGGGGTGCTGGACAAGAGCTTGGTCCACGACCTGTGGGCGCCCGGAATGATCTGGGCCTGGGTCGGTCCGGCCGCACTTCGGCAGCGGGAGGAGTTCGGCGTGCCGGCGCTCTGGGAGAACTTCGAGGCTCTGGCCAACGGGACGCGGTAAGGCCTGCGGCCGGCGCCGCAGGTGGCGCTACCCGGCGCGCTCGATGACGATTCGCACCGGCACGTTGAGCGACTGCCCGACCACGCAGTAGCGCTCGGTGGAGGACGCGAGCCGGGCGAGATCGGTATCGGCGGCGTCCGTGTCGAGGACGGCCCGCACCACGACGTCCCGGACGCCGACCGGCACCTCCCGGTCGACGCCGAGCGTGCCTCGGGCGTCGTAGACGCACGTCCCCTCGAACCGTGCCGCGCGCACGTCGAGGTCCATCACGGTGGCCACGCTGCGCATGGTCACCCCGGCGCAGCCGAGCAGGGCCTGCAGGAGCATCTCGGCCGAACAGGCGTCGGACCCGTCGCCGCCGGTGGCTGTGTGCAACCCGGCCCGGACCGGACCGGCCCAGCCGTCGACGGTGCAGGTGATGCCGGGCTCGGACCAGGCGGCCCGAGCGCTGAGCGGAGCGATCGCGCTGCTGGGTTCGGCGCGGTAGCGCGCCCGCAGCGGTGCCTGTGCGGCACGCAGGGATTCACGATCCATGTCGCAAGTATGAGCGGACCCGGCGATCCGGTCGATGCCTGCGCCTAGACCAGCGGCCAGGGCACCCGGCGTCCGGTGCGATCCTCCGGGAAGGAACCGGTGGCCAGCAGCCGACGGACGCGGACCTGCAGGGCGAGCACCTCGTCGGGCTCGAGCAGGCTCGCCAACCGGACCGGCACCGCGGACGCCAACGGCGCCACGTCGCCGAGCAACTCCTCGGGGATCGGCTCACCCGCGAAGTCCCAGATCACCGTGCGCAGGGTGAAGTCGACCGCGAAGCACAAGCCGTTGTCGATCGCCTGGACGCGGCCGTCGGTGCCGAGCAGCACGTGCCCGCTCTTGCGATCGGCGTTGTTCGCCACCAGGTCGAACACTGCCAGCGCCTGCAGCCGCGGCACGATCTCGGGCGAGCGGCGGTACAGCGTGAAGTAATGCTCGTCGGGGTCGGCGTCGACGTACAGCTGCACCGAGCCGATGCCGAAGGGTGCGTCCGGCCGCACGACCGTCGGCGGAACCAGATCCCAGCCCAACCAGTCGCTGAGCACGAACGCCGCCCGCTCCCTGCGGTGCAGCCCGGGCGCGAAATCCCGCAGCGGACGCTCACCGGCCTCAGGCTTGTACACCGCGGCCGCGGTGCCCTCGGCACAGCTCACCTCGACCAGCAGAGCCAGGTTGCTGCTCGGCTCGATCCGGCCGATCAGCTCGATCTCCCCGCCGGCCAGCACGCCCAGCACGGGGCCATGACCGATCGGCTCGGGGACGTAGGGATGGACCGCCATCTCAGTGCTCCGACCCGAGATCGGTGAGCGCGCCCTGGACCGAGTTCACCGCGATCACTGACGGTGCGCTGCCCGCGACCAGACGGATCGCCGAGATCGAGCCGGGCGCGACCACGATCCGGCCGAAGGTGTCCAGGTGCGCACCGAGCGCGTAGTTGAGCGCGATCCGGATCGGGTCGGCGTGGCTGAAGCAGGCCACGGTGCGACCCGGATACTGCTCCGGCAACCGGTCCAGCACGGCCACGACCCGCGCCTGAACCTCGGCGAAGCTCTCCCCGCCGGGGAAGCGGAACGTCGACGGCGAGCGCAGGCCGTCCCGCCACTGCGTGCGGCGGGCCAGAGCGGCTAGGGACGCACCGGTCCACTCGCCCACGTCGGTCTCGACCAGACCCGGCTCCGGCTGCAGCGGTAGCCCGGTGCTGGCGAGGGTGGGCTCTGCGGTCTCTCGTGCCCGCTCCAGCGGTGAGCTCAGGACGCCGGCCAGGGTCGCCGTGGCCAGGCGTTCCGCGGCCCGGCGGGCCTGCTCCAGGCCTTCCTCGGAAAGGTGCAGGCCCGGAGCGCGCCCGGGCAGGATCCGTCCCGTGGTCGGAGTGGCGCCGTGCCGGACGAGCAGGACCAGCGTGCCCGGCGGCGTCCTGGACGCTGCCATGGCGGCGAGCGTAGCTCGCTTGCCCGGACGCACAAGCGGGCAGGAGTACCCCCCGCCAACCCGGTGATGGCGGGGTTAGCGTGAATGGGTGAGCGAAGCCCCCACCATCGCAACCCTTGGCGAACTGCGTGCCAGCGGCCACCTGCGCAAGCACCTGCGTGAGGAGATCAGGGACAACCTGCTCGCCCTGATCGCTGCGGGAGAGAACCCGTGGCCCGGCCTGCACGGATTCAGCCGCACGGTGCTGCCGCAGCTCGAGCGGGCCCTGATCGCCGGGCACGACGTGGTCCTGCTCGGGGAGCGAGGCCAGGGCAAGACCCGCCTGCTGCGCAGTCTGGTCAACCTGCTGGACGAGTGGACGCCGGTGATCGCCGGTGCCGAGCTCGGCGAACACCCCTACGACCCGATCACCCCGGCGTCCCGGCGACGGGCTGCGGCCGAGGGCGACCAGTTGCCGGTCGCGTGGCGGCACCGCTCCGAGCGGTATTCGGAGAAGCTCGCCACTCCGGACACCTCGGTCGCGGACCTCGTCGGCGACGTCGATCCGATGAAGGTCGCCGAGGGCCGCCAGTTGGGCGACCCCGAGACCATTCACTACGGCCTGATCCCGCGTTCGCACCGCGGCATCGTCGCGATCAACGAGCTGCCCGATCTGGCCGAGCGGATCCAGGTTGCGATGCTCAACGTGATGGAGGAGCGAGACATCCAGATCCGCGGCTACCTGCTGCGGCTGCCGCTGGACGTCCTGGTGGTCGCCTCGGCCAACCCCGAGGACTACACCAACCGGGGCCGGATCATCACCCCGCTCAAGGACCGGTTCGGTGCGGAGATCCGCACCCACTACCCGATCGAACTCGACGACGAGCTGGCCGTGATCGCGCAGGAGGCACACCTGGTCGCCGAGATTCCCGAGCCGATCGTGGAGATCCTGGCCCGCTACACCCGATCCCTGCGGGTCTCGCCGGCGATCAACCAGCGCTCGGGGGTGTCGGCCCGGTTCGCGATCGCCGGTGCGGAGACCGTCGCGGCCGCGGCCCTGCATCGGGCGACCGCGCGTGGGGAGGCCGAGGCCGTGGCGAGAGTGGTCGACCTGGAGGCCGCCGTCGACGTGCTCACCGGGAAGCTGGAGTTCGAGTCCGGCGAGGAGGGCAGGGAAGCCGAGATCCTTTCCCACTTGCTGCGCACCGCGACCGCGGAGACGGTTCGCGGCCACTTCCGCGGGATCGACTTGAGTTCCCTGGTCGCGACTCTGGACGGCCACGTCACCGTGACCACCGGCGAACAGGTGTCCGCGGGGGAGTTCCTCGCCGGACTTCCCTCGCTGGACGGCTCGCCGCTGTACGACCAGATCTGCGAACGGTTCGACGCGACCAGCGACGGCGAGCGTGCCAGCGCGATCGAGCTTGCCCTGGAAGGTCTCTACCTGGCCCGCCGGATCTCCAAGGAGTCCGACGAGGGCCAGACCATCTACGGATAGGAGGCGGCTGTGCCGCGTCCCCACTCGTCCCGCTACGGGCGCTACGTTGACGGTCCCGATCCGCTCGCGCCACCGGTGGACCTGTCCGAGGCCCTCTCGGCGATCTCCGCCGACGTGATGGAGGGCTACTCCGGGCAGCGCGCCCTGCGCGAGTTCCTGCGTCGGGGTGGACGCGGGCAGCAGGGCCTGGACGATCTGGCCGCGCGAGTGCATGCCCGGCGCAGCGAACTGCTCACCCGGCACCGCCTCGACGGCACGATGGCCGAAGTGAAGGAGTTGCTGGACGCCGCGGTGCTGGAGGAGCGCAAGGAACTGGCTCGCGACATCGACCTCGACGACGCGGATCGGGACTTCCGCGAGCTGCGGCTGGGCAACCTGCCGGATTCGGTGCCGGCGGCGGTGCAGGAGCTGTCCGACTACGACTGGCGCTCACCCACGGCGAAGGCTGCCTACGACCGGATCAAGGACCTGCTCGGACGCGAGCTGCTCGACCAGCGGTTCGCCGGCATGAAGCAGGCACTGGAGAATGCCACCGATGCCGACCGCGACGCCGTCCAGGCGATGCTGCGCGACCTGAACGAGTTGCTGGACAAGCACCGTCGCGGCGAGGACACCGCTGAGGATTTCGAGGCGTTCATGGACGCCCACGGCCAGTACTTCCCAGAGCAGCCCCGCACGGTCGACGAACTCATCGACGCGCTGTCGAAGCGCGCCGCGGCCGCCCAGCGGATGCTGAACTCGATGACGCCCGAGCAGCGGGAGGAACTGCTGCAGCTGTCCGCGCAGGCATTCGGCTCACCGGAGCTGATCGCCCAACTCGGCCAGCTGGACGCGAACCTGCAGGCGCTGCGTCCGGGTGAGGACTGGTCCGGCTCGGAACAGTTCGGCGGACAGGACGGCCTGGGGCTGGGCGAGGGCACCGGGGTGCTGGCCGACCTGGCCGAACTCGACTCGCTGGCCGCGCAGCTCGGGCAGGGCTACGGCGGCGCCCGGATGGACGACATCGACCTGGACGCGCTGGCGCGGCAGCTCGGGACGGACGCGGCGGCGAGTGCCCGGACGCTGACCGAGATCGAGCGTGCGCTGCGCGAGAGCGGCTATCTCAACCGCACCGCCGACGGCGAGCTGCAGCTCTCGCCGCGTGCCCTGCGTCAGCTCGGCACCTCGCTCCTGGCCGACGTCGCCGACCGGCTGGGCGGCCGGTCGGGGCGGCGCGAGACCCACCTCGCCGGTGCCGCGGGGGAACCGACCGGATCGTCGCGGGCCTGGGCGTTCGGCGACACCGAGCCGTGGGACGTGTCGCGCACCCTGCTGAACGCGATCCGTCGCCCCGTGGTGACCACCACCGCCGCCTCGGCGACTCGTTCCGGATCGTCCGGCGGCCGGGGCATTCGCATCGAGATGGGCGACGTCGAGGTGGTCGAATCGGAGACGCGCACGCAGGCTGCGGTGGCGCTCCTGGTGGACACTTCGTTCTCGATGGCCGCGGAGGGCCGCTGGACACCGATGAAGCGCACCGCCGTAGCGCTGCACCACCTGGTCTCCACTCGGTGGCGGGGTGACCAGCTCGAGTTGGTCGCCTTCGGCCGGTACGCCCAGAGCATGACCGTCGGACGGCTCACCGCGCTGCCGCCGCTTCGGGAACAGGGCACCAACCTGCATCACGGACTGCTGCTGGCGGAGCGGATGTTCCGTCGGTTCCCGACCATGCAGCCGGTGGTGCTCGTGGTCACCGACGGGGAGCCGACCGCGCACCTGGCCGCCGATGGGGAGTCGTGGTTCACCTATCCGCCGAGCCTGGAGACCCTGCGGATGACGGTCGCCCAGCTGGACCGGCTGCGGCGGCTGGGCGCACGGATCACGTTCTTCCGCCTCGGCGACGACCCGGGACTGGCCCGCTTCGTCAAGCAGATGGCCGACCGGGTGGACGGACGGGTGGTCAGCCCGGAGCTGGACGACCTCGGCGCGGCCGTGGTCTCGGAGTACCTGCAGGCTCGGCGGGCGCGCTTCGGTGGCGGCGGTTCTGCCGGTCTGCGGTACGGGTGAGCCTCGCACCGATGAGTGACCGCGGACGGCCCTACGTCGTCGACTCGGTCTCGACCCGGCGCAGGATCGCGGTGATCTGTTCGAGGTCGGCCGCGAGGTCATCCGCGTCGGCTGCGCTGCGAATGGCGACGAAGCCGGTCTGCGTGGCGTAGACCTCGATCACGGAGGGGACTCCGGGCCGGGTGCGCTCGGTGGCGTAGAGGCTGAAGCCGCCGACGGTTCGGTGGTGCAGTCCGGTCCGGGTACCGAAGTGGTCGTCGCTCCACTCGTGTTCGGCAGGACCCGCGGTGCACCACCACGGGCACGGCGGTGCGACGGCGGCGGCACGGGGGGTGACGGTCGTGGACATGGGGTCTCCTCGCCTTCGTTGGCCGGATTCGGGAATTCTGGCGGTGAGTCGCGCCAGGCTCCCGACCTACGACCCATCTTCGGTGTGCCGAGTGGCGAGGCGGTGAACGGCTGGATACGTCCCGATGAACCTCGCCGTCCGGCGCTGGCGTGGGCGGGCGGCCCGCAACATGTTCGCCGAGCCATCATGTGTCGTTCACCTCGTGGTGGTCCTTGGTTGACCGAGGTCGGCGAGCGTTCGAGGCGTCACCTGCCCCGAGTAGGAGAGGCGTGCCCCTACGTGATGCGCTGGCCAGGACGGTGCCGGTCGCAGCCGGCCCGGTGTCCGTGGCCTGGCTGTCCGACGACCGCCGGATCGGTGTGCGCAGCCAGATCGAGTTGCTCGGCGAGCTCGACCGCGAACGGACCGCCGGCCTGCGGAGGGCTCGGCTGAAGCAGTTCGTGCTCGGGCGGGTGTTGCTGCGAAGGCTGGTCGAGGAGCTGTTCCCCGACGCCACCGGGTGGACGGTGCAGCCAGGGGCCTGCCCGCGCTGCGGGGAGCGGCACGCCGGGGTGGAGCTCGTGGGCGTCCCGGCTCGGGCGAGCGTGGCCTACGCCGAAGGACTCGTGGTCGCGGCGGTGGCTCCGTCGGAGACGGTGTCGCGGCTCGGCATCGATGTCGAGCGGGATGCCCACGACCAGGAACGGGCCGAGGAACTGCGCCGGCTGATCGGAGCCTCGCGCGAGAACGTGCTGCGACGCTGGACGCGGGTGGAGGCCGTCTTGAAGGCCGACGGACGAGGGCTCCTGATCGATCCGGGGGCGGTGTGGTTGCGCCGCGGCGGCGGCTGGATCGCCGGCGGTGCCCAGAGCTACCTGGTGTGCGAGATCGACGGCCCGCAGGGCTACCTGATCAGCCTCGCCTGGAGCGCTGCCGCGGAGGCGTCCGCGCAGCCGCCGGCCCGCCGGTTGGCCGGACCGGCCGGTGACCGCTGGCTTGCGTGATCGCCGGGCGCGGGCCTTAGTCGCCGATCGTGTCCCGCGCGCGCTTCACGATCAGCGGGTCGGGCTGGCCGACGACGGCGGCGTCCTTGTCGTCGTAGTCGAACTGGCTGAGGAAGTGGCGCATGGCGTTCAGCCGGGCGCGCTTCTTGTCGTTGCTGCGCACTGTGGTCCAGGGCGCGTGGTCGGTGTCGGTGCGGGCGAACATCGCTTCCTTGGCCGCGCCGTAGGCGTCCCACCGGTCGAGCGACTCCAGATCCATGGGGGAGAGCTTCCAGCGTCGCACCGGGTCGATCTGGCGGATCGCGAACCGAGTCCGCTGTTCGCGGCGGGTGACCGAGAACCAGAACTTGGTCAGGTGGACGCCGGCGTCCACGATCAGGCGCTCGAACTGTGGCACCTGAGTCATGAAGCGCTCGTACTCGATGTCGCTGCAGAACCCCATCACCTGCTCGACCCCGGCCCGGTTGTACCAGGAGCGGTCGAACAGGACCATCTCGCCGGAGGTGGGGAAGTGCTGCACGTAGCGCTGGAAGTACCACTGGCCCTGCTCGCGCGTGGTCGGCTTGGTGAGCGCG
Organism: Propionibacteriaceae bacterium UBA6238; assembly: GCA_002441465.1. Classification (GTDB taxonomy): domain Bacteria; phylum Actinomycetota; class Actinomycetes; order Propionibacteriales; family Propionibacteriaceae; genus Propionicimonas. The sequence continues at coordinate 32,368 of DJWE01000067.1, read as the reverse complement.
ACCACGCGTGCCGCGCGGGGATTGAGGTGTTCGGTGAACCGCTTGATCGTGCCGCCCTTGCCCGCGGCGTCGCGTCCCTCGAAAACGATGATGTGGCGGACGCCGTGGTCCTGGCTCCAGTACTGCAGTTTCAGCAGCTCGATCTGGAGCAGGTACTTCTCCTGCTCGTACTGCTCGCGGTCGAGCAGATCCGGATAGGGATAGTCCTCCCGCCAGGTCTCGACCGCCCGTCCAAGGGGGTCGATCAACACCGGATCGGGGCTGTCTCCGTCAGCGACGGTGTAGCCCTGTGCGACGAGCCGGTCGATGAACTCCCGCAGGTTCTCATCGACGTCGGGCTGGACATCGTCCAGATCGGTGTCCATCGTGTGTTCCTTCTCCGCGAACGGTGTGCCTGCTGGACCGACGATGCTCTCCGACGCGGCGCTGGTCAAGCGGCGCGCGGAGCGTTCACCTGAGGGGCCCCAGACGTTCATCGCGTTCGCGGCGGGGTCGGGTTCGTGCGCTGTGGGTCGGCTTCACGAAGGCTTCACATCGGCCACGCGAACGCCTCATCTGGCCCGGCTCTACTAGTGGTCATCCAGTAATCGAGCCCACGAGAAGGAGTGGACATGTTCAGCAAGAAGATCGTTCTAGGAATCAGCGGGACGCTGGTCGTCTTGGCCACCGCGGTCGGCGCGGCCGGCTTCGCCAGTGCAGACACCCCCTCGCCGACCCCGACCCCGACCGCCAGCCAGACCTGGCGGGGCGGCTACGGGCGCACAGCGACCGAGGTGAACCCGAACGCCGGACTCCGCAACGGTGCCGGCTACGGCGCCGTCGCCAATGCGACCTCGCTCGCCGAGCAGCTCGGCGTCAGCCAGGAGGCCGTCACCGCGGCGATGCAGAAGTACCACGCCGACGGCGCGCCGACGACTCGCGGTCGGGACCTGACGGTGGAGCAGCGCACGGCGGCGCACGCCGAACTGGCGACGTTCCTGGCCGGCGAACTGAAGGTGGACGAGGCGAAGGTGCTGGAGGCGCTCAACGCTCGTCTGGCCACCGGGGGCATGGGTGGCGGCTACGGGCAGGGACCGCGCCGCTGATTGATCCCCTCGACGGTGTGGCCCGTGGGCGCCGATCTCGGCGCCCACGGGCCACACTGCATGTCTGGGCGGTCAGTTCGACGGCAGCGACCCTTCGCCGGGACGCGCGGACTCGCGATGGGCGTAGAGGAGTTCGGCCAGCGTGAGCGCGGTGCCGTCGGTGAGATCGGCTACCTGTTTGCGGCAGGAGAAGCCGTCGGCGAGCACGATCGCGTCCGGGCCGGCGGCGCGGATCGCGGGCAACAGCTGATCCTCGGCCACCGCGAGACTCACCTCGTAGTGACCTTGTTCGACGCCGAAGTTGCCGGCCAACCCGCAGCAACCGCCGAGCGTGGTCACGCTGGCGCCGGTGCGCCGCAGCAGCGCCGCCTCGTCGCTCCATCCGAACACCGAGGCCTGATGGCAGTGCGGCTGCGCGACGATGGTGTGGGCGGACAGGTCCGGGGCGTGGTAGTCCGGCGCGCGCAGGAGCAGTTGGGCGAGTGTGACCAATCCGTCTGCGATCTCGCGGACGCGCGGGTCGTCGACCAGGTCGGGGGCGTCGCTGTGCCACACGGCCATGCACGAAGGCTCCACGCCGAGGATCGGTACGCCGGCCGCCACGTAGGGGTGGAGCACCTCGACCGCGGCGCGCAGGCGGGTGGCGGCCTGGCCACGCTGCCCGGTGGTGATCCAGGTCAGGCCGCAGCAGACGTCCTCGCGGATGATGGTGGGCGAGTATCCGGCGTCCACCAGCACCGCGATCAGTGCGGGCAGGTGGGTCCCGGCGAAGGCGTTGCTGAAGGAGTCGATCCACAGCGCCACCGGCCGTCCACCGGACTGCGGCTCGGCCAGCGTCCGCCTGGCCGGACGGGACCTGAATGTCGGCATCGGGCGCCGCTGGTCCACTCCGGCGAGCCAGCGGACGGCGTGGACGATCCCGGGTGTGCGTAGCGCGAGATTCGACACCGAGCCCAGGAAGGGGACCGCGGTGACCAGCTCTCCCCACCTCGGCAACCACCCCAGAGCGAGGTGGGAGCGGGGACGTAGTCGGCCCGCATAGGACTGCTCCAGGGTGCGCGATTTCAGGTCGGCCATGTCCACCCCCGCCGGGCAGTCGCGGCGGCAGCCCTTGCAGGCCAGGCACAGGTCGAGAGCCTCCAGCACCTCCGGCGAGCGGAACCCCGCGGTGATGGTGGTGCCGTTGAGCATCTCCTGCAGCACCCGGGCGCGGCCACGGGTGGAGTCGACCTCGTCGTGGGTGGCGCGGTAGGAGGGGCACATCACGTCCGCGCCGCCGGCTTCGGCGCTGATGCACTTGCCGACGCCCGAACAGCGGTGCGCGTCCGCGGAGAACTCCGGGTTGGCCCGGTGCAGGGCACCGGCCTGCAGTTCGACGACGCGGACGTTCTGGTCGAACGGGGCCGGGTCGACCAGAACGCCGGGGTTGAGCAGGTTCTCCGGATCGAAGATCTCCTTCACCGCGGCGAACAGGCGCAGCGCTTCGGGGGAGTACATCCGTCCGAGCAGCTCCGAGCGTGCGCGACCGTCGCCGTGCTCGCCCGACATCGAGCCGTGGTGGCCGGCGACCAGATCGGCCGCGTCGCTCAGGAAGCTCCGCAGGCGCAGTGCACCGTCGGGTTCGTCGAGTGGTAGGTCGATGCGTGCATGGACGCAGCCGTCGCCGAAGTGGCCGTAGGGCAGGGCGTGCAGGCCGTGTTGCTGGAGGAGGTCGTCGAAGGCACGCAGGTAGGCGCCGAGCTGCACCGGCGGCACCGCGGCGTCCTCCCATCCCGGATAGGCCGGACGCGCCAGGCTGACCCCGGCCAGCCCCGCTCCGTCGGAGCGCAGCTGCCATAGGGCGCGGGCGGTGGCGGGATCCTCGATCAGCCGTCCGTCGCCGGTCGCGGAGGTGCGCAGCAGAGCGCGAGCCCGGTCGGCGATCTCCTCGGGGTCGTCCCCGGCGAGCTCGAGGAACATCCAGCCGTCACCGGCGGGAAGGTCGGGGACGGCGGCGGCGCCGCGGCGCCGCCGCACCACGTCCGCGATCCGGCGGTCGAAGCCTTCGCACGCGGTCGGCCGGAACGGCAGCAGCCGGACGATGTCGTCGGCGGCCTCGGGCATGCTCGGGTAGCCCAGTGCGAGCATCAGCGTGTGTCGTGGGTTGGGCGCGAGCTGGACCACTGCTTGGGTGACCACGGCCAGGGTGCCCTCGGAGCCGACCAGGAAGCGGGCGACGTCGAACCGGTTCTCCGGCAGCAGGTGTTCCAGGCTGTAGCCGGAGACCTGCCGGCTGAACGTGCCGAACTCGGTCCGGATCGTGGCCAGGTTGTCCTGCACCAGCCGCCACAGCCGGCTCAGCGTGGGTGAGGGGTGGGTGCGGAGATCGAGATCGGAGTCGATCCTGAGGCGTTCGCCGGTGCCCGTCACCACGTCGAGGGCGACCACGTTGTCCGACGTCCTGCCGTAGCCCATGGCGCGCGGGCCGCAGGCGTTGTTGCCGATCATGCCGCCGATCGTGCATCGGCTGCTGGTGGAGGGGTCGGGACCGAACCGGAGCCCGTACGCGGCGGCCGCGGTCTGCAGCGCCTGCTGGACCACACCCGGCTCGACCGTCGCCCGGTGCCGGTCGGGGTCGATGGCGAGGATTCCGGTGAGGTGACGGGAGACGTCCACGACCAGGCCGGGACCGATCGCGTTACCCGCGCAGGACGTCCCCGCGCCGCGCACGGTGATCGGACGCTTCCGGGACAGGCTCTCCGTGACGGTCGCGTACAGCTCATCGACGGTCCGGGGGTGAACCACAGCCTCGGGGGTGACCCGGTAGAGCGAGGCGTCGCTGGAGTAGAGGGCGCGAGCCAGACTGCTCTGATCGTGCTGGGCCATGGTGGACTCCCGTTCGCCGAGTCATCATCGTTGTCGCTCTTGACGGCCAAGAGCCAGTGTGTCACGGTTGTGCCACCGCAGGTGACACGAGAAGATTCTTGCACAAGGATCGCTATCGATTCGAGTAGATTGAGTTTTGGTGATTCGAGTCGAACAGCAGTTCACAAGCAAGATCATCGAGTAGCAGCCCGACCGGCATCGACGTCGAGCCGGGTCGTCGCCTCCGGCGACAGAGCGAACGCGCACAGGAGCGCGAGAGACGGAGTTGAGCAACCAAATGAGCGCAGCCAGGGGCATCTGCCCAGCCATGATGACCGCGTGGGGCTCGGACGAGCTCTACGATCGGGCCAAGTCGGAGAAGTACGTCAGCTGGCTCATCGAGTCCGGCGCCGAAGCGATCTCCGTGACCGGCAGCACCGGCGAGATGACCGCGATGCAGCCCGATGAGCAGGCCGCCATCATCGACCACGTGACGCGGTTCGTGGACGGCCAGGTGCCGGTCCTCGCGAGCGTGGGCAAGTACAGCACCTACGAGACCCTCTACCTGGCCCACAAGGCGAAGGCGTCCGGGGTTGACGGCCTGATGGTGCTCCTGCCCTACTACTACAAGCCCTACAAGGAGGCGGCTCGCGAGCACCTGCGCACCGTCCGGCGCGAGGTCGGCCTGCCGGTCTGCCTCTACAACAACCCGCACTTCGCCGGCTACGAGTTCACCTCGCGGGAGGCGACCGAGTTGTTCGCGGAGGGCACGATCGACTCGATCAAGTCGGCTCACGGCGACACCAACCGGATCACCGACCTGAAGTTCATGAGCGACATGACCGTCTTCTACGGACACGACTACTCCGGTCAGGCCGCCTACGCCGCCGGTGCCGACGGCTGGCTGTCCGGCTTCCCGGCCGCGTTCCCCAAGCAGTGCCGGGCAGTGCAGGACGCGATCCGCGACGAGCGTGACCTGGACAAGGGCAAGGCCGCTTGGAGCAAGTTCATCCCGTTCGTGGACTACTTCATGGATCCGGCCACCAATGCCGAGGTGCACTGGCTGGAGATCCTCAAGTTCGCCCTGCTCGTCCAGGGCATCGACGTCGGCTTCGCCCGCCGCCCGCTGAAGGAACTCACCGCAGCCCACAAGGCCAAGGTCGAGCAACTTCTGGAACCTCTGCTCGGCTGATCACGGAAGGCTGACCAATGAGAATCAAGATGCGGATGGCGGCGGCCCTGCTTGCCGTCGGGTCACTGGTCGCAGCCACTGGTTGTTCGACCGGCGCAGCAACCTCTGCAGACAGCAACGTCACGATCTCGTTCGCGACCTGGCACTGGCTCGAGAAGGGCCGCAGCGACCGGCTGTGGGCCCTGATGGAGAAGTTCATGGCCGAGAACCCGGGTATCACGGTCGAGAAGCGAGAGATCGCCCGCAAGGACTACGAGAGCACGTTGAGCACGGAGTTCGGCGCCGGGGGCGGCCCGGACGTGTTCGTCGTCCCGGACACCTACTACCCCGAGTTGAGTGATTCGGGCGTGCTGGCGCCGCTGGACGACATCGCGACCTCGCTGTCGGGCAAGCTCCCCGCCGCAGCGGAGCAGTTCGTGAAAGACGGATCCACCCTCGCTCTGCCCTACGAGCTCTCCCCGTACGGGTTCTTCTGGAACAAGGCGCTGCTGAAGGAGGCCGGCGTCGAGCCCCCCACCACTCCGGCGGAACTGCTCGCCGCGGCCAAGGCGGTCAAGGCGAAGACCGGGAAGACCGGCTTCGCGGTTCGGCATCAGATGAACGAGGAGGCGGTCTGGTGGCTGGACTTCTCCAACTGGCCGTTCGGCTTCGGTGGCGCGTGGTCCAACGGGACCGCGCTGACCATCAACGATGCGAAGAACGTCGAGGCGCTGAGCTGGTTCAAGAAGATGTACGACTCCGGCTCGTTCGCCGTCGGTGACGACGCGTCCACGTTCCGCTCGAAGTTCGCTCAAGGGCAGATCGCGATGACCATCGACTGCCTCACCTGCATGCGCACGGTGACCGGATCGGGCGGCACGGTCGAGTCCACCGACGTGGGCGGCAGCCTGCTGCCGTTCGCCCAGGGCGGCGGTTTCACCGTGGTGACTCTCGGGCTGGGTGCCAACGCCAACTCCAAGAACCTCGACGCGACCAAGAAGTTCGTGGCCTGGATGTACGGCGAGGAGGCGCAGAACGAGATGCTCGACATCAACTACCCCTCCACCGCCGGGCTGTCGATCGATCCGCCTGCGTCCATGGTGGAGAAGTACCCGTGGTCGGTGGATCCGTTGAAGAACCTCGACAAGGGGGAGAGCGCGGTGATCCCGGGCTTCGAGGCGAAGACCTCCCAGATCCGGACGATCGTGCTCACCCAGGTCACCAAGGTGCTCACCCAGAACGCCGATCCCGCCGCTGCGCTCGCTGAGGCGCAGAAGCAGGCCGAGGCGCTGGGCTGATCACCCCGTCCGGTGGGCGCCGCACCCCTCGCGGCGCCCACCGGGTCCGTTCCCGCAATCCACGGAGGTCTTGATGCACAACGAGGTGCTGACTCGAAAGCAGCCGGTGTCGTCGCCGAGGCGGCGCCGGATCACCTGGGCGCCCTATCTGTTCATCGCGCTGCCGGTGCTCTACAGCCTTGCCCTGAGCGGTCTTCCGCTGCTGAAGGGTTTCCAGCTCAGCTTGACCAGCGCGAAGCTGCTCAACCCGAACGGCGGACGGTTCGTCGGGCTGCAGAACTACCAGACCCTGCTCGCCAGCCCACAGACCTGGGCGTCGATCGGGGTGACCCTGCTGTACACGCTGCTCGTGGTGACGAGTTCGGTCCTGCTCGGGCTGGCCGCGGCGCTGTTGATCAACCAGTACTTCTTCGGTCGGGTCGTGGTGCGCGCGATGCTCACCGTCCCCTGGGCCGTGCCCACCGTGGCCGTCGCACTGGTGTTCACCTGGATGATGAACGGCGGCTCCGGCATCCTCAATGCGGTCACCGAGACGTTGGGTCTGGGTCGCCACGAGTGGTTGACCGACCCCACCTGGGCGCTGCTCTCGGTCACCGTGGCGACGATGTGGAAGGTCACGCCGTTCGTGATGCTGGTCCTGCTCGCCGCGCTTCAAGCCGTCCCCATCGAACTCGTCGAGGCCGCGCGCGTCGACGGAGCCAATCCCTGGACGACCTTCCGGGTCGTGACCATGCCGGCCATCCTGCCGAGCCTGCGGGTGGTCGTGCTGCTGATGACGATCTGGTCCTTCCGTCGCTTCGAGATCATCTGGCTGCTCACCGGCGGTGGGCCGGCGGACGCCACCAACACGATCGTGGTCGGGGTCTACCGGACCGCCTTCAGCCAGTTCAACCTCGGCGTGGCTGCGGCCTTGGGGATGCTCGGAGTGGTCATGTCGCTCGCGGTGACGGTGGTCTACGCCGTCGTCGAGCGGCAAGGAACGGAGCGGTGATGCGCCAACGTCGACTCTTCCTGCAATCCGTCCGCGGTGTCGCGGCACTGGCGATGGCGATCGTCGCGTTCTTCCCGTTCTACTGGATCGTCAACACCAGCATGACCCCCGCCGACGAGCTCTACTCCGGCGGCCAGAGCGTCTGGCTCGACCTGAGCCGGGCACAGTACGCCTTCCAGATCCTGACCACGGAAAGTCCGTTCCTCCGCTGGCTCGGCAACTCCGCCGTGGTGGCCACCGGAACCACGATCCTCAGCGTCCTGCTGGCGCTGCTCGCCGCCTACGCCCTCTCGCGATTCAGGTTCGCAGGCAAGGGCTTGTTCAGCTTCATCTTCTTCTCTTCGCAGATGCTCCCCGAAGCCTTGATCATCGTTCCGCTCTACGCGTTGTTCGTCTCGCTCCAGCTGCTCAACCAGCCGGCCGGGCTCGTGCTGGCGAACACGGCCTTCTCGATGCCGGTCGCGGTGTGGATCCTCAAGGCCGCGATCGACGGGGTGCCGCTCGAGATCGAGGAGTCCGCCCGGGTGGACGGCTGCGGTCCGATGAAGACCCTGCGCTACATGGTGCTGCCGATCATCGCGCCATCGATCGCCGCCGCTGCCGTGATCGCCTTCTTCGACTCCTGGAACGAGTACCTGTTCGCCACCACGTTCATGCGTACGAAGTCGCTGTGGCTGGCCTCGACCGGGCTGGCCTCGTTCCAGGGCGAGTACCAGACCCCCCTCGACGTGGTCTTCAGCGGGGCCTTCGTGTTCTCGCTCCCTGCGGTCATCTTCTTCCTCATCGTCCAGAAACGCATCGTTGCCGGCCTCACCGCCGGATCGGTGAAGGGCTGACAGCACGACAACAAGCACCAACCAGAAAGAGAGCATCGAGAATGTGGGCAATGCGTTTGGCCGGTCCGGAGAGGTTCGAGCGAGTCGAGGTTCCTGACCTCGTCGAGTCGGATCTCGAGGACGGGGAGGTGCTGCTCCGGTTCGTCACCGGTGGACTGTGCGGAAGCGACACGCCGAAGTTCCGCGGCTCCTACGACCCCGACGATCCCTATATCGGGCTTCCCGGCGTCCCGCTGCACGAACTCGTCGGCGAGGTGGTGGCCACCCGGTCCCCGCTCTACACCGAAGGCACGTTGGTCGTGGGACTGGTGCAGCGCTATCGGGCGCTGGCCGAGTTCAGCCGGACGGCCGACTGGACCGTCATCCCGGTCGACCCGGCGCTGGATCCCGCCGATGCCGTGATCGTCCAGCCCGTGGCCACGGTTCTGAACGCGCTGAGCACCATTCCCGAGCCGGTGAACGAGCGGGCGATCGTGCTCGGTCTCGGGCCCTTGGGCCTGCTCTTCTGTCACATCCTGCACGAGCGCGGCTACCACGTGACCGGCGTGGATCGGGTGGACCGCTCCGACGTGGCGGACGCGTTCGGGATCGATGCGGTGGTGACCGCGGACATCCGCAAGTGGCGACCGAGCGTCGCCGGAACGATCGACGCCGGACTCGTGGTCGAGGCCATCGGCCACCACCAGGGAATCCTTGCCGACGCGGTCGAGCTCGTCTCTCCCACCGGGCATCTGGTCGCCTTCGGTCTCCCCGAGGACGAGTACGTCTTCCCGATGCGGACGTTCTTCCGCCACCATCTGTCCATGCACAGCGGGACGACTCGGGACTGGCATCGCTTCCTCACCGAGGCACAGCGATACGTGCTGGAGCATCCCGAGATCCATCGGTGCGGGATCACGCACCGATACCATCCCTTCGATGCCCAGACGGCGTTCGAGCGGCACACCAGGCCTGCGGAGGGCCGACTGAAGGTGGTCCTGTCTGAGCAGGCGCCACGGGAGGAACGACAGTGAGCGTCCATGTTGTCGGTTCGCTCAACCAGGACGTCTTCCTCAGCGTCCCCACGCTGCCCGCACCCGGCCAGACGCTCGCCGGGTCTGCGATCAGCCTTGCGCACGGCGGCAAGGGGCTCAATCAGGCGGTTGCGTGCGCGCGCGCCGGCGGCGTCACCACGCTGGTGGGCTGTGTCGGCGACGACCCGGCCGGCGTGGATCTCACCGCTTTCGCCCGAGCAGCCGGGGTGGACGTCTCGGGCGTGTCTGTGAGCCAGGATCCCACCGGCACCGCGCACATTCTTCGTGCCGCGGACGGCGAGAACTGCATCGTTGTCATCGCGGGCGCGAACGGGGCCGTGGCCCGGGAGCAGATCGAGGCCGGGCTGGCCGGCATCGCGCGCGGAGATATTGTGGTGGTCCAGGGCGAGATTCCGGTCTCGGCAAGCGATCGGGCGATCGGGATCGCCGTGGAGTCGGGGGCTCGGGTGGTGCTCAACCTCGCCCCGGTGGTCGAGTTCTCGCCGATCACCCTCCAGCATGCCGATCCGTTGGTGGTGAACGAGGTCGAAGCGGGACTGCTCCTGCAGCTGTCCGCGGAGGAGGTCGCCGCGGATCCGCGAGCTGCGGGAGCGCGGCTGCTGGACCTCGCCTCGTCGGCGGTGGTGACCCTGGGGGCTGCCGGGGCGGTGGTCGTCGAAGCGGGCGGGATCAGCTTCGTCGAGGCTCCCCGTCCGGATCGAGTCGTGGACACCACCGGTGCCGGGGATGCCTTCGTCGGCGTCCTGGCGGCACGGTTGTCTCGCGGCAAGAGCCTGGACGAGGCTGCCCGAAGCGCGGTAGCGGCGGCCACGTTCAGCGTGGCGATGCCGGGCGCGTCCGATTCCTATTCCGACGTGTTCGAGGAGTTGTGAGCCATGAATGACCAGGCGAGACCCAAGGCCGTTACCCGCGCCGACGTCGCCCGGCTCGCGAAGACGTCGGCGACGACAGTGAGCTACGTCATCAACGACGGGCCCAAGGCGGTGGCGCCGGCCACTCGCCAGCGCGTACTGGATGCGATCGAGGAACTGGGGTACCGGCCGAACCTGATCGCCCGGTCCTTGCGGGCCGCGCACACCGAGACCATCGGGATGCTCGTCCCGGAGGTCCAGAACCCCTTCTTCGCCGGTCTGGTGGCCGCGATCGAGGAGGAGGCCATCCTGCACAACAAGATGGTCCTGTTCGGTTTCACCGGATACCGCGGCGAGACCGAGGAGCACTACCTGTCCAGCTTCGACGACCGGCGCGTGGACGCGGTGCTGGCGATCGGGCCGAGCAAGGAGCTCCGCAGCTCGACGAGCCGGCGGCAGGGCGCCCTGCTGATCCTGGATCGCACGGGCCGGCGCAACGTCGTCTCGATCGGGATCAACCATCAGGAGTCCGCTGCCGCGGCGACCACCCATCTGCTCGAGCACGGCTACACCTCGGTGGGGTGCATCGCCGGCCCGAGTACTCGGCTGGTCGCGGCCACCCGGGTCAAGGGGTGGCGTGACGCCATTCGTGCCCGAGGCCTCGCCGAGGACCCCAGCCTGCTCCAGCGGGTTCCCTACACTCTCGAGGGCGGCTATGCGGCGGCACGGGAGCTGTTCGGGTCCGCCTCCCGTCCGCGGGCGGTGTTCGTCTCGAGCGACATCCAGACCATCGGCGTCTTGCGCGCGCTGGCGGATCTGGGCCTGTCCGTCCCGGAGGACGTCGCGGTGTTCTCCTTCGACGGCACCCAGATCGGCGAGTACCTGATCCCCACGATCTCCTCGGTCCAGCAGCCGATCCGGCTCATCGCCAAGGCGGCAATGGACGTGATCCAGGAGCAGCCTCGGCGCAGCCGCACGCTCCACGTGCCGTTCGAGTTGGTGTTCCGCTCCTCGTGCGGCTGTCCGGACGGGCGGCCCGACGCGTAGCTCGGTACGCCGTCCACGTGCCGGATCGGGGCGACCCGCAGGATCTTCTGAGTGCTGCGGGTCGCGGTAGTCGCCACCGAGTCGCTTCCTGGGTAGACTTTCTTCGCAGATCGAGGTAAGTGCCACGGTCTGATGACCTAAGACGAGGTTGACCGAGGAGAAACAGTGAGCGCTCCCTACCCGCATCTCGGCACTCCGGGCGGCATCTACTCACTGGTTCGCGACGGACGCGCGCGCTCGCGAACCGACATCGCCCGGCTCACTGGGCTGGCGCCATCGACGATCACCACCCGGGTCGAGGATCTGGTGCGGGCGGGCTATCTGGAGGAGTCCGGCGAAGGATCCTCGCGCGGCGGGCGGCGTCCCCGGTTGCTCGTCATCACCCGGGACGCTCGGCGAGTGGCCGGGGTCGAGATCGGCGCGCAACACGCGATGATCGTCCTGTGCGACCTCGCCGGGGAGACGGTGGCCGAGCGGGAGGTGAGTCTCGACATCGCCCTCGCCCCCGAGGTGGTGCTGCGGGGGCTGCACGAGGCGATCCTCGACCTCGCCTCCGAGATCGGCGGCGATCACGAACTGGCCGGGATCGGGCTCGCCCTGCCCGGCCCGGTGAGCATCGAGGGCAAGGTCATCTCCCCGTCGCGGATGCCGGGCTGGAACGGGATCGATCCGGCCGCGATCCTCTCCGGGATCTCGGGCGCTCGGGTGCGCGCTGACAACGACGCCAACGCGATCGCCTTCGGCGAGTTCATCGCCGGAGGCCGGCTCGCGCATCACATGATCGTGGTCAAGGCGGGGTCGAGCATCGGCACCGGGGTGATCGCGGACGGCGCGCTCTACCGGGGCTCCCGCGGGATGGCGGGCGACGTCAGCCACTCGGCGGTGAGCGGCGGATCCCAGGTGCTGTGCTCGTGTGGCCGGCTGGGCTGTTTGGACGCGGTCGCAGGCGGGCGGTCGATGGTTCTCTCGCTGAAGGCGTCCGGCGTCGACGTGGACGGGGTGGCCGACGTGGTCGCGTTGGGCAGGGACGCCCACCCCCTGGCGACCCGGTTGCTGCGCGAGGCCGGCTTGCGTACCGGGGCGGTGCTGGCCACCCTGGTGGGCTTCCTCAATCCCGAGCGGCTCGTCATCGCCGGGAGCCTTTCGGCGGCGGAAGCCTTCGTGGCTGCGATCCGATCCAGTGTGTACGACCTGTGCCTGCCGCTGTCGACCAGTGGCCTGGACATCTCCACCGCGTCCGGCGGCCGCTCGGTCGGCGCGGTCGGAGCCGCCGCGCTGATCCTGGACGACCTGCTCGCGCCCGACCAGATCGATCAAAGGGTCCGTGAAGAGGCACTTAGTTCGTGAACTGAAATCAAAACTGAACTAAACTTCGCTATTCGTAACAAGATGATTACAACGCCGCACAAACTGGCTCTCTCGGCACTACTGTGCTGCCCAGGCAGGGAATACGTCGATTCAGCCCCGGTCGGGCGCCACAATCACGACTCCGAGAACTGAGAGAGGATGCCAGATGAGATTCACCAAGCTCGCCGTGGGCGTGGTCGCCGCCGCGACCGCGCTCACCATGAGTGCTTGTACGTCAGGAACCACCAGCGCGCCGTCCGCGGGTGGGAAGACCACGATCGTGTGGAACATGTGGGCCGGCGACACCGACGCAGAGCAGAAGCTGCGCGACCAGATGGCCGTGGCCCAGAAGCTCGTCGGTGACGACATCACCATCGAGCTGCAGACCGCACCGTGGGCCGACTACTTCACCAAGCTCAACGCGAACATGGCATCGGGCAATGTCGCCTGCGTCACCGCGATGAACGGTCAGCGGCTCTCGGGCTACACCGATGCGTTCGTCGAGCTCACCGACGCCGATCTGGCGGCGATGGGCACGTCCCGCGACAAGTACTCCGCCGGTGCGCTGGCCCCGATGGAGGTGGACGGCAAGCTCTACAACCTCCCCTACGACACGGCGAGCATGCTGCTGTTCTACAACGCGGACCTGTTCCAGAAGGCCGGCGTCGACCTGCCCACCAACGACTGGACCATCGACGACTTCCAGAAGGCTGCAGAGCAGATCACGGCGAAGACCGACGCGAAGGGATTCGCGGTCTCGGTGGACGAGTTCCAGTGGCTCTCGTTGCCGATGGCGAAGAGCGGCCTGCAGGCGGTCAACGAGTCCGGGGCACTGGATCTGACCAACCCGGCGTTCGTTGAGGCCGCCAGCTGGTACGGCGACCTGGCCAGCAAGCTGAAGGTCTCCGACGCGGTGCCTTCGGCATCCGACAGCGGCTGGACGGCGACCCAGTTCGAGACCGGCAAGGCCGCGATGATCGTCGAGGGCACCTGGATGGTGGGCAGCCTGACCGCCGCCGACCTCGGGTTCAGCGCTTCGGCCGTTCGGCTGCCGTCCGGGTCCAAGGGCGCCTACGGGGTCACCCTGGGCTCCGGCTACGGGATCGCCAAGACCTGCGCCAACAAGGACGCGGCCCTGAAGGTGCTGGGGGCGCTCACCGGTGCCGAGGCTCAGGCCGTGGTCGCCGCGCAGTCCGACCTGCCGGCCCGTACCGACAGCCAGCAGGCGTTCTACGACTCGCTGCCCGAAGCCAACCGCGAGTCGATGACCAGCGCGTTCACCTCCAGCTTCGAGGGAGCCACGGGTCAGCGGGTCACGGACAAGTGGACGCAGGTGGCCGAGGCCATGCCGAACAACCTGGTCAGCGTCTACACCGGCCAGATGACGATGAGCGACGCGCTCACCGACCTCCAGTCGCGCTTCGGCGGCTGATTCCCCCTCCGATCGGCCGGACCCGGGCCTACGGACCCGGGTCCGGCCGACGCCACACCGCGCCGAGCCCGATCGCCTCGGCGGGGACACCACGACGAAAGGCACCCATCCATGAGTGAGCGCACCGACTGGTTCGCACACGAGCGCTTCGGCGTCTTCGTGCACTACGGCCTGTACAGCGTCGCGGCGCGACACGAATGGGTGGCGAACTACGAGGAGATCCCGCACCAGGAGTACGCGCGTTACGCGCAGCACTTCGACCCCGACCTGTTCGACGCGTCCGCGCTCGCCGCGATGGTTCGCGGTGCCGGGGCCGGCTATGCGGTGCTGACCGCGAAACACCACGAGGGATTCTGCTTGTGGAACACCGGCACCACCGAGTTCAACAGCGTCCGGGTGGCCGGGCGCGACCTGGTCGGCGAATACGTGGACGCGATGCGCGTGGCCGGACTGCGGGTCGGGATCTACTTCTCGCTGCTCGACTGGTCCCACCCCGATTACACCGTCGATCGCTACCACCCGCTGCGTCGGCGTCCCGATGTGGAGGCGCTCAACGCGACCCGCGACATGGCCCGTTTCCGGGCCTACCTGCTCGACCAGGTGCGGGAGCTGCTGACCGGCTACGGGCCGATCGACTACCTGTTCTTCGACTTCACCGAGCCCGCCGTGGCCGAGGGACTGCCCGGCAAGGGTCCGCAGGACTGGGGTGCGGAGGAGGTGCTGGCGCTGTGCCGGGAACTCCAACCGGACATGATCGTCAACGACCGCCTCGGCATTCCCGCGGACCTGGTCACTCCCGAGCAGTACCAGCCGGTGCGTCCGCTCGAACGCGACGGACGCCCGGTGCTGTGGGAGGCGTGCCAGACGATCAACGGCAGCTGGGGCTACCACCGCGACAACCTGGACGCGAAGTCGCCCGACCTGCTCGTGCGGATGCTCGCCGGATCGGTCGCGCTGGGCGGCAATCTGCTGCTCAACGTCGGACCGACCGCGCGCGGGGAGGTGCCTGAGCGCGACGCGGCGATCTTCGCTGCCGTGGGGGAGTGGATGAAGCGGCACCAGGCGGCGATCCGGGGCGCGGGACCGGCCCGGTGGACGCCGCCATCGGGCGTGACCTACACCCAGCGCGGCGACCGGCTCTACGCGCACCTGTTCGACTGGCCCTTCGGCATGCTGCACCTGCCCGGCCTGGCCGGCCGGGTCGAGTTCGCCCGGCTGCTCAACGACGGGTCCGAGCTCCGGTTCTCCGAGATCCCGCCCGATCAGGAGGCGAACTACCTGACCCCGGCCGGACCCGAGCCCGGCACGCTCACGCTGAGCCTCCCCGTCCAGCGGCCCCCGGTGGCTCTGCCCGTGATCGAACTCAGCCTGAAGGAGGACGCGTGAGCGTTGCTGCCACTGCTCGCCGACGGAAGCGGGTGAACCCACTCCAGCGTGCCGAACGCCGCCAGGCGATCGGATTCATCTCGCCTGCGCTGCTCGGCCTGGCCGTCTTCACCGTGCTGCCGGTCGGGCTCGCGATCGTGATGAGCGTCTACGACTGGCCCATCTTCGGTGAACGGGAGTTCATCGGCCTGGGCAACTACGCCGAGTTGCTCTCGAAGAGCCCGGACTTCTGGCCGTCACTACGCAACAGCTTCCTCTTCGCTCTGGGCTACGTCCCGTTGAACCTGGTGATCTCGCTCGGGCTCGCCCTGATGCTCAGCGCCCGGATCCGTGGCCGGGCGATCTTCCGGGTGTTGTTCTTCATCCCTGTGGTGACGCCGATGGTGGCCAACGCCATGGTGTGGCGGCTGATGCTGCAGCCGGCCGGCCCGCTGAACGGGATCTCGGAAGCGATGTTCGGGATCACCTTGCCGAACTTCCTGGTCGACAAGAACTGGGCGATGATCTCGATCATCGTGATGAGCGTCTGGGCCGGGATGGGCTACAACATGCTCATCTTCACTGCCGCGTTGGAGCAGGTGCCGGCTTCGGTGATCGAGGCCGCCGAGCTGGACGGCGCGCACGGATTCACGATGCTGTGGCGGATCGTCTTGCCGATGATCTCGCCGTCGGTGTTCTTCGCGTCCGTGATGACGATCATCTCGGCGTTGCAGGTGTTCACCCAGCCACAGCTGTTGACCAACGGAGGGCCGGGCACGAGCACCGTCCCGCTGGTGATGTTCATCTACAACACCGGCTTCAAGTTCCACGATCTGGGTCTGGCCGCGGCAGCGGCGTGGCTGCTGTTCGCGATCATCATCAGCCTCACCGCCGTGCAGTTCCGGGCGCAGAGCAGGTGGGTGCACTATGAGCACTGACGCCGGGCGGGTCGAGGACACCCGCGACGTGTTGAGCTTGGGCCGGCCGGGCACGATCCTGGCCTGGGTCAGCGTCGTGGTCGCCGGCGTCCTGTTCGCCTCTCCGCTGATCTATGCCTTCTTCTCCGCGCTCAAGCCGGCCAACGAGGTGCTGGCCACCCCGCCCAGCCTGATCGGCAGCGAGGTGCGCTGGAGCAACTTCCTCGAGGTCTTCACCTATGCGCCGTTCGGTACCTACATCCTGAACTCGTTCCTGGTCTCGATCGCCGGGGTGTGCACGGTGCTGGTGGTGTCCACCACGGCCGGGTATGCGTTCGGACGGCTGCGTTGGCCCGGACGCGACATCGTCTTCGTCTTGTTCCTCGGCACGCTGATGGTGCCGCAAGAGGTGCTGGTGATCCCGATGTTCGTGGTGATGCAGTGGTTCGGCTGGGTCAACACCTTCCCGTCGCTGGTCTTTCCCTGGGCGTTCACCGCGTTCGGGACCTTCCTGATGCGACAGTTCTTCCGGGGCATCCCCTGGGAGCTGGAGGAGGCGGCGCGGGTGGACGGCGCCGGTCCGGTTCGGACCTTCCTGCAGGTGATCCTGCCGCTGGCGGGGTCGGCGATCGCGGTGCTGGCCGTGTTCACGTTCATCAACTACTGGAACAGCTACCTGTGGCCGCTGATCACGGTGAACGACTACAAGGCACTCGGCACGCTGCCGATCGGGCTGGCAAGCTTCTCCAACCAGACCGGAACCCGCTGGGACTTGTTGATGGCTGCGTCGATGATCTCGATCCTGCCCACCACGTTGCTGGTCATCCTCCTGCAGCGTCACCTGATCAAGGGGATCGCGACGTCTGGGCTGGGGGGACGATGAACCGCCGTCCCCGGATCGCCATCTTGGGCATGTCGATCGAGTCGAGCGCGTACGCCCGGCATCGCGCCGACCTGCGGGATTTCACCGTCCGAACCGGGCAGACCCTGATCGAGCAGTACCCGTTCCTGGCCGCGGGATCGGAGTTGGCGCAGGCTGCGGAGTGGCTGCCGATCCTGCACGCCCGCTCGATTCCCGGCGGGCAGGTGCGCGGCGAGGTCTATGCCGAGCTCAAGCAGCGAATGTTGGCCGGCCTCGCCGAGGCGATGGCCGACGGTGTCGACGGCATCTTCTTGCACGTCCACGGCGCGATGAGCGTGGTCGGCATGGACGACGCGGAGGGCGACCTGGTGCAGGCCGTCCGTGACCTGGTCGGCCCAGAGCCGCTGATCACCGCCCCGATGGACTTGCACGGGAACCTGTCCGAACGCTTCGTCGCCGGCGTCGACCTGCCCACCTGTTACCGCCTCGCTCCCCATGAGGACGTGCCGCAGACCTGGGAGCGCGCCGCGCGCACCCTGATCGAATGGCTCGCGCGGGGGGAGCGTCCACGCCGCGCCTGGGTGCGGGTGCCGATCCTGCTGCCCGGGGAGAAGACCTCCACCCGGGTCGAGCCGGCCCGGAGCCTGTACGGCTCGCTCGCCGAGGTGGAGAGCCGGCCCGGCGTGACGGACGCGTCCATCTGGATCGGCTATGCGTGGGCCGACGAGCCCCGCTGCCACGCCACCGTCCTGGTCAGCGGCGACGATCCTCGCGCGATCGCCGCGGCGGCGGAGGGGATCGCCGCTCGGCTGTGGGACGCGCGCGAGGAGTTCGGCTTCGTGGGACCGCCGGGGAGTCTGGACGAGGCGGTCGCCTCCGCGATCGCGCATCGCGCGGCCGGGGGAGGGCGCCCGTACCTGATCAGCGATTCCGGGGACAATCCCGGAGCCGGCGGCACCGGCGACGTCACCTGGAGCCTGAGCCGGTTGCTCGACCTGGGCGAACTGACCGGACCGGACGCTCCGCTGACCTACGTCGCCTCGATCTTCGACGGTTCGGCGATCGAGGAGCTGTTCGAGCGCGTGCCGGGGGATCTGGTGGAGGTGACCGCGGGCGCACGGGTGGACAGCCGGGTCAGCGGGCCGGTGCGGATCAGCGGGACGCTGCTGAGCCTGCACCGCGACGATCCGGACGCGGGGCGGATTGCGGTGATCGGGCGCGGCGGGTTGCGGATCGTGGTGACCGAGTTCCGCAAGGCGTTCCACGCCACCAGCGACTTCGCCGCGATCGGCCTGGACCCGGCCGAGGCCGACATCATCGTGACCAAGATCGGCTATCTGGAGCCCACCTTGTATGCGATCGCGCAGGGGTGGACGCTCGCCCTCACCCCCGGGCCGGTGGACCAGGACCTGGAGCGTCTGGGTCATCACCGGATCCGCCGACCCATGTACCCGTTCGATCGCTTCGCGAAGCGACCGTCCCTGGAGGCCACGATCCTGTGAGCATCGTTCTGGAAGTCGCCGTGCAGGACCCCGGCGGCGCAGCTGCTGCCGCGCGCGGCGGGGCGGACCGGGTCGAGTTGTGCAGCGCGCTCGCGCTGGGCGGGCTGACCCCGTCCGGGGGGCTGGTGGCTGCGGCGGTGGCGGTCGGGTTGCCGGTGCACGTCCTGATCCGTCCGCGAGCGGGTGGCTTCGACTACACCGACGCCGAACGCGCGCTGGTGTACGCGGACGTGCAGGGCGCCGTCGATGCCGGTGCGGCGGGGGTGGTGGTCGGTGCCACTCGCGCGGGAAAGGCGGACCTCGACCTCGTCCAGCGCGTGCGGGAGCTGGCCGGACAGGTCGAGGTCACCTTCCACCGGGCCTTCGACACCCTTCTCGACCGCGCCGGCGCGCTGGAGCAGCTGATCGGTGTGGGCGTCGACCGGGTGCTCACCTCCGGCGGGGCGACCCGGGCTCCGGACGCGTTGCCGGAACTGGCGGCGCTGGCCGAGCAGGCGCGCGGACGGATCCAGGTGATGGCGGGCGCGGGGATCGACGTGGCGTCGGTGGCCGCGGTGGCTGCGACCGGCGTGCCTGCCGTGCACAGCTCGGCGAAGCGGCTGGTCCGCGACCCGCTTCCGGTAGGGCTGGGCTCGTTGGCCGAGTCGGGCGAGGTGGTGCGCGAGACGACGGATGAGCAGGTGGTCCGTGCCCTGCGAGCGGCGCTCGACCGAGCGGGGGAACCACGATGAGCCTGTGGCTGGGGATCGACTGCGGAGGCACGAACACCAAGGTGCTGCTGGGCGAGCGCGAGGGCGGCGAGCTGGTGCTGCGGAGCCGGGAGCGGTTTCCCACGCCGCGGCATCCGGAGGCATTGGTCGAGGTCGGCCACCGGGTCCGCTCGTTTCTGGACGGGCAGGTCCCGGTCGGCTTCGGGATCGCCGTCCCGGGCATCATCGACGCGTCGGGGACGGTGCTGACCAGCACCAACCTGCCCTGGCTGGAGGGAGCGACGCCGGCGATGGCGCTCGCGGAGGCGGTCGGCGCGCCGGGGGTGGTGCTGCACGACGGCGCCGCGGCCGCCCAGGCGGAGGTGACGCTCGGTGCCGCACGAGGCGAGCCGGACGCGTTCATCATCGCGCTCGGCACCGGGGTTGCCGGCGCCCACGTCGTGGACGGTCGGATCCGTCGGGGTTCGCACGGCGGCGCGGGGGAGATCGGCCATGTGTCGTTGGGCGGGGACCGGCTGTGCAGTTGCGGGCAGCGGGGCTGTCTGGAGACGGCGATCGGCGGACGGCAGCTGGCGCGGCAATGGCAGGAGACGTTGGGCGTCGCTGACCGGACCGCCAAGGACCTCGTCGAGGCGGTGCGGGCCGGCGACCTGCGGGCGCGCGGGCTGCTGGAGGCGGGCACCAGCGCGCTGGCCCGCGGTGTGCTCGCGATGGTGGCGCTGCTCGACCCGGGCATCATCGTGATCGGCGGTGGCCTGGCCACGGCTGCGGATCTGGTGATCGCTCCGACGGCGGAGAAGGTGGCCGGTCTGGCCACCTTCCATCAGGTGCCGCCGATCGTGCCCGCCGCGCTGGGTTCCTGGGCCGCGGCGTGGGGAGCGCTCCTGGCGGCCCGCGCGTCCGCCTGAGCAGGATGGCGAGCGAGGCGAAGGTCGGCGATTCGCGGCGGCGACTCCGCTCGGCTCAGGCCGGCCGGGCCACGTAGTCGTCGAACTGGAAGCCCCAAGGGCCGTTCGTCGCAGCACTGGAGATGTAGGTGAACAGGCCGAGCGAGCCGGGCGACTGGAGGGCAGCGGTGTTGTCCGTGGTGCTCACCTGCCAGGTCGACGGCTCGGTGGACGTGGATAGCCAGACCCGGGTGCGGATCACGGTCGGCGACGTTCCGGTGACCAGGAACCTCGTCTTGAGCACGGCGCCCGCCGCGTAGGTGATGCCGGTTGCGGCGGAAGCCAGCGTCGTCTCGCCACCGGACACGCGGATCGCATAGACCGTGACCGGCCCGCTGGGATCGATCTTCATCTTGAGGCGATAGTCGGAACTGCCCACGCGGCGTCCGATCATGCCGACGTAGGTTGCCCCCGAGTTCACCCGCTTGGTCATGACGATGTTCGAGGTCAGCTCGACACCGGTGGAGCTGACACCCGCCAGCTCGGCCCATGGTCCCTGGCCGGAGGTGGATACCGTGACCAGGCCCTGGCCGCCGGAGACCGAGAAGCCGGAGCCGTGCGTGGTCCACGCCCCGCCGACGTCGGCGCTGCCGAATCCGGACGCGACGGTGCGGCCGAACGCATCGGAGGCGAGGACGGCCGGAGCCGCGCCGACGGTCACCGATCTGGTCGTGCTCGCGGACGCGCCGTCGTCGTCGGTCACCGTCAAGGTGATCGTGTAGGTGCCGTCTGCCGCGTAGGTGTGGTTCGCCGTCGATCCGGTGCCCGACTGGCCGTCGCCCCACGTCCAGGCGTAGCTCGCGATCGTGCCGTCGGAGTCGGAGGACGCGCGGCCGTCGACGCTCACCGTCCGGTCGGAGATGGAGGTGGTGAAGCTCGGCACCGGCGAGGCGTTCCCGCTGCCGGCGATCGTGATGCTGACGCTCGGCGAGGTCTGGGAGTTTCCGAACGGGTCGGCCACCTTCACCCGGTAGCTGTGCGAACCGGCGGAGAGCCCGGTGTCGGTGTAGGTCATCGCGGGACGCGACCACCAGGTCGATGCCTGGGTGATCGTGGCGACCGGAGTGGCGACGTTGTCCCGCAGGACGGTGTAGGTGAGGGTGGAGTTGTCGTAGTCGTAGTTCGCCGTCCAGGACAGCCGCACCTGCCCGGACGCCGGGGAGGTGAGCGTCGGCGTGAAGCCGCTCCCGCTCGCTTTCGGTCCCTGCAGGTTCGGGGCGATGTCGCTGGTCGCCATGCGCACCATGCCCTGCTGGGCGGTGCCGTTCACCGAGGTGAACTCACCCGCCCAGACCACGTAGCTGCCGGAGCCGGAAACCGCCCATGCCGCCTGACCCTGGCCGGAGACAGTGCCGGTGGTCAGTTGCGGGAAGAAGTTGAGCAGACTCGGGGACGGTTGCCCGGTGAAGCTGGGGTAGCCGCGTGTGTCTGCCGTGAGAGTGCCGGTCGCGGCCTTGCCGAACGCGACCGCGCGCATCGGCGGCGACGTCTCCGGGTAGCCGCCGAGGTTCAGGCAGTAGTGGGGGTGGCCGGCGACGTACACGGCTGTGCTGGAGGGGTAGACCCCGTAGCTGTCGCCGTGGCAGTCCTCGACCCAGGTGATCGCGCCGGTGGCCCAGCTGGCCGAGAACGAGCCTTCGAGGTTGCCCCCGGTGCCGTAGATGTAGCCGGTGCCGTACACGTTGGTGGCGTCCGAGGCCAGGGAGAGGATCGCGCTGTCCTTGCCTGCGTCGCGGACAACGTTGTTCGCCGGGAACGCCAGGGACGCTCCGGTGGCGGGGTTGACCATGCCCAGCCCGTAGCCGGGGTTTCCGGACCCGTTCAGCGTGACGAAGTTGCCGCCCACGGCCAGCTTGTCGCCGGCCGGCGACAGGGCGAGGGCGTTCACTCGTGGGCTGGACGTGGAGTTGCCGGCGACAACGGGCACGAAGCTGGTGATCAGGCCACCGTCGCTTGCGCGCAGCGCGGCCAGGCGTCCGCGGGAGACCCCGTTCACGCTGGAGAAAAGCCCGCCGACGTAGACCGTCGTGGACGTGGCGACGATGGCCTTCACCTGGGCGTCGGTGCGGGCGTTGAAGCTGGAGATCAGCGCTCCGGTCGCGGGGTCGAGCGCCGCGATCCTCGACCGGGCGGTGCCGCCGACCGTGGTGAAGTCGCCTCCGACGTAGATCCGGGATCCGTCCGGGGACGCGGCGACCGCGAGTGCCTGGGCGTTGAGGTTCGGGTTGAAGGCGGTCTTCAGCTCCCCGGTCACGAGGTCGTAGGCCAGCATGTTGTTGCGGGTGGTCTGATTCTGGCCGGCAGCCGATCCGGCGGGACGTGCGGCCGTGAACTTCCCGACGACATAGACGGTGTTGCCGACCACGACCTGGTTCCACGCGACCCCGTTGTGCTGGGCCGTGGGCAGCCGGTCGATCGCCACGGTGACGGGCGTCCGCGGGTCGTTGGGATCGGCGGGTGCCGAGTCGGCGGTCGCCGTGGGCGCGGAGCCGACGCAGAGCGCCGCGATCGTCGCGGAAGCGAGCAGCACCGCCAGAATCCGTGCCGTGGACCTACCTGATCGAGTGCGGGTTGGGTGATGGCGCGGCAAGAACCGAAACTCGTGATCGAACAAAAGCACCTGGACCCCCCCGACGTTCCAGGAGAAGACTCCCCATTCGCCCATGATGCTCCCGCAGCGCGCCGGGGTACACAGCCGCCGAGTGCGAATTCTCGGACCGGAATCAGCGTTTGTACGAATGGCCCGACCGTCCGGTTCGCTGCCGATGACGGGGCGGGCGGGAGGTGCGTCGGCGCGCAGAGCGGCTAATGCCGGCGGTTCGACGACGACAACTCACCGTCGTTGGGTCGGAGGTGGGTGAGAATGTCGCGGTCTGGGATTATCTCCCAGCGCCCGGCTGCGCGCCGGTCCGCTCTTGCCGATCGCACCGTCTTGGCCGCCGATAGACGCGCGACAGACGTGCCGACGAGTGGCGGATCGTCCCTTCGCCGCCCGAGCGTCGCTGGGAAGTCCGCGTCCAGTAGGCAACCTGACGGCGCCTGCGAACAGGATCGCGAGAGCCGCCGAAAGGTCACGTGAGCATGTTGGCCGACCGTCGGGCGGCTGCGTGCGACAGTGAGGGCAGGAGGCAGGTTGTCACGCAAGCCGACCCATCGGAGGACGTCGGACTCGAATGACTTCTCGTGCCCGATCAGGCGCATTCACGTGTTCTGGCTGCGGTCCGCGTGGACACCTGACAGGATCGTTCCACGGCGACCGGCTACCCCCAAGACCTCCAGCGGCGCCAAGGAAGGAAGCCATGAGAAAGACCGTTCTGGGCCTTCTCGCGTGCGCATTGGGAATCGCGAGTCTCGGCGTTTGGACACCCTCGATCGCGACCGCCTCCTATGTGGTGGACGACGGTCCGCGCTTCAGCATGCCCCTTCCGGCGCAGGGGCGTTCCGATGTCACGGTCGATCAGTACTCGAACTCGGCCAAGGAGCTCAAGGCGCACCTGATCGAGCTGATCAACAACACAAGCAGTGGGGTCATCCGGATCTCCCTGTACGGGTGGGATGACTGGGACGCCTACGACTCGACCAGTCCGGCGAAGGCGGTCGTCGGTGCCATCAACCGAGGCGTCTCGGTCCGAATTCTGCTGGATGCCGGCGCGAAGCTCGACACCGACTACGACAGGATCAAGAACGCGATCGCGGCCAATCCAGGTCACGGCTCTTTCATCAAGCGCTGCGGCGTGGGCTACTTCACCACGAGCACGACGGGGCGTGCCTGCTTGGGCACCAAGGTGAACCACAACAAGTACTTCCTGTTCAGCCAGGTGGGCAGCTCCAAGTACGTCGTCGTGCAGAGCACCTCGCACCTCACCCCAACCTGGGGCGACCACGAGTGGGACGCGATGATGACCGTCGTGGGGAAGCAGGATCTCTACAACGGCTACGTCGACTACTTCGAGGACCAGACCGCGAACGTGCGTCGGCCCGACTATTACCGGACGGTGACCGACGGGAACTACAAGGCTTACTTCTTCCCGCGGGCCGGTGGCGAGGCCTACTCCACCTCGGAGGACACGATCTGGGCCGTCTTGAACAACGTGACTTGCACAGGCAATACGACCGTGGGTACCTCGAGTGCTCACCGGACCATCATCCGGATCCTCAGCTGGCAGATCACCCGAGCCGAGGTGGCGAAGAAGATTCGGGCTCTGGCCAATGACAACTGCTGGATCGACATCGCCACGAACATGGATCTGATGGGTGAAGGGGCGAAGGGCTACCTCAAGGGGCACTCGCGAATCAACGTCGACAACGGCAACTCCGGCGGTTTCTACATCCATGGGAAATACCTGCTCATCGAGGGCAACTACAACGGCGAGGCCGACTCGAAGAATATCTGGGTCGGCTCTCCCAACCTCACCTACCCGGCGTTGAAGGACAACGACGAGGGCCTACTCAAGATCAAGTCGGCTTCCGGGGCGTGGCACGATGCCTTCCGGCAGAACTTCCGCAACATCATGGCGGTCAGTCCGGACGCCACCTGGAACGAGTGACTTGCCCGGGTGGGCCGGCGGCTCCGTCGGCCCACCCGCCGGTCCTGGGTCGTCCTCGCCGGCCCCTCTCGTGGATGAGGGGGCGATGGGGCAGATCGCGCGGATGTGGGCGGGAGGTCTGGTTTGCCTTCGAGCGGACTGTTCTGGGATCGGCGGGCGGGCCAGTTATTTGTAGATGAGCCATGTGGTTGCTACATATGCGGCAACGATGAAGACGGCGAGATGGAGAACGGCCCTCGAATCCAGGTGGCTTGATTTGTTCAGAACGCCCGCCGTCTGCTGGGCTCGATCCAGGAATGGCGTGACGGCAACGTGGCCACCGAGGCCCTGCGTGAGGACGCGGAAAGGGACGAGCGACCTTCGCCTTCACTCCGATCGGTTGGGACGACGGGGAGTATCTCGAGCGGGCCGGCTCAGCGGCGCAACCGCTCCCTGAACGCCGATATCGTGAAGCCTTCCACGTGGTCCTCGACGTCGCGGAAGGCCGTGTCGGGAGTGATTCCGGCGTTTCCGGACGGGTCGACCAGCTCGATCAGTTCCGCGACCGGCATGCCGAGACCGTCGGCCGCCTGTTGCAGCGTCATCCAGCCCTTCAGGTCGTCCACCCCGAGTTGCTCACCGGCCACCAGCGCGGTGCGTCCACTGACCTCCCAGACGCCGGTCAGCTCTGCGATGCCGACCGAGCCGAACAGGACCACCACTGACGCGACCGGCGCCACCCACACTGAGGTCTTCATCGCTTCTCCGCCTCACTCCCGGAGCCGAGCCGGATCGGGGTGCCGAGCAGGACCGGTGCGTCAACTGCCAGCGCGCCGCGTACCGGACAGGTGGTTACGCAGTCCATGCAGCCGATGCAGTCCGGGCTGACCATCGGGGCTGCCTTGCTGGGCTCGATGCCGACCGGGCAGGCCTTGTCGCACAGCGAGCAGTCGGTGCAGGTGGTCGGAGCGCGACGGATCCTGAACAGGCTGAACCGGCCCAGAACGCTCAGCACACCCCCCAACGGGCACAGATAGCGGCACCAGGCGCGTTCCACCAGCAGTGATGCCGCGACCACGGCGGCGAGGATCGACAGGCCGATCCAGATCGTCGAGTTGTCGGGCTCGAACAACCAGTGCAGCCCGAACAGGGCGACGTAGGGGTCGTAGTCGGCGAACCACAGGGTGGCTGTGGTGTAGCTGAAGTACAGGATCACGGCGAGGACGACGAAGCGTCCCCAGCGCAGTACGCGGTCGAGTCCGCGGGGCACGGGCAGCGCGGGCAGGTGCAGCTTCCCGCGCACCCAGGTGAGCGCGTCCTGAACGGCGCCGAACGGGCAGATCCAGCCGCAGAACGCGTTGCCCACGAGCAGCGTCGCGACGAGCACCGCGAGCCCGAGGACGAGGTTCGATGGGTGGATCTTCGTGATCAGCGCGCCGCTGGTGAGCCAGGTGAGCAGCGTCTCCATCGCGCCGAACGGGCACAACGCGTCGACGGAGGCCGCCCCGGAGTCCTGCTCGACCTGGTGGCGGACGGCGGCGACGACGATCAGAACTGCGACCGCAAGCTGGGTGAGGTGCCGGGCCCCCTTGACGTGCCGGATCCGCCGGGTGCGCTGCTGGAAGCGGGTCAGTGAGCTCTTGCGGGCCGTTGGGTTCGGTGTGCGCACGGTGTCCTCCACGAGGTCGGGGTCAGGGCGAGCTTCCCGTCCTTGTGTGAAGCAACTGTGAAGCTGCGATGAGGCTTCGATCCGATGCCGCGACCTGGGTGGTGAACGCGCGCTGGTACGCGCCGGTGTCGGTGGGACACGCCCGTCGGCCTCGCTCGCTGCGCGGTTGCTCAGAGGCGTGCGATCGAGGTGATGTCCTCAAGGAACTCTGTGACGGTCTCCTCCGAGACGGTGGCGCGGGTCTCGCCGAGGGCGGCCAGATAGTCGGCGGTGGTGAGGTCGGCGGCGGGGGAGGCGCTCTCGCCGTTGCGTAGCGCGCGGGCCAGCGCCTCCTGGGACGCCTTGCGGGCTGCGTACTCGATGTCGGCGGGGGTGAGGCCTTCGCTGGCGGCGACGAGGGCGCCGATGTCGATGCCGGCCACGACGTTCGCAGGGATATAGCGCTGCCAGATGGCGTCGCGGGCCTCGGGATCGGGCAACCCGATCGGGATCACGTAGTCGAAGCGTCCGTGGCGCAGGAAGGCCGTGTCGAGGGCGCGGACGAAGTTTGTGGCGCAGATCAGCAGCCGTCCGGAGTGTTCGCGGAAGTCCGCGACCAGCTTCAACAGCTCGTTGGTGACGCCCTGGGTGGGGGACGGCGGGATGCCGCCGCGCCGGGACGCGATCTCCTCGACCTCGTCGATGAACACGACGGCGTGCTCGAGGTGGGCGATCACCTCGAAGCTGGCGCGTAGGGCGGCGGCGAGGCCGCCGGGGGTGTCGGACAATCGGGACGGGAACAGCTCGACGAACGGCCAGTCGAGGCGGGACGCGACGGCGCGGGCGAAGGTGGTCTTTCCGGTACCGGGTGGGCCGAACAACATCACCGCCCGCGGCGGGACGACGCCGAACCGCTCGGCGAGATCGGGTCTGGCGAGCGGAGTGACAAGGCGTTCCTCGAGCAGCTGCTTCTCCCGGCGCATGCCGCTGACCCGGGGCCACAGGTTGCGCGGCAGGATCCGGCCGCCGACCTCCTTGAGCAGGTCGAGCTCGCGCCGCTGAACGGGCATCTGGCGCTCGAGGTAGCGCAACTGGTGGAGCATCTGGAAGCCGTTCGCGGTCAACCCGTCCAGCCGCTCGGCGTCCTCGTGCAACAGGATCGACAACTTGCCCAGGCCTAGCGGGGCCATCCGGTGCTCCAGGGCGTCCAGGAGGCTGCCGGCAACGTGAGCCCCGGCGGCGTCCTCGATGCCGAAGAAGACGATCCAGCCCTGCGCGTGTGCGGCACGCCCGACGGCGGCACCGATGATGCGTTCGTCCCTGATCGCGACCACAGCGTGGTCCTCCTGGCAGGACGCGATCACCTCCGACAGCGCGTACACCGGGCGCGAACTGCCCTGTGCGGCCTCCTCGTACAGCCGGACGATGCTGTCGAGATCGTCGTCGTGGAAATCGCGGAGCGTCGTGCGGCTCATGGGCGGTATCTTCGCACCCCGCGGTGGTGGCCGGGAGGTCAGTCGCCGGCGATCTTGCTGTGGTTCGGTCCTTCCCCCGAGAGTCTCCCGCGTCAGATCCTGGAAGCCGGTGAACTGACCAGAGCCCAGCAACGTGCGGCGGGCGCGGGTGTGCGCGGCGGGATCTCCGGGCCGCCCTCTGTGTGAACACGTGGTGCGAGCGATTGGAACGTGATCGGTGCGACATGACGCAGCAGGTCCGGACCCGTGTGGACGGCCTGGTGACGACCCGAGGCGAGCTTCCGGACGAACCGGACGCCGGCGGCAAGATGCCTAGTGAACGAGCAGTGATCTGATGGTGGGGCGGGTGGGGCTCGAACCCACGACCCAGGGATTATGAGTCCCCTGCTCTGACCGGCTGAGCTACCGCCCCGGAGCGTTCTGGTTCAAGGTAGCGATTCCGGTTGAGGCCTGTCCAAAGCGACCCGGTACGGTTGCAGGGCACAAGCGAAGGCGAGTCGGACGCAGCATGGACCTCCTCCAGATCACGATTTGGGCCGCGACGGCCCTCGGCATGGTCGCGGTGGCGCTCGCCTTCTTCAAGTCCCAGCGACTGACCGTCCGACTGGGGGTGCTGGCGACTTTCGGAGTGTTCTATGTCGCCATGGTCCTCTGGGCGCCCACGGACCAGATCTGGGCCGACATCACTCTCGTGACCGTCCTCCTGATCGCCTTCGGATCAGGAATGAAGAAGCCGTCCAGCGCGGACAAGGACCAAGGAGACTCAACTCATGACTGACCGCACCGACGCCGAACCGGCGCAGCCCGATGCCCGAGACGCCCTCGAGGCGACGGCCGTCGAACTGATCTCGGAGCTGGTCCAGGAGGCCTTCCTGAGCCTCGATCCGCTCCCGTTCGTGCGCGCCCGGGCGACCCAGCTGTCGGCCGTGGACCAGCAGACCGTCGCCGACTTGATCGATAGCGCGGTGGTCGAGATCGAGGTGGGCTTCGACGACGACGACCACCACGACCACGACCACGAGTGAGTGCCGGCGTCCTTCGTGACGCTCGCAGAGCGACTTCCTCCGCGACCGATCTCGGTGAGCGGCCCCCTCAGGCCTCGGTTCGACTCGCGCGCAACCTCAGCGGACGACCATGGCGAGGCCACCGAAGGCCGGTAGCTCGACGGTGAAGCCGCCGAGGGCGTCCACGTCGTCCACCTTGCGGCGGGTGGCCAGATCGGTGACCCGTCCGGCAGGAATGTGCTCCGACTGCACGCGTCCGGTGATCTTGTCCGGGCCGAAGTTCAACGCCGTGATCTGCACCAACCCGTTCTCCAGGCGGTTGATCATCACCAACATGCTCTTCCAGGGCACCTCGGGCACGTCCAGCAACGTCGCCGTGGCGATGCCTGAGCGCTTCCGCAGCCGCAGCACCTCCGCCAACCGGGACGCGAACGAGTTCGGGTTCTCCAACTGCTCGGGCAGGGGACCGTACAACGCGGTCGCCACCGGCATCCCGGACGCGGACTTCTTCGCATCCGGCGCCTTCCCCATCAGGTCGTAGGCGCCCCGCTCGATCCAGCGGGTATCGCCGGTCCCGATCAGGCCACGCACCTTGCTGCGCTCCAGCGGCAACGCCCCGACCAGATCCCAACCGGACAGCGCGAACACGCCGGGCTGCCAGGCGTTGTACATGCACAGCAACAGATGCGCATTCATGATCCGCCGGACGTCCGCATCGGTGATCGCGTCCAGATCGGTGATGCCCAGCGATGCCGTGATCACCGACGCCGTCGTACACGCGATCCCGTTCTGCACGAACAGGGCGTTGTACGGCGCCGCGTCCCCGGCCAACGTGAGCCGCATGGTCTCGCGCACGTAATCGGCCAACTCGCCGCCGGTGGTCTCGCCGCCGCCGAGGTTGTAGTGGTCGTCGCGGTGCGGGCCGGCCCAGTGCACCAGCTCATAGGTCAGCTCGTCGTGGTTCTGCATGGCGTGCACCAGGGACGCCTGGTCGATGCCGGTGCGCTGCGCCTCCCGCAGGGCGAGTCGCAGGAACTCGGTGTCCGCGGTCGCCAGCGCGAACTGGTAGGCGGGCCGGGTCACGAAGTCGTAGGACAGGTCGGGTCCGACCGCGCTGGTGTGCTTGATGTCGTCCATGGACAGGTTGAGTTCCTGGAAGGTGAACCCGCCCACCTTGCGCACCATCGAACCGATCAGCTGGTTCGCGGCCTGGCTCAGCGGATGCCCTTCCGACCAACCGGGGCCCGAATCCATCCCCTTCTCCACGCCGAGGAAGCCGTTCGCGTCCAGCCGCAGCCCGCCCGAACCCAGATCGAGCAGCGAGTGCAGCGCGTCCCCCATCACCAGCCGCATGCCGGCGAAGGTGGGGTCGAGCCAGTTGATCGTCGGCTGGCCGTCCTTGAAGTAGTGCAGGTAGACCCAGCGGCGCAGCCGTCCCTTGTAGTCCCAGATCGGGGGAGTGACCGACCAGTTGGTTTCCTTCACCCCGGGCTCGTAGAAGATCACCCGCTGCAGTGCGCCGATGATGTAGCCGGCCTCGGCCAGCCGCTGCTCGCTCGCCGGGTCCAGGTTCACCGAGTCGCGACCCTCAGGGACGTCGGGCAGCAGATCCCAGGCGTCCTCGGGGATGTCGATCATGTGGTAGATCCCGGGATAGTCGAGATAGTTCAGCTCGGCCAGCCGGAAGTCCGCGCCCTTGCCGGTATGCCCCGGCACGATGTCGTCGATGATCGTGCCCCGCCGACGGGCCGCGTTGGCGCACATCTCCCGGAACTCGTCCTCGGTACCGAACACCGGATCGATCTGCATGCTGATCCGATCGAAGTGGCCGTCCACGCTCGGAGTGGGCTCCCAGCCGCTGATCCCGCCGGCCAGCTTCAACGGCCCGGTGTGCACGCCCTCGATGCCGATCTTGGCGAACGCCGTCCACAGGTCCTCCGCGCCGAGGGACGCCAGGAACGATTCGCCGGGGCCGGTGATGTGCGAGAGCGGGTAGGCGGTGTACCACACCGACGCCTGGCGCACCGCCTCTCTGGGATCGGGGTGCGCGTACGGGTTCGCCCACATCGCGTGGTGGCCGGCGAGCTGGCGTCCCAGCGCGGTCGCGTCGTGCAGCATCGACTGCTGCTCGAGCCAGTCGATGTAGGCCGGGTTGCGTCCGTCCGGCTCGAACGGCGGCAGCGGCACGACGTCGGCCCGGTCGCGGAGCTTCGCCTTCGGACGCAGCTTCTCCGGACGGGCCGCGTACGGCGTCGGCTCCAGCGTGAACTCGATCGTGCGGTCCTCCTCTGGGACCTCCGCCAGCTCCTGCTCCACGCTCATTCGGCAAACCTAATCCAGCGGCCGCGGGCGTGGCGAGAGCAGGTCAGTCGACCATGTACCGCGCCTTGAGGGTGGTGATCGTGGCGTCGCTGAGTCCGAGTCCCTCGGTGACGAACCGATACACGCCGGGGTAGGCCATGCCGTGGGTCTGGTCGTCGGGGTAGTTCGCGGTGATCGAGTCCAGGAAGGCGTCGAACATGCTCGAGGCGGCGCCGGGCGAGCGGAGATACTCGGTGCGCGCGGTCTCGACATCCATGCCGTTGATGAACATCAAGATGAGGTTGAGCATGCCGGTGCGGTCGCGTCCGTAGTGGCAGTGCACCAGCACCGGGCCCGTGGTCGCGGCGATCCGGCTCAGCGCCGAACCCAGGGCCGCCCGATCGGAGGCTTTGGTGACGAACGTGACCAGGTTCGCCGTCCCGGTCATGCTGTAGCGGTACTTGGTCACCCCCGGCAGGCTCGGGTCCTTGCACGCCTTCGCCGCGGACGCCGTGCGCAGGTCGATGATCACCCCGCCGTGCAGCAGGCTGGCCAGCACCTGCTTGGAGAACCTGGTCGCGCGGCAGAGCTCGCCACTGCGATAGATCGGCGTGGCGAGGCCGGCGACGATCCGTTCGTTGGACACGCCCTTCAGCGACGGCATCCGCGTGTTCAGCCAGGTTCGGCTGCTGGTGTGGCTCCACAGCACCACGCCGTTCTCGAAGTGCTGGTGGTAGACGTGGCGTCCGCTCACCAGGAGGGTCTTGCGCGCGGAGACCGCCTCACCGAACACTGCGGCACCCCCCGCGGCGCGGTAGGTCAGCAGGATCTTGCCGGTCACCGAGTAGGTGGTGCCGGCGGAGGCCGGGGGAGCGACCAGGGCGGTGGTGCCCAGAGCCGTGGCCAGAGCGATGACCAGTGAACCGAGCAGACGCTTCATGCTGTTCTCCAAGGTGCGAGAGCGAGGTGGCAGGGCCACGTGTCGGCCGGGGGTCCGACGAGCACACCATGGCAGGCTCCACGGACGGGCGCAAGGTCCGGCAGGCGTCGCGACCCCGGCGTGGCCGAGCTCGGTCGGGTTCAGCGGGTCGGTCCGAGATCGAGCCCGACCACCGCTCCGATGACGGTGAGGGCCGGCGGCTCGATGGCGGCGTCCGCGGCGAGGTGGGGGAGGG
>DJWE01000012.1:33680-44986 GCA_002441465.1 Propionibacteriaceae bacterium UBA6238 | reverse complement strand
ACGTCGAAGGTGCCGCCGCCGAGGTCGAAGACCAGGATGGTCTGCTCCGCGCCGCCCTTGTCGAGGCCGTAGGCCAGGGCAGCCGCGGTGGGTTCGTTGATGATCCGGTCGACCACCAGTCCGGCGATCTCACCGGCCTCCTTGGTGGCCTGACGCTCAGCGTCGCCGAAGTACGCCGGCACGGTGATCACGGCGTTGGTGACCGGCTCGCCCAGGTAGGCCTCGGCGTCCCGCTTCAGCTTCATCAGCACCCGGGCACTGATCTCCTGCGGGGTGTACTTCTTGTCGTCGATCGCGACCGTCCAGTTGGTGCCCATGTGCCGCTTCACCGAACGGATCGTGCGATCGACGTTGGTGACGGCCTGGCGCTTGGCGACCTCCCCGACCAGAACCTCGCCGCCCTTGGCGAAGGCGACGACGGACGGGGTGGTCCGGGAGCCTTCGGCGTTGGGGATGACCGTGGGCTCGCCGCCCTCGAGAACGGCGACGACAGAGTTGGTGGTGCCGAGGTCGATGCCGACTGCTCGTGCCATTGTTTGCTACCTCCGGGTGAGTCTTGGACGAAGTTGAGCTTAGCACGCTCAACTTCCGTGATTGAGTTCACCAGACTCAACTGTGCATGAGCTGGGCGTATTCCCGGATCCAGCCGTCACCGCAGGATCAGCGGACCGACGTGCTCACCGGCTCAGGCTGAGGCGGTGGCGTCGCCGAGCATGGCCTTGGTCACCTGCACGATCACCGGGAACGAGTGCCACAGCTGGTGGCCCAGTCCGTCGACGGTGATCGTGGGACCGGGCACGCCGCGTTCGAGGAGCAGCTCATGCAGCCGCTCGTAGTCCCGCAACCGGCACAGCGAGCTCCGCGACCCGCGGACCAGAGCGCACCGGGCGAGCTCGGTGGCGTCCAGGCCCTCGATCAGACCCTGCGTGGCCAGCACCTGACCGATCGCGATCAGATCCACCGGGGAGTAGCGGACCGACGGCTCGCGGCGCTGCGACTTCCGCGCCGCCATCACCCACTCGTGGCCCTTGTTCGTGGCCAACGCCGTGGGCATCCGGCCGAGGTCGGCAAGGTTGTGCGCCTGCAGCGCGGCGATGTTCCGCTGGGTGATGGCAACCGGCTCGACCAGGTTCAGTCCCTCGATCGGCCCCCACTCCCCCAGCAACGGCAACGCCGACACCGCCAGCGAGCAGCCGGTCGAGTAGCCGAGCACCTGCAGGTAGTCCGGGTTGCCGACGTCGCCGGCGTCCAGCGCCGCTGCGACGTAGGCGAGATTCAGCTCGGCCCAGGCGTCGATCCTGCCGTGCAGCATCTCGGTGCGAACGGCCTTGGGGATGCCGTGCCCGAACCGGCTCATGCCGGGAATCTCGGTGACCACGACGGTCAGAGAGGTCGCATCGGCCAGGTGCGCACACTTGGCGATCTCCCACGGTCCCAACGGGGTGTTGAAACCGGGGAAGTAGACCAGCACCCCCGTGGACGCCTGCGGCGTGGCGACCAGTGCGTCCAGGGGCGAGCGTCCGGCAGGGCGGAGAGTGAGCTGGCGCACCTGGGTCGCCGGCCGGGAATCGACGCCGCGATGGTCGAGCGAGACCGTCACCTTCGGCCGCTGCTCCATCGTCACTCTTGCGATCGTACGCGCCGATGGTCACGGTTCGCCCACAGGTCGCGGCAGCGCGAGAATGGCCAACATGAGTGCCGAGGTGTTCGACGTGGATCAGAAACCGCAGGAGGGCCGGTGAGCTCTCTCGACGGTCTGCTCCGCAATGCCCTGTTGGCCGCCGCCCGCAGCACCCGGCTGAAAACGCTTGCCCTGCGCCTGCCCGTGACCGCAGCCGTGGTGCGCCGGTTCGTCCCCGGCGAAACCGTGGACGACTGCCTGGTCGCCGTCCGCGCGCTCGCCGCGGACGGCTTGACCGCGAGCATCGACGTCCTCGGTGAGGACACCACCAGCCCAGCCCAGGCCGCAGCGGTTCGGGACGGCTACCTCGACCTGCTCACCCGGCTTTCCACCGAGGGCCTCGCCGGCACAGCTGAGGTGTCGGTGAAGCTGACCGCACTCGGGCTCGGCCTGCCCGGG
This sequence comes from Propionibacteriaceae bacterium UBA6238, assembly GCA_002441465.1. Lineage (GTDB taxonomy): Bacteria > Actinomycetota > Actinomycetes > Propionibacteriales > Propionibacteriaceae > Propionicimonas. The sequence continues at coordinate 42,906 of DJWE01000012.1, read as the reverse complement.
GGACGCGAGCTGGCCCTCGGGCATGCGGGCGAGATCTGCGCGGCGGCGGCGGCCGCAGGCACGACGGTGACCGTGGACATGGAGGACCACACGGTGACCGACCAGACCCTGGGCGTCCTGGCCGAGCTGCGCCGAGAGCACCCGGACGCGGGCGGCGTGCTGCAGGCCTACCTGCACCGCACCCTGGACGACTGCGCGTTGCTGGCCGGGGACGGCTCCCGGATCCGCCTGTGCAAAGGCGCCTACGCCGAACCCGCCGAGGTCGCGCACCAGACCCGCGAGGAGGTCTCAACGGCCTACGTCGCGTGCGCACGAGTGCTGCTGGCCGGGAACGGCTACCCGATGCTGGCCACCCACGATCCGGAGATGATCGCCGCCGTCGCCGACCTGGCCGCCCAGTACGGACGCGAGCCCGGCAGCTACGAGTACCAGATGCTCTACGGAATTCGCTCCGACGAGCAGCGACGCCTGGCCGCGATGGGTGAGTCCGTGCGGGTGTACGTCCCCTTCGGCACCGACTGGTGGGGGTACTTCGTCCGCAGGCTGGCCGAGCGTCCGGCCAACCTGTTGTTCTTCCTGCGCGCACTGTTCGGCCGCTAGCCGCTCTGGAGCGGGCGCGAGTCCGAAGGCAACGTCTACCCGGTGCCGCCGGCTCATCCCCGTCCGTTCCCTTCCCGGTCACCGTCCGGACAACCCGTCCGGCTAGCCTGCCGCCGTCCGAGCGCACCGCGCGGATCACGGAAACGGGGCCGAGATGATCATTTCCCATCGGCACCGGTTCATCTTCGTCCACATTCCGAAGACGGCCGGCGAAGCGGTGACCGCCGCACTCGAGCCGGTGCTCGGGCCGGACGACATCGTGCTGAAGGGCGAGGCGGACGCCTGGCTGCGCGCGCACCGCGACCGGCGCTATCGAGATCTCGGCGGGATCGGCAAGCATTCGAAGGCTCGCGTCGTGCGGGCCGCCTTCCCCGAGGAGTGGGACGACTACCTCACCTTCACCGTCGTCCGGCACCCGGTCGACCGGCTGATCTCCTTCTACCGCTACCTCGGCACCATCGCCGCTCGCCGCGACCGGCCCCGTCCGCAGCACCTGTGGTTCCGGCTGACCGCAGCGGGCCGCCGGGCCGATCCGGACGGCTGGGAGGCGATGCGGGTGTACCGCCGCACCACGTCGTTCTCCGAGTTCCTCCAGCCACCCGATGGCTCACCCAACCGGCTGCTCCTCCCGCAGGCGAGCTACGTCAGCGTCCAGCCGGACGATCGGCCGATCGTCGACGTCGTCGGACGCTTCGAGAACCTCGCCGAGGACTTCCGACAGGTCACCACCCGGCTGGGACTCGACGATCTGCGGCTACCGAAGCGCAACCAGTCCTCGGCCCGCGCGCAGCTTGCCCCCGACCGGGTGAGCGCGACGGCGGCCGATGGGGAGTTCCTCGCGCGCCGCTACGCCAAGGACTTCCGGCTGTTCGGCTACGACCCGCCACCCACACCCCGCACATAGTGAATCTGCCTCCTGAGTACAGGCGCCAGATTCACTGCCGACGCTACCTCCCGTGCGGGTCGAGGCGGTTCAGCCTCGCCACGACCTGTTCGTAGTCGCCGCGCGCCTCTCCGTAGCGCAGGAACTTCACGTTCTCCACCTGCACTTCGCGCACGTCCGGATCGCGCTCCAGGATCGCCATCACCTCCTCGGCGAAGTCCTCCAGCGGCATCGCGACGGCGCTCTGCGACTGCCCGGGGAGAAGCCCGGTGCGGACCGCCGGCGGCTCCAGTTCGATCACGCGGACGTCGGTGTCGGCCAGCTGCAGCCGGATCGACTCGCTGAGCAGGTGGATCCCGGCCTTGCTGGCGTTGTAGCTCGGCGTGGCAGCCAGCGGCGCGAACGCCAGGCCCGAGGACACCGTCATGATGGTCGCGTCCGGCCGGGATCCGAGCTGCGCGATGAACGCCCCGATCAGCCGGATCGAGCCGAGCAGGTTCGTGGTCACCACCGCCTCCGCCGACCTGACGAAACCGTCCGCGCTGTGCCAGTCCTCGACCCGCATGATGCCGGCCATCGTCACCAGCACGTTCAGCTCCGGGTGGCGCCGGATCACCTCTGCCGCGGCGTGGGCGATGCTGGAAGGGTCGGCGACGTCGATCACGACCGCGTCCAGCTCGGGGTGCTCGGTGGTGATCCGCTCGAGGTCGGCAGGTCGCCGTCCACCGATGGTGACGGTGTTGCCGCGCGCGGCCAGGCGGACGGCGAGAGCCAATCCGATGCCGCCGGTGCCCCCGGGGATGAAGATGGTGTTTCCGCTGATCTGCATGGCCCCAGTCTTGGCCGGCGCCGCGCAGCGCAGAAGGCACCGCCGAGCCGGGGATCGCCGATCCCTGGCTCCGGGCACGCGCAGCGCCGATGATGGACGCATGGACCGACCCGCCCTGGCCGCCTTCCTGCGCCGGCACCGCGAAGCGCTGCGTCCGGCCGACGTCGGGCTGCCCGCCGGTGCGCGGCGCCGCACCGCCGGCCTGCGCCGCGAGGAGGTCGCGCAGCTGGCGGCGATGTCCAGCGACTACTACACCCGCCTGGAACAGGCGCGGGGACCCCAGCCGAGCCTGCAGCTGCTCGCCTCGCTGGCCCGCGCGTTGCGGCTCTCCGACCAGGAGCGCGACTACCTCTACCGGGTCGCCGGGCACACCCCTCCCGATCGTCGCAGTGCGCTGCCCCACGTCGCCCCGGCCCTGCTGCGCGTCCTCGACCGGCTGGACGACACCCCGGCACTGATCATCTCCAGCCTCGGCGAGACACTGGTGCAGAACCGGCTCGCCGCGGCTCTTCTCGGCGACCACAGCAGTGACACCGGCTTCGAGCGGACGGAGGTGTATCGCTGGTTCGTCAGGCCCGACACCGAACGTCAGCGCTACCCCGAACCCGACCGGCCCCTGCACAGCCGCGCGCTGGTCGCCAGCCTGCGCGCCGAGGTCGGTGCTGCCGGACCCGACTCGCGGGCCGGTGAACTGGCTCGCGAGTTGCTGCGGATCAGCCCCGAGTTCGCCGAGGCGTGGGAGCGGCAGGAGGTGGCTCGCCGGTTCGAGGACCACAAGGTGCTCGTACACCCGGAGGCCGGACCGATCGAGCTGGACTGCCAGGTTCTGTTCACCGAGGACCGCTCGCAAGCCCTGCTCGTGTTGACCGCCGCGCCCCGCTCGGAGGCGGCCGAGCAGCTGCGCCTGATCGGCGTGCTGGGGACGCAGGAGTTCGCGGCCGCGCCATGAGCCCGGGCGCCGCCTCAGGACGGGGACGCGTCGCTGCCGCGCACGGCTGGCGGACCATACCGGCCGAGGCCGTCCCCTGCGTCCGCCGCCACCCGGGCACTTGCCGCACCCCGCGAACTCTGGTGTGGGCTCGCCGCCCGGGGTAGCGTCCGAGGTATGAAGATCGAGGACATCATCCGCAAGAAGGGCGCGGACGTGGTCACCATCGCACCCTCCGCCACCGTCGCCGAGCTGGTCGATCTGCTCGGCAGCAACAACATCGGGGCCGTGGTGGTCAGTGGCGACGGCACCACGATCTCCGGCATCGTCAGCGAGCGTGACGTCGTCCGGCACCTCGCCTCCGACGGGACGGACGTGCTCGCCCAGCCGGTCTCGGCGATCATGACCGCGAGCGTGAAGACGTGCACCCCCGAGGATTCCCTGGAGGCCATCGGTCACACCATGACGTACTCGCGGATCCGCCACCTGCCCGTGGTCGACGCCGACGGTGCGCTGACCGCGATCGTCTCCATCGGCGACGTCGTGAAGTACCGCATCGACCAGCTCACCGACGAACGCAACCACCTGCTTGAGTACCTCCACGCCTGACCCGGAGCCGGTGGCCGGGTCGGACGCGGCGCCGGCCGAGGCTGCGCTGATCGCGGCCGGGGTGCCCTACCGGGTGGTTCGGCACCGGCCGGTGCGATCCCTCGCCGAGGCGGCCGCGTTGCGTGGGCTCAGCCCTCGTGACGTCGTGAAGACCCTGGTCGTGCGGCGTGGCGACGACGACTTCCTGTTCGTCCTGGTGCCCGGCGACCGGGAGATCGCCTGGCCGAAACTGCGGGCTCACCTGGGCGTGAACCGCCTTTCGATGCCCGACGCGGAGACGGCCTTCGCCGCCACGGGCTATCGGCGCGGCACGATCACCCCGTTCGGTTCCCGGGTCGCCTGGCCCGTGATCGCGGACGCCGGCCTCCGCGGCCGCACCATCTCCTTGGGCGCCGGCGAGCCCGGGGCCACCGTCCTGCTCGACGCGGACGCCGCGCTGGCCGCCCTCGGCGCCCACGTCGCAGAGATCGCCGGGTGAACTGACCAGAGCCCACCGAACACCCGGGGACGGTTCCTATCTCGGTCCAGAACACCCCGGGGACGGTTCCTATCTCGGTCCAGGTTCCGACGTGGACCGAGATAGGAACCGTCCCCACATGTTCGGATCGCAGCGGCATCGTCCTGTCACACTCGCGCGGCATGCTGGGGGCATGAACCACCCCACTGAGATCGCGCACATCATCCCGCCCTACCTGCTCCAGCGCCTGGCCGAGGGCACGGAACCGATCGCAGCCCAGGCCCGGGCCACTCTGGACGCCGACACGGCCAAACGCCGCGCCCGGGCCCGGCGCACGGCCCCGACAGTGATCTCCATAGCCGCGCCGACCGCGGCCGGGCCGTCCCGGGAGATCTTCGATGCGCACGGCTCGGAGGACCTCCCCGGAACCGTGGTCCGCACCGAGGCCGGGCCTGCCACCGGCGACCCCGCGGCCGACGAGGCCTACGACGGCTTCGGTGCCACCTGGACGCTGTTCAAGGACGTCTACGGACGCAACTCCATCGACGGCGCGGGTATGGCTCTGCTCGGCACCGTCCACTACGGCGAGGGCTACCAAAACGCGTTCTGGAACGGCGAGCGGATGGTGTTCGGCGACGGGGACGGGGGGATCTTCGGCCGGTTCACGGCCAGTCTCGACGTGATCGGCCACGAGCTCACCCACGGCGTCACCGAGCACACGGCCGCGCTCGCCTACCGCGGTCAGTCCGGCGCACTCAACGAGTCGCTGTCCGACGTCTTCGGCGTCCTCGTCGCGCAGTACCGCGCAGGGCAGACCGCTGCTGAGGCGGACTGGCTGGTCGGCGCGGACTTGCTGCTGCCAGGTGTACGAGGTGTGGCGCTGCGCAACCTGTTGCACCCCGGCACCGCCTACGACGACCCGCGCCTCGGCAAGGACCCCCAGCCGGCCGACATGAGCGGTTTCGTGCACACCAGCTCCGACAACGGCGGCGTCCACTACAACTCCGGCATCCCCAATCGCGCGTTCGCGCTGGTCGCGACCACTCTGGGCGGCCCTGCCTGGGAGCGGGCCGGACAGATCTGGTACGACGTGCTCACCGGTCCCGACATCCAGCCCGGCTGCGACTTCGCGACCTTCGCCGCCCTGACGATCGACGCCGCGCTCGCGCGCTTCGGTGAGGGAGCGGAAGTCGCAGCGGTCCGTGCCGCCTGGGCGACGGTGCAGGTGGACGAGAACACCCCGACGATCCGGTCCACCGGGACGGGGATCGATCCCGACGCCCAGCTACTGGTTCGGCGCAGCGGTGGAGTCGCTGGAATGTCCCGCGAGCGCCGCACCCGGCTGGCCGAGCTCCCCCGCAGCGATCGGAGGGCCTGGGCGGGGTTGCTGACCGAGCGGACGCTCCCGAAGCTGGCCGAGGCGAGCGAACCCACCCCGGACGCCTTCTGCTACGGCGTGGTGTGCCGAGACGTGGAACTCGACGTGGAGGTTGCCGAGCACGATCTGCCCGCACACCTGCGCGCGCTGTTCGAACGCACCCTGTCGGGGTAGCGCGTCCACGATCTGCGCCGGGCCGTCGCGCGGGCCGCTAGCCTTGCCGCCGTGCCCGAATCGAGCCGGCTGCGTCCCGCCGTGATGATGGTGGCGGCCGCGGTGCTCTTCGGCACCACCGGAACCGCGCAGGCGCTGGGACCGGCGCAGGCGAACCCGCTCAGCGTCGGGGCAGTGCGCCAGGTCGTCGGCGGTTCGGCCCTGCTGCTGATCGGGCTGTGGTGGTGGCTGCGACACCACCGGACGCGGCTCCCGCGCTGGTCGAGCAAGGTCGGCTGGGTGCTGGTCGGCGGGCTCAGCGTGATGGCCTTCCAGGCGACTTTCTTCTTCGGCACCCGGATGAACGGCGTCGCGGTCGGCACCGTGATCGCACTCGGCTCGAGCCCGCTGTTCGCCGGCCTGTTCGATGCGCTGCGCGGGCATCGCCCGAGCCAGCGTTGGGGGTTCGCGACCGGTCTCGCGATCGTCGGAATCGTCGGCCTTTCCGGGGTGCTCGGCAGCGCGGCCCCATTGCAGCCGGTCGGCGTCCTTGCCTCCCTGGTCGCGGCAGCGGCGTACGCCGGCTATGCGGTGGCGACCTCGACCCTCGTCCAGCGCGGCACCGCCCCGCTTCCCACCACCGCAGCAGTGATCGGAACCAGCGGGCTGCTGGGTGCCGGCGTCCTGCCGTTCACCGACAACACCTGGGTGTCCGAGCCGTCCGGCCTGGCCATGGCGGCCTGGCTCGGCCTGGTCACCGTGGTGGTCTCCTACCTGCTGATGGGCGCAGCGCTGCGCCACCTTTCGGCCGCCACCGCGATCACGCTCGGGCTCGCCGAACCGATGACGGCCGCATTACTGGGCGTCGTCGTGCTGGGCGAGCGGCTCGGCGTCGTGCAGTGGGTGGGCTTGGTGGCCGTGCTGGCCGGCGTCCTGGTGGCGGGCACCGGAGCAAAGGCTCCGGTCGAACCCGCTCAGTTGTCGGTCGAGACCCCCACCAGCGGCGGCTCGCTCGACCAGGGGAACGAGATCCAGTCCGACGTCCGTTTCCACACGTAGTCGCACTTCACCACCGAATGCGGCTTCTCGTAGAGGACGGCCGTGCGCGTCTGGGCCACGTGCTCGGCGCAGAAGTCGCGCACCATCCGCAGTGTCTCGCCGGTGTCGGCGACGTCGTCGACGATCAGCACGGTCTTGGCCGACAGATCCACCGCAGCAGGCACCGGCGGCAGCAACACCGGCAGCGGCAGCCGCGTGTCCACGCCGGTGTAGAACTCGACGTTGATGATGTGCAGGTTCTTGATCCCCATCGCGTAGCTCATCGTGCCCGCGGGCAACAAGCCGCCTCTGGTGATCGACAAGATCAGGTCGGGACGAAAGCCCGAGTCGACGACCATCTGGGCGAGCTCCCGAGCCGCCCTGCCGAACAATTCCCAGGTGAGTACTTCGCGGACGGGTTCGCTCATGCGCACATCTTTCCAGACCCGATCACGGGTTCCGGTCCGCCCGACCAGCGGACGTCCCCGTCCGCCGCACACGCCTGTCGAAACCCGCGATCGGCCCGGACAGGGTTGAATGGTTCCCCATGATGGCGGTGCTGATCACGGTTCGCGGGCGCGTCCAGGGCGTCGGCTTCCGGTGGTGGGCGATGGGCGAGGCGCGCTACCTCGGCCTGTCCGGATATGCACAGAACCAGTCGGACGGATCCGTGTTGATCCGTGCCCAGGGGGATCCGGAGGCGGTCGGCGCGATGATCCGGCTGGTCAGCGAGGTCCCGACCACTTCGGCGCGGCCAGGCAGCGTGGACGACATCGACCTGGAGTGGGTGGAGGTGATCCCCGGCGCGCGCGCGTTCGGCTACCGCTGAACGGTCCCGGCACGGCCGCGCAGACCGGCATCGGCAACCGGGCCAGGCGAAGCGCCACCGGATTCAGCCAGGGGTGGTCGCGAAGCACCGTGATGTGAAGACGGCGACCGGCAGCGGGAAGGTCGGCACCCCGATCCGGCTTCGATCAGCTCCCCACCGTGGTGTCGTTGAACGGCATGTAGGGCGCGAGCTGCGGGAATACCCAGATGAACAGGGCCGCCACTACGGCGAACACCAAGACGGCGGCCTCGATCACCTTCACTGCGGTGGGACCGGGCAGGAGTCGCCAAATCAAACCGTAGAAGGACATCACGACACCTCCAGCACGTCGGCCGGCACGCCCTGGTCGTGCGGATAGCTGGCGTCCAGCGAAGCGTGCACCACGTACCGTTCGCGAGCGCTGAACTCAGGGTGGCAACTGGTCATGGTCAGCACTGCCTCGGTGGGTTCGGCATCGGGGCGATTGGGTACCGGCAGCAATACCGAGACCTGGGTGGGGGCGACGATCTCGTGGCCGGTGACCCGATAGACGTACCAGGTGGATTTGGTCTCCACCAGCACCACGTCGTCCTTCTTCAACTCGGCGATCCGGTTGAACGGTTTGCCGTAGGTGGTGCGGTGGCCGGCCATGGCGAAGTTGCCCACCTCGCCCGGCATGGCGGTGTCGGCGTAGTGCCCGACTCCGCGCTGCAGCACCTCACGGGTCGTGCCCTCGTAGAGCGGACGGGCGAACGTCGCTCCGAATCGCGGAATCCGCACGATCGCGAACGCGTCCCCCAGCTTCACGTGGGCGGGCTGCACCCAGTCGGGGTCGTCGAAGTCCGCCGTGAGCGTGTCCACCACCTGTGCGGCATCCGCGTCGGAGACCACGTCCGTCCACCACAGTTGCCAGCCCACGAACAGCAGCAGGACGACGCCGAGAGTGATCAGCAGTTCGCCGAGCAGGCCGGCGACACCACGGACGACCCGCATCTCCCGCCTCCCCACTCGACCGATGTCCGGCGTCCCGCCGGCTTCGCCAAGGCTACCGGTCGTCCGCCACCCGCCGAGTTGTCAGAAGCACGTTCGGCTATAGGCGCATGGGACTCTGACAACTCGGTGGGGAGTCATAGTGTTCTCACAGGAAACTGCAAGCGGTTCCTCACCCGGCACTGAGAGAGTCGACGCATGGCGATCACTGCGCGAAGCGGACAAGAAGCCCTCACCCGTCCGGACGGGACCGCGATCCGGGTGCTCACCGTCGATGACGAGACCAGCCTCACCGAACTGCTCAGCATGGCGCTGCGCTACGAGGGCTGGGAGGTGTCCACGGCCTCCTCGGGGCTCGCCGCGGTCAAGGCGGCCCGGGAAGTACGACCGGACGCGATCGTGCTCGACATGATGCTGCCCGACTTCGACGGCCTGGAGGTGATGCGCCGGATCCGCGCCGAACAGCCGGGCGTGCCGGTGATCTTCCTCACCGCTCGGGACGCACTCGACGACCGGATCGGCGGCCTCACCGCGGGCGGCGACGACTACGTGA
>DJWE01000012.1:0-33629 GCA_002441465.1 Propionibacteriaceae bacterium UBA6238 | reverse complement strand
TCCGGCGCGACCACGCTGCGCAACGAATCGCAGCTGGTCGTCGGTGACCTCACCCTCGACGAGGACAGCCACGAAGTCACCCGCGGCGGCGACCTGATCAACCTCACCGCGACCGAGTTCGAGCTGCTGCGCTACCTGATGCGCAATCCGCGCCGCGTGCTCTCCAAGGCCCAGATCCTCGATCGGGTCTGGAACTACGACTTCGGTGGCCAGGCGAACGTGGTGGAGCTGTACATCTCCTACCTGCGCAAGAAGATCGACGCGGGCCGGGCTCCGATGATCCACACCATGCGGGGCGCCGGCTACGTCCTCAAACCGGCCACCGAATGAGCCTGCCCGCCGCGCCGACCGCGTCCCCCTCCCCGATGGGCAAAGGGACGCTGAGCCGCCAGCTGGTGCTGCGCACGACCGCCCTGGTCGCCCTGGTCACGGTGGCGCTGAGCGTGTTCACCGCCTTGGCCAGCTTCCAGATCCTGCAGCAGCAGCTGGACGCGCGGCTGGAGTCGGCGATCGGGCGTCCGACCGGACGGAACCCGGACAGCGGCGACACCGGCAATCAGCCCGGGGACTTGGGCGGTTCCGGTCTGATCCGGATCGACGCAGCCACGATCAACGGCGTGCTGAAGTACCAGGTATCCGCCCGTCCCGACTCGGTCGACGACGCCACCGTGGTGGCACTGCTCAGTCTCCGGCCCGAACGCGATCCGGTGACCGTGGCCGTCTCCGGGAGCGGGCTCTATCGCGTCCTGATCCAACAGCGCGTGCTGAACGCCGCCACGATCACGACCGTGGTCGGCCTGCCGTACAGCGAGGTGACCACGCCGATGTCCAGCCAGCTGATCATGGCCGGCCTGCTCACCGTCGGCGCCGTGATCTTGTCGTTCGTCGCCGCGCGGCGAGTGGTGGAGACCAGCCTGCGTCCGCTTACCCGGCTGGCCGCCACCGCCACCCAGGTGTCGAACCTGCCGCTGGAGAGCGGCGAGGGCCACGTGCCGATCCGGGTGGCCCCCCAGGACGCCAATCCCGCCTCCGAGGTGGGGCGGGTCGGCCTGGCCTTCAACCACATGCTCGACAACGTCGAGAACGCCCTGGCCGTGCGACACCGGAGCGAGACGAAGGTGCGCCAGTTCGTCGCGGACGCGTCCCACGAGTTGCGCAACCCTCTCGCGTCCATCCGGGGCTACGCGGAGCTGACCCGACGCGGCAGCGAGGCCCTTCCGGAGGACGCCGCGCACGCGCTCGGCCGGATCGAGGCCGAGTCGGAGCGGATGTCGGCGCTGGTGCAGGATCTGCTGCTGCTCGCGCGACTGGATTCCGAGCCGACCCTTGACCTGCGCGCCACCGACGTCACCGAGATCGTGCTGAATGCGGTCAGCGATGCACGGGCGGCGAACTCCGATCACACCTGGGCCCTGGACCTGCCCGAGGACGTGGTGACCGCGCGCGCGGACGCCCACCGCCTGCATCAGGTGGTCGCGAACCTGCTCGCGAACGCCCGCACGCACACCCCTGCGGGCACGCATGTGAATACTGCGCTGCGCGCCGAGGACGGCTGGGCGGTCATTTCGGTCACCGACAACGGGCCCGGGGTGCCGCCGGAGATCCGCGACTCGGTGTTCGAGCGGTTCACCCGGGCGGACGCGAGTCGCGTCCGCAGGGCCGGAGGCTCGTCCACCGGTCTCGGGCTGGCCATCGTCTCCGCGGTCGTGCACGCCCACGGCGGCCAGGTCTGGCTGGATTGCGAGCCGGGTCGGACCACGTTCGCGATCCGGATCCCCTTGGCCTGACCCGACTGAATCGGGGACGGTTCCGAACTCGGTCCATCTCGAGCCCCGCGAACCCTGCGAGCCCCGCGAACCCTGGGGACGGTTCCGAACTCGGTCCAGCGGTCGGAGGTGGACCGAGTTCGGAACCGTCCCCGGGTGGTCGGAGTTCGGAACCGTCCCCGGGTGGTCGGAGTTCGGAACCGTCCCCGGGTGGACCGAGTTCGGAACCGTCCCCGGGTGATCGGGTCACAAGAGGCTCACAGGGCCGACCGATGGCGCGCCCAGCCCGGACGCGTTCCATGGTTGCATGACGCTGATCGAAACCGAGTCACCGGGCACCGCGGACGGGCCTGCGGACGCAGAGCCGGTGCGCCGCTATCTCAGCTACGTCGCCGACCGCCCCGACTGGGTGGCCCGCGGTTCCGTGCTCGCGCTCCTGATCGGGACGGCTTTCCTCTACATCTGGGGCCTGTCCGCCTCCGGCTACGCCAACTCGTTCTACTCCGCTGCGGCCCAGGCCGGATCGACCAACCTCGAGGCCTGGTTCTTCGGCTCGCTGGACGGCGGGAACAGCATCACCGTCGACAAGCCGCCGGCCGCGATCTGGCTGATGGCGCTGTCGGTGCGGCTGTTCGGGCTGAGCTCGTGGAGCATCCTCGTGCCCGAGGCCTTGCTCGGCGTGGCCAGCGTCGGGGTGCTGTACGCGACCCTGCGCCGCAGCCTGCTGGCCTGGCGCCCTGCGACCATCGAGCTGGCCCCAGGACGACCGGACTCGGGCGTGAGGGGGAACGGCAGCACCCATCCGCTGACTACCCGCAACGTCCACTGGGCGGCCCTGGTCGGGGCGGTCGTGTTCGCCCTCACCCCCGCGGCGACGCTGATGTTCCGGTTCAACAACCCCGACGCCCTGCTGGTCTTCACCATGGTCGTGGCCGGCTACTTCACCGTCCGCGCGTCGGAGACCGCCTCTCGTGGCTGGCTCGCCCTGGCTGGCGTGGCGATCGGGCTGGGCTTCCTGACCAAGATGCTGCAGGCCTTCCTGGTCCTGCCCGCGCTGGTCGTCGCCTACTGGATCGCCGCGCCCGCGTCCTGGAAGAAGCGCCTGCTCGACCTGTTCGTCGCCTTCGTGACCATGGTCGCGTCCTTCGGCTGGTACGTGGCCGTGGTCGAGCTGACCCCCGCGTCCATGCGGCCCTACATCGGCGGCTCGCAGACCAACTCGCTGCTTGAACTGATCATCAGCTACAACGGCTTGGGCCGGATCACCGGCACCGAGGTGGGCTCAGTCGGCGGCGGTGGAAACCAGGGTGGCAGCTGGGGCTCCACCGGCATCCTGCGGATGTTCGATGGCGTCTCCGCAGGCATGGTGTCTTGGCTGATCCCCGCCGCGCTGGTGCTCTCTCTCGGGGCGCTCGGCTACGCGTTCGCGCACCGCAAGCCGACACCTGCCGCGGACGCGGAGGGACGCCGGGTGCAGACCCCGAGCCAGGCTCTGGCCGGTGGCGTGGTGATCTGGCTCGGCTGGCTGGTCGTGACCGCGCTCACGTTCAGCTTCATGGCCGGCATCTACCACGACTACTACACGGTCGCCCTCGCTCCGGCGATCGGCGGCTCGGTGGCCCTCGGTGGCGCGGCGCTGTGGGCCAACCGGGGTCGACTGGTCGCCCGCCTGCTCCTGGCTGCGACCAGCGTGGGCACCGGCGCCTGGGCTCTGGTGCTGCTGCAGCAGGCCGGGTCCTGGTACTCGATCCTGGGCTGGACCGTGTTCGGGCTCGGACTCGCGTCCGGAATGGCGCTGGTCTGGGTGGACCGGCTGCCGCGGACGGCCGCGTCGGCGACGCTCGTCGCGGCTGTCGTGGCCGGTCTGGCCGGACCGTACGCGTACTCGATCAACACCGCGGCCACCGCGCACACCGGCTCGATCGTCACCGCCGGCCCGGTGACCGGCTCCGGACGCGGCGGCGGTCCCGGTGGGGGCGGCTTCGGCGGCGGACGCGGCGGCGGCCAGCCTCCGGGCCAGGCCCCCGGACGGATGTCTACCGGCTCCACCGGAAACGCCGGCTCGACCGCTACGGAGTCCGGTACGTCGACGTCCCGCCAGAACCGTGGCGGCATGGGCGGCCTGCTGAACGGCGCGTCCACGTCCACCGAGCTGGTCACCCTGCTCACGACGGACGCCTCGTCCTACACCTGGGTGGCGGCGACGGTCGGCTCGCAGAACGCGGCGAGCTACCAGCTGGCCAGCGGCGACCCGGTGATGGCGATCGGCGGCTTCAACGGCTCCGACCCCTCCCCCACGCTCGCCGAGTTTCAGGAGTACGTGGCGCGGGGCAGGATCCACTACTTCATCTCGAACAGCATCGGCTCGTCGAACGGCGGCTCGGACGTCGCCGGTCAGATCGCCAGCTGGGTGGAGGAGAACTACACCGCGTCCACCATCGGCGGCACCACCGTCTACGACCTGACTCAGGCGAACTGAGGGACCGGAATGAGCGCACTCCCGATCCCCGCCTCCGACGCCCGTGCGGCCGCTCGCACCGCCCTGATCGACGTCGTCGTCCCGGTCTACAACGAGGCCGACGAGCTGGCCGCGTCGGTGCGAAGGCTGGACGCCTACCTCGCCGAGCACTTCCCCTATGACTACCGGGTCGTGATCGCCGACAACGCCTCCACCGACGACACCTGGCCGATCGCACAGCAACTGGCGGGCGCGCACTCCCACGTCTGGGCGGTGCACCTGGACGCGAAGGGACGCGGACGGGCGCTGCGCCAGGCCTGGCTGGCCTCGGACGCGGACGTGGTCGCCTACATGGACGTGGACCTGTCCACCGACCTGAAGGCGCTGCTGCCGCTGGTGGCGCCGCTGGTGTCGGGCCACTCCGATGTCGCGATCGGGACGCGGCTGGCCCGCGGCTCCCGGGTCAGCCGCGGACCCAAGCGGGAGTTCATTTCCCGTAGCTACAACCTGATTCTGCGCACGGCGCTCGGCGCGAGCTTCTCCGATGCCCAATGCGGGTTCAAGGCCGTCCGCGGCGACGTCGCGCGGCGGCTGCTGCCGCTGGTGGAGGACAACAACTGGTTCTTCGACACCGAACTGCTGGTGCTCGCCCAACGGGCCGGGTTGCGGATCCATGAGGTTCCCGTGGACTGGGTGGACGACCCGGGCACGAGCGTCGACATCGTCGCCACCGCGCGGGAGGACCTGCGCGGCATCGGACGGCTGCTGCGCGGCTTCGCGTCCGGTCGCATCCCGCTGGATCGGGTGCGTGCCGAACTGCGCGGCACCCAGGTTCCCCCCGCCGTTCCCGGGGTGCCGACGGGACTGCTCGGGCAGCTGCTCCGCTTCGGCGTGATCGGCGTGGCCAGCACACTGGCCTACTTCGGGTTGTATCTGCTGTTGCGTCCGTTCGGCGCGCAGGCGGCGAATCTGATCGGGCTGTTGGTGACCGCGGTCGCGAACACGGCGGCGAACCGGCGGTTCACCTTCGGAATCAGCGGACGCGCGCACGCGCTCAGTCACCACCTGGGCGGACTCGCCGCCTTCGGGGTCGCGCTCGGCCTGACCAGCGGCTCGTTGTGGCTGCTGGACACTGTCTGGCCGGGTGCGGGTCGGATGGTCGAGGTGGCCGTCCTGGTCGTGGCCAATGCCGCGGCCACGCTGCTGAGGTTCCTCGCGTTGCGGCTGATGATGCACTCGCGCCGGGTCAGGCAGCTGCCCGCGTGACCAGCCGGGTGTCCGTCTGTGCGGACGCGGGCGGACTCAGGCGGTAGGGATCGGGGCCGAGGGGGGCGGCCTGCTCGACCGCGCGCAGCTCGTCGTCGACGCGGGCGGCGTCCCGGTCGTTGCGCAGGTCGCTGCCAGGATGCCAATGCCGCTTCGTGCGCCGGTGAGTGATCTCGAGGGCCGCCACGAGTAGGGCGATGAAGCCGAGGAAGATGAAGGTTCCAGCCATGGCAGTAATCCTTTCGCCATAGCACTATCTGCCACCAGTGGCAGATTCGTCATTGCACGAAGGAATACAGCCACTATGCTGCGGGTATGTCACTGCGCAGCGTGAGCGTGATCCTGCTCGAACCAGTGTCGGTCTTCGAGTTCGCGGTCGCTACCGAGGTCTTCGGCATCGACCGTAGCCAGGAAGGCATCGAGTTCGACTTCCGCGTCTGCGCCGCGGAGCCGGGGCGTCCGCTCGCCGGCAAGCTGACCACACCGCTGACCATCACCCCCACGCACGGCCTGGACGTCGTGGCCGGCAGCGACCTCGTGATCGTCAGCGCGACCACCCCGCAAGCGGAGTACCCGGCCGAGGTGCTCGATGTGCTCCGGCAGGCGCACGCGAGGGGCAGCATCCTGCTCAGCGTGTGCTCGGGCTCGTTCGTCCTCGGAGCCGCCGGCCTCCTGGATGGACGTCGCTGCACCACCCACTGGATGTACGCCGAGGCGATGCAGCGCCGCTTCCCCGACACCACGGTCGACCCGAGCGTCCTGTTCGTCGACACCGGCGACATCATCACCAGCGCGGGCACCGCGGCCGGTGTGGACGCATGCCTGCACCTGGTTCGCAGGGAACTCGGCGCGGTGACGGCGAGCACGATCGCCCGCCGCATGGTGGTTCCGCCTCAACGCGACGGCGGTCAGCAGCAGTTCGTGGCCGTGCCGATCCCCGAATGCTGCTCCGACGGCTTCGCCCCCGTCCTGGATTGGGCTTTGGAACACCTCGCCGACGACCACAGCGTCGGCTCGCTCGCCGCGCGCGCCGCAATGAGCGAACGCACCTTCGCCCGCCGCTTCGTCGCCGAGACCGGAACCACCCCGCACAAGTGGCTCGTCCAGCAGCGCGTCCTGGCGGCGCGCCACCTGCTGGAGACCTCCGATCTTCCGATCGAGCAGGTCGCCGAGCGGGTCGGCTTCGGCTCGTCCGTCGTTCTGCGGGACCATTTCCGTCGCGCCACGGGCCTTGCCCCAGCGACCTATCGCCAGCGCTTCAGCACCTCCCCCGCCGAGTTGTCAGAATCTCATTGAGCTATAGGTCAATGAGATTCTGACAACTCGGCGAGCAGAGTAGATTCGGAGGGTGAACCTCACTCCTGCCGAACTCGCACACTACGTCGACCACACCCTGCTTTCCCCCACCGCGACGGACGCCGACGTCGCCGCGCTGGCGGCGGAGGCCGTTCAGCTCGGCACCTATTCGATCTGTGTCTCCCCCTCGATGCTGCCGGTGACGGCGGATCTGGGGCCGGTCAAGGTCGCCACCGTCTGCGGCTTCCCGTCCGGCAAGCACACTCCCGCGACCAAGGCTGCCGAAGCCGCCGAGTCGGTGGCCCACGGCGCGGACGAGGTCGACATGGTGATCGACCTCGGCTTGCTCAAGGCCGGACGCCCCGAGCTGACCCAGGCCGAGATCGCCGCAGTGCGTTCGGCCGCACCGGCGCCTGCCGTGCTCAAGGTGATCATCGAGTCCGCGGCGTTGACCGACGACGAGATCGTGGCCGCCTGTCGGGCCGCCGAGGCTGCGGGTGCCGACTTCGTGAAGACGTCCACCGGTTTCCATCCCGCCGGCGGTGCCTCCGTCCATGCGGTCGAACTGATGGCCACCACGGTAGGCGGACGGCTCGGCGTGAAGGCGTCCGGCGGGATCAGGGACTGGGCCACGGCCGTCGCCATGATCGAGGCCGGCGCCACCCGTCTCGGACTCTCCGGAACCGCGGCCGTGCTGGCCGGGGGAACCAGCCAAGGCTACTGAGCCGAGCCCGACCCTGAACCAAAAGGGGACAGGTACCTTTTCGTTCACCTCGCAGCACTCTCCGGCGAGGAACGAAAAGGTACCTGTCCCCTTTTGGTTCAAACCCGCGCTCAGGCCAAGCCCTGGTCCTTCAGCCATCCTGCCGCGACGTCGGGGACGGTGCCGCCGCCGGCCACCTGGGCCTGCAGGTCGAGCAACGTGTCGGTCGTGATCGCCTGTGCGACCGCGTCGATGGCCAGCACCTGCTCGGGTTCTGCCTCGGTGAGCGCGCTGTTCACCAGGACCACGCCCGGGTCGGACACGGTCAGCTTCTCGACGTCCACCAGATCCACCAGACCGGACGCCCCCGTGTACTCGGTCTGGCGGAACGCGGCGATCACCGCGTTCCCGTTGGTGAGCAGGGCCGCGCGCTGCACCGGGTCATCCACTGTCAAGATGTCGAACTGGGCGCCGTAGACCGCTTTCAGGCCGGGCACTCCGTCCGCACGAGAGACGGCCAGCTTGGGGACGGCGGCCACCCGCCCCTGCGACCAGGCGGCGATCCGGCCGAGGCTGGTGATGCCCTCCTGGGCGGTCTCGACAGTGACCCGCCACACCAGCGACCCGTCGAGACCGGGAACCGGGAGGACGCTGACGTCGGGCGCGAGCAGCCCGGCCACCTTGCCCAGCAGCTTGGACGCAGCCGGCGGCTCGTCGGCCTGGCTCAGGGACGCCCACAAGGTGCCGGCGAACCCTGGCAACGCGGACAAGGCCCCATGGCCGAGCGCTGCCTGCCAGCCCTTGCCCTGCTTGGCCGTACGGGCCTCGCGCCGCTTGGCCTCGACCGCGCCCAGAAGCAGCTGGGCGAGCATCGCGCCCGCCGGGGTGCCGTCCTGACCGATCACGAGCGGCGTCCGGGTGGACGAAGTCGGTGCCGGCGAGCCGGGAGCGCCCGGCGGGGGCACGCGGGCGCACCCCGCGACCAGGAGCGCGCTCGCGCCGAGCAGGAATCCTCGTCTGTCCACGTCGTCCAGTGTCGTCGAGGGCGCACGGCTGGAGCGGCGGCCACGCCGGTCCGTCACAGATGCGTCACCCGAACGGGGGACGCAAGTGTGGCGCTCGGCTGGCCGATCGGCTATTGTCGCTCTTGGCCGTACTTCTCGGGGGGGAACAGGCGGCCGCGTCCGGGCCAGCTACCCGGGCAAAGGGGGACAAACCTGGCATTCCCGCAAGCGAGAGCGGATGAAGCCGTTAGTCCTTGCGAAGAGCCCGGCGCTTAGTCGCCGGGCTCTTTGTCGTTCGCCCACCATTCTGCTCGCCCGAGGTGCGAGCGCGCCGGACGCCCGACGTCGGCCACAGACACCAGTGCGCCGCTCCCCCGAAGGGAAGCGGCGCACCGTAGCGGATGTGACTACCGGGCCTTCAGCGCGGACTGCGCGGCGGCCAGGCGTGCGATCGGCACCCGGAACGGCGAGCAGGACACGTAGTTGAGGCCCACCTGCGAGCAGAACTCGATCGAGGACGGGTCGCCACCGTGCTCGCCACAGATGCCCAGCTTGATGTCGGGCCGGGTGGTCTTGCCCAGCTCGGCCGCCATCTTGACCAGCTTGCCGACGCCCTCGGTGTCGAGCCGAGCGAACGGATCGGACTCGTAGATCTTCTTCTCGTAGTAGGAATCCAGGAACTTCCCGGCGTCGTCACGGCTGAAGCCGAACGTCATCTGGGTGAGGTCGTTGGTGCCGAAGGAGAAGAACTGCGCCTCCTTGGCGATCTCGTCCGCGGTGATCGCCGCGCGCGGGATCTCGATCATGGTGCCGACCAGGTAGTCGAGCTTCACATCGGAGTCAGCGATGATCGCGTCCGCGGTATCGGTGACGATCTTCTTGACGTAGGCCAGCTCCTTCACCTCGCCCACGAGCGGGATCATGATCTCCGGCACCACGGTCCACTCGGGATGACGCTTCTGGACGTTGATCGCGGCCTCGATGATCGCCCGGGTCTGCATGGCGCCGATCTCGGGGTAAGTCACGTCGAGGCGGCAGCCCCGGTGGCCCATCATCGGGTTGAACTCGTGCAGGGAGGCGATGATCTCCTTGAGCTCAGCGACCTCGAGCTTCATCTCCGCGGCCAGGGCGACGATGTCGTCCTCGTCGGTCGGCAGGAACTCGTGCAGCGGCGGGTCGAGCAGCCGGACGGTGACCGGGTAGCCCTCCATGGCCTCGTAGATGCCCTCGAAGTCACCGCGCTGCATCGGCAGCAGCTTGGCCAAAGCGGCTTCACGCTGCTCGACGGTCTTGGAGACGATCATCTCGCGGATGGCCGCGATCCGGTCGGTCTCGAAGAACATGTGCTCGGTGCGGCACAGGCCGATGCCCTCCGCGCCGAACTCGCGCGCCTGACGTGCATCCGCCGGGGTGTCGGCGTTGGTGCGGACCTTCATGGTGCGGATCGCGTCCGCCCACTCCATGATCCGGCCGAAGTAGCCGCTGATCTCCGCGGGCACGGTGTCGATCTTCGCGCCGTAGACGTTGCCGGTGGAGCCGTCCAGGGAGATCCAGTCGTTCTCGGTGTAGGTCTTGCCACCGAGGGTGAAGGACTTGCCGTCCGCGCCGAAGGAGATCTCGCCGAGGCCGGACACGCAGCAGGTACCCATGCCGCGGGCCACCACGGCCGCGTGAGAGGTCATGCCGCCGCGGGCGGTAAGGATGCCCTGGGCGTAGTGCATGCCCTCGATGTCCTCAGGCGTGGTCTCCAGGCGCACCAGGACGACCGGCTCGCCCGCCTTGCCGCGCGCGGCGGCGTCCTCAGCGGTGAACGACACCTTGCCGGTGGCCGCACCCGGCGAAGCCGGAAGACCCTTGCCGATCACCTCGGCGGCCTTCAGCCCGGCCAGGTCGAACTGCGGGTGCAGCAACGCGTCGATCTGCTTGGGGTCGATCATGGCCACGGCCTTGTCCGTGCTGATCTTGCCCTCGTCGACCAGGTCACAGGCGATCTTGAATGCGGCGGCAGCGGTGCGCTTGCCGTTGCGGGTCTGCAGCATGTAGAGCCGGCCATCCTCGATGGTGAACTCCATGTCCTGCATGTCGGCGTAGTGAGCCTCCAGCTTGGCGACGATGTCGGCGAACTGCGCGTAGACCGCGGGGTTCTCGTCCTTGAGCTGGTCGATGGTCTCCGGGGTACGGATGCCCGCCACGACGTCCTCGCCCTGGGCGTTCATCAAGAACTCGCCGAACAGGCCCGCCTCGCCGGTGGCCGGGTTGCGCGAGAAGGCCACGCCGGTGCCGGAGGTGTCGCCGGTGTTGCCGAACACCATCGACTGCACGTTGACGGCGGTGCCCCACGATGCCGGGATGTCGTTCATGCGGCGGTAGTAGACCGCGCGCGGGTTGTCCCAGGACCGGAACACGGCCTTGATCGCGCCGAACAGCTGCTCGACCGGATCGGAGGGGAAGTCGGCTCCGACGGCGGCCTTGTACTGGGCCTTGAACTCCTCGGCGAGTTCCTTCAGGTCGTCCGCGGTGAGCTCGGTGTCGAGCTTCACCCCGCGGTCCTCCTTCATCTTGTCGATGAGCTTCTCAAAGTGGGACTTGCCGACCTCCATCACGACGTCGGAGTACATCTGGATGAACCGACGGTAGGAGTCGTAGGCGAAGCGCGGGTTGTTGGTCTTGTCGGCGAACCGGGCGGCGACCTCGTCGTTCATGCCCAGGTTGAGGATGGTGTCCATCATGCCCGGCATCGACGCGCGGGCACCGGAGCGGACCGAGACCAGCAGCGGGTTGTCGAGATCGCCGAACTTCTTGCCAATACTCGCCTCGAGCTTGGCGACGTACTGCAGGATCTCGGCCTTGATCTCGTCGTTGATCACCTCGCCGTCGGCGTAGTACTGGGTGCATGCCTCGGTGGTGATGGTGAAACCTGGCGGCACGGGCATGCCCAGGCCGGTCATCTCGGCGAGGTTCGCACCCTTGCCGCCGAGGAGGTTCTTCATCGAGGCGTCACCCTCGCTGAACTCATACACAAACTTGTCGATCATCGTGACGTCGAGTCTCCTTCAATGGGCTCCGGTAGGCCGGTGTGGGGCCCGATCGGTATGTCGGCACTGACTCCCACGGCGGCGGCGGAGCGTTCCGCCGCCCGGCGCATACGGGTGTAACCGTACCTGTTCCGAACGGGAGGTTCACCCCGGGACCGGGTGCGCCCGAAGGCTGGACATTGACACTTTCCCAGCCCGACACACACGATGACGACATGCGTGCGGAGAGGGTCACCGGCCGGGTCAGCTACCACGGCGAGGGGCCGGTCTGGTGGGATCGCTGGCAGCAACTCCGCTTCGTGGACATGTTCGCCGGAGAGGTGCTCACCCTGGACGGCGACCAGGTGCGGCGCACCCCGGTCCGCTCCACGATCGCGGCGGTGATCCGGCCCCGCCTGGGTGGCGGAGCGATCGTGGCCAGAGAACACGATCTCGCGATCAGCAGCTTCGACGACCTGTCCGACCTGGCCGGCTTCGTCACCGTGGACGCGTCCGCGGGCGTGCGGTGCAACGACGGCGGCTGCGATCCCGACGGCGGCTTCTGGATCGGCACCCTGACCCACGGCTTCGAACCCGGAACCAGCACGCTGCACCAACTGGACGCCGGATCGCGGCGCCCGCGGCCGGTTCTGCCGGGGTTGACCATCAGCAACGGGCTGGGCTGGAGCCCCGACACCGACACGATGTACCTCAACGACTCCGGGACCGCCACTACTTGGGCCTTCGACTACGACCCCATCGACGGCCCGACCCGTCGCAGGGTGTTCGCCAGCGACGGCTCCGGAGTGCCGGACGGCCTGTGCGTCGACGTCGAGGGCGGGATCTGGATCGCCCGCTACGACGGCGGGTGCGTGCAGCGACTCGACCCGTCCGGGAAGCTGGACGCCGTGGTCGAGGTGCCCGGCGTGTCGAAGGTCACGGCGTGCTGCTTCGGCGGCGACGACCTCGGCACGCTCTACATCACCACGTCGCGGGAGAACCTGCCCGAGGATGCCGAGCCGGACGCGGGTTCGCTGTACGGAATCCGTCCCGGGATCGCCGGGCTGCCCGCGTACGGCTTCGCGGGGTGAACCACGCGGCCCGCCGCAGCGCCGCACCATGGTCGCCGAGGCCATGATTGCCGTGTGGCCGCATAATCGCGGTATGGCCGCGATCACCCCACCTCGACCTGTGCCCGGGCAACCCGGCGGCGACGCAGCGTCCCCGCTCGACCGGACGCGGGTGTCTCGGCGCGGTCTGCTCGCCGGCGGTCTCGCCCTCGCAGCGTCGAGCCTGAACGGCTGCGCACGGGTTCGTCCCGGGCTGGCCACGCACACCTACGCCGAGCTCGTCGCGGACGATCCGTTCTACGTCGCACACCGGGGCGGCGGCGCGAACTGGCCGGAGATGACCGCCTTCGCCTACGACCAGGCCGCCGCGCTGCCTTACGTCAAGGCGATGGAGGTCTCCTTCTGCCTGAGTTCGGACGGCGTGCTGGTCTGCAGTCACGACCCCGACCCGGTGCGGGTCACCGGCGTCTCGCTCGAGATCGCCGCCACGCCGTGGGCGACGCTCTCCCAGCTCACCGTGACCGCGGCCCAGACCGACGATCCCAGCCAACCCAGACGTCCGTTCAGCCGGTTCGAGGACGTGGTCGAGCAGCACATCGATCGCCTGGTCCTGTTCGTCGAGCCCAAGGTGGGCGCGGCCGTCGAGCCGCTGATGTCGAGGATGGCCGCTCTCGCCCAGCCCGAGCGGGTGGTGTGGAAGCAGCCGGTGAACCAGCCGAATTTCGCCACGGCGAAGCAGAACGGCTTCGCCACGTGGGGCTACGTCCTCGACGAGCCGAGTCACGTGAACCGGCTCGAAATGTTCGCCGCCGATCCGAGCATCGACATGCTCGGCGTCGCCGTCACCGCGACCGATGACCTCAGCGCGGCGGTGGCGGCCGCAGCCCGTGCCGCGAAGAAGCCGGTCATGATGTGGCCCGTGTCCACCCGTGAACAGCGCGCCCGCGCGCTCTCCTTCGGGTCTCGTGGCCTGATGACCTCCGACATCCGGACCCTGCCCACGATTCCGGTCTAGGAACCGCGCGCAGGGTTCGGTTCAGCTCAAGCCGAGCGCCTCGACCAGCCGCTGCTGGTACACCTGCGGGGCGTAGCGGGCCAGTGCGCTCGCGCGATCCCGCGCCACCTGCTCGCGAACCGCGGGCCAGTCCTCGAGCAGGCCTTGAACCGCGTCGGCGATCCCCTGCGGGTCGCCGGGTTCCACCAGCCGGGCGCTCTCGAACCCGTCCGAGGCCTCCTTCAGGCCGCTCGTGCGGCTGACCACGAGCGGTCGCTGGGCCAGCATCGCCTCCACGGCGGTGTTCCCGAACGGCTCGTCGACCGTGGACGGCACCAACACGATGTCGCTGTCGGCGAAGTGACCCCACACGTCCGGGTCGAAACCGGCGAAGTCCACCTGGCCACCGAGGCCGAGCTGATCCACCTGATCGCGGAGCTGCCGCTCGAACCACTCATAGCCGTCGAACACCGCGCCGAGCAGGACGAGCCGTGCCCGGACACCCCTCTTGGCGAGCTCGGCCAGCGCATCGAGCGCCACCTGCGGTCCCTTGCGGGGGGACAGCCGGCCGATGAACAGCAGCCTCGGCTCCTCGCCCGGATCCAGGCGAGGCTCTGCCGGTGCCGTCGCCGGACCGGGCACGCCGTTGTACAGGACGCTCGCCCGCCGCCGCAGCCACGGCCAGGTCGCCGCCAGCGTGTCGGTGCTGAACCGGCTGTTCACCAGCAGCCGATCCGCGAGCAGCAGCGGCGCGTAGAGCAACCGGCGGACGTACCAGGGCTGGCTCGCCTCGGCCTCGTGGACGTGGCAGACCGAGGCCACGCCGCAGCTGCGTCCGATGGTCAGCCACAGCGGAATCGTGAGCGTGTTCACCAGCACCAGGTCGATGCCCTCCTCCCTGATCAGTGCGCGACCCTGCCCGAACGCGGTCACCGCGTCGGCGAGGAGACGGACCAGACCGGCCGGCCGGAGCGCGGCCCGCCTCAGCACTGGCGTGGGGCACAGGCGGACCTCGGCTCCGCGCTGACGGGCTGCGTCCACCAGCGGCCCCTCGCCAGGCAGGGTGAGCACGACCCGGCGTCCGGTCGCGACGAGGCCGCTGATCGACTCCAGCATGACCCGGTCGGAGCCGTAGAGCTCGGCGCTGGGGTGCGCGATCAGGACGGCTCCGGCCGGCTCGGATCGGTCGCTCCAGCCGGGCCGCAGCCGGCGTCCGCTGCGACGAGCCGGTCCCCGGCCGGCGACGAGGTCCTCGCACAGGGTGAGATAGTCCTTCGCCACCTGGTCCCAGTCGTAGGCCGCGGCCCGCTCGTGCAGGCGATCGCCCCGCTCGCGCCGCAACTCCGGCTCGGCCTCGGCCGATTCGAGGGCGGTCGCCACGGACGCGGGATCACGGAAGAACCACCCGGCGTCGCCGATCACCTCGTGGCTGAACACGCAGTCGAAGGCGATCGTCGCCGTGGCCCCGCCCGCCGCCCGGAGCAGGCTGGGATTGGTGCCTCCGACCGAATGCCCGTGGACGTAGGTGGCTGCGTTCGCGTAGAGCTGGTCGAGCAGTTCCTGGTCCCAGACCCCGCCGAGCAGCCGGACCCGATCGTCGGCCGCTTCCCGGATGGCTGCCGAATATTCGTCCGAGTACGGTGCCGAGCCGACCACGACCAGCGGCAACCGGCAGTTGCTCGCCGAATAGCCCTGGACGATCTCCAGCACGTGGTTCTCCGGCTCGAATCGGGCCACGACCAGGTGGTAGCCGTCCGGCGCGAGGTCGAGCTCGGTGAGCCGGTCCGACCCAACGGCACTGGTATCGGGGGCGCCATAGGCGATCAGGCGACTTTCGACGCCGAATTCTGCGGCGTAGTAGTCCGAGATCCCCCGGGAGTCGGCGATCACCGCGTCCGACCAACGCACGGCCAGCGACTCGGCAACCCGGTAGTAACGGCGCCCCACAGGACCCCACTTGCTCCGGCGCCATTCCAGGCCGTCGACGTTTGTCGCCACCGGAATCCGGCGGGCCCGCAGCACCGGCAGCAGCGGCGCGTTCGCCGCGTTGAACACCAAAGCGACGTCCGCCCCGCCTAGGACGGGCTGGATCACCGACAGCGCCGTGTGCGACAGCGTCTCCAGCGACCGCTTCGGCAGCGCAGGCAGCCACACCAGCCGCATGCCGAGGTACTCCTGCTCACGAGGCTGGTCGTCGGCGGCGCGGCAGAAGACGAGTACCTGGTGGCCCATCCGAACCAACCTCGACCCGATCTCCTCGACCGCTGTCTCGAATCCTCCGTACCGTGCCGGCACTCCTCGAGTGCCGATCATTGCTATGCGCATCTCGTTCCCCCCAAGGCGCTGGTCAGTAGGTCTCGCCATTATTGCAATCTTGCCTGACGTCCCCGAAAGGGGGACCATGAAGATAATCCGGGGGAGGGGATTTGCCATGATCTTGTTCGTCTGTGAGGGGAACGTGTGCCGGTCGGTCTTGGCCGCAGCGCTCTTCCGCGCCGCCGACCCGCTGCCGGCTTCCGGCGTAGAGGTCCGCGATGCCGGCATCACGGCGCTGGTCGGCGCACCGGCCGACCCATTGACCGTCGATATCGGCCACCGGCTCGGAGTCGACATGTCCGACCATCGCGCCCGCCAGGTCAGCGATGAGGAAATCGCCGAGGCCAGCCTGATCCTGACCGCTACCCGAGCGATCCGCAGCCAGATCGTCCAGATGCACGCACCGGCCGTGCGGTACAGCTACAGCATCCGTCAGGTCGGACGGATCCTGAACAACTCGGCGCACACGTTCGACCCGGACGCCTGGGGCCACACCGACGCTCTCGCCGCGTTCGTCCAGTTCGTGAACCAGGAGCGTGGCCCGGTCGGACGCGGCCCCGCCGCCGACGACGACATCGTTGATCCTTACGGTCAGTCCCTTCGGGTTCACGAACTCGCCGCCCAACAGATCGTCGCGTCCATCGGACTGCTCTCCGACGCCCTCCAAGGCAGCACGATCGCCTGGGTGCCGGCCAGCTGATCCACACTGCCGCCTTCCCCCGGGAAGGCGGCAAGGCCGAGACCGCGATCGCGATCGCGATCGCCTGAGCATCTACCCGCCTACCCAGCACCGCGGAGGGGCGCCCGCCGAAGCGGGCGCCCCTCTGCGGTCATTCGGGTCAGGGCACCGTGGCCAGCAGGTCGTCGTAGGAGGCCACGATCGGGAAGTTGGTCGAGCTACCCGACAGGTAGCTGACCAGGCTCACTCCCGCAGCGTCCTGCAGGCCGCTGGAGCCATCCGTGGTGGACAACTGCCAGTCCGGCTCGCTCTGGCTCGTCTTCCACGCCTTCGCCTTGATCGTGGTCGGCGACGCGCCGGTCACCTGCACCTTGATCTGCAGCGTCGACCCCACCGAGTAGTTGAACGAACTACCCAGCGACTTCGAAGCCAGCGTCGTCTCGGCGCCGTTCACCACCTTGACCACGTACACGGTCAGCGCGCCGGTCGAGGCAACCTTCACCTTCGCCCGATAGCCGTTGGTGTCGGTCACCCTCCCGCCGAGCGAGAAGTACGCTCCGCCACCGTCGGGCAGCTTGTCCAGCGACAGCTTCACCGAGGCCTCGGTGTTCAGCGAGGACACCGACGTCAGCGTCATCCGCGGCCCGGCACCTGCGGAAGCAAGGGTGACCTTGCCGACCCCAGAACCGACCGAGAACAGGCTCGCCGAGCCGTAACGCGACCACGTGCCGCCCGTATCCGCCGAACCCCAGCCGTTGGACACGGTCCGGCTGAACGTGTCCTCAGCCAGTGGGCCGGCCGGAGCCTGGGTGGTCACCGAGTGGGTCACCGAGTCGGTGGCCCCGTCGTTGTCGGTCACGGTGAGCTTGACCTGGTAGGTGTCGGCCGCCGAGTAGGTGTGATCCGGCGTCTTGCCCGTACCGGTATCGCCGTCACCGAAGTCCCAGGCGTAGGACGCCACGGTGCCATCGGAGTCATCGGAGGCGGAGGCATCGAACGACACCACGAAATCGTTCACGCTGTCGGAGAACGCCGCCGTCGGCTTCGCGTTCGCGACCGCGGTCACGGTCTTCGTCACCGAACCGGTGGCCCCTTGGTCGTCGGTCACGGTCAGCACCACCTCGTAGTCGCCGGCCGCCGCGTAGGTGTGGTTCGGCGTCTTGCCCGTACCGCTGTCGCCGTCACCGAAGTCCCAGGCGTAGGACGCCACGGTTCCATCGGAGTCGTCGGAGGCGGAGGCATCGAACGACACGTCCAGCTTGTTCACGTCGGCGGTGAACGAGGCCGTCGGGCTCGCGTTCGCGACCGTGGTCACGGTCTTCGTCACCGAGCCGGTGGCGCCGTTGTCGTCGGTCACCGTGAGCGTGACGCTCTGGTCGCCCACCGTGGCGAAGTGGTGGCTCGGCTTGGCCAGGGTGCTGGACCCTCCGTCACCGAAGTCCCACAGGTAGGACGCCACCGTGCCGTCGGCATCGGTCGATCCCGTCCCGTCGAAGGTCACGTCCTGCTTGTCCACCGCAGAGGTGAAGTCCGCCGTCGGTGCCTGGTTCGCCAGGGTCGTGACCGGGTTCGTGACCGTGGTCTGACCACCGTCGTTGTCGGTCACCGTCAGGGTCACCGGGTAGGTCGCCACCGCCGCGTAGGTGTGGTCGGGGCTGGCCAGCGTGCTGGTGCCGCCGTCACCGAAGTCCCACAGGTAGGACGCCACCGTGCCGTCGGGATCGCTGGCCGTGCTGGCGAAGGACACCGACTGCTTGGTCACCGTCGAGGTGAACGAAGCCGTGGGCAACGCATTCGCCACCGCCGTCACGTCCTGGGTGACCGTTCCGGTCGCCCCCTCGTTATCGGTGACGGTCAGCGTGACCGAGTACGTACCTGCCGCAGCGTAGGTGTGAGCCGGCTCGGCCAGGGTGCTCGTGCTCCCGTCGCCGAAGTCCCACAGGTAGGACGCGACCGTACCGTCGGAGTCCGACGAGCTCGAACCGTCGAAGCTCACCGCCAGCTTGTTCACCGAGGAGGTGAAGCTCGCCACCGGAGCCACGTTGGGCAGATCGCCACCGCCCTGAACGAGGTGATCGAGGATCTCGCTCTGGGACAACGTGCGGGAGTACACCGCCACCTCGTCGAGACTGCCGGCGAAGTAGTTGGACGTGGCACCGCCCCAGGTGTTGTCGCCACCGATTCGCCAGTAGCCGGTGTAGTTCTGCGCACCGGTCTGCGGGTTGCTGCCCACGAGCACGCCGTCCACCCACAGCTGCATACCCGAGACCGAGTTCTGCTGGGCGACCAGATGGTGCCAGGCGCCGTCGTTGTAGGACTGGGCCGAGTCGATCACGGTCTGGCTGCCGGTGTAGACCCCGTAGCGCAGCCGCCCGTCATTGAGCATGTAGACGTGACGGTCGTAACTGCTCGACGAGCCGGTCCGCGAACTGCTGAACCCGATCAGCTTTCCGCCCCTGGTGGTCGTGGTGTTGAACCACAACTCCTCGGCGTAGGTGGTCGGGTTGGTGAACGAGTCGACCGTCGCCGCCGTGCCCGTGCTGGTGCCGCTGAACGTCGCCGAGGTGTCGCCACTCGCGTTCACCGCGCTGGATCCGCCCAGCGTCACTCCGGAGTTGTAGGAGCCGAGCAGCTGGTTGGGCGTGGTGTCGTTGACCGTGGTGCCGCTGGTCTCCGCGAGCCGCCAGTACAGGTCGGGTCCCCCCGCGTAAACAGCTGCGCCATAGGCGTCCGCCGGCGCGGTCATGCCGGGCAACGTGCGTCCGCTGTCGACGTAGTGGGTCCGCACGGTCGAGGCAGACAGGGCGGTCGGGTAGATCGCCACGTCATCGATGGTGCCGTTGAAGTAGGCACTGCTCGGAGCGCTGGTCCACCCACCCAGGTTGTCGCCGCCAACCCGCCAGTAGCCGACGTAGGCCTGGCCGAAGGTGGTGTCTGTCCGGGAGCCGACCTTCTGGCCGTCGACATAGAGAACCATGCCTGCAGAACTCAAGGTGGCCACGACGTGGTGCCACTGGCCGTCGTTGTACGACTTCGACGACGTGACGGTTCGCGCGGTGCCCGGGTAGACCCCGAAGATCAGCTTGCCCGCGTTGGTCATGTACACGTGCCGGTCGTAGCTGCTGCTGTTGCCGGTGTTCGCGTTACCGAAGCCGAAGATCTTGCCACCGCGGGTCGTGGTCGTGTTGATCCACGCTTCCACCGAGAAGGTGTCCGGCCCCTGCTCCGACACATCGCTCACGGCCATGCCGCTGGTCGAACCGTCGAACAGCGAGGCGGGATCCGAGTCGCCGATGATGGCGCCGGCCTGGCCACCGGTGACGCCGCTGCCGGCCGTGGCATTGGTGAAGCCGGCCCAGTCGTTCACGACCGTGGACGGAACCTCACCGAAGCGCCAGTAGATGGACGGTTCGTCCGCACGGGTCGCCAGGGCGTAGTTGGACAACGCTCCGCTCGCGCTCGCGGTCACATAGACCGTGTCAGACCTGGCCTGGTTTCCCCATGGATCCGTAGCGAAGACTCGGTAACGGTAGGTCTGACCCGGAGTCAGGCCCGTGTCGATGTAGCCCATCGCCGGTCGCGACCACTCCGAGGACGCCTGAGTCACCGTGTACACCGGGCTCGCCGTGATCCCGTCGCGGATCACCGTATAGGTGAGGTTTTCGTTGTCACGGTCCCAGTTGGCCGTCCAGCCGATTCGGACCTCACCGCTGACGAACGAGGACAGCGTCGGGTTGAACTTCGAGCCGGTGACCTCGGGCCCGATCTTGTTCGGCGCGATCGACCGGACCGCGTAGCGCACCAGGCCCTGCTGGGTGGTGCCGCCTCCGGCTGCCCGCGGGAACTCGCCGCCGATCACCACGTAGTCGCTGTTGCCGCTCACGGTCCAACCGGCCTGACCCTGGCCGGTGTAGGTGCCGCTGGTCAGGTTCGGCAGCCACTTCTGCAGGTACGGGGCGGGCGTGCCGACCCAGTTGTAGTACCCATACGGGTCGGCCTTCAGCGTGCCTGTCACGGCCTTGGTGAAGGCGTTCGCCCAGTGGAACGTCCACTGCGGCGAGGTCTGCGGGAACCCGTCCTGCAGGTTGCCACAGTAGTGCGCGTGGCTCACGGTGTAGATGACGTCGCCCATCGGATAGTTGCTGTAGGTATCGCCGTGGCAGTCCTCGACCCAGACCGTGCTGCCCGAGCCCCAGTCGATTCGTGTGGTGCCCTCGAGGTTCCCTCCGGAGCCGAAGACGTAACCACTCGCATAGAGACTGTCGCTATCAGAAGAGAACGAGGTGATCGCCGCGTTCGACCCGCCGTTGCGGACGAGGCTGTTGGCCGGCA
Organism: Propionibacteriaceae bacterium UBA6238; assembly: GCA_002441465.1. Lineage (GTDB taxonomy): Bacteria > Actinomycetota > Actinomycetes > Propionibacteriales > Propionibacteriaceae > Propionicimonas. The sequence continues at coordinate 12,731 of DJWE01000012.1, read as the reverse complement.
TGGCGAGCGAGGCTCCGGTCGACGGATCGATGAAGGCGAGACCGTAGCCAGGGTTGCTGGAGCCGTTCGCAGAGGTGAACGATCCACCGAGGGCGAGCTTGGCACCGTCCGGTGAGAAGGCCAGGGCGTTGACGTTGCCTCCGGCGAGCGCCGGGGCCCAGCTCAACAGCGAACCGTCGGACGCCTGGACCGCGGCGACCTTGGTCCGCGCGACGCCGCCGACACTGGCGAACACGCCACCGAAGTACACCGTGGACGAGGTCGCGACGATCGCCTTGACCGAGGCGTCGGGCTTCGGCTGGAACGAGCCGACCAGCGCACCCGTGGTCGGGTCGAGCGCCGCGATCCGGTTCCGGATCGAGCCGTTCACCTGAGTGAAGCTGCCGCCGATGTAGATCCGGGACTTGTCCGGTGACGCCGTGATGGTCAGCACATCACCGTTGGTGGACGGCGCCCAGGTGGTGCTGAGTACACCCGTGGTCAGGTTGTAGGCCAACAGGTTCGACCGGGTCACCGTGTTGGTGCCTGCGGCCGCGCCCGCCGGACGGGCGGTGGTGAAGCTTCCGCCGACGTAGACGGTGTTGCCGACCACCAGCTGCGTCCACGCCACCCCGTCGATCTGGGTCGTGGGCAGCGGATCCGTCGACACCGTCACCGGAGTCGTCGGATCCGATTCATTGAGCGGTTTGGTGTCCGCCTGCGCGACGCCCGGGAACTGCGCGAATGTCGCGATCAGAGCTCCCGCGATGATCGAGGCCACGCCTCGACCCAACGTCAAATGCCTTCGTGTCATGTCATCCCCCCGAATGAACGCTCGTCCTAGGACGAGTGATTGAAACCCGGATTGCCGGGCTTGCGACATTCGGAAGGATCCAATGCGCCAGAATGCGGCCGGCTCTCGCCGTCCCCGCAGTCGACCCCCCCGGTTGACGCAAGCTGACTCCATCCACCCCCGTGACAGATGTCAGCAGCGCTAAATTACCGCAGGACGCGAACCCCCGTCCACCCAGCACGATCACGTACGTGCCGAGCACGCCTGCCGCGGCCGGAATGGGGACAGGGACGCGTGCCGTAGGATTCGACGAAGTGTCACGACCCGGTGAGGGGGGCGATGAATCCGGCCGACGAGCCTGCGGCGGCGAACCAAACGACCCCTGAGACCACCTCGACTCCGAATCGGCGCGGAGCCTTCTCGATGGTTCGATGGAGCATTGCAGCCGTTCTCGGACGCCAATTGCCGCAGATGGTGGCGGCCCTCGTCCTAGCCCGAGTGCTCGGCCCGGACACCTACGGGGTGATCAGCGCAGCGACCGTCTACGTGACCTTCACCACGCTCTTGCTGGACCAGGGTTTGGCGGTCGCGCTGGTTCAGCGAACAACCCTCGTCCCCGGGCTCAGCGGTGCCATCGCGTCGGTAAATCTGCTCAGTGCCGCCTTGCTGGCCGCGATCACGATCGCGGGCTCCGGCCTGGTCGCGGCGTTCTTCTCCGCGCCTGCGCTGGCTCCGCTGCTCGTGGTGCTGGGAGCCGGGCTGCTGCTGAAGGGCCTCGCCATCACTCCCCGCGCGCTGCTGCAGCGCGAGCTCCGCTTCCGCAGCATCGGCTACGGCGATGCGCTCGGCGGAGTATTCGGCGCCGCCGCCGGCATCACCGCTGCGCTGATGGGTGCCGGCATCTGGTCGATGGCCTGGATGGTCCTGATCACCGACACGCTGGTCGCACTCGTGCTCACGATCGCGGCCAGGCCTGGATGGCCCAATCTCCGATTCAGGCTACTGGTCGACATCCTGCCGTTCAGCCTGCGGATCTTCGGCAGCAACGCGCTGGCTTTCCTCTCCCGCAACCTCGACAACGTCCTGGTGGGCCGATTCCTCGGCGTCTCGGCCCTGTCGATCTACTCGATGTCGTACCGCGTCCTGGTCATCCCCGTGCAGTTCATCGGCCAGACCGTCAACCGGGTCATCTTTCCCGTCTTCTCGCGAGTAAGCGAGCAGAAGGAGAAACTCGCCTCGGGACTGCTGATGGCCACGGAAATGCTGGCGTTCGCGGCTATCCCGCCCATGCTTGGGATCGCGGTCGCGGCGCCGGAGCTGATCGGGTTGGTGCTGGGCACGAGCTGGCTGCCCGCGGCCCCGGTGCTCACCGTGCTCTCGATCGCCGGCGCTCGCGAGACCGTCTTCTACGTCACCAACCCGCTGATGCGATCGGTGGGAGCGGGGAAGCTGATCATGCGATACGAGATCCTCGCCACCGTCGTCCAGCTCGGCGGGATCACGATCGGGCTGCAGTTCGGCGTGCTGGGGGTCGCCGTGGGGCTGATGACGGCCGGCTTCGTCCTCAGCCCGGTCCTGCTCGCCATCCAGCATCACTTCACCGGGCTGCCGATTCGGTCCCAGCTCGGTCGAATCCTCCCGCCAGCCCACGCCGGCGCATGGGGGGTTGCCGCGTACCTGCTGATCCGGTGGTGGCTGAAGACGCCTCTGCCCGTCCTGGCCGTCGGGACCACGGCCTATCTCGTCGTGTGCGCAGGCGTGCTGCTGCTCGCCCACCGGCGCGCGACCCTTCGTGCCATCGACGCGGCGAAGAACCTCCTTCGGCCCCGACGCTCCGCAACCGATCCGCAAAGTTGATCCTTGGCCCCCGACCCCGGAGAATGGCGGGTCATGGAGCGAGCCAACGCCGTTCGAGGCGCACTACGACGGGTCTATCGCATGACGCGCAAGCGCGCGAAGCGCCTCCTGAGCCACGTCCTGCTGGCGCGCTACCGAGCTCGCAACCGCTACTCCCGAACGATGCTGACCGGGACCGAACCGGTCGTGGTATCGCTGACCACTTTCGGTGCGCGCGCAGACGTCGTGTACGCCGCGATCGAATCGATCGGGACGGGCAGGGCGAAACCGCGCCGGATCGTCTTGTGGCTGGACGACCCGCGGATCACCGAGAACCTGCCAGCCTCGCTGCGGCGTCTGGAAGGACGCGGGCTGGAGATCCGTCTCACCGACAACCTTGGCCCGCACACCAAGTACTACCCCAGCCTGTCGCTGGACGGAGTCGCCGGACTCCCCCTGGTGACCGCCGACGATGACATCATCTACCCACGCCGCTGGCTGGCGGACCTGCTCGCCACCGCCAACGACCACCCCGGCGAGGTCTGCTGTCACCGGGCGTTCGTCGTAGCCACACGGGGCACCGGCGTGGCGCCGTACTCGACCTGGCCGAACTGCCGGAGCACACAGGCCACAGTGACGAACTTCGCCACCGGGGTATCGGGGGTCCTGTATCCGCCCACCATGCTTGAGGAGCTCCGGCGCAGAGGGACGGCATTCATGGCGACCACGCCGAAGGCCGACGACGTGTGGCTGCACTGGGTCGCCCTGCGGGCGGGTATTCCGATTCGCCAGGTGCGCCCGGTACCGCACCACTTCCCGTTCATCCCCGGCACTCAGGAGGTCGGGTTGGTCAACGAGAACGTGGCCGAGGGCGCAAACGACCGATGGATCTCCCAGGTCTACGACGAAACCGACGCCGCGACACTGACCGCCGCAGGGGCCCCGGCGCGCTGAGCGTCCGTCTGGTTCCGGGTTGCGTGCCCGGCCATGGCGAGCCCCAGCACCAGCCAGGTGAGCGTGCCGGTGAGATTGGCGAACGCCAAGGCGCTGGATCCGTTCTGGAGCGTGAAGACGATCACCCCAGCGATGAACACCCCGGGCAGCCACCCGCGCAGGCCGTAGTTGAGCACGATCAACGCCTGAGCCCCGAAGTAGAGCAGCGCGAGGATCAGACCGACGTCGATGGAGTACATCAACACGGAGCTCTCGATGCTGGTCTGAAGACCCGCGTCCCGGGCGATCTGGTAGCTCGCGGTCAGCCCGTGGCCGCTGAGGAACACATCGACCCACTCGCCGAGGAAGAACCGAGCGGCCAACTCGCGGGCTTGGCTCGATCCGGTGTCGTTCTGGAGCCGCGACAGCAAGCCGCCGGCCAGGCCTGAGCTCTCCAGCCAGATCGCGGCCATGACGAGCCCACCCGCCGTGAGCAGGCGAGCCCACACCGACGTCCGGGTTCGGAAGATGGCCAGCAGCAGGACGGCGAGCATGACGATCCCGCCGAGCCTGCTCTGGGTGACCAGCGTCGAGGCGCTGAACAGAACCAGAAGCGAGAATCGGAGCAGGTTCGAGCGAAGCCCCAGGGTGAGCGCCGCAGCCGTGCACAGCAGCAGCGAGAGGATCAGCGGACTGTCCGTTGTGCCCATCCACCGGTCGAACCAGACCGTGTTGAACCAGGAGTTGGTCGCGTAGTCGTCGGCGAAGAAGATCACCGAGCCGAGCGCCGTCTGCACCAGCGAGAGCAGCGCCTGGGCCGCAGCACCTGCCAGGACGACGTTGCGTAGCAGGAGCTGGCCCGCGCGATCGGCGTGCGCGACGATCAGGAGGGCCAGCAGCAACGGCGCCACGATCTGGTCTGCGAGCAGCCGGGTTCCACCCGTGTCGGAGAACACGCTGGTGATCGCAGCGCCGAACACGAACACCGCCGCGACCAGGCCGATGTAGGGATGCCGCGACACACTCCGCAGGAGCGGTCGCGGATTCCACAGCAGCTGCACCAGGACGGTCGCCAGCGCCAGCCACGTCGCCGGATGGAAACCCAGCGGCGAACGGACGCCGAGGCCGTTGAGCCGATAGCCGGCCACAGCAGGAAGTGCCGTCCACAGCACGAAGACGAGCGAGACCAGCCACAGCGGCTTCCGCCTCAGCACCCAGGCCAGGAGCAGGCACACGACCAGCCAGACCGCCAGGGTCCCCATGGATCAGCCCTCCGGAGCGACGTCCCGCTGCCCGTAGTACGACGACGAGGCGTGACCCTCGTGCTGGGGCGCTCGCGTCATCACAGTGCCGAGAACGCGTGCGTTCACCGAGTTCAAAGCCTCCACCGAGCCGAGCACCTGATCCTGCTTGGTGGTCCCGTAGCGCACCACCAGCAGGACGCCGTCCGCGGACACTGCGGTCACGACGCCGTCGGTCACCGGGAGCAGCGGTGGGGTGTCGATGATCACCATCTCGAACTCGTCGCGGACCTCCGCCATGAACTGGCTCATCGCCTCGGAGCTGAGCAGTTCGCTCGGGTTGGGCGGGATCGGGCCGCTGGCCAGAACGGTGAGGTGGTCGGGGCCCCAGTCCTGGACGACCTCCGACCAGGACGCGTCGCCCAGGAGCACCGTGGTCAGCCCGGCTGAACTTTCCAGGTCGAGGTGGTGTTCCAGCTTCGGCCGGCGTAGGTCGGCGTCCACCAGCAGGGTTTTCACCGACGCCTTGCTGAACGTCTGGGCAAGGTTGATCGCGGTCGTGGTCTTGCCCTCGCCCTCGACCGAAGAGGTGACCACGAGAGCCCGAACCGGGTTGGTCGCGTTCACGAAGCGCAGGCTGGTGCGCAGCTGGCGATAGCCTTCCGCGCGTCTGGTCTTGTTGTCCTGGGCGCTGAGCACCGGATCGGTGCGCGCCGCGGGATCGGCGCTGAGCACGGCCAGGGTCGGCGCTCCCACCACCGCGGCCAGCCGGTCCCGGTTACGGAACGATGTGTCGAACTGCTGGATGGCGAGTGCGATGCCGATCCCGAGCGCAACGCCGAGCGCTCCCCCCAGCGCGAGGTTGAGCGTCGTTCGCGGGCTCACCGGGATCGGGTTCAGAGTCGGGCCCGAGATCACCCGCAGCGCGACCTGGGACTTGTTCTCGCGGTTGTCGACCTCCCCGATCACCGTGTCGAGGCTGCGAGCGATGGACCCGGCCACTTGCTCGGCGCGATCAGGGTCGACGTCAGTGACGGTCACGTCCAGGAGCACGGTGTCGGGATCAACGGATGCACTGATCATCGCGGTGACGTCCTCCGGCGCCATCGAGATGCCGGTGTCCTGAATAATCGTCTTCGCGAACAGCTCTGAGTTGATCACGCCGACGTAGGAGTTGATCCGTCGCTGGGCGAACTCATCAGCCTGAAGGGCTGTGGTGGCATTGGTGCCGGAGGTTGCGACGAAGAAGGTCAGGTCGGCCTCGTACTTGGGTTGGCTCACCTGGTTGATCACCAGTGCGCCGGCCAAGCCGAGAAGAGTGCAGATCAACAGAACCGGCCACACCCGCGCCAGGCCCGCCAGCTGAGCTCGAAAGGCTCCGAAACTGCCGCTCGCCGCGCGTTCGTCGACCCCGGTATGGCCGGGAGTCTGGTCTTTGGTCATGCTGCACCTTCGAAGATAGCGACGGACACCTCGGGCGAACCACGGAACTCCACGCGAATCTGCCCGCGCTCTGACTTCGGAACGTTGAACACGAAGGTGCCGGTGACGCTGGCCCCTGGTCCGACCTTCGCCGGGAAAGCCCGCACGCCCGGGCCGCTGAGGGCACCGGCCGGTGATCGGGACTTCCCGTAGTAGAGGTTCACGATCGCCGCGGAGAGATCGAAGTCCGACTTGTCCGCGTTGGTCACCTCCACCGTGATCTGGAGCGCCGGCCCGGCGACCTCACCCGGGCCCTGTGCGATGCCGTTGACCGCAGTGATCTTCTTCACTTGCGCCGTGACACCCGTCACAATGTCCGCGGACTCCTTGATGCTCGCCGTCACCGTCGCCCGCGGCGCGGCCGACTCCACCGTCGGCGTTCCCGTGGCTGTGGCGGTCGGCAGCGACGGAGTCGGCACCGGAGTGGCCGCGGTCGCAGTCCCCTGAGCCGGCGTGGACGCGGTTCCCGGCGCAGGCTGTCCGCCGCGCGTGAAAACGATGAATCCGCCCACACCGAGGGCAACCACCACTACCGCAATGATCAACCACCGCAACCGGTGATCGGGGCGCGCCGCATCGGGCCGATCGCCTGACATGAAATCTCCCATCGAACCCGTCCGCCGTGTCCCCCCGGCTCGCCTTGAATGCCGATCCTACAGGAGCAGCGAATTGTGGGCCGATAGTGCGGCCCAACCGCTCCTGCAGCAGCGAGATCCTGAGAGAAGTCCGGATAATTTGCCAGATTCGCCCTTGCGTCCTTAGAATCTTCTCAGCTAATCGGGGGGTGGCTACCGGGTCGGGAACGACCTGAACCGAGGATCTAGCGAGAGGTTCACCCCCGGATGATTAGCAGGCACTCCACACGCAGGCGACTGGTCGCGGCGTTGGCCGTGGGACTCACCACCGCGCTCGCCGTCGGGATTGCGCCGCAGCCGGCGCAGGCCGCCACGAAGTCACTTAATGTCGCGCCGGGCAACTCCGTCAGCGTCAAGGCGACCAGCAAGGCGAGGAAGAGCTTGATCGCTCAGGCCACGTTCTACGCGCCGGCCTCCTCGCCCGCCTACTTCGGCTTCCAGCTCCGCAACAGCGGTGACGAGTCGGGCTACCGCGCCAAGGTCAGCGTCAACAACGGCGTCGTGTCGGTGGGCATCTCCCGCGTGGCCGGCTCCGCGGAGACCGCGCTCGCGTCCGTCGGCACCGGCCTCACCGTGCGGACCGGCGCGAAGGTCTACCTGAAGGCCGCCGTGGTCGGCTCCAACCCGGCGCGCATCTACGTCAAGGCCTGGACCGCAAGCAAGAAGGTCTCGGGCTGGCAAGTCGCCTACAAGGACTACTCCTCGCAGCGGATCACCAAGTCCGGCAAGGCTCGCCTGTGGGCGTACCTGAGCGACAGCGCCAGCACCGCCACCTCGTTGAAGTACACGAGCGTTTCCGTGAAGTCCTACAGCGTGGCGAAGGCGAGCAAGACCAAGGTCAAGGCCTGGTACAGCTCGCGCAACACCCAGAACTCCAACTCCGGCTCATCCAAGCCGACTCCGACTCCGACTCCGACGCCCACGCCCACGCCCACGCCGGGCACCTCCGGCTATCCGAGTGCGGCAACCACCGGCGTGACCGCAGGCAGCTCGCTTACTCGCGCCGACGGCGACATCACCGTGACCAAGGACGGCACCGTCCTGGAGAACCTCGACATCCATGGATTCGTGACCGTGCGGGCCAAGAACGTCGTGATCCGCAACTGCATCGTTCGCGGTGGGAAGCAGAAGGGTTACGCCGTCGGCCTGATCACGAACTACGGTTACGACAACCTGCTGATCGAGGACGTCGACGTGGTCGCGGAGTACCCGTCGGTCTACTTCGACGGAATCAAGGGCTGGGACTTCACCGCGCGACGCGTCCACGTGGTCGGCAATGTCGACTCGGTGAAGATCCACGGCGACAACGTGACCGTCGTCGACTCGCTGCTCGAGAACACCACCTACTACGCCAGCGATCCCGCTCAGGGCGGTAGCCCCACCCACAACGACAACATCCAGATCCTGAGCGGCAAGAACCTCAAGATCACGGGCAACACCATCCGCGGCGCAACCAACTTCGCGATCCTCGGTGGTGCCGAGCAGGGCGCCGTGACGCTCACCGCCAGCAACAACTACCTCGATGGCGGGTGGTGCACGCTGAAGCTCCAGGTGAAGAACGGCTACGGCGAGTCGGCATCGGTGACCAACAACGTGTTCGGCCCGGACCGCTCGGTCGCATCCTGCCCGTTCACCGCCTATCCCGCGGTCAACCTGACCCATAGCGGCAACCACTTCGAGGACGGCACTCCGATCTCACCGCTGATCACGGTCTCCTGACCAAGCCAGTGGTACTGCCCCGAGGCCGCTGTCTCGGGGCAGTACCATGCCTGTTTTCTGACCGTCGACCTGTTCGGAGGATTGTCCATGGCGAGTGAGCTGTCACCGGAGCCACATTTCCGCGACTCCTACCGGACGCTACGGCTCGCCCAGAAGTCCTCGGTCGCAGCGCCGCTGTACTCGAAGCTGGTCAACCGGCCTCTGGGACGGGTCTTCGCCGCAGTCGCCCACGTCCTCGGCCTGACGCCCAACGCCGTGACCGGTATCAGCGCCCTGTTCACCTTCGCCGGCATCGTCACCCTCGCCCTGGTCGGGCCCAGTTGGCTGACCGGTATCGCCGTGGCCCTCCTGCTGATTCTGGGGTACGCCCTCGACTCAGCGGACGGGCAGCTCGCCCGGCTCAGGGGCGGTGGGAGCCTGGACGGCGAGTGGCTCGATCACGTAGTCGACTCGGCGAAGATCTCCAGCATTCACATGGCGGTCCTCATCGCCGCCTACCGCAGCGGCCTCGCGCCGGACTGGTTCTTGCTGGTGCCGATCGCCTTCGCCATCGGGCAGAACGTGAACTTCTTCGGGATGATCATGACCGATCTCGTGCTACGAGAGCATCACGCGCGGACGGCGCCGGGCCAGCCCTACCAGGCCGAGCGATTCGGCGCCCGGGCCGCCACACTGGTCACGGTCCTGCGGGCACCGCTCGACTACGGCTTCTTGTGCCTGGCCTTCGTCTTCCTCGGCATCCCGTGGCTGTTCGCCGCGATCTACTCGGTGATGGCGCTCAGCATGGTGGTGTACACGCTCCTCGCGTCCCGCCGCTGGTTCCGCCTGGTCGGCGCAGCGGGACGGCAACCGAGCAGCGAATAGCGCACGTCCTTGGTTCGTGGGCGGCGCGCGACGAACGGGCACCGCACAGGCTGGACGCGGCTGCTGAGCAGCGCCGTCGTCATCACAACGCGTCGGGTCGAGTAGAGCGTTCAGCTCCGCTTGTACTCGTGGTACCGGTAGCCGAACACACCGGCAGCCAGCCCGGCGCCGCGGGCGAGATTCCGTGCTCCCCTGGCCCTCAGCGGTTCGCTGCGGGTCAGCACACCGGCCAGCAGGCGGGCCAGCCCGCCACCGATCCGCGCGACTCCGGAGCCGAAGTCCTTCACCTGCCACCAGAGTCGCTGCGGGACGCTGCGGGCGACCCGAAGCGACGTCGCGCTCCAGCTCGTTCCGCTGCGCAGCGCGCGCAGCAGCACCCAACGCCGGGTCGCCCGGTTCGCCGGAACGATGTCGTAGACCACGGCCTCGTCGCACCACACCATCCGTCCGCCCTTGGCGGTGAGCTGCCGGGTGAAGAGCGTGTCGCTCCCCCCGCTCAGGCCGAAGTCGAGGTCGAAACGGAGACCGAACTCGCGCACCTGGCGCAGGTCGAGCAGCAGATTGTTCGTAGCCGCGACCACTACCGGGGTGCCCGTGGGCATGCGTCGGCGGTCGAAGAAGCCGCCCGCGCTGATCCAGCTTTCCGGCTCGCTGTCGAACTGCGAGACCACTGGCCCGACCACGGCCGAGGAGTAGGTGAGGTGCGCCTGCAGCAGCAGGCTCAACCAACGCTCGACCGGACGCTCGTCGTCGTCGATGTAGACCAGGAGATCCCGATCCTGCGACACGTCCAGAGCGTGATTGCGTCCCGCCGCGATACCCGAGACGGGCTCGACCTCGTAGTGGACCGGCACCGGGCTGTCGGCGGAGGCCTCGGCCACCGTCTCCCGCGCGCTCGCCTCGGGGTCGTTGTCGACGACGAGGATGTCCACGTCCCACCCCTCGGCCACGGCCAGTTCGGCCTCTGCCACCAGGCGCGGGATGGCGGCAGCGATGTCCTCAGGTCGGCGGTAGGTCAGAACCGCGACCCGTACGTTTGGCTTCACCACTCAGCCAGCACCCGCCGAAGCTCGGTGGACGAAGTGTGCAGTGTGTACGGGAAGTAGTGGACGCGCGCACCCACCGTGGCGAGCTCGCGCTCCAAACGCTTGCCCTTCGGCGTCCCGCGCCAGTCGTCGCCCTTGAACAGCAGATCGAAGTGGACCGTGTTCCACACCTCGACCTTGCTGGCCGAATGGTCCACCACGGCCTGATCGACGATGCCGATCGCCTCAACGATCGCCAGCCGCTCCTCGAACGGGATGATCGGGTATTTGTTCTTCATCTCGAAAAGCGTCTCGTCGGTCACCACTCCGGCAACCAACCAGTCACAGTGCTCACGCGCACGCTTGAGAATGTTCAGGTGCCCGATGTGGAACATGTCCCACGCACCGGGCACATAACCCACAAGTCCACGACGTTCAGGAATTGAATCCATCTGCCGATCCTCCCCCCAGATTTCGCGACCGGCCCTCCCCCAGGGTCTGCCGCATCGGCAATGGCGTCAGGCGGCCGTCGGCCTCACTGACGCTGACGATTATCGCGCGAAACGGCCCACAGTGCCAGTCGAGCGAACCGCGCGAGACCAAACCGTAACCCTCGACGGCTCGGCTCGAGAGCTCCGACGCAGGTCAAAACGGTGAATTACCGGCGCTGCCCCCGGGCAGGATTGCCCGTGACGTACGTCATCCCACTAGCGCGCTTCGGCTCGATCATCGCTCGCCCAGATCGACCCGGATCGGCGCCGGCGCGCGACGTTCCGCCCGATCACCCGGCCTCCACCAACTGGCGCAGGTAGGCGCCATAGCCGGACTTCGCCAGCGCGTCCGCCCGGGCGAGCAGTTCCTCATCGGTGAGGAAACCGCGCCGCCAGGACGCCTCCTCCGGACAGCCGACCTGCATGCCCTGCCGGGCCTGGATCGTGCGGACGAAGTTGCTGGCGTCGTTGAGGGAGTCGAAAGTGCCGGTATCCAGCCACGCCGTGCCGCGCGGCAGCACCGAGACCTGCAACTGCCCTTGTTCGAGGTAGGCCCGGTTCACGTCCGTGATCTCGTACTCACCCCGAGCCGACGGCTTCAGGCCGGCCGCGATCTCACAGACCTGCTCGTCGTAGAAGTACAGCCCGGGCACCGCGTAGTGCGACTTCGGATGGGCGGGCTTCTCCTCGATGGAGCGAGCCATGCCGTCCTCGTCCACCTCGACCACGCCGTAGGCGGTCGGATCCGCGACCCAGTAGCCGAACACCGCTGCGCCGTCCACCTCTGCCAGGCGACGCAGCTGGGAACCCAGTCCCTGGCCGTAGAAGATGTTGTCGCCCAGGACGAGGCATGACTTCTCGCCACCGACGAAATCGGCACCGATCGTGAATGCCTGCGCCAAGCCCTTCGGCTCGGGCTGGGTGGCGTACTCGATCCGCACGCCGAAGCGGCTCCCGTCCCCGAGCAGGCGTTGGAATGCCTCGTGCTCGTGCGGGGTGGTGATCACCAGGACCTCCCGCATGCCAGCCAGGATCAGGGTGGTCAGCGGGTAATAGATCATCGGCTTGTCGTAGACGGGCACCAACTGCTTGCTGATGCCCAGCGTGATCGGGTGGAGCCTGGAGCCCGTCCCGCCGGCCAGAATGATTCCCCGCATGATGCCCCCTGAACCGTTTGCCCCGACGCTGCCCACGCTATCCCAGCCAGCCACCAGAATCAGCCGTTCCGAATAGTCCGGCCGACGTCGCGCAGCCCCTTCCAGCCGGAGCCCCGACCTCTAGACTCCTGCCATGACCTCATATTTGTGCACCGGGGGGGCCGGCTTCATCGGGAGCGGGTTCGTGCACCGACTGCTGGCCCGCAACGAATCCGACACCGTCACCGTCCTGGACGCCCTGACCTACGCCGGGCACCGCGAGAACCTCCCCGACGACCCGCGCTGCCGCCTGGTCGAGGGGTCGGTGTGCGACGGCGCACTGGTCGATGAGCTGGTGGCCGGCCACGACGTCGTGGTCCACTTCGCCGCCGAGTCCCACAACGACAACTCGCTGAACGATCCCTCGCCGTTCATCCAGACGAACATCGTGGGCACCTTCACCCTGCTGGAGGCGGTGCGCAAGCACGGCACCCGGCTGCACCACATCTCCACAGACGAGGTCTACGGCGACCTCGAACTCGACGACCCGGCCAAGTTCACGCCGTCGACGCCCTACAACCCCTCCAGCCCGTACTC
>DJWE01000042.1 GCA_002441465.1 Propionibacteriaceae bacterium UBA6238 | reverse complement strand
CCGGGCAGGCCTCGACGCACAGCCCGCAGCCCGTGCAGTCCTCGGCGTAGACCTGCAGCGTGTAGCGCGAGCCGGGGAAGCCGGCGGCGTTCAGCGGTGCGGACTGGAAGTTCTCCGGGGCGCCGTCGAGGGCGGACTCGTTGTAGTACTTCGCGCGCAGCACGGCGTGCGGGCAGACGAACGCGCAGTTGCCGCACTGGATGCAGGCGTCCGGGTCCCACTCGGCGATGATGTCGGAGATGTTCCGCTTCTCGTACTTCGTGGTGCCCGAGGGGTAGGTGCCGTCCACCGGCAGCGCGCTCACCGGCAGGCTGTCGCCAGTACCGAGCAGCATCGACGCGGTGACGTTCTGGACGAAACCGGGCGCCGAGGTCGGCACCGGCGGGATCATCGCCTTCTCGCCCACCGGGGCGTCCGGCACCTCGATCCGGTGCAGGTTCTCCACCGACGCGTCCACGGCGGCCTCGTTCTTGGCCACCACGTCCGCGCCCTTGCGTCCGTAGGTCTTGCGGATGGTCCGCTTGACCTCCTCGATCGCCTGCTCGCGGGGCAGCACCTTGCTGATCGCGAAGAAGCAGGTCTGCAGCACGGTGTTGGTGCGTCGGCCCATGCCGGCCTTGCGGGCGACCAGGTTCGCGTCGATCGCCCACAGCTCGATGCCCAGGTCGATGATCTTGCGCTGCATCGGGATGGGCAGGTGCGCGAACACCTCCTCGGGCTCGTAGGGGGTGTTCACCAGCAGGACGGTGCCGGGACGCGCGAACTCCAGCACGTCCACCCGCTCCAGGATCGACCACTGGTGGCAGCCGATGAAGCCGGCCTGGCTGACCAGGTAGGGGGCCTCGATCGGGTGCGGGCCGAAACGCAGGTGCGAGACCGTGCGAGAGCCCGACTTCTTCGAGTCGTAGACGTAGTAGCCCTGCGCGTAGGTGTTCTCGATCGCGCCGATGATCTTCACCGAGTTCTTGTTCGCACCCACGGTGCCGTCCGAGCCCAGGCCGTAGAAGACGGCGCGGAGCGTGGCCGGATCCTCCAGGTCGAGGGACGGGTCGTAGGGCAGGCTCAGCATGGTCACGTCGTCGTTGATGCCGATCGTGAACCGGGGCCGCGGCGAGGGCAGCGCGAGCTCGTCGAAGATGCCCACCACCATCGCCGGGGTGAACTCCTTGCTGCTCAAGCCGTAGCGGCCGCCGACCAGCAGGGGCAGCGTCTCGCGTCGGCCCGCGGCATGCGCCTCGCCGATCGCGGCCGCGACGTCGAGGAACAGCGGCTCTCCGCCCGACCCCGGCTCCTTGGTGCGGTCCAGCACGGCGACCACTCGGGCGGTCTTCGGGATCGCGGCCAGGACCTCCTCGGTGGGGAACGGCCGGTACAGCCGCAGCTGCACCACGCCGACCTTGTGCCCGTGCGCGTTGAGGTACTCGACGCTGGAGCGGACGGTCTGCGCCCCGGACCCCATCAGGACGAGCACCCGGTCGGCCTCGGGATCGCCGTAGTACTCCACCAGCCGGTAGCTGCGTCCGCTGATCGCGGCGAACTCCGCCATCGCCTGCGCGACGATCCCCGGTACTTCGGCGTAGTACGAGTTCGATGCCTCGCGACCCTGGAAGTAGGTGTCCGGATTCTGGGCCGTGCCGCGGATGTAGGGATGCTCGGGCGAAAGCGCCCTGCGCCGGTGCTCGCGGACCAGTTCCTTGGGTACGAAACGCGCCAGCTGATCGTCGGTGAGCAGCTCGACGGAGTTCTCCTCGTGGCTGGTGCGGAAGCCGTCGAAGAAGTGCACGAACGGCACCCGGGAACGCAGCGTGGCCAGCTGGGCGATCGCCGCGGTGTCGTGGGCCTCCTGCACGCTGGAGGAGCTGATCATGGCGAAGCCGGTCTGCCGAACGGCCATCACGTCTTGATGGTCGCCGTAGATGCTCAGGCCCTGCGCGGCCAGCGAGCGGGCGGCCACGTGCAGGACGGTCGAGGTGAGCTCGCCGGCGATCTTGTACATGTNNGCGCCGGCCGCGCCGCCCTCGGACTGCATCTCGATCACCGAGGGGACGCTGCCGTAGACGTTGACGCGCCCCTTCGCGGACCATTCGTCAGCCAGTTCGGCCATTGTCGAACTCGGCGTGATCGGGTAGATGCTGCACAGTTCGTTCAGCCGGAACGCCGCCGATGCCGCGGCCTCGTTCCCGTCGATGATCACCCGGCTCATCAGTTCTCCTCCACCATCTCGATGGCGTGTACGGGGCACTGTTCGTAGCAGGTCGCGCAGCCGGTGCACTTGTCGTAGTCGAAGCGGTATCGGAAGCCCTTGCCGAGCTTGATCACCGCGTCCTCCGGGCACGAGCCGAGGCAGCCGTCGCATTCGAAGCAGTTGCCACAGGACAGGCAACGCGCCGCTTCGGTGTGCGCCTGCTCGTCGGACAGGCCGCCGACGATCTCGTCGAAGTCGGTGACCCGTTCGGACGGTTCCAGCTCGGGCTGGGTGTTGCGGCGGGCGTCGCCGAAGTACCACAGGTGCAGCTTGTCGAAGCTGGCCAGCTCGTGCTTGGGCCGTCCGGGCGCCTCGCGGTGGCCGAGCCAGGCGTCGATCTGGCTGGCGGCCCGCTTGCCGTGGCCGACGCCGACCGTGACCGTGCGCTCGGAAGGCACCGCGTCGCCGCCGGCGAAGATGCCGTCCACGTCGGTCATCAGGGTGCGCGGGTCGACCCGCACCACGTCATGCTCGAAGTGCATGCCGGGGATGCGGCGCAGGAAGTTGGAGTCGGTCTCCTGGCCGAGCGCCAGGATCACCGTGTCGGCCTCGAGCTTCTCGAAGCGCCCGGTGCCGTGGGCCTTGCCGTTCTCGTCGAGTTCCATGATCTCGACGGTGAGGTCGGACTCCTCCACCGAACTGATCGTGCGCAGCCAGTTCATCTTCACGCCCTCGCGCAGGGCGCCCTCGCGCTCCTCGGCATGCGCGGGCATCTGGTCCTCGGTGCGGCGGTAGACGATGATCGACTCCTCCGCACCCAGCCGGCGGGCCACGCGCGCCGCGTCCATGGCGGTGTTGCCGCCGCCGTAGACGGCGACCTTGCGTCCGATCATCGGGCGCTCTCCGGAGGCGACGTCGCGCAGGAAGCTGACCGCGTCCACGATCTTCGAGGCGTCGCGGTTGGGGATGTCGACCCGCTTGGACAGGTGTGCGCCGATCGCCACGAACACGGCCTCGAAGCCGCCCTCGGCCTGGTCGGCCAGCAGATCCTTGACCGTGTAGTTGTTCACGATCCGCACGCCCAGGTCGAGCAGGCGGGCGACCTCGGCGTCCAGGACGTTGCGGGGCAGCCGGTACTCGGGGATGCCGTAGCGCATCATGCCGCCGGGCACGTCGGAGGAGTCGCGGATCTCCACCTCGTGACCCATCCGGGCCAGCTGGTAGGCCGCGCTCAGCCCGGACGGGCCGGCGCCGATCACCAGGACGCGGCGTCCGGAGCTGAACCGCGGTTTGGCGAACGTCCAGCCCTTCTCGATGGCCAGGTCGCCGAGGTAACGCTCGACGGAGTGGATCGAGACGGCGCCGTCCAGCTCGACCCGGTTGCAGGCGGTCTCGCAGGGGTGGTAGCAAACCCGGCCGTGGATGGCGGGGAACGGGTTGTTCTTCACCAATTCACGCCAGGCCGCTTCCTCCTGGCCGGCCTTGACCAGGCGGAGCCACTCCTGGATGTTCTCGCCGGCCGGGCAGGCGTTGTTGCAGGGGGGAAGCAGGTCGACGTAGACGGGCATCCTTGCGCGGACGGGCGCGACGCGCCCACCTTCCACGGCAAGGTCAGGGAGACCGGTGATATCGCGGGCCATGGGCGCGCCCTTCGTCGGGATTGCGGGATTTCGACAGCAATCTACCCCCGCTCGGACGTGCCTGTTGACAAGGGCATTTATGCAACCAGATGAGGCCGAAATACCACCCCCGGTATTGTCAGGATGTCATGTCATGATGGGAATGCGCCAAGAGCCGCCGTCCGGGAATGGACGGCGGCTCTGCGTTTGCACCGCTGGGAGGTCAGGCGCTGAGCCGGCTGTCGCGGCTCCCGCGTCGGTACCTCAGAGATGGAGAATCGGTCAGGACAGCGCCTTCGCCTTCAGCGCGGCGTACTCCTCGGTGGTGATCGTCCCGGCATCCAGCAGCGCCTTGGCGCGAGCGATCTCGTCGGCGGGACTGCCGGCGACCGAACGGATGTAGTCCTCGGTCGCGGCCTTCGACTGGCGGACCTGGGCCTCTGCCCGGCTCGCCATGCCGCCGCCGCGAGCGATCAGGTAGACCAGCGCGGTGATGAACGGGAAGAAGACCAGGAAGAAGATCCACACGGCCTTGAGCCCACCGCTCAGCTCACGGTCGCGGAACAGGTCTCCAATGATCGCGAACAGCGCGAACAGGTAGGAGATGAAGATGATGATCGTCAGGGTGTACCAAATGATGCTGCCCAGGTTGACGAAGAAGTCAGGCACGTTCAGCCTTTCGTTGGCGGGGATCATGCGGCGGGGTGCCGCGCGCCAGCGGAGCATAGCGAGCCATCCACAATGGATCCCAAGGACGCGTTCAGGTGTTGGTCAGGTTGGAGCGCGGCAGGCGAGGCGAGCGGTGTTAGCCTCCCGGCAGTCGCACAGATCGGGAACCGCTCATGACTGACCTCCAGCCGACCGATTCCGTCTGGTTCCGCCGCTGGCTGCGGTTGGGGCCGACGCCGCGGCGTCCGCCACGTCCCGCGCCGGATCCGGCGTCCGCGCGGAGCCGCTTCGCCGAACTCGCCGCGCTCGACGCGGGCGTCCCCGAAGCCACGCGCTCGCGCCTGTTCGAGCCCGACGGCGAGTCGTCGGCGACGTTGGTGATCTGGCACGGCTTCACCAACGCGCCGTCCCAGTTCGCCGCCGTCGGTGAACAGCTGCGATCACACGGCTACCGCGTGCTGATTCCGCGGATGCCCTTCCACGGCGAGGCCGACGTGCTCACCCGTGACCTGGCGAAGCTCACCCCGGAACTGCTGGTCGACCACATCGGCTCGGTGATCGACATCGCGGCCGGATTCGGCGACCCGATCTGGGTGATCGGCCTTTCGGCCGGCGCGACCATGGCCGGCTGGGCCGCGGCCACGCGTGGAGAGGTTGCGCGCCTGGTGCTGGCCGCGCCGCTGGTCGCTCCGGTGGGCTTTCCCCAGCCGCTGGTGCGGCTGTTCGTGAAATCACCGCGGCTCGTGCCGCGCATCTACTGGTGGTGGGACCCCAGGGTGAAGGCGAAGATCGTGGGCAGCCCGCACGCCTACCCGGGCTTCCCCCTGCGCGGAATCACGCCATTCCTGCACCTGTCGGAGTGGCTCTACGACGGATCGGTGCCGGTGGGACACGAACTCGAGCGGACGGTGCTGGTCACCAACCCCGGGGATTTCGCGATCCGCAAGGACGTCGCCCGCAGCTTCGCGGAGGAGGTGTACCGGCCGGTCTCCGCGTCCTTCGGGGAGGCCATGATCGACCCCGAACTGAACTGGATGCACGACTTCGTCGACCCGCTCTCGCCGAGTACCGGGACGACCGAGCAGGTCACAGCCGTGGTGCTCGCCGGGCTCGGTGCCGGAGAGCCGACTGCGACGGGCGTCCTGGTCGCGCCGTTGGTGAGTGAGCAGCCCGCCTGAGCTCGCAGACAGTGAATCTGGATCCCGACGTCGGGACCCAGATTCACTGTGTGATGGGGGGATGAGGGTCAGGCGCGGGCGCACTCGGTGCAGGTGCCGTAGAACTCCAGGGCGTGCTCGACCTCGGCGAAACCCTGTTCGGCGGCGAGTGCGCGCACCTGAGCCTCCAGCGACGGGATGCTCACTTCGACGGTTCGGCCGCAGGAACGGCAGATCAGGTGATGGTGGTGTCCCGGCGAGCAGGTTCGGTAGGCCACCTGGCCGTCCGGGGTCCGGATCGCGTCCACTTCGCCCGTGGCGGCCAACCCTTGCAGGGTGCGGTACACCGTGGCCAGGCCCACGCCGGAACCGTCGTGGCGCATCCGGTCGTGGATCTCCTGTGCGGTGGCGAAGCCTTCCTGCTCCTCCACCGCCTGCCTGATCTCGGCTCGCTGCCGGGTGTGCCGTGGGCTCGCAGGGCGTTCAATGCTCGTCATAGTGATCCTCGTGCGCGGCATGACGGTGCCCGTCGTGGATGTAGTCGGTGTGTCCGGCGTGCTGAACCGCGACGTGCCCGCAGTCCGTGTCATGGACGTGGAGGTGCGACTCGGCGGGCTCGTGGGCGACCGGCGCGGTGTCGTCGGGCAGTTCGAGGATCGGACGGTTTCGCCGCTGGAGTATCCGCGACACCGGCCAGCTGAGCGCGAACACGGTGATCGCGATCACGACGATCAGCGCGCCCGGGGCCGTGTTCAGGTAGTACGAGCCGACCGTGCCGCTGACCGCGGCGATCGCGCCCAGCCCCATCGCGGTGAACAAGCCATTGCGGAAACCGACCACCACGTGGTTGGCCGTGGCCACCGGCACCACCATCAAGGCGCTCACCAGGAGCAGGCCCACCGTCCGCATCGACACGGTCACCGTGATCGCGGCCAGGCTCACCACGACGATGTTGAGCAGGCGCACCCGCAGCCCGATCGAGCGCGCGAACGGTTCGTCGGCGCTCACCGCGAACAGCTGCGGCAGCAGCCCGATCGTCACAGCCAGCACCACCACTCCCAGGATCGTGATGTACCACAGGTCGTTGGCGCTGATCACGAGCAGCGAACCGAACAGGTACGCCGAGAGCGTCCCGGTGCCCTGGCCGGCGAGACCGGCCAGGAGCAGGCCCGCGGACAGGCCGCCGTAGAACAAGATGGCCAGGCCCACGTCACCGCTGGCCCGTCCCGACTCGCGGAGCAACTCGATGCCGATCGAGCCGGCCACACAGATGGCGACGGCGAGCGGTAGTGGCGCGGTGCCGGTGAGCAGGGCCAGGCCGACGCCGGCCACGGCGAGGTGACCCAGGCCGTCTCCGAGCAGGCTGAGCCGGCGCTGGACGAGGAATGTGCCGATGGCCGGTGCGGTGATCCCGGTGATCAGGGCGGCGAGCACCGCGCGCTGCATGAATGCGAGGGAGAACAGGTCCATCAGCCGACCTCCTCCAAGCCCGTGTGGGTCGTATGCGGAGGTTCGATCTCGTCGATCTCGTGCCCTCCGTGGACGGCGCGGTGGTCGTGGTCGGAGTGGTCGTGGCCCGGCTCGGTTCCGTGCCCGTGATCGTGCTCGTGGTGGCTGTAGCCCGGCGGCATCACCCGTCCGTCGGCGAGCACGATGCTGCGATCGATCAACGTCCGGAAGCAGCCCAACTCGTGCAGCACCATCACGATCGTCGTGCCGCGTTCCTTCAGCCGGGCGGCGACGCCGGCGAGCAGTTCCTGGGTATTACGGTCGACGCCGGCCAGCGGCTCGTCCCAGACCATCAGATCCGCACCGGTGGCCAGTGCCCGCGCGATCAGGACGCGTTGCTGCTGGCCGCCGGAGAGCCGGACGAACGGGTACCGGCCCCGGTCGCCCAGGCCGACCTCCTCGAGTGCGGCCGTCACGGCCCTGCGATCGGCGATGGAGGCGGGCAGGAACGGACGTCGCGTGCCGAGCCGTCCGCTCGCGACCACCTCACGGGCCGTGGCCTGCTGAACCAGGATTCCGCCCCGTTGGGGCACGTAGCCGATTCGGCTCCACCGACGGAAGTCCGCCAGCGGAGTGCCGAACAGCGAGATCTGGCCGTGATGCGGAACCAGCCCGAGCAGGGCGCGCATCAAGGTGGTCTTGCCGGAGCCGTTGTTGCCCAGGATCGCCACCACTTCACCGGCGTGGATCTCCAGGGAGGCTCCGCGCACGATCGGGATGCCGTTGAGCACGACGTCGACAAAGGAGGCCTCGACGACTGCGGGTGCCGCCGGCGCCCACTCCGCGCGGGCGCCGCCGGGGTCGCCGGGCTTCGGGTCGTCCGACATCAGGAGCACTGGTTTGCCTTCTGCAAGGCTGCGCCGTTGGACGTCATGACCTCAAGGTAGTTGGTGCCGCGCGATTCCGAGGTGATCCCTTCCAGTGGATCGAGCACGTCGGTCTTCAGGCCGAGGTCGCCGGCGATCGACTCCGACACGGTCGGGGAGACCAGGGTTTCGAAGAAGATCGTGGTGACGTGGTTCGTCCGGGCGATCTGCTGGACCTGTGCGATACGGGCGGCGCTGGGCTCGACGTCCGGTTCGACGCCGTTGATGCCGACCTGGGTGAGGCCGTACCGCTTGGCCAGGTAACCGAAGGCTGCGTGGGAGGTGATGAACGGTGTGATCGCGCAACCGCTCAGGTCGGCGGCCAGGGTCTTGTCGAGGTGTTCCAGATCGGCGACGAGCGTCTCGGTGTTCTCGGCGAAGGCCTGGGCGTCGGCGGGGTGCGCTGCGCTCAGCGCGTCGCGGACGTGCTCGGCGATGGTCACCATGTTGGTCGGGTCGAGCCAGGTATGCGGATCCTTCGCGCTGGTGCCGGTCTCACCCGCGGCGCCGTCAGCGCTCGCGTCGATCAGCGTGAGGAAGGACGCGGTGTCGACCGTTGCCCTTGGCTGCGCCTGCTGGACGGCGGTATCCACGGCCGGCTGGAAGCCGGACTGGTAGACCACCAGGTCGACGGTGGACAAGGACGCCACCTGCTGCGGGGTGAGTTCGAGGTCGTGGGGTTCGGCTCCCGCCGCGGTGAGGTTCTCGACGCTGACCTGGTCGCCGCCGACGCGATCGACGATGAACTCGAAGGGGTAGAACGCGACGGCCACCTGCAGCTTCGCGGTCGCGGTCGCGCTGGTCGACGCGGCGGGCGCGTCGGTGTAGGCCGCGCAGGCGGACAGGCTGAGTAGGGCAGCGGTGGTCAGGACGGCGAGTGGCGTTCCCCAAATCTTCATGGGAATCATTCTCATCTTCAAGAAGGGGGCTGTCAAATCGTCGAGGGCCAGCCTTGTTGCCGGGGGCTCGACCCCTGGGCCAGGCCCTCGGCGCGAACGCTGCTCCTCGGGGTGGACGCCGTGGTCCTGGCGCTGCGGACGGGCGCGGTTCAGCCCAGGCTCACCACGCGGTCGCACCGGGCGACCAGTTCGGCATCGTGGGTGATCACGAGGACGGCGGAGTCGGCGCTCGTCGTCCAGATATCGTCGATCAGCGCGTTCGCGGTGACCGCGTCCAGGTGTTCGGTGGGCTCGTCGAGCAACAGCACCTGATACTGGCCGACCAGCAGCCGGGACAGGGCCACCCGGCGCGCCTCGCCACCGGAGAGGGCCTCGCCACCCTCGCCGACGATCCGCTTCGGGTCGAGGTCGAGTCCAGCCCTCGCCAGCGCGTCGATCACGTCGCCGGTGGTGGCGTCGCGGTTGCCGATCCGGACGTTCTCCGCCACGGTCGTGGTGAAGATGTGGGCGTCCTGGGCAAGGTAGCCGATCCGTCCGTCCACCTCGATCGAGCCTGAGCGCGGGGGGATGAGTCCGAGCACGGTCGCGGCCACCGTCGTCTTGCCGATGCCGCTGGGCCCGACCAGAGCCACCTTCTCGCCCGAGCGCACGTCGAGGTCGAGCCCGGACACGACCGCCGGTCCGCCCGGCCAGCCGGCGGCGAGACCCCGCACCGCCAGTGCCGGATCCTCGACCGGACGGCCCGGGTCGGCGACGTCGCCGATGCCGACCGGCTCGGCGTCCAGAATGTCCTCGACACGACGCAGGGCCACCCGGGCGCGAGTCCGGGTCTGGGCGGACGCGATCAGGGTGGACAGTGCCTCGTGCAGCGCGAGCGGGGTGAGCACGGCAACCGCGAGCATCACCGGAGCCATGGTGCCGCCGGCGACCTGGTTCCCGCCGATCACCAGAGCCCCGATCACGGCGAGTCCGGCCGCGATCACCTGGGCGGCGGAGCCGATGCCGCGAACCGCAGCTGAGCGAGCCGCCGCCGCACGCAACTTCTCGTCGATCGCCACGAACCGGTCGAGCCGGTCGCCGGCCGCGCCGTAGGCGACCAGATCCGCGGCGGTGCGGGACAACTCGCGCGCGGAATCGGCGAGTTCGCCACGCAGCGGGACGCTCGCCGCGTCCGCCCGGGCGGACGCGACCCGGGCCAGCCAGGGCACGATCACGGCGGCGAGCACGGACGTGGCCAGCAGCACCAGCGCCGACCCCGGGGAGAAGAAGGAGATCCCGATCGCGGTCACGACCAGGACGGCGGCGGAGGAGCTGAACGGAATCCAGACCCGCACGACCAGATCCTGGATCGCCTCGACGTCGCTGATCACCCGCGCCAGCAGGTCGCCGCGACGGGTGCCGAGCAGCGTGGTGCGGGCGAGAGTGGCGTAGGTCTCCAGGCGCAGCGCGGACTGCAGCTTCAAGGCCACGTCGTGGCTGGCCAGCCGCTCGGTGTAGCGAAACGCTCCGCGCGAGATGCCGAAGAAGCGGACGCCGACCGCCGCGGCCTCCAGATATAGCACCGGCGGGTGCTCGGCGGCCCGGGAGAGCAGCCACGCCGACACCGCCATCAGGGCCACCGACGCGGCCGTCGCGCAGAACGCCAGCAGCGCCGAGCCGGCCAGCCGTGCTCGGGAGTGGGGGACGGCGTCCATCAGGCGCCGCAGCAGCGGCCGCGTCCTCGTCGGTGCGGAGTCGGGCGAGGCACCTGCGTGGCTGCCGACGCCGGGCAGGGCCTCAGGCGCGGCGTCGACCGGCGCGGACACCTCGACGGCCGGTTCCTCCGGAACCTCGCCGGCTTCGGGCCCAGCCATCCGGTCGGTCGACCTCGGCCTGCCCTGGGCCGGGACAAGGGGTGAGACGGCCGTCCCGATCCGCACCACGCGGTCCGCCTCGGCGAGCACCGCCGGCCGATGGCTCACCACGAGCGCGGCCACGTCGAGGCGGCGCAGCGTGTGCAGCAGGCCGGCCTCGGTATCGGCGTCCAGGCCCGCTGTCGGTTCGTCGAGCACCAGCAGCTTCGCCCGCCCCAGGGTCACCCGCAGCAGGGCCCGGGCGACCGCGATCCGGCGGCGTTCGCCCGCGGACACGCCTTCGGCGTCGTCGCCCACCGGCTGGTCGGGCGGCAGGTCCGGTGCCCCTGCGCGGCGCAGCGCGTCCGCAACCGCGGCGTCCGTGGCGTGCGGGAAGCCGAGCCGGACGTTGTCCGCCACCGTCCCCGACAGCAGGCCCGGCTCCTGACCCACATACGCGATCTGGTCGCGCCAGGCCGGGAACCGGTCGAGCGCCCGCCCACCGCTGGACAGTGTGCCGCCGCTCGGCGCGAGGAAGCCCATCACGGCGTTGAGCAGGGTGGTCTTGCCCGCTCCACTCGGACCGGCGAGAGCCACCACCTCGCCCGGACCGATGTCGAAGGAGACCGGTGCGAGCGCACGGGTCTCCGCGCCCGGATAGGTGTGGGTGACGTCGCGGACGCTGAGCAGGGCATCCTGCTCGGCAGGAGCCGTCGCAGGCGTGGGTTCGCTGACGTCCGGTGTGGGTGCGGCCGCGGGCGGGTCGATCAGGGCGAATGCCGACTCGACCGCGGCCAGACCGTCGGCGGCGTCGTGGTAGTGGACGCCGACCTGGCGCACCGGCAGGTAGGCCTCGGGGGCGAGGATCAAGACGAACAGTGCGGTGGTGAGGTCCAGCTGGCCGTAGACCACGCGGAAGCCGATCGTGACCGCGATCACGGCCACGCTCAAGGTGGCCAGCAGCTCCAGCACCAGGGCGGACAGGAACGAGACCCGCAGCGTCCGCATGGTCTCGGATCGGTGCTTGTCCTCGCTGTCCTTGAGTCCGCGGGCCTGCGCCTTCGCCCGTCCGAAGACCTGCAGCGTGGGCAGGCCGGCGACGAGGTCGGCGAAGTGGTTGGCCAACCGGGTCTGGACGGCCCACCGCCGCCTCGTGATCGCCTCGGTCATCCAGCCGACCAGGGCCATGAACACCGGGATCAACGGCAGGGTGAGGGCAAGGATCACCGCCGACAGCAGGTCGGAGGTCAGGATCGCCACGCCGACGATGAGCGGCACCGTCACCGCCAGCAGCAACTGGGGCAGGTACTTGCTGAAGTAGCCGTCCAGGCCGTCCAGGCCCTGAGTGACCAGGGTCACCAACCCGCCGGACGCGGTCGACTCCAGCGGACGATCCACGCGCGCGGTCATGATGTCGCGGCGCAGCTGAGACTTCACCGCCGCGGACGCCCGCTGCGCAAGCCACTCGTTGGCCCACGACAGCGCGGCCTTCAGGCCGAACACGACGCAGAGCCCGCCGACCGCCCAGGTCAGGGTGGTCAGCTGCCCGGTGGCGAAGATGTCGGCGACAGAACGCGACAACAGCCATGCCTGACCGAGCGTCAGGATGGCTGTCGCGCTGCCCACCGCAACCCCGGCGACCAGGTAACCCCTGGTCGCGCGGGCCCTGCGGAGGAGCCGTGGGTCGATCGGCCCCGCCATCAGCCAGCGAGCGCTGGCGCCGGCTCGTCGTCGGGGATGTTCTCGGTGCCCAGCCGACGCCGGAACACCGTGTAGGTCCAGGCCGTGTAGGCCAGCACGATCGGCACGAAGATGCACGCGGCGACCGTCATCAGCACCAGGGTCAGCTGGCTGGAGGAGGCGTTCATCGCGTTGATCGGCGAAACCGCGCCGCCGGCGGGGTCACGGAAGCCGAGGCCCGGCCACATGGTCAAGAAGATCCCGACCGCCACGAACAGGATCGTGGCCGTGGTGGAGACGAAGGCGATGCCGTCGCGTCCCTTGCCGTTGAACCACCATGCCGAGGCCAGGCCCGCCGCGGCGAGCACCAGCAGCAGCCAGCCGTAGAAGCTGGTCGGATGCAGCAGGTTCTGGGCGATCAGGAAGATCGCGCCCAGACCGATCGCGGCCAGACCGACCTTGCCGGCGAAAGCCTGCGCCCGATCGTGAACCACGCCCTTGGTCTTGAGCGCGAGGAACAGCGAACCGTGGAACAGGAACAGGGTGACCAGGGTCACTCCGCCGAGCAGGCCGAACCAGCTGAACAGCTGCCAGAAGTAGGGGCTCGGAGTCAGCACGAACAGGTTCGGGCTGGTCGCGTCCGTGGTCACCGGCAGGCCGAGGATGAAGTTGGCGAAGCCGACGCCGAACACCAACGGCACGATGAACGAGCCGATCGCCGCCATCCAGTCGAACACCGTGCGGAACCGGGCGTCCGGGTGCTTGGCGCGGTACTCGAACGAGACGCCGCGGATGATCAGGCCGACCAGCACCAGGAACAGCGGCAGGTACAGACCGGAGAACAACGTGGCGTACCACGCGGGGAATGCCGCGAAGGTGGCGCCACCGGCGGTGAGCAGCCAGACCTCGTTGCCGTCCCAGACCGGTCCGATGGTGTTGACGATGACCCGCTTCTCCTTCTCGGTCTTGCCCAGGAAGGGGATCAGCATGGCGACGCCGTAGTCGAAGCCTTCCAGGACCAGATAGCCGATCCAGAGCACGGCGATCAGGATGAACCACAAGACCTGCAGGCCGAACGCTGCGCCGGTGGGAGGAACTTCCAGGATGAACATGTGTCAGGTCCTCTCAGTAGGCGAAGGTCAGGGGAGCGTCTTCGTCGGTGATCACCTGTGGCTCAACGACGTCGGGCAACCCGAGCTTGATGTAGTGCATCAGCAGGCCGACCTCGATCACGGCGAGCACACCGTAGATCAGCGTGTAGAGCACCATGGACAGGCCCACTTCGAAGGCGCTCACCCCGGGTGAGGCCGCCGACGCCGTGGGTAGCACGCCGAACACGATGAAGGGTTGGCGTCCCATCTCGGTGAAGATCCAGCCGAACGAGTTGCCGAACAGCGGAGCCAGCGGAGCGGCGAACATCATCGCCGTCCACACCGTGCCGGCCTTCGGCACCCCGCCCTTGCGGGTCGCCCACAGTGCCCACGCGCCGATGGCCATGGCCAGGAAGCCCAAGCCCATCATCAACCGGAAGCTCCAGTAGGTGACCGGAAGGTTGGGTACCCAATCCTCTACTCCGACCTTGGCCAGGCGGTCGGAGACCTCCCGCTGCAACTGGACGTTCGAGTTCGTGAATGCCTCGGACTCCATCTTGGCGACCAGGTCGTTGATGCCGTACACCTTGCCGCCGAAGTCGCCAGTGGCGAGGAAGGACAAGACGCCCGGGACCTTCCACGACCAGACTTCGGCGGATCCGTCCAGGGTGCCGATGGTGAGGATCGAGAACGCGGCGGGTTGTTCGGTCTCCCACAGGGCCTCGGCCGCAGCCATCTTCATCGGCTGCACCTCGGTCATGATCTTGCCCTGGATGTCGCCGGTGATGACGCTCAGCACACCGGCCGCCAGCAGCACCCAGGCACCGAACTTGGTGGCCCAGCGGTACGCGGCGGCGTCCTTCTCCTGCTTCGGTGTGGCGGGCTTGCCGATCTTGGCCAGGTGCCAGCCGGCGACGCCGAGGATCAGGCCACCCGCGGTCAGGTAGGCCGCGACCAGCACGTGCGGCAGGGTGACCAGGGCGACGGGGTTGAGCAGGACGTCGAGGAGCGAGGTCATCTCCGCACGGTCGGTGCCGGGGTTGTAGTGGGCGCCGACCGGGTTCTGCATCCAGGAGTTGGCCGCGAGGATGAAGATCGCCGAGATCATCGTGCCGATCGCCGCGAGCCAGATGGTGAGCAGGTGCACCTTCTTGGGCAGCCGGTCCCAGCCGAAGATCCACAGGCCCAGGAACACCGACTCCAGGAAGAAGGCGAGCAGTGCCTCGAGCGCGAGTGGGGCACCGAAGATATCGCCGACGAAGCGGGAGTACTCACTCCAGTTCATGCCGAACTGGAATTCCTGAACGATGCCGGTGACAACGCCCATCGCGAAGTTGATCAAGAACAGTTTTCCGAAGAACTTAGTCAGTCGGAGTAGCTTTTCGTCACCGCTGCGGACCCAGATCGTCTGCATGACCGCCACCAGCAGCGACAGCGCGATCGTGATCGGCACGAAGAAGAAGTGATAGACAGTTGTGATCCCGAACTGCCATCTGGCAAGGGTTTCCGCGCTCATGGCGCGCAATCTACTACTGGCTGTCGTAGTCCGCAACGATTGCCCTAGCATGTTCGGGTGGCAGTGACCGGAGAGCTAGAGCTGGCGGTGATGGACATTCTGTGGTCCCGCGCCGACCCGCTTTCGGTGCGCGATGTGCACGAATTGATCGCCGCCGATCGTGACCTTGCGTACACGACAGTGATGACCGTACTCGACCGGTTGGCCAAGAAAGGCCTCGCGGTGCGAAACCTGGACGGACGTGCTTGGTTCTACCGTCCGGCGCGCTCCCGTGTGGCCGAAACTGCGGCAGAAGTAGAAGAATTGCTTAGCCGGCTCCCGGCCTCGGAGCGGCACGAGGTGCTGGCCGCCCTGCACCTCGGTCGCCGCGGGTGATCGCTCGGACGTGATCGCGGTTGCCGGGCTTCCGGGTGCGCGGGTCCTAACGTTGGGCCATGACCGTTCCGGACTGGCTCGCCCCCTTCGTCACCATGGATATCTCGTTGTGGGAGAAGGTGCTCCGCACGATCGTGGTGTACCTCGGCATTGCGATCCTGATCCGTGTCGCGGGTAAGCGGCTACTCGCTCAAATGAACTCGCTGGATCTGATCGTGGTGTTGTTGGTGAGCAATGTGGTTCAGAACTCGATCATTGGCCCGGACAACTCAGTACTCGGCGGACTGGTCGGGGCGGTGGTCCTGATCGGCTTCAACGCCCTGCTCGACCGGGCAGCAGAGTTCAGCCCGCTCGGACGGTGGCTGCTGGTCGGCAACGGTACGGACCTGATCACCGACGGACGGGTGGACGCTCGGGCGTTGGCCCGGATCGGCCTGAGCCAGGGCGAACTCGATCTCGCGCTGCGCCGCCAAGGCGCCGACGACGTCACCGAGGTGGAGCGGGCGGCGCTCGAGCCGGAAGGGGAGATCGTGGTCACCTTGAAGCCTGGTGAACGCACGGCCACCCGCGACGACCTCGATCGGGCGGTGGCGGAGTTGAAGGCCCTGATCCGGGCCGCCGGCCCCTCGGCCTCCGCGCCGGCCTGACCGCATCGTCCCGTCCGCCTACGAGCGCCTCGTCACCCGGCCTGCACCGGAGGACGAGGCCGCTCGGGGCCTAGCTCGCGTACGCGTCCAGGCGGTCGGCGAGGGCGAGCGCCTCCGCCTTCAGCATCAAGGCGCGGTCGACGTCGCCGAGGGCGCGCAAGCGTGCGGCGTCCTCGAGCCGGCGGTCCACCTCGCCGCGGGCCAGGCTCATCATCTGCTCCGCGGACAACTCGCGGACCACCCGCTCGGCGTAGCCGAACCGCACTCCGCCGGCGACGAAATCGCTCGGCGCCGCAATGGTGGCCGGGCTGGTCACGTAGCTGGTCTCGGCGTTCTGGATCGCGCTGATGGCGTCCCGCACCGCCCGGAGTGCCACCTTCTCCCGACGCCTCATCAGGTGCAGAAGGTCGTTGCGCAGGTAGTTCAGCAGGTCCATCACGTACTCCTCTCTTCTCTGGAGAGGACGCTAAAGGTTCACGTGACGTGAAGGTCAAGCAGGCGTCGGGCCACTCCGGCGAGCTCGGGATCGCCGAGCGCGGCCTCGAGGGCCGAGCGCGACTGCGGCAGCAGCTCCCCAAGCGCGAGCAGAGCGGCCAGGCGGACTCCGGCGTCCGGGTCGGCGAGCAGCGGCGCGAGGAGGGAGTGAATCTTCAGCCGGTGTTCGGGCGGCGAGTTCACTGCGAGACGGCCGAGTGCTTCGGCGGCGGCCGAACGGGCCGCGGCGTCCGGCGTGGTGAGGGCCGCGGTGAGCGGCGGGAGGGCCGGCTGGCCGATGCTGGCCACGGCGTCGATCAGGTCTGCATCGGCGACGACCCCGCTGCCGAGGAGCGCGACTAGTGCGGGGGCTGCGTCCGCTGCGGCGAGCTGACCAAGGGCCAGCACGGTGTTTGCCACCACGCGAGGCTCTGGATCGGCCAGCAGTCCCACCAGCGCGGTGGCGGTCGCCGGATCGCGAAGCTTGGCCAGCAGCCGAACCATCAGGCAGCGCAGGTCGGGGTCCGGGTCGTCCAGCTCGGCGACGGCTGCGGGTGCCGCATCCGGCTGGCGGGCGAGCGCCCAGACCAGCACCTCACGGACGGCGGGGTCGGACTCCTTGCGTAGCGCGTCCAGCAACTCCGGGGTGCTGCCGGGCGCCTGGAAGGCCGCGCGCAGCCGGACGATCGGATCCGGGTGTTCGAGTTGGCGGACGAGCGCGATCGCGTCCAGCACGTCCTCCCAGCTGCGGTCGGCCGCGCCGGCCAGCGTCCGCAGTCGCTCGGCGAGCCGATGTTCAGCGTCGATTCGGTCCTCGACGTGGGCCAGGTGCGAGCGGAGGGTCGCGGCGGCGTCCAGGTTGGGGTCGGCGAGCGCGGTGGCGATCTCGGCCAGGCTCAGCCCGAGCGCCTTCAGGTTCTGGATCTGGAGCAGTCGGAGCAGGTCGGCTTCGTCGTAGAGCCGGTAGTCCCCCCAGCTACGGGCCGACGGCACCAGCAGGCCGAGCTCGTCGTAGTGGCGCAGCGTGCGCCGGGTGAGCCCGGTGCGCTCGGCCACCGTCCCGATCCGCCAGGTGCGTGCCACGCCGCGAGCCTAGTCCGAACCAGATCGGGGACGGTTCCGATTGCGGTCCACCATCTGCTGGACCGCAATCGGAACCGTCCCCAATTCGGCTCGGCGGCGGGGTGGACCGAGTTCGGAACCGTCCCCGATTGGTGCGGGGTCAGGCGGCGTCGTCCTCGGTGATCGCGGCGGCGAACTGGGCCTGATAGAGCCGGTAATAGGCACCTTGGGCGGCGAGCAGCTGCTCGTGGTTGCCCTGCTCGACGATCGCGCCGTCCTCCATGACGAGAATCACGTCCGCGTCGCGGATCGTGGACAACCGGTGCGCGATCACGAACGAGGTGCGCTCGGCGCGCAGCCGGCCCATCGCTCGCTGCACCAGCAGCTCGGTGCGGGTGTCGACCGAGCTGGTCGCCTCGTCCAAGATCAGGATGGTCGGATCGGAGAGGAACGCCCGGGCGATCGTGATCAGCTGCTTCTCCCCCGCGGACAGGTTGGACGCCTCCTCGTTGATCACCGTGTCGTAGCCGTCGGGCAGCGAATGCACGAACCGGTCCACGTAGGCGGCCTTCGCCGCGGTGAGGATCTCGGCCTCGCTCGCCTGGTCCTTGCCGTAGGCGATGTTCTCCCGGATCGTCCCGCCGAACAGCCACGTGTCCTGCAGCACCATGCCGATCTGGTCGCGCAGCTGCCGGCGCGGAATGGACGCCACGTCGACCCCGTCGATGCTGATCCGTCCGCCCTGGATGTCGTAGAACCGCAGCACCAGGTTCACCAGCGTGGTCTTGCCCGCCCCGGTGGGGCCGACGATCGCGACCGTGGAGCCGGGCTCGGCGACCAGCGACAGGTCGGTGATCAGCGGCTTGTCGGGGTCATAGCTGAACGAGACGTGGTCGAACGCCACCCGGCCCTGGGTCGGCTGCGGCAGGCTTCCGTCCCGGTCGGGGATCTCCTCCTCGGCGTCCAGCACCTCGAACACCCGCTCTGCGGACGCGACGCCCGACTGCAGCAGGTTCGCCATGGACGCCAGGGAGGTGATCGGCTGGGTGAACATCCGGGAGTACTGGATGAACGCCTGAACCGCACCCAGGCTCAGCGACCCTCCGGCCACCATCAAGCCACCGACGACCGCGATCACCACGTAGTTGAGGTTCCCGACGAAGAACATCACCGGCATGATGATCCCGGAGATGAACTGGGCGCCGAACGAGGCGTCGAACAGCTCGGCGTTCTTGGCCCGGAACTGCTCGGCCACCTCGCGCCGCCGTCCGAACACGGTGACCAGCTCGTGGCCGGAGTAGGCCTCCTCGATCTGTCCGTTCAGCTCGCCGGTGGACTTCCAGGTCTTCGCGAACAGCTTCTGCGAGCGCTTGCCGATCGCCATGGTCAAACCCATCGCGACCGGGATGGTCACCAGCGCGACCAGAGCCAGCACCCACGAGACGTAGAACATCATCACCAGCACCCCGATCAGGGTGAACACGTTGGTGAGAATCTGCGACAGCGTCTGCTGCAGGCTCTGGGAGATGTTGTCGACGTCGTTGGTGACCCGGCTGAGCAGCTCGCCCCGGGGCTGCCCATCGAAGTACTTCAACGGCAGCCGGGTGATCTTCTCGCTCACCTGCTGGCGCATCCGATACACCGAGCGCTGCACGATCGCGTTGATCATGAAGCCGGCCAGCCACGACAACAGGAAGAACGTGACGTAGGCCGCCAACGCGAGCATCAGGACGCGGCCGAGCGCGTCGAAGGGGATCGCGGTCTTGTTCACCACGGCGGCGTCGAAGATCAGGTTGGTCGCCTGACCCAGGATCACCGGGCCGACCGAGTTCATCGCGGTGCCGATCACGGTCATCACGAGCACCGCGATGATCTGAGGCAACTCCGGACGCAGGTGGCCGAGCAGCCGACGCATGGACGGGCCGAACGAGACGGCCTTCTCTCCGGTGCCCTGGCCGTGCCCCATCGGGCCGCCGCCACGGTGCTGCGGCCCGTACTTCGGCCGCTCGTTCGCCTTCGCGGGCGTGCCCGCCGGTGCGTTCGGTACGGGCTGGCGGGATTCGGTGCTGTTGCTCATGCGGCCACCTCCGAGGCCTTGAACTGGCTCTCCACGATCTCGGCATAGGTCGGGCAGGTGGCGATCAGGTCGTCGTGGGTGCCGATGCCGACGATGTGGCCGTCATCGAGCACCAGGATCTGTTCCGCGTTGCGGATCGTGGAGACTCGCTGGGCGACGATCACGACCGCCGCGGTCGAGGTCTCCGCGGCGAGCGCGGCGCGCAGGGCGGCGTCCGTGGCGACGTCGAGGGCCGAGAACGAGTCGTCGAAGAGATAGATCTCCGGACGCCGCACCAGCGCTCGCGCGATCGCCAGGCGCTGCCGTTGGCCGCCGGAGACGTTCGTCCCGCCCTGGCTGATCGCCGACTCAAGGCCGTCCGGCATCCGTTCGACGAAGTCTCGCGCCTGGGCGACCTCGAGAGCCTGCCACAGGTCGGCGTCAGTCGCGTCCGGGTTGCCCAGCCGCAGGTTGGACGCGACCGTGCCACTGAACAGGTACGGACGCTGCGGGACCAGACCGATCCGCCCCCAGAGCAGGTCGGGGTCGAGGTCGCGGACGTTGACCCCGTCCACCGTGACCGCGCCCGCGGTCGCGTCGAAGAGGCGGGGGATCAGGCTCACCAGCGTGGTCTTGCCCGAGCCGGTGGACCCGATGATCGCCGTGGTCGCGCCGGGACGGACCTGGAACGTGATGTTGTCGAGGACCGGTTCGGTGGCGCCGGGATAGGCGAAGCTGACCCCGTCGAAGCTGAGCTCGCCGTGGTGGGTCACGGCCATGACCGGCTCGGCCGGAGGCACCACCGAGGACGAGGTGTCGAGCACGGCGTTGATCCGCCCGGCGGCGACCGCCGCGCGGGGGGCGATCATCACCATGATCGTGGCCATCATCACGCTCATCAGGATCTGGGAGATGTAGGCCAGGTAGGCGGTCAGCTGGCCGACCTGCAGGTAGCCGTCGGCGATCCGGAAGCTGCCGAACCAGATGATCGCGATGCTGGACAGGTTCATCACGAAGAAGACCGAGGGGAACATGGTCATCATGCGCCGGCCGGCCCGGGTCGCGGTGTCGGCGAGGTCGTGGTTGGCCGTGTCGAAGCGGGCCGCCTCGGTGGGCTCGCGGACGAAGGCCCGGATCACCCGCAGGCCCGAGATCTGCTCGCGCAGCACCCGGTTGAGGGTGTCGATCTTGCCCTGCATCGAGGTGAACAGGGGAGCCATCTGCACGACCAGAATGCCGATGATCGTGCCGAGGACGATCACTGCGACCAGAATCAGCCAGCTCAGTCCGACGTCTTCACGCAGGGCCATGAACACGCCGCCGATCATCATCAGCGGAGCGGAGATGATCATGGTCGCCGTCATCAGCGCCAGCATCTGCAGTTGCTGGACGTCGTTGGTGTTCCTGGTGATCAGGCTGGGGGCGCCGAAGTGGTTCAGCTCCTTGGCGGAGAAGGACATGGCGCGATCGAAGACCGCCTGGCGCAGGTCGCGTCCCAACGCCATCGCCGTCCGCGCACCGAACCAGGTCGCGCCGACCTGTCCGCCGATCTGGAGCAGCGAGACCGCCAGCATCAGCGCACCCGTTCGCCAGATGTAGCCGGTGTCGCCGGTGGCCACGCCGTTGTCGATGATCGAGGCGTTCAGGCTGGGTAGGAAGAGCGCAGCGGTGGCCTGGACGAACTGCAGCAGCACGATGGCCGCGATTTGGGGGAGATAGGGACGCAGAAAGCGACCCAGAAGTCTGATCATGAATGTCCTTCCGCAAGGCCGTGCAGCGCCAGGTCGGCGAGCCGTTGGGCGTCGTCGAGACTGGCGTCCGGGGTGATGAAGCTGGACGTGAAGGCCAGCGCCGACAGGATTCGGGCGGCAGCCGCCGGGGAGATGCGCAGTTGGTCGGCGTAGGGCTCGAGCGCCTCGCCGGCGGCTGCGAAGATTCGGAGCTTGCCGTCGTTGGGCTGCCCGTGCGGCTTGCCGTGGCGAGGCGGCGGGCCGGGGTCGGCGCTCCCGAACAAGGTGGCGAAGAGCGAACGGGTGCGGGCGATGTCGGTCCGCAGCACGTCGAGGACGGCGGCGACCCGTTCGACGAGCGGCTGGTCGGCGGGCAGCTCGGCGAGTTGGGCCAGGGCGGCGTCCGGGGAGAGCGCGGCGTGGATCGTGGCGTGGATCAGGTCCTGCTTGGTCTCGAAGGCGCGGAAGATCGTGCCTTCGGCTACGCCGGCGGCCTGGGCGATCTCGCGGGTGCTGATCTCCGGGCCGCGTTCGAGCAGCAGGGGCAGTGTTGCCGCGATGATCGCCTCGCGCCGCTCGTCTGGGGCCATCGGTGTTGCTCTGCTCACGGCCCCAGGGTAGTGAGTGAGCACTCACTCATCAAGTCGACGCCGGGGTCGCAATTCTGCGCCGGTGACGAATCGGCTGATCAGGCCGTCCGGTGAGCCCCTGCATCCCGGGATGGGCGAATTCGGCGGATCGCGCTCTCTGCCACGGAGGGAATTCATCAGGGGTTAGGCTGCATTCGTGCGAGTTGAATACCTGCCCCTGATTTCCTCGCCGTCCGCCCCTGCCGTGCATCCCGCTGCCGACCACGCCGTGGTCTCGGTGACAAGGCCGGATCTGGCCGCGGACGCCTACGTCGGACAACTCTGGCGAGTGCCGTTCGACGCTGCGGAGCCACTGCGGATCACTCGCGGCTTTCGAGACACGGCGCCTCGATTTTCCCCCGACGGACGCCTGCTGGGATTCCTGCGCGCCCTGCCGGGTGAGCCGCCGCAGGTTGCGGTCGTCCCCGCGAGAGGCGGCGAACC
This sequence comes from Propionibacteriaceae bacterium UBA6238, assembly GCA_002441465.1. Taxonomy (GTDB): domain Bacteria; phylum Actinomycetota; class Actinomycetes; order Propionibacteriales; family Propionibacteriaceae; genus Propionicimonas. Next base: position 14,520 of record DJWE01000042.1, on the reverse strand, counting down.
GATCATCGTCACCGAGGCGAAGTTGGGGGTGTGCTCGTTCGCGTTCAACGCGGACGGAACCAAGCTCGCGTTCACGGCGCGGGTGCCGGAAGCGGGTCGCTACGGCACCCTCGAAGGCGTCGGCCCTGCCGCGGAGGATCCGCGCTTGATCGATGACCTCCAGTTCGAGTTCAACGGATCGGGTTACCTTGCCGATCAGCGCAGCCAGCTGTTCGTGATCGAGGTGCCCGATCCCCATGGCGAGCCCTTGGTGCGTCCGGTCGGTCGCGCGGCGGCCGGCTCGGCGAAGTTCCGCGCGGTACCCGAGGCGCGCCAGGTGTCGCACGGCGACCACGATCATCTGTGCCCCACCTGGGACGGCGACGCCGTGGTGGTGATGGCTGCCCGGCACGAGGGCAGCGACGCCGACCTGCGCTGGGACCTCTACCGGTTCGATCCCGAGGGGGGTGACCCGGTTCGGCTCACCGACTCCGCGGCCGGGGACAGCGTTCTGGAGTCGCCCGTCGTGGCCGGTGAGTCGATCTTCTTCATCGGCGGTCACACCGGAGCCGGCGGGCGGGACTTCTTCGGGGAGAACCCGGGCGTCTTCGCCGTGCCGCGGGCTGGTGGACCGGTCCGCCGCCTCACCGACGCCGAGACCGTCCACGCCGGCCACCTCACGGCCGACGGCGACGGGGTGCTCGCCGTCGACTGGGTGCGCGGACGCGGGGTCGCCTTTCGGGTGGACGCCGAGGGCGCGCAGGTCCGCTGGGAACTGCCCGGTTCGGTGGAGTCGCTCGCTGCGGCGGGCGGAACCAGAGTCGCGGTGGTCTCCGACGCCGGTTCGCCGGGTGAACTGGTGCTGCTGCCCGAGCCGTCCTCGGCCGACCCGGCCCGTCGCGACGCCCGTTCGGTCCCGGTCGGCTCCTCCCGGGCCGGCGTCCCGCTGAGCGACTTCTCCGCCCGGCTTCGCGCCGCGGCGCCGGCGATCGTGCCTATCGAACTGACCGCCGAGGCCCCTGACGGCTATCCGGTACACGGCTGGGTGGTGCGGCCTGAGGGCGAGGGCCCGCATCCGGTGCTGCTGCTCCTGCACGGGGGTCCGTTCTCGGCGTTCGGACCGTCCTTCTTCGACGAGGCGCAGGTGTATGCCGGGGCCGGCTATGCGGTGGTGATGTGCAATCCGCGCGGATCGGCGAGCTACGGCCAGGCGCACGCCGCCGCGATCCAGGGTGGATTCGGCGGCAAGGACGCCGAGGACGTCCTGGCCTTCCTCGATCACGCGCTGGCGGTCGTGCCGGGCTTGGACCGGACTCGGCAGGGCGTGATGGGCGGCTCCTACGGTGGCTTTCTCACGGCGTGGTTGACGGCCCACGAATCGCGCTTTGCCGGTGCCATCGTCGAGCGTGGATATCTGGACCCGCGCTCCTTCGTCGGCGCCTCCGACATCGGCTGGTACTTCGCCGAGGGTTGCCACGGCGGACCCGAACAGATGGACGCCCAGTCGCCGCTGCTGTTGGTGGATTCCGTCCGCACCCCCACGCTGGTGATTCACTCTGAACTGGACCTTCGCTGTCCGCTCGCCACGGCCAAGCGCTACTACACCGAGCTGAAGCTGCGCGGGGTGGAGACGCAGTTGCTGATCTTCCCCGGGGAGAACCACGAGCTGTCCCGCTCGGGGACCCCGCACCACCGCACGGCGCGATTCGAGCACATCCTGCGCTGGTGGGACAGGTACCTGCCGATCGGTTGAGGCGGGTCAGGGGCCGCCCCATCGCGGCCGGATCGCCAGCGCGATCCGGGCGAGCAGGAGCAGCACGATCGCCTGTGCCGCCAGGATGATCACGTTCCAGGTCGTGGGAAGGGCGCCGCTGATCGGCCGCAATTGGAGGGTTCCGCTCAGTGGTGCGAGCGCAGTGCCAACGGACAAGACCATCGCCCGAGGGTCAAGAGGGCCAAGAATCGGCACCATGAGGTGGAAGGCGGTGAAGACTCCCATCGGGGCGATGAGCGCGCGGGTGAGCAGTCCGGCGGCCACTCCGACGGTCCCGAAGAAGAGCGCGGCGACCACTGCGAAGCACGTCCAGGCCGCCACCCCGCCCGGTCCGGCGGTGTCCGGGACGGGCTCGAGGCCGTCCAGCACGAGCGCGGACGACGTCGGGCCAGCGGTGAGGACGCCGGTGGCGAGAGCGGCGGCGATCGCGCCGATCACTGTGGCGATGCCCTCCAGCCCAGCCGTCAGGGCGTACGCGGATTCGAGCGCACCCAACCGGGATCGAACCGCGCGCACTCGGATGGTGCGGAGCCGGAAGTCCTTGACCGAGAGTGTGAGACCGGCTCCGAACGCGACCAGGGGCGCGAGCAGGAATCCAGCCACCTGTGCGGCATTGGCCGAATAGCCTGCGGGCCGAAGCATGCCGAGGGCGTTCCGTGCGCGGTCGTAGTCGTACCGAACGGGGTTGTCGATCGTTGTGTTGTTGCCGTTCACCTGGACATGTATCGGGGCGTGGAGTTCTGCGTCGACGTCCACCCCGTTCGCACGGGCATCACTGACGGTGTCCTCGAAGGCACGGGCTTCGTTCGCTGCCATGCCGTTCAGCGTCATCGCCGAGAACACCCCGGCCACGAGGCCGCCGAGCAGCATCCACAGGAAATGATGCGACCACCAGGCGAACCGGATCTCGCCCTCGGCCGCACGGAGCCAGCCAGCGTGCGCGCTATGCGGCACGCCGGAGCCTGCCCTCACCGAGGTTCACCACCTCGTCGGCAACCAACCCGAAGAAGCCTGGATCGTGGCCGGCCGTGAGCACTGTCGCCCGCCAGGGAAGGCGTCGGATCAGGTCGGCGACCCGAAGCTTCGTGGCGTCGTCCAAGCCTTCGTCGACCTCATCGAGGAAGACGTAGCGCGGACGCGACGCCAGGCACAGTCCGAGCGCCAATTGCTTCCGCTCACCGGCGGAGTAGCCGCAGACGCGCCTCGCCAAGAGACTCGGGCCGAGATCGAGCTCGTTCAGTACGGTCTGGTCAGGTTCGGTTCCGCAGAGCAGCCGAAGATTCGTGGTTCCGCTGAGGCGCGGGTACACGACGGGCTCGTCGAACACCATCCCGACCGCGTCCCGGACGGCGTCCAGCGGCTGCTCGTCGAACAGCACGCTCCCGCGATGACGTTCCAGCCCGAGCAGGCAGCGGAAGAGAGTCGTCTTCCCGCTGCCGTTCGGCGCCTGGATGTGGGTGCGGAGACCGGTCGGGAACGTCCACGTCAACGCGTCGAGGACGGTGCGGGCTCCGTACCGCCGGACGAGGCCGCTCGCCTGGATCATCGCTTCCTCCCGCCGTACTGCACCCTCACTCCCATTCGCCGACGCGAGGTCTTCATCGGCTTTCGCCTGCACGACCGCGTGGCTATGGCGCGTGCGCGGGTCGATTCCCGGCTGACGGCGAACCTGTCTGTGACATCGATACCTGGGCCCGTTTCGGTGAGATCCGCGCGCTGCGAAGAAGTGAGCCGGGTCGGCGGTTCGGCTACCGGCGTGGCCGGCGTCGAGATCTGTGGCTTGCTGGCGTCCGCGCTCGCGGCTGCGGGCGCCGGTGACGGGCGAGGACTGTGGCCGCGGCGATCGAGATCGCGATCGCCGAACTCAGCACTGGATGTGCCATGGACGCCTCCAGGGGTGGATGCTCGACCCATTGTCACCCACTGATTTACGCTGCGTCAACCATTGCGCCGATCTGTACAGCCCGCCGTCCGCGGTCGGAGGTGTCCGCCGGAGTCGCTAACCTAATCGCCGTGACTGAGCCGACGCCCGTGAACCCGTCCCTGTCTGAGCAGGAGCAGGTGCGCCACGACAAGCGCGCCCGGTTGCTGGCCTCCGGAGTGGCGCCGTACCCGATCGGTGTGCCGCGCACCCACAGCGCCGCCCAGGTGCATGCCCATTGGGGCCACCTGGTCGCGGGTGAGGAGACCACCGACGTGGTCAGCGTCTCCGGGCGGGTGGTTTTCGTCCGCAACACCGGCAAGCTGTGTTTCGCCACCCTGCAGGACGGCTTCACCGCTGCCGATTCGGGGATACGGCTGCAGGTGATGCTGTCCCTGGCCGAGATCGGCGAGGAGCGACTGGAGGCGTGGAAGGCCGAGGTCGACCTGGGTGACTTCGTGTCCGTGACCGGACGGGTGATCTCGTCCAAGCGGGGGGAGTTGAGCGTCCTCGCCACCGAATGGACGTTGGCCAGCAAGGCGCTGCGTCCGCTCCCCACGCTACACAAGGAGCTCGGCGAGGAGACCCGGGTACGGCAGCGCTATGCCGACCTGGTCGCCCGCCCCGAGGCCAGGGACATGGTGCGCGCCCGGGCGGCGGTGACCCGCAGCATCCGCGAGACGCTGCATGCCGAGGGCTACCTCGAGATCGAGACCCCGGTGCTGCAGCTCGTCCACGGCGGGGCGGCCGCGCGTCCGTTCAACACCCACCTGAACGCTTTCGACATCGACATGACCCTGCGGATCGCGCTTGAGCTCTTTCTCAAGCGGGCCATGGTCGGCGGGGCCGACCGGGTCTACGAGATCGGCCGGATCTTCCGCAACGAGGGAATCGACTCCTCGCATTCGGCGGAGTTCACCATGCTCGAGGCCTATCAGGCCTGGGGCGACCAGGTCACGATCGCGGAGATGACGCAGCGGGTGATCCAGAATGCCGCGGACGCGGCCCTGGGCACCCGGGTGATCCAGACCGAAGCCGGCGAGATCAACCTGGACGGTGAGTGGGAGTGGAAGCCGGTCTACCCGACGCTGTCGGCCACGCTTGGCGAGGAGATCACCCCGGAGACTCCTGCCGAGCGGCTGCGCGCGATCGCGTCCGCCCATGAGGTGCCCTTCGACCCCACCTGGCCCGCGCAGAAGCTCGTGATGGAGCTGTTCGGCGAGATCGTCGAGCCCGGCCTACTCCAGCCGACCTTCGTGTGCGACTACCCGCCCATCGCGCAGCCGCTCGCCCGCCAGCACCGCAGCGATCCAGACCTGATCGAGGCGTGGGATCTGATCATCGGTGGGGTCGAGCGGGCGACCGGCTTCTCGGAGCTGATCGACCCGGTGATCCAGCGCGAGCGGCTCGTCGCGCAGTCGCTGAAGGCTGCCGCCGGCGATCCGGAGGCGATGCAGCTGGACGAGGACTTCCTGGCCGCGCTCGAGTTCGGCGCACCGCCGATGGGTGGGATGGGGCTCGGGCTGGATCGATTGATGATGTTGCTCACCGGCCACGGCATTCGCGAGACCATCTTGTTCCCGCTGCTCAAGCCGCAGAGCTGACCCCCCGCCGAACCAAAAGGGGACAGGTACCTTTTCGTTCACGCTGAACCAGAAGGGGACAGGTACCTTTTCGTTCACCGCAGCCGCGGCGGCGCCACAGGCCGACCGCTCGGCGCTCGAGGCCCGGCGTCCGGAGAGCTACTTCCAGAGGGTGGCGATGATGAAGGCCGCGGCCATGCCGCCCATGCCGATCAGGACGTTCCAGCCGCCGAGGTCGCTGATCACGGGAATCGTGATCCCCACGGACGCGGTGATGTAGTAGACGACGAGCCACAGCACGCCGAGCAGCCCTACGGTGATGAAGGTCGGAGGCACCCACTGGCGGCTGCCCGGTGCCGCGAACGTACGCTCGCGCTCGCCACGCTTCTCAGTGAGCGAGGCCCGGTCGGACTGCTTCTTCTTCTCCGCAGCCGTCTTACGGATCCTGGATTCGGGCACCGTCATCCTCCTGACTGGAAACCCCCTCAGGATACCGGAGAACCCTTTCCGCACCGAGTCGAGAGAGTCTCAGCCCGCTGTGACCAGCTGAGGTTCGGGCCACGCGGTGAGGGAGAATGGGCCCATGGCTCGGATCCTCGTGGTCGACAACTACGACTCGTTCGTCTACAACCTCGTCCAGTACCTCGGCCAGATCGGCGCGGACGTCGAGGTCTGGCGCAACGACGACCCCCGCTTCGCCGAGCCCGACTGGACCGACGGTTTCGACGGCATCCTGCTCTCGCCCGGACCCGGCACACCCGAGGACGCCGGCGCCTGCATCGACATCGTGCGTAGCCAGGGCGGCCGGCTGCCGATCTTCGGGGTATGCCTGGGCCTGCAGTCGATGTCGGTGGCCATGGGCGGGGTGGTCACGCGCGCGCCGGAGCTGCTGCACGGCAAGACCTCACTGGTCCACCACGACGGACGGGGGGTGTTCGCCGGCCTGCCGAACCCGATCACGGCCACCCGCTACCACTCGCTCGCGCTCGACCCGGCCACCGTCCCCGACGACCTGGAGGTCTCGGCGACAACCGACAGCGGCGTGATCATGGCCGTCCGGCACCGCAGCCTGCCGATCGAGAGCGTGCAGTTCCACCCTGAATCGGTGCTTACCGAGGGCGGGTACCAGATGCTCGCCAACTGGCTGGTCACCTGCGGGGACGCGGACGCGCCACGCCGGGCGGCCGGCCTGACCCCTCTGATGGCAGCCGGCTCCTAGGGAGTCGCGCTCTCGGTCGGATCCGGGGTCGGCGTGGGCGTCGGGGTAGGCGTGGACGCTGCCACCCCGATCCACAGCTTGATCACGGTGGTGCGCTTGACCAGCGTGTAGGCGTCCGGAGACTGCTTGACCACCTTCCCCACCAGCGAGGGGTCGTCGGTCGTCAGGGTCTGGATCTGTGGATCCTTGGTGAAACCGGCGTTGGCCAAGGTGGCGATCGCGTCCGCCTGCTCGAAACCCTTCACCAGCGGTACCTGGCTCTTGCCGGTGGCGTAGTACAACGTGATCTGCGTATCGAGGGCCACCTTCTGGCCCTCGCCCGGATCGACGCTGAGCACCTCGTTGGCCTTGTCGCTTGCGGTCTCGTTGGGGGACGGCAGCGCCTGCACATTGCTGAAGCTGTTGTCGGCGAGCAGCTTCTTGGCGTCCGCGAGATCCTGACCGACCACCGAGGGGATGATGCCCTTGCTCGGGCCCACGTTCACCGTGATCTCCACCTCGGTGCCGATCGGGACCACGGTGTCCTGCGCGATGCTCTGTGCGGTGACGCGGCCGTTGGAGGTGTCGTCGGGGCCGTTCACCTGACGGACGCGCGGCTGGAGCTTGGCGGCGATCAGGGCCTGCTCGGCGTCGTCCTGCAGCTTGTCGATCACGGAGGGCACCGGGACGGTCTCCACCCGGTTGGAGTTCATCAAGAAGTAGATGCCCAAGCTGGCTGCGATCACGATCAGGGCGACCAGGAATGCGACCAAACCCCACCGCCGCCGTGGCGACTCCGGCTGCTCGAGGGCGCGGGCCGCCGTGTGATCGGAGGGATCGAAGACAGTGGTCGGCTCGGCTGCCCCGGCCGGCACCGGAGCGGGGACGACCGCAGGGACGGGCACCCGCGCCGTGACGTCCTGACCGGCGAGCAGGCGTCCGATGTCGGCTCGCATCGCCGCCGCGGTCTGGTAGCGGTCCGCCGGGTCCTTGGCCAGTGCCTTGAGCGTGATCGCGTCCATCGCCGGGGTGATCTCGGCGTCCAGATGACTGGGCGGCACCGGAGCCTCCCGGACGTGCTGGTACGCGACGCTGACCGGCGAATCGCCTTGGAACGGCGGCCGGCCGACGAGCAGTTCGTAGAGCAGGCAGCCGGCGGAGTAGATGTCGCTGCGGGAATCGACGGTCTCGCCGCGGGCCTGCTCCGGCGAGAGGTACTGCGCGGTGCCGATCACCGCGGCGGTCTGGGTCATCGTGGCCGAGGTGTCCGCCACCGCGCGGGCGATGCCGAAGTCCATCACCTTGATCTGGCCGGCCGAGGTCAGCATCACGTTGGCCGGCTTGATGTCACGGTGCACGATGCCGGCTTTGTGGCTGTAGCTCAGCGCGTCCAGCACTCCCTGGGTGAACTCCAGCGCCTTGGTGGGCATCACCTGCCGGCCGGTCCGCAGGATCTCCCTGAGCGTGTGCCCCTCGACCAGTTCCATCACGATGTAGGGCACCTGGATGCCGGAGGCGGGATCGGCCTCTTCGCCGGTGTCGTAGACGGCGACGATGTTGGGGTGGTTCAACCCGGCGGCGGCTTGTGCTTCGCGCCGGAACCGGGCTTGGAAGGTCGGGTCGGAGGCGAGGTCGATGCGCAACTGCTTGATCGCGACGTCGCGACCGAGCCGCAGGTCGCGTGCCCGGCGGACCTCGGCCATGCCGCCTCGGCCGAGCATGGAGCCCAGCTGGTAGCGGCCCCCGAGGAGCCTGGGTTCTTCGGTCATCCGTCGCATCCTTTCACAGCAGTCCGAACGGCCGAACCGGCGGCGCAACGTTCCCATTGTGGCCGAGGGCGCAAGCAAGCACTGATGGGGCTCACCGCAGGGCCTCGATCACGGCCTTGGCGATCGGGGCGGCGACGCGTCCGCCGGCGATCTCCGTGGACGGGATGTCCGCGTCCTCCACGAAGGCGCAGACGGCCACGGACGGGTCATCCGCCCACGCGGTGAACCACGCATAGGGGTTGCGATCGGCGCTGGTGCGGGCCGTCCCGGTCTTGCCGCCGACGGTCACGCCAGGGATCTGCGCCCGGTAGCCGGTGCCGTGTTCGACCACGGCGACCATCATCGTGCGCAGCTCGGCGGCGTTGTCGCTGCTCATCGCCGTCGAGATCTGGTCGGCGTGGGTGCTGCTGACCACCTTCAGATCGCTGTCCAGCACCTCGTCCACGATGTAGGGGTCCATCACCATGCCGTCGTTCGCGACGGCTGCGGCCACCATTGCCATCTGCAGCGGCGTGGCCTTGGTCTCGTACTCGCCGATCGCGCTCATCGCGGTTTGCGCCGGGTCGAGGTCCTCGGGGAAGACGCTCGCGGCCGAGCCGACGTCGGAGAGGAACTTCGTGCCGAATCCGAACTTCTCCGCCTGTTCGCGCAGCGCGTCCGCGCCGAGCTTCGCGCCGAGCCGTGCGAACGCCGGATTGCAGGATCGCTGCAGCGCCTGGGACAAGGTGATCCGGGTGCCGCCGCAGTTCTGCGAGATCACCTTGGTGGAGCCGGGCAGCTTGTACGAGGACGCGTCGACGGTCGAGTCGGCGGTCAGTCCCGACTCGAGCGCGGCTGCGGCCGTGACCAGCTTGAACGTGGAGCCCGGGGAGTAGATCTCCTTGGTGGCCCGGTTCGACATCGGACGGTCGGGGTCGGCGTTGAGCTTGTCCCAGGCCTTCGTCGAGTCGGCCAGGTCGTGGGTCGCCAACGAATTGGGGTCGTAGCTGGGCGAGCTGACCAGGGCTTTGATCGCCCCGGTCTTGTAGTCGATGGCGACCACGGCACCCTTGCGTCCGGCCAGCGCGTCCCAGGCCGCCTTCTGCGCCTTCGCGTCGAGGGTCGTCTGGACGGTGCCCCCGCGCTGGCTCGCCCCGGACAGCGTGTTGATCAGCCGGTTCCAGAACTGCGAGTCGTCCACCCCCGACAGCTGGGCCGAGTAGGACGCCTCGAGCGCCGAGGTCCGGTACAGGTAGGAGTAGAACCCGGTGACCGGGGCATAGAGCTTTCCCGAGGAATAGCTGCGCTGGAACTTGAACCGGTCCTTCACCGCCTCCGACTGCGCCACCGGGGTGTTGCCGACCATGATCGGCCCGCGATCCTGGCCGAATCGGGCATCGGCGACGCGACGGTTCTCAGGTCGCTCGTTGAGGTAGTTCTGCTGGCCGACGTAGAGGTAGCTGAGGTTCGCCATCAGTGCGAAGAACATCGCCATGGCGGCTACGGAGACGGCGCGGATCGGCTTGTTCATGTCGTGTGCCCGTCCTCGGCGGCCCGGTCGGAGCCGGGCTGGTCGGCGTGCTCGGTGGCGATCTGGGTGGTGTCGTCGGGGCTCGTCGGCGTCTGCTGGACCGGGTTGGTGGGGACGGTCACGGTCGACTCGTCCTCGTCCTCGCCGGACGGCGTCCTCGGGTGGGCCGGCGAGGCGGCCGTACCGGCGCTCGGACGTCCCGAAATCGCCGCAGCGCCGACCGGGACCACCTGGGTGGTCTCCGCGCTCAGCCACTGCTCCGGCTCGGGTGCCTCGGGCACGGGACTGCGGACCTGGTGGGTGATCACCAGCAGCAGCCCGACCATGGTCCAGTTGGCGACCAGGGAGGAGCCGCCCTGGGACATGAACGGTGTGGTCAGGCCGGTCAGCGGCAGCAATCGGGTGACCCCGCCGAGGATCGCGAACACCTGGATCGCGAACACGAATGCGAGGCCGGCGGCGAGCAGCTTTCCGAACGGATCCCTGGCTACCAGGGACGCGCGCAGGCCGCGGGCGACGATCAGGCCGTAGATCAGCATCACCGCGGTGAGCCCGGCGATGCCCAGCTCCTCGCCGACCGCTGCGGCGATGAAGTCGGTCTTCGCCAGGGGGATGAGGTTCGGCCGGCCCAGGCCCCAGCCGGTGCCCAGCGCCCCGCCCCAGGCGATCCCGAGTTGGCCCTGGATCACCTGGTAGTTCTGGTCGTAGTCGGTGAACGGGCTCAACCAGGACGACACTCGCACCTGCACGTGGGAGAAGAACAGATAGCCCAGGTAGGCGCCGGTGCCGAACAGCAACACCCCCAGGATCGCCCAGCTGGGCTTCTCGGTGGCGACGTAGAGCATCATCACGAACAGGCCGAAGAACAGCAGCGAGGTGCCCAGGTCCTTCTGGAAGACCAACACCGCCAGGCTGGCCAGCCACATCACCAGGATCGGTCCGAGGTCACGAGGACGGGGAAGCTCGATGCCGAGGAACCGGCCGCCGGCGAGGGCGAGCACCTCCCGCTTCTCGACCAGGTAGGACGCGAACGCGATCGAGAGCACCAACTTGGCCAGTTCGGCGGGCTGGAAGCTGTACGGCCCGAGGTGGATCCAGATCCGGGCGCCGTTCTTCTCCAGTCCGAGTCCCGGCACCAGCGGCAGCATCAGCAAGGCCATGCCGGCCAGGAACATGGTGTAGGTGTAGCGCTGCAGCACGCGGTAGTCGCGGACGAACACGATCACCACGCAGCAGGCGATCGCGGCGACCGCGGTCCACATCAGCTGGAGTTCCGCGGAGTGCATCCGGGGCGAGGTGCCCAGATCGAGCCGATGGATCATGGCCAATCCCAGGCCGTTCAGCAGCATCACCAGGGGCAGGATCAGCGGATCGGCATACGGAAGCCGCCAGCGGATGACCACGTGCAGGACCAGGCCGATCGTGAACAGTGCCGCCAGCGCCCATGGCCACTCCGGGGGCAGGGCGGCGTCCTGGTTGAGGTGGGTGAGCAGGTAGCCGCCAATGCCGAGTGCGATCGAGAAGGCGAGCATGAAGGCCTCCACGCCGCGCCGCTTGCGGTAGCCGACGACGTCGTTCATCAGCACTCCGTGGGCGCTGCCGGGGTGGCCGTGTCGGACGGGGTGGGGCTCGCCGTGACACTGGCGCTCGGATCGGCAGACCCGGTGGGCGTGTGGGTGGCGCTCGCCGAACCGGAGGGACTCGGGGACGGCGTCGAGGGGGGATTCTCCCGATCCTGGCGTTGTTTGATGCAGGCGTCAGCCTTCAGCCGCAACGTGGCGAGGGTTTCCTCGGCCGCGGTGAAGGAGTCGGCGGGCAATGTACTACGTACCTGCTCTTGGTAGTACAGGGGCAGATCGGCGACGCGGGTGTGGTCCGTGGTGACCACATGGGACAGGGGCAGGTTGAACACAGGCTCGGGAATGCCCTGGAAGATCGCGAGGTATTCGCCGTCCGCGCCGAGGTAGTACTGCTGCTGGGTGTAGGAGTACCACAGCCAACCACCGCCGCCGAGAGCCAGGAGCGGCAACAGCACCAGCAGCGCGAGCTTCACCCAGGCCGCGGGACGTCGCCGGGCGAGCGGGGAGTAGCGGGCGAGTTCGCCGGCGGACGGGTCGGGCCGTGGCCGCGTCGCCGCGGGCGCGAGGGCCAGTCGCGCAGTGTTCTCCTGGGGGTTGTCCAAGTCGAGGGTGGCGGCCGCGCCGAGCACCTCGGTGACACCATCGGGCTCACCGTCGACCACGTCGGCGATGATGATCGTGATGTTGTCCTGGCCACCCTCGTGGTGAGCGAGACCGACAAGCGCGGCCAGGACGTCCTCGCGTGCACCGTCCATGTGGGCGGCGATCACGTCATCGGTGACGAAGCCGCACAGGCCGTCGGAGCAGATCAGCAGGCGGTCCCCGACCGCGACGTCGACCAATTCCAGGTCCGGGGTGTGCTGGGGCTGGCCGTTGATCACCTTGAGGATGAGCGAGCGGTGCGGGTGCTCCAGAGCTTCCGCCTCGGTGATGCGTCCCTCGTCGACGAGTGCCTGCACCCAGGAATGGTCGCGGGTGAGCCGGGTGAGCGTCTTGTCGACGTAGCGGTACGCCCGGGAGTCTCCGATGTTGGCCAGCCCGATGTGGTCGCCGTCGAACATCAGGCCGCATACCGTGCTGCCCATGCCGTCCAGGCTTGGGTCGGATCGGACCAGCTCGCTGATCGCTACCCCGGCGGAGTCGATGGCCCCGGCGAGCACGTCGAGCATCTCCGTGCCGACGTGAGGGCCGTCGGCCTCCTTCAGCTCACGGACGGCGATCGCGGAGGCGAGGTCGCCGGCTGCCGCTCCGCCCATTCCGTCCGCCACGACCAGCATGGACGGAGACACGTAGGCCGAATCCTGGTTGTTCTTGCGGACCAGTCCGATCTCGGAGTGGGCGAGGTAGCGCAGCGCCAGCGTCATCTACTTCTCCGCGCTCATCAAGGTGCGACCGATGCGCAGGGTGTCCTCTGCGCCGAAGGCGACCGGCGTGGAGATCCGCTGGTTGTTCACGAAGGTGCCGTTGGTCGAGCCGAGGTCTTCGACCTGGTAGCCGGTGGGGGTCCTGCTGATCCGGGCGTGCCGGGTGGAGACGTAGTCGTCGTCGAGCAGCAGCTGGCAGTCGCTGGCGCGTCCGATCAGGATGCCGTCGCCGAGCGGCAACTGCAGCCCGGCCTGCTTGCCATGGGTCACGGTGAGCGTCTTGGGCAGTTGACGCAACGCACGCCGCGACAACTTCTGCGGCTTTGCGCCCGGGGTGCCTGAGGCGCTGAGTTCGGCTGCGCTCACCTTGCGTCCGAACAGGTCGGTGCGCACGACGTTGCCGGTGAACAGGATGAACAACCACAACAGCGCGAGGAACCCGACCTTCAGGCCGAGGACGGCCAGCTCAGACATCGGACACCGGCGACACGATCGCCAACCTCGTCGAGCCGATTTCGATACGGCTGCCGAGCGTCAGGGTCGCGTGCCGGGTGCGCTGGCCGTCGACGGTGACGCCATTGGTAGAGCCGAGGTCCTCGATGATGATCTGTTGGCCGGCGTCGGTGCCGATGACGCCAATCCGTGCGTGCAGACGCGACACCCCGGGATCGTTGATCCTCAAGTCGGCGTCGGCGCCGCGTCCGATCGTGATTCCCGGTGGGGTGAGCGGATGCCGGACGCCGTTCACCTCGACGACCAGGTTGGCTGCCCGGATCTCGCTCGGGCTGGCTTCGTCCGCCGCGTCCACTCCGGCGACAGCAGCGGAGGTGATCGTGAACCGGCCGACCGGGAGGCTCGCGTCGAGAACGTAGTCGATCGTGACCGGGCCGTTGAAGATGTAGCCGGAGTCGGCGGCGTACTCGCGAAGCTGCGGTGCGATCTCGGCGTTCAGGGTCTTGCTGTAGGGGGTGAGGCGGTCGTAGTCGTGCGAGGAAAGCGCGATCCGGAACTCGTTCGGCACGAGCTTGCGGTCGCGACTGAGGAGCTTGGCCTCCGAATCGAGTTCGCGCTGTAGCCGGGCAGTCAGCTCGACGGGTTGGACGTCGCCTTTGAAGGCACGCGCGAAAGCGCCGCTGACCGCGCTCTCGAGCTTCTTCTCGACGCGATCGAAGACCCCCATCCCGTCTCCCTTCCAGGCTGTCCGGCGCGGTCAAGACTATCCAGCACCGAAACGCCAGCCTACGCGACGGTCCGGGATGGGCACTCAGGCCGGAGCCGAGAATGAGGCCGCTCAGGTCACGCTTACCAGGGCCGGCGCCGAATCGGAGGTATCCGGGGTGCTGTGCTAACCTCTTTCGGCTGGCTCCTCAGGGAGCCGGGCGCGAGTGGCGGAATGGCAGACGCGCACGGTTCAGGTCCGTGTGTCCGAAAGGACGTGGAGGTTCAACTCCTCTCTCGCGCACAAAATGGTTATGTGCCCCTGACGAGGGCAAACAGCATCTGACTAGCGGTTTTGGGCTGATCTGGCCCTGCTCAGGTGTACCCAGGAAGTGCCATCGGGGGCTCTTCGTGCCCCACGTTTGCCCCACGCTGCCCCACGTATGCCCCACGGAAATGGTACGGAATGGCATACCCGGTGGGGTATCGGCCGCGCGTCCTCTCTCCTGTCCTCTCTCATACCAGATACCCCCGGGGTCCTGGCGAGGGGTGAGCCATTCCCGCACACAGCGCTGTAGGTGGTCCGGTCCTCTTCGGGTGTGGCCGGCGTTCCGTTCCCCAAGTTCTCGGTGCCTCCCTGTCCGGATCGAAGGCATTGCCGGGCTTAGACGCTATAGGTGATCC
>DJWE01000101.1:95442-105270 GCA_002441465.1 Propionibacteriaceae bacterium UBA6238 | reverse complement strand
CAATAAATTCATTCCTGTCATTGAATTTGGTGATCCATCCCAGGCCTGCTTCGATGGGCGAGGTGGTATCGTCGATGTCGTTTCCGTAAAGGCAGTAGCCCATTTCCAGGCGAAGTGTGTCCCGGGCGCCAAGTCCGATGGGTTTAATGCCGGATTCCTTACCGGCTTCAAAAATGGCATGATAAATCTTTTCCCCATCCTCATTGGGAAAATACAGTTCAAATCCACCCGCCCCCGTGTAGCCGGTTGCCGAAATGAGGACGTTTTCAACGCCGGCAAAAGTACCTGTGGTGAATGTATAATAGCCAATGGCATTTAAGTCGGTGTCAGTAAGGTTCTGTAACACCCGAATGGCATCGGGACCCTGTATGGCCAGCTGGCTGGTCTGGTCCGAAGCATTTTCAAGGATCGCTCCGAAGCTGTTCCTGGAAACAAGCCAGTTCCAGTCTTTCTCAATATTGGAAGCATTCACCACCAGCAGGTAAGAGCCGGGAGCGAAATAGTAGACCAGCAGATCGTCCACAATTCCGCCCTTCCCGTTCGGGAAGCAGGAATACTGGGCCTGACCCGGAGAAAGCGCCGTAATATCATTACTGGTCACATACTGAACAAGGTCGGCCGCTTTCGGCCCCTTGACCCAGATCTCACCCATATGGGACACGTCGAACACTCCCACTCCCTGGCGAACCGTCAGGTGCTCATCCCTGATTCCGCTGAATTCAACGGGCATTTCATAACCCGCAAACTCCACCATCTTTCCACCGGCGTTCCGGTGTATCTGATTAAAAACAGTCTTCTTCATTATCCGAATGAATTTATGTTAGAATTTAACATTCCAAAACAAGCCGGCAAACAAAGTTCAAAGATCAGAAAATAATGGAACAATACCAGCAGCAAAATACGGTATAATACCCCTGCAGCATTATGAAAAGATTAAACAACTGAGGATCGGAAGGTTCCGCAATAAAAAGTTGGACACATAGAGAAGCTACGGTTCATTTTTTTGTATACTTGTAATGATAATTCACCAAAAATGGATAAGGAAAAACTTATCAACCTCAGCTACTTAACAGAGATAGCCGGTGACGAACCTGCTGTCATGAAGGAGTTTATCGGACTGTTTCTGGAACAAATCACTGAGTTCAGAAATGATTTGCAAACCTGTTTGCGAAACCGGCAATGGGAAGAACTTGGGAAAGCGGCCCATAAGGCAAAATCGTCGGTGATGACATTCGGCATGAATGATCTGGGGCTGTTGTTAAAGCGGATTCAGTTAAGCACACAGGAAGGCGGAGACGTCAATACCTGTTCCGGTGACGTGGCTCAATTTATCCGGATAATCGGCCTGGCAGAAGAAGAACTTCAACAGGAATTGCTGAAACTATAAAATAAGGAAGGCGCCCGGGGCGCCTTCCTTATTTTATAGTTGCTTAAATTTCAGTTCATCATTTTCCATCACCACCCTGATTGACTGGTTCGGGGAAACAGTTCCGGAAAGGATCTCCCGGGAAAGCTCATTGAGCAGGTATTTCTGCAGCAATCGCTGCACTGGCCGGGCTCCGTATTGCGGATCATAACCCACGGCTGCCAGCCAGTCGACGGCTTCGGGAGCGATGCTCAGTTTCAGGTTTTGATTACTCAGTCTTTTAACAATCCGGTTAAACTGGATCTGAACAATCTCTTTCATATCCTCCCTCGTCAACGGCGTGAACATAATGATTTCATCAATCCTGTTCAGAAACTCGGGACGGATCGTTTTTCTCAACAATTCAAAAACAGCACTTCTGGTTTGTTCAAACACGCCGGCCCGGTTCTGTCCGGTCATCCGTTCAAATCCTTCCTGTATCAGATGCGATCCGAGATTGGAAGTCATAATGATGATCGTGTTTTTAAAATTCACCAGTCTTCCTTTGTTATCGGTGAGTCGTCCGTCGTCCAGCACCTGCAAAAGAATATTAAATACATCAGGGTGTGCTTTTTCGATTTCATCGAAGAGCACCACGGAATAAGGTTTATGTCTGACCGCCTCGGTGAGCTGCCCGCCTTCATCATAGCCCACATATCCCGGAGGGGATCCGATAAGCCGGCTTACGGAGAATTTTTCCTGGTATTCAGACATATCGATCCGGGTCATCATATTCTCGTCATCGAACAAGTAGTCGGCCAGGGCTCTGGCCAGTTCCGTTTTTCCAACCCCGGTGGTTCCAAGAAAGATAAATGATCCAATGGGGCGTTTTTCATCCTGCAGTCCGGCACGGCTCCTGCGCACGGCATCAGCGACTGCCCGGATTGCTTCATCCTGCCCGACTACGCGGCGGTGCAGTTCTTCCTCCAGTTGAAGCAGCTTCTCCCGTTCGCTCTGCATCATTTTCGCAACCGGAATGCCTGTCCATCGGGCAACCACCCCGGCGATGTCCTCCGAATCAACTTCTTCCTTGATCAAGGCCTGTCCCTTCATTTCCTTCAATTCCTTTTGAAGGCGGATAATCGCTTCTTCGGCTTCCTTGATTTTTCCGTAGCGGATCTCCGCTACCCGCCCGTAATCGCCTGCGCGTTCAGCCTGATCTGCTTCAAACTTCAGGTTTTCAATCTCCGTTTTGTTCTGCTGAATGCCATTCAGAATGGATCGCTCCGTTTCCCATTGGGCACGATACCGGGATTGTTCTTCCTTCATGTTCTCAATCTCAGCCGTCAAGGCGGCAAGTTTGGTATCGTCCTTTTCCCGTTTGATAGCCTCCCGTTCAATCTCCAGTTGCTTCATCCTGCGCTCGATTTCGTCGAGTTCTTCCGGCACAGAGTCCATTTCAAGCCTCAGCTTGGCAGCCGCTTCATCCATCAGGTCAATGGCTTTGTCAGGCAGGAAGCGGTCGGTGATATACCGTTGCGACAGCTCAACGGCTGCAATGATCGCGTTATCTTTAATTCTGACTTTATGGTGATTTTCATATCGCTCCTTTAATCCCCGCAGAATGGAGATTGCGCTGAATGTATCCGGCTCATCGACCATCACGACCTGAAAACGGCGCTCCAGGGCCTTGTCTTTTTCAAAGTATTTCTGATATTCGTTCAGCGTGGTGGCTCCAATAGCTCTCAATTCACCCCTTGCCAGTGCCGGTTTGATGATATTGGCCGCATCCATGGCGCCCTCGCTTTTTCCTGCTCCCACAAGGGTGTGGATCTCATCGATGAATAAAATAACCTCACCATCTGAGCCGATGACCTCATTCACCACGGCCTTGAGCCTCTCCTCGAACTCACCTTTATATTTTGCCCCTGCTATCAGCGCTCCCATATCGAGGGAGAATAATTGTTTTGACTTCAGGTTTTCAGGAACGTCTCCCCGGACAATGCGATGAGCCAGTCCTTCTGCAATCGCCGTTTTACCGGTACCGGGCTCGCCGATCAATACCGGGTTGTTCTTGGTGCGCCGGGAGAGCACGGTCATCACGCGCTCGATCTCCTTCTCGCGACCGATCACCGGGTCGAGGCTGTTCTCCCTGGCCGCCTGGGTCAGGTTGCGTCCGAACTGGTCGAGGATCGTCGCCGCAGCCGGAGACTGCCCGGTCTCGGGCGCCCCCGCCGTCGCGGCCTCCTTGCCCTGGTACCCGCTGAGCAGCTGCAGCACCTGGTTGCGGACCCGGTTCAGGTCGGCGCCGAGCTTGATCAGCACCTGGGCCGCGACGCCTTCACCCTCCCGGATCAGGCCCAGCAGGATGTGCTCGGTGCCGATGTAGGGATGGTTGATCTGCAGCGCCTCGCGCATCGAGAACTCGAGCACCTTCTTGGCGCGCGGGGTGAATGGGATATGGCCCGCCGGCGCCTGCTGACCCTGGCCGATGATCTCCTCGACCTGTTCGCGCACGGCCTCCAGGGAGATGCCCAGCGACTCCAGCGCTTTGGCTGCGACGCCTTCCCCTTCGTGAATCAGACCGAGCAGCAGGTGCTCGGTGCCGATGTAGTTGTGGTTGAGCATGCGCGCCTCGTCCTGTGCGAGCACGATCACTCGCCTGGCGCGGTCGGTGAACCGATCGAACATGCAGGGAACTCCTTCATCCAGCGGCTGCGGCGCACAAGCGAATCGACAAGATCCCCCTCTGCTCGCGTCTTCAGCTTAGTCAACACAACCCGGCCCTCATTGCTTCCGCGTGTTCGCCCCCGGCTCAATCCGGGGCACGGCGGTTGGGGCTGCGGACGCAGTCCGCCCCCGGCTCTTGGCGAGCCGGGGGCGGAAAGGGCGGGTGCTGCGACGTTCTTAGGGTCAGCCGTGGGCGCGCTCGTAAGCCTCTCGGACCTCGGCGGAAACGCGACCCCGTGCGGAGACCTGCATGCCCTGGGCAGCAGCCCAGGCGCGGATATCGGTGGCGGCCGTACCCGAGGACTTGCGCCGGCTGGAACCCGTTCGACGAGCCGAACGATCACGCTCGCCAGCGGCGATGTAGGGCGCAAATGCGTCCCTCAGCTTCTTCGCGTTCTCCGCGGAGAGATCGATCGAGTAGTTGATTCCGTCCAGGGCGAACGCGATGGTCTCGGCGGCGTCGCTACCATCGATGTCGTCGGTGTGGATGACCTGCACACGCTTGGCCATGGTGATCCTTTCTAATGAAGTCGTCGCAGCGCGACTGGTATTGGCTCCCTTGGTTCACGCCAGCATATACCCCGGCTCGGCTCGGGCAAACCGCGCGACAGCATTGTCGGCGTTTATCCGAGCGTCAATACCGGCCCCTGCCGACTGAACCCGTGAAGGCCGGTCGGGAGCCTATGCGCAAGCCGGCCTCTCACTAATTGGGACGGGTTCACAATCGGTCGGCTTGTCGGTGTCGCACAGCGCAGGCACAACTACCAAAACCGGTCGAATAGGCGACCAGGATCGGATCAGGCGTGCTGGCGCTGATCGCCGGGCAAAGCGGGCGGATTGGCCAGCGCCTGCAGCTCGACCACGGTGGGCGCGCCATCGCCGTCCCAGAGGTCGGCGCCGTCGCCCCGTCCGGACACCCGGCGCGGCAAGGCCACCACCTCCGCTTCGGCTGAAGCCTGCTGCTCGGCGAGCTGCTGCTCCAGAGCCACCTTGTCGCCGCGGAGTTGGGCGGACGTGATCGCGAGCTGAGCTGCCTCGGCCCGGGACTGGTTGAGCTTGCTCCGCAACTCGCCGTTGCGGCTCTGCAAGACCTGAAGCAGCCGGACGTGCTGGAGACGCTCGGCATGCAGTTGTTCCCCCATCCGCCGGGAATCGGCGGACTGCTGAGCCATCAGCGTGGTTCGAGTCACCCGGACTTCGCGCCAGGCGAAGACACAGGCGACGATGCCGCCGACGACTGCGACCACCACGGCGGCGCGGGTCATCCAGACCCCGCCAAAGGCGATGGCAACAGCCACGACAGCCGACCCGAACAACGAGAGCCACGCGTAACGGCGCAGCGGGGAAGGATTCGCTTTTCGCGGCGCGACGGCTGTATTCACGTCCCGGAGTCTAGTCAGCGCGATCCGGACTTCCCGGAATGGTCGGCGGCGTGGCGTCCTCCTTAGGGGGACCAGGAATCCGGCAGGATCGCTCCAAAAATGCCCCGGCCACGGCCAGGGCCGCGCTCGCCAGGATCGCAACCACCGGGCCCAGCAGCAACTCGCGTGGCAGATTCAGCTCCAGCCGCCGCGCCAGAAACGTGGCCACCGCGGCGTACCCGCCGACGAGCACCGTCCCGCCGAGCAGGCAGGCCTTACCGAAAGCCACCAAGGCCACCGCGCGCCGAACCGGGATCGGGAGCCGTCGCACCTGAATCGTGCGATGAGTGAGCACCGCCTGGACGCAGACCACGCCGGCCAGCACGGCGATCACCGCGGTCACGGCCAACGGCACCTGGGGCACGTCTCCGGTGAAGCGGTCCAGCGCCGTGAACAGCGACCAGCCAAGCCCGGCGCCCACCACGACGGCGACGCCGATCGATTGCCAGCTGGTGGGGTGCACAGTGCCTGTGGGGCGAGGCGGCTCGGCCATCACTCGATCCGGAGGTCGTCACGCCTGCGCACGCCGGAGGCGTCCACACCGTTCAGCAGGTCGGCGATCCGCCCATGGCCCACCAGCACCGCGTCCGGCTCGACCTCATGCCAGGGCACGAGCACGAACGCACGTTCGTGAGCTCGCGGGTGCGGCAGGGTGAGATGTTGGCCGTTCAGGATCCGATCGCCGACCGCGATCAGATCGACGTCCACGGTTCGCGGGCCATGCGGAACCTGACGCACCCGGCTGAACGCGTCCTCGATCGCCAACGCACGCTCCAGCATCACCATGGACGCGAGAGTGGACTCGGTGACCACCACGATGTTCAGGAAGTCCGGCTGGTCGAGAACCCCGACCGGAGTGGTCTCGTAGACCGAGGAGATGCCGGTGATCTTCAGGCCCGGAGTGGCGCGCAGCGCGTTGGCGGCTCCCTGCAGGTATTCGAAGCGGTCGCCGAGATTGGAGCCGAGCGAGAAGACGGCCACCCGCAGCGGGGCCATCCCGGAAAGGGTGTCGACGTCGAGGTAGGTGCCGGTCATGTCGGGTTCCTCCTGGTGATGGTCACAGCCACGTCGGCGACGGGCACCGGAAGCGGGGCCTCGGGCTTGTGCACCGTCACCTCGACCTCGGCGATCCGGTCTTGTTCGAGGCAGGCGGCGCAGATCCGTTCGGCGAGGGTCTCAATCAGGTCGACCGACCCCGCGCGGGCCACGTCGGCGACCCGTCCGGCGAGCACGGCGTAGTCGACCGTGGTGGCGAGGTCGTCCAGCGCAGGTCTCGGCTTCACGCTGCACACGACATCGATGACGAACGTCTGCGGGGTGATCTTCTCCTCGGCGTAGACGCCGTGGGTCGCCTGCACCCGAATCCCGCTCAGCCGGATCCGGTCGGGCGCCCCGGGCACGCTCAGATCACCATGGGTCATCGAGCCACCTCCTTAGCGCCGACCCTATCCTGCAGGCTCCGGTTGGGGGACGGCCAATCGGGAAGCCACAGCGATCGCGTCGCGGTGCGGTCGAGCGGTGTGCGTCCGCACTCCCCACACCCCGGCCGCGGCCACCAGCGCGGTGAGCGCGACACCGGCGTCCTCTCGCTCACGGACCGGACGCGGCACGTCACCGTCGGCGAGCAGCTCGCCGAAGAACCGCTTGCGGGACGCGCCGATGAGCAGCGGCTGGCCGAGCGCGGCCAGAGCGTCCAGACGCTGCAGCAGGAGCCAGTTGTGCGTCGCCGTCTTGGCGAAGCCGAGTCCGGGGTCGAGGACGATCCGCTCGCGGTCGAGGCCGGCCGCGACCGCCGCGTCCAGCCGATCGGAGAGCTCGGCACACACCTGCGAGACCACGTCGGAATAGGTGGCCAGCTCAGCCATGCGTTGGGCGTGCCCGCGCCAGTGCATGGCGACGTAGCCGGCGTCGAGATCGGCCACCGCGGCCAACATGTCGGAATCGGCGAGGCCGCCGGAGACGTCGTTGACGAGCACCGCACCCGCAGCCACTGCGGCGACCGCGACCTCGGCGCGCATCGTGTCGATCGACACCGGCACCCCGGCCCGGGTCAGCTGCTCGATGACGGGCACCACCCGGGCCAGCTCGGTCTGCGGATCGGCGCGGACGGCGCCGGGGCGAGTGGATTCGCCGCCCACGTCGACAAGATCCGCTCCATCGGCGTGCAGGTCGAGTCCATGGCGCACGGCCGCGTCCGTGGCGAGGAACTCCCCGCCGTCGGAGAAGGAATCGGGGGTGACGTTGAGGATGCCCATCACCAGCGTGCGTCCGGGTTGCGGCAGTCGGGTCACCGCCGCAGCCTAGCCAACCGGGTCCGGCGACGGATCCCCACAGGATCGATCGGCATCAGCCGATGATCAGGCTCATCGCCTCGGCTCGAGTGGCAGGATGTGCCATCACACCGCGGACGGCGCTGGTCACGGTCTTCGCGCCCGGCTTGCGAACTCCGCGCATCGTCATGCACAGGTGTTCGCACTCCACCACCACGATCACGCCTTGGGGTCGGAGGTGTTCCACCAGCGCATCCGCCACCTCGGAGGTGAGCCTCTCCTGCACCTGCGGACGCTTCGCGAAGGCGTCCACCAGACGGGCCAGCTTGCTCAATCCCGTGATCCGCCCGTCCGCCGGGATGTAGCCCACGTGCGCCACTCCGGTGAAGGGCAACAAGTGATGCTCACAAGTGCTCCACACCTCGATGTCGCGCACCAGCACCATCTCGTCGTGACCGAGGTCGAAAGTCGTGGCCAAGATTTCGGCGGGGTCGGAGCCCATCCCGCTGAACAGCTCTTCGTAGGCCTTCGCCACCCGCATCGGGGTGTCCTGCAGGCCCTCACGGTCGGGATCCTCACCGACACCGATCAGGATCTCACGGACGGCGGCGGCCACCCGCTCGAGGTCGACAGCCATCGCTCAAGCCTCCGGACGATCCTGACCGGACGACTCGGGCTGGTCGGGCGCGGTGGGCTGGACGGGTGGCGCGAAGATCGGGCCGGTTCCTTCCGCCTGGCCCTCGGACGGCGGATACGGCTGGCCATAGGGCGGCGGGTACTGGCCGTAGGGCTGCTGCGGGTACGGCTGACCGTACGGCTGCGGTGGGTACGGCTGGCCGTAGGGCTGCGAGGGGTCGAACGGCGGCTGGCCGTAGGGCTGCTGGCCATAGGGCGGCGGGTACTGGCCGTACGGCGGCTGCTGCCCGTACCCGGGCTGCCCGGCGGGCACCAGCGCTGGTTGGTCCGGATCGGGCGGCACGACCCGTTCCGGCGGATCGACCGGCGGGATGTCGCTGGGCTTGCGGGACTCCGATCCCGTCCAGGCCGGACGCTTCGGCCAGCGTTGCAGCGGCTCGAAGATCCGGGCGACCTGCTCCTTGTCGAGGGTCTCCTTCTCGAACAACTGCCGGACCAGTTCGTCGAGCACCGAACGGTTGGTCTCCAGCACGTCGAACGCCTCCTGATGGGCGTTCGCGATCAGCCGCGACACCTCGGCGTCCACCTTCGCCGCGACCTCCTCGGAGTACTCCCGCGTCGAGCCGGCGCCGTAGTTCATGCCGAGGAAGGGTTCCTGGTCGCCCGAACCGAGCTTCACCGCGCCCAGCGCCTCGGTCATGCCGTACTCGGTGACCATGGCGCGAGCCAGCTTCGTGGCCTTCTCGATGTCGTTGCCGGCACCCGTGGTGGGGTCGTGGAAGACCAGTTCCTCCGCCGCGCGTCCGCCCAGCATGTAGGCGAGCTGATCGAGCAGCTCGCCGCGGGTCTGGGAGTACTTGTCGTCGTCCGGCATCACCATGGTGTAGCCCAGTGCCCGTCCGCGCGGCAGGATGGTCACCTTCTGCACCGGATCGGTGCCTGGCATCGCCGCAGCCACCAGGGCGTGGCCGCCCTCGTGGTACGCGGTGATCAGCAACTCGCGCTCGTTCATCACCCGGCTGCGCTTCTGCGGGCCACCGATCACCCGGTCGATCGCCTCATCGAGTTGCGGCTTGCCGATGAAGCGCAGATTCAGCCGCGCGGTCAGCAAGGCGGCCTCGTTCAGCACATTGGCCAGATCGGCGCCGGTGAACCCGGGCGTCCGCTTGGCGACGATGGCGAGATCGACGTCAGGCGCGAGCGGCTTGTTCTGGCCGTGCACCCGCAGGATCTGCAGGCGTCCCTTCATGTCGGGAGCCTCGACCGGAATCTGCCGGTCGAAGCGGCCCGGACGCAGCAGCGCCGGATCGAGCACATCGGGACGGTTGGTGGCCGCGATCAGCACCACGCCGCCGTGGACGTCGAATCCGTCCATCTCGACGAGGAGCTGATTGAGCGTCTGCTCGCGCTCGTCGTTACCGCCGCC
>DJWE01000101.1:267-95428 GCA_002441465.1 Propionibacteriaceae bacterium UBA6238 | reverse complement strand
CGCCCACGAACATCTCGACGAAGTCCGATCCGCTGATCGAGAAGAACGGCACTCCCGCCTCGCCCGCCACGGCGCGGGCCAGCAGTGTCTTGCCGGTGCCGGGCGGTCCGTAGAGCAGCACGCCCTTGGGGATCTTCGCCCCGACTGCGGTGAATTTCGCCGGTTCGGAGAGGAACTCGCGTATCTCCTGCAGCTCCTCGATGGCCTCCTCGCAGCCGGCAACGTCGGTGAATGTGGTCTTGGGAGTGTCCTTGCTGGCCAGCTTCGCCTTCGACTTGCCGAAACCGAGGACGCGGTTTCCGCCGCCCTGCACGTTGTTGAACATGATGAAGAACAAGACGCCGATGATCAGGAAGGGAACCACGCTGTACAGGAGCGTGCTCCACACCGAAGGCTGGGGGTTCTCACCCGTCCAGCTGTCGAGCGTGCCCGCGGCCTGCCGCTGGTTCAGCCGATCGATGATCGACTGGACCTGGTCGCCGACCCAGTAGGCCCGCCACTTCTGGCCGTCCTTGGTGGTCACCTTGATCGACTGTTCGCCGTCGGTGAGAGTCACCTCGGTCAACGGGGTGTCGCTGTTGATCAACGCCACCACGTCGGAGGTCGGCTTGTCGACGTATCCGCCGACGTTTCCCACGGCCTCGAAGATCAGTGCGATGGCCAAGAAGCCGAGCACGATCCAGAGGAGAGGGGACCGGAAGAACCCTTTAGGTTTCATTGCCTGCCTTCGTCAGCCATCGCGGTGCGCTACCAGAGGACGATACCGAAGGCCACAACTGTCCCACGCTGTGCTGAGCGTGAGCGAGCCTCCGGCTCCGCTGTGGGCGTAACGTCCGTCCCCCTCGACCGCACCGAGTTGTCGGGCGCACAGCCTGCCCTGGCGAGCTGAGCGGGCGCCAATTCGGCGGTAAGGGTCAGCTGTAGACGTGGGGCGCGAGGATGCCGACGTCGGTCAGATTGCGGTAGCGACCGGCGAAGTCGAGTCCATAGCCGACGACGAACTGGTTGGGCAGGTCGAACCCGACGTATTTCACGTCGATCTCCGCCTTCATCGCGTCCGGCTTGCGAAACATGGCCATGATCTCCAGGCTGGCCGGGTTCCGAGACGCGAGGTTCTGCATCAGATAGGTCAGGGTCAGGCCGGTGTCGATGATGTCCTCCACCACGAGCACATGCCGATCGACCAGGTCGGTGGACAGATCCTTCAGGATGCGTACCACGCCCGAGGACTGGGTGCCCATGCCGTAGGAGGAGATCGCCATCCAGTCCATCGCGCAATCGATGTGCAGCGCGCGGGAGAGGTCGGCCATGACCATGACCGCACCGTTCAGCACCCCGACCAGCAGCGGGTTCTTGCCGGTGTAGTCGCGATCGATCCGGGCGGCCAGCTCGGCCAACCGGGCCTCGATCTCGGCCTTGGTGTACAGGACGGTCGACAGGTCGCCGGCGATGTCAGCGGAATCCACGCGGTGACCTTACCCCTCTCACCGAAGCGCTCGTTCCGCCACGGAGTTCGCGGACTGCGCCACGAGGCGTCCGTCTCGCCGCACCACCCGAACTCCGGGAACCTCTGCCCAGCGTTGACCATGCCAGTCCGTGGCCAACGCGGCCACACCGGCGAGGTGGACGGCCGAGAGGTCCCTCGCGCCGGCGTCGCGCAGCCAGTCGCGCAGCACCCGACCGCGCAGGGCGGCAGGCAGCTCGGCCAGCCGATCGCAATCGAGATCGGGGGCGGGGTGATTCGCCCGCTCCGCGTCCGCCAGCTCGTCCAGCAGATCGGCGTCGGCGCGCAGCAACGCCGCGGAGCGAGCCAGCGCCTCCGCGACCCCGGGGCCGAGCTCGGCCTCCAGGACGGGGAGCACTCGCTCCCGCACGCGCACCCGGGCGAACCGCCGTTCGGAGTTGTGCGGATCGATCCAGGCCGAGAGGCCGAGCTCGACGCACGCCTGTCGCGTCGTGGCCGCGCGGAGGCCGAGCAGAGGCCTGGCGAAGCGACCGCGACGATCCGGCATGCCCGACAGCGAGCGGGGACCGGAGCCGCGGGCCAGGCCGAGCAGCACCGTCTCCGCCTGGTCGTCGAGGGTGTGGCCGAGCAACACCACTTCCTCGGCGGACGCCGCACCGGCGAGCGCGGCGTAGCGGGCGTCGCGCGCGGCCGCCTCCAACCCATCGCCACCGCGCCGGACGGCAACCGGGAGGACCGACGCCGGCAGCCCGAGCGACTCCAGCTCGGCGACGACGGCGTCCGCCTGCGCGGCAGACCCCGCCTGCAACCCGTGGTCGACGATCGCCGCGCGGATCGAAAGCTGCTTGCGCGCACCCACCACGGCGGCGGCAGCAGCAAGAGCGAGCGAATCCGCGCCACCGGAGCAGGCGACCAGCGCCGGCTGATCCAGCATGGCCTCGACCGCCTGTACGACGAGCACGGTGGCGGGCCCCAGGGCCCTGCGGGCCATCAGATCCGGTGCAGCCACAGCTGCGGGTCGTGAATCTCCGCCAGCGTGGGCAGCAGTCCGGGCGCGTCGAAAGCGCGGTTCAGCACCTCCACGCCGGCGGCGGAGATCACCTGACGGCAGAACTCCGCACCATCTCGGTACTGCTCCCGCTTCAGGTCCAGGCCGATCAGCCGACGCACCCACGCACCCCAGCCCTGCTGGTCGCGACGGGCCTCGAACACCCTCCGGATCGTGGCGTAGCTGGGCACCACCCGGGTGCCCACCCGATCCATCATCACGTCCGCGTGCCCCTCCATCAGCGACATCACCGCAGTGACCTGGTCGAACGCCTCGCGCTGAGCCGGGTCGAGGATCAAGTCGCGGACGTCGGTCGGTCGCCCGCCTCGCGGCCAGCCGAGACGAAGCTCCTCGCCGGCGAGCAGCTCGCCGAACAGCCCCAGCAGATGCGGACGCAGCCATGGCGCGCGACCGAACTGGAAGCGGTGGGTCTGTTCGTGCAGGCACACCCACAGCCGGAAGTCGCTCGGGTGGACGTGCAGCTGCCGCTCGATCTCGACCACGTTCGGGGCCACCAGCAGCAACCGGGGCGAGGCGACGAACGGGTCGAACTGCCCGAGGATCCGGGTCGCGACCAGGGCGAATACCGCTCCCGCCTGCGCGCCCAGTACCCGCGCCCTGGCTGCGGCGAGAGGAGAACTCGGGGTCTCGGAGGTGATCCCGGCCAGCATCGTGCTCGCCGATTCGCAGACCGCGTCCACCCAGGTCGCCCGATCGATCACCAGGACGTCCGCGACCGCCGGCCGGTCGAGCAGGGTGACCTCGGCGACGTGCTCGGTGGCACGGGCGGCTGCGACCCGGAGTTCACCGACCGCGTCGGCGATCTCGGCGGCGTCCAGCTCCGGTCCCGGATGCACCAGGCTGCGCCCGGTGCTCGCGGCGAAGGCCCAGTCGATGGCCGGAAGGTGCTCCATGGCCCCACCCTACGGCCCGCCGGGAACGCTCAGCCGCAGCCGCAGCGCACCAGCGCCGCCGCCGTGCGGTCCAGCCAGTTCTGACCGGTGGTCTGGCCCCGGACGCCGTTCCCCATCGCCGCGAACACCAGCCGCTGGCCGTCGGACGTGGTCAGGTAGCCGGCCATCGTGCCGATGCCGGCCAACGTCCCGGTCTTGGCGTGGACGTTCCCGCGTCCGATCCGTTCGGAGGCGTCGTCGAAGCGATGCTCGAGCGTCCCGTTCCGTCCGGCCACCGGCAGCCCCGCGGCCAGTGCGTTCAGTCGCGGCGTGGTCAGCGAGGCGACGATCACCCGCGCGAGCACCGAGGGAGTCACCCGGGCCCGCCTCGACAGCCCGCTGCCGTCGACCAGCCGCATGCCGTCGTCCCACAGCGCGTGTGCGACCAGCCACCTCTGGATCGCGGCCACGGCTCCATCGAAGTCGGCCGGCGCGTCCGAGGCGATCGCGACGTGTCGCGCCAGAACCTCCGCGGCCAGGTTGTCGCTGAGGCGCAGGGTGCGCGCGACGATCGTGCTCAGCGGCGCGGACTCCACCGACGCCACCACAGCGGCGGACGGGTCCGCTGTCGTCGCCGAGACGCCGGTCACGGTGATGCCCCGGGCCTGGAGTCGCTTCGCGAAGGCGGTCGCCGCCGTCCGGGCCGGCTTCGGATCCGACTGCCATGGGTTGAACCGCCCCTCCCCCACCAGCAACGGGCTCACCCGGGCCAGGTAGCCGCGCCACGTCGAGTCCCAGTTCGGGCTGTAGTCGTCCCCGCTGAACAAGGTGGCGTCGTAGCCGAGCCGCACCTTCGTGACACCGGACGCGGCGAGCGCCTTCGCGGTCGTCTTGGCGAGGGCCTGCAGCGAGGCCGGCTTCGCCGAGGACGTCGACGCCTTGTCGGTGAGGAGAGGGTCACCGCCGCCCACGAGCACCAGCCGGCCCTTCGCCGGGCTGACCACCGAGGTGGTGAAGGTGTGATCGGCCCCGAGCAGGTCGAGCGCGGCCGCGCTGGTCAGCAGCTTCATCGTCGACGCCGGCGCCAGCGGCTCGTCCGCATTGCGTCCGGTCACCTCGACGCCGCCGTCGGTCATCACCACGACACCGCTGCGGCCGATCCCGTCCCGGCTGATCTTGGCCAGGCGTGCCTTCACGGCGGCGGCGTCAACGCTCGCGACGGGCGTCGGGGTGGGCGATGCGGTCACCGAGGGATGGCTCGTGGCCGGGGCGATCACCGTCCCGGAGGAGGGCAGTTCGGCCGGTGCCGTCGTGCATCCGTAGAGCAGCGCCGCCGCCAGCAGCAGCGTCATGGCCCCAAGTGCGCAGGTGCGGCGGTGTGATCGCGTCCTTGCCGGATCGTCGGCGCGCGATAGGCTCGGCTCATACATCGGGAATCCATCATGACAGAGAGGCCCAGATGACTCCGACGGACCGTCCCAGCTTCGCGCGCCCCAAGATCCAGCCGAGCCTGCACTTCGATGTCACCATCGAAATCCCGAAGGGGACCAAGAACAAGTACGAGATGGACCACCACACCGGCCGCATCCGACTCGACCGGACGCTGTTCACGTCCACCCAGTACCCCAACGACTACGGCTTCATCGAGGGCACGCTCGGCCAGGACGGCGACCCGCTGGACGCGATGGTGCTCGTCCCCGAGGCGACCTTCCCCGGCGCCCTGATCGAGTGCCGCGCGATCGGCATGTTCCGCATGCACGACGAGATGGGTGGCGACGACAAGGTGCTTTGCATCCCGGTCGCCGACCAGCGCCAGCAGAACATCCGGGAACTCACCGACATGCCGAACCTCGCGCTGCTCGAGATCGAGCATTTCTTCAGCGTCTACAAGGATCTCGAACCCGGGAAGTCGGTCGAAGGCGCGGTCTGGGTGGGCCACTCGGAGGCCGAGATGGAGATCAAGGCCAGCTGGGAGCGCGCCAGGGGCACGTCGTACGAGAACGAGTTCACGCAGAACTGACCCAGCACGCGGGAGTGGCTCGGAGAACGTAAATGGCGACCCGCGGCGAACCCAAGGCCCATCGGCTGTATCTGCTGCGCCACGCGGAGGCCGAGCACACCGGCTCGGATTGGCGCGACGTGAGCCGTGGGCTGACCCCGAAGGGGCGCGCCCAGGCACGCGGCGTCGGCGAAGTCCTCGCGCCTCAGCGGATCGAGTTGGTGCTCTGCTCCACGGCGACGCGGGCCCGGCAGACCGCTGAACTGCTCCAGCTGCGAGCGCCGATCCGTTACCTCGACCGGCTCTACAACGCCGGGTCACGCCAGCTCCTGGCTGAGCTCTCGGGCATCGAGGACCAGATCCGCACAGTGCTGGTGGTCGGGCATGCGCCGGGCATTCCTGCACTCGCGGAGAACATCGCGGATCGTCAACACTCCAGCGCCGACGCGCTCTCCCTGATCCGGTACAACTTTCCGCCGGCCACGCTGGTCGGGCTGGAGTTCTTCGACGGCTGGTCGGCGCTCGCCGAGGCCCGGCTGTTCACCGCTCGGCACGGCTAGGCACCGCCGGCAGTCCGAGACCCGGGGACGGTTCCGAGCGGTCCGGGTTATCCACAGTTCAGGCCGGGAATCAGGCCCTGTGGAAAAGGCGGACCGAGTTCGGAACCGTCCCCAATTCGGTCCGGCGTAGGTTTGGGGCGTGCGAATCGCCGAGTACCCGCGTCCGGCGCATGTGCTGGCGCACTTCAGCGACACCCACCTGCGTCACCCGGACGATCCGCTCGTCCGCGGTGTGGTGGACGCCCGACCGCGGCTCGCGGCTGCCCTCGAGGCGGCGTCCGCGCATTCGCCCGGGGCGCTGGTGTTCACCGGCGACCTGTCCGATGACGGGACGCCCGAGTCCTACGCCGAGCTCCGCAGGATCGTGGAGCCGGTCGCAGCCCGGCTCGGGGCCGCGGTGATCTGGGTGAACGGCAATCACGACCAGCGCGCGGCCTTCGACGCCGGCCTGCTCGACGGGACGGGACGCACCGATCCGCTGAACCAGGTGCATTGGCTCGGCGGCCTGCGGGTGCTGTGTCTGGACAGCACGGTGCCCGGCGCCGACCACGGCGAGATCGCCCCCGGATCGCTGGCCTGGCTGGACGCCGAGTTGTCCCGTCCAGCAGCGGAGGGAACGATCCTGGCCATGCATCACGCACCGCTGCCGGTGGTGCAGGATCTCGCCGCGAGCTGGGAACTCCTCGGCCAGCCGGCGTTGGCCGAGGCTGTCGCCGGTTCGGACGTCCGGGCCATCCTGGCCGGTCACTTCCACCAGTCGGGCTTCGGCACGTTCGCAGGGATCGCAGTGCACGCCGCTACGTCCCTGTGCTACACCCAGGACCTCGCCACCGGACGTGGGATGCGCGGCCAGGATGGCGCCCAGGGGTGGCAGTTGATCAGCGTGCACGCGCACACGATCACCTCGACGGTGGCGCCCTTGGGTCGCTTCCCCGATGTCACCGAGACCCACTCCGCGGCCGGGGCCGTCACCGAACTGGCCGCCCGCGGCGTCCGCATCGCCCACGCCTGACCACGGACACACCGGGGACGGTTCCGAACTCGGTCCAGCCCCCCGGGGACGGTTCCGAACTCGGTCCAGCCCCCCGGGGACGGTTCCGAACTCGGTCCAGGTTTCGACCGGACAGGCGGTGGACCGAGATCGGAACCGTCCCCGCGGTGGTCGGCCGGACGATCCGAACGAAGCGCCTGCGAGCGCGCACCCGCCGGGCTAGCGTGAACTGCAGGAGCGCGGTGCGTCCGGCGAGATCGACACGGCTCTCCTATACCCCCTAGGGTATAGTTCACGGTCGGCAGGGCAGCCGACAGAAGGAGAGTCACATGGCAGAGGTCCTCATCTTGGGAGCCGGCGTATCCGGTCACACCGCCGCGCTGCATCTACGACGCCTGCTGGGCCGAGAACACTCGGTGACGGTGGTGTCGCCGAACTCGCAGTGGAATTGGATCCCCTCGAACATCTGGGTGGGCGTGGGCGAGATGGCCAAGAAGGACGTGGTGTTCCCGCTGGCCCCGGTCTACGCACGCAAGAACATCGGCTTCCACCAGGCGAAGGCCGTCGCGATCCGGCCGAAGGGAGACGCCAACGACTCCCGCGGCGCAGTCGACGTCGAATACACCTCACCGGAGCGGACCGGCGCGACCGAACGCCTGCGCTACGACTACCTGATCAACGCCACCGGCCCGAAGCTCCGCTTCGAGGCCACCGAGGGGATGGGCCCGGACGGCCACACAGAATCGGTGTGCACCGCCGACCACGCCGTCGAGGCGAACGAGAAGCTCCGCAAAGTGATCGAGGTCCTCAAGACCGGCACGCCGCAGACCCTGGTCGTGGGCATGGGCCACGGCACCTGCACCTGCGAGGGCGCGGCGTTCGAGTACGTGTTCAACGTCGACCACGAGTTGCGCGAAGCCGGCGTCCGCGACCTGGCCCGCGTGGTCTACCTCACCAACGAGGCCGCGCTCGGCGACTTCGGCGTCGACGGCATGGTGTTCGACCAGCAGGGCTTCCAGACCACCAGCGAACTGTGGACGGGCTCGCTGTTCCGCGAACGCGGTGTCGAAGCGATCCTCGGCGCGCACGTGAACAGGGTTGACGAGCGGACGATCCACTACGAGACCCTCGACGGCAGCGTCCACACCCTCGAGTTCGACTTCGCCATGCTGATCCCACCGTTCGGCGGGGTGCCCCTGAAGGCCTACGACGCCGACGGCAACGACATCACCGGCGAACTGTTCGCCCCGTCCGGCTTCATGAAGGTGGACGCCGACTACACCGCCAAGCCCTACGAGGAATGGCGGGCCGAGGACTGGCCCACCACCTACGCTGCGCCCGGCTACGACAACATCTGGGCCGTCGGGATCGCGTTCGCGCCGCCGCACCAGATCTCGAAACCGCAGAAATCTCCGAACGGGACGGTGATCGCCCCTTCGCCGCCGCGCACCGGCATGCCGTCCGGCGTCATGGGCAAGACGGTCGCCATGACCATCGCCGACCGGATCGCGCACGGCCCCTCGGCAGCGCCGCACACCGCGTCCATGGCCCGGATGGGGGCGGCCTGCGTCGCGTCCGCCGGCACCGGCCTGACCAAGGGCTCGGCTGCCGCGATGACCATGCTGCCGGTGGTGCCGGACTACCAACGCTTCACCACTGGACGCGACGAGCGGGAGACCCGCGGCGAGCTCGGCCTACATGGGCATTGGGTGAAGCTGATGCTCCACTACCTGTTCCTCTACAAGGCCAAGGCATACCTCGGCTGGCAACTGATTCCGGAGTGACCATGTCCCAGCTCACCATGCACGAACCCGCCGGCGGCGGCGATCCGATCGTCGACTTGTCCAAGGCGCCACTGCCGACCACCAAGACGTTGCGCACGCGACGCAACGTCCCGTTCCAGTTCCTGCGTTTCGTCGCGTTCGATCTGCGGATCATGCGGATGGTGATCAAGGGTCACCACTAGCGGCTTCTCGACCCACTCCTGTCGTCCCGCTGCGGGCTCTCCGAGGCCGACAGAAGTGGGTCGTTCCGTTCCGTCGGCTCCGACCACGACCCCTCACCCCACCCAATCCGGGTCGCAGTCCCCCAGCCGCCAGGACGCCCGACTCGTGCGTCGCCGGACATGAAGCGAGGGCGCCACGCAGTTGCGTGGCGCCCTCGGCGTGCCGTTCTCAGGCCAGGGAGAGGAAGAGCTTCTCCAAGGAAGCGGTATCCACGCCGTCGCCGTCCGGGTCTTCGGTGATGCACTGCTTGAGGCCCGCGGCAATCACGGCGAAACCCGCCCGATCGAGAGCTTTCGAGACGGCCGCGAGCTGCGTGACGATGTCCTTGCAGTCCCGGCCCTCCTCGATCATCCGGATGATCCCGCCGATCTGCCCCTGGGCCCGCTTGAGGCGCTTGAGCACTCCACTCAGGTCATCGGTGTCGAGTTGCATGGTTGCGGCTCCCTCAGCGTTGCGAATGAGGGAAATCATACCTGCCGGCGTATGCGGCGAGGGGCTCATGACGCGGTCTCGGCCGGTTCCTGCTCGGCCAGTTCGGCCCGGACGGCATCCATGTCGGCGGCCCGGACGGCTGCGATCAGCTCTTCGAGCGGCTGCGCCGGCATCGCCCCTGGCTGGGCGTAGACCAGGATGCCTTCGCGGAACACCATCAGGGTGGGAATGGACATGATCCGCGCGGCGGCGGCGAGCTCGCGTTCGGCCTCGGTGTCCACCTTGCCGAAGACGAGGTCCGGATGCTTCTCCGAGGCTGCCTCGTAGACTGGGGCGAACATCCGGCAGGGTCCGCACCACGCGGCCCAGAAGTCGACGAGTACGATGTCGTTCTCAGTCACGGTCTGCTCGAACGTGGCGGCAGTCAGGTTCTGCGTGGCCATGGGCAACTCCTTTTCCAGATACCCCCTAGGGTATCACGTGGACGCAATTTCCGTCGCTCCCGAGCTGGACAGCTCCAGCCAGAACGTCGATCCCTGACCGAGGACGGAGTCGACGCCGTACCGTCCGCGGTGAGCCGAGACGATCGCCGCAACGATCGCCAGGCCGAGCCCGGAACCTTTCGGAGTCGACGCAGCGGCGCCTCCCCCGGCAGAGGCCGACCGGACCCGATAGAAGCGATCGAACACCCGCGGCAGCTCCTCGGACGCGATGCCGCGACCCCGATCGCTCACCCAGGCCCGCACCCCAGAGCCGAGCTGCGCCGCACCGAGCACGATCGGAGAACCCTGCGGTGAGTACTTCACCGCGTTCGCCACCAGTGCGGTCAGTGCCTGCCGGATCCGGTCGGGGTCGGCGAGCACGGTGGTTGCGCCGGATCGCTCCACCGTGACCGTTCGGTCGGGATCGCGGACCCTCAGGTCGGCGGCCAGTTCCTCGACCACGACACCGAGATCCAGCCGGGCCACCTCGAGGGCCGTGCGGTCGGTCAGTGCGGTCAAGTCGAGCAGGTCGTCGACGATTCGTGCCATCCGGGACGCCTCGGCGTTGATCCGTCCCATGGCGTCGGCGACCTGCCCCTCGGAGGCGAGCCCGCCGGCCGCGTAGAGCGAGGAGTACCCGCGCAGGGTGGTCAGAGGGGTGCGCAGCTCGTGGCTGGCGTCGGCGACGAAGCGTCGCAACTCCTCCTGTCCCGCGGCTGTGGTCACCACCATCGCGTTGAACGCCGAGCCGAGCCGCCCGGCCTCCGTGTCCGGGTCGGCGGCCTGCACCTGCACCGGAGCCCGTCCACCCGATGCGGTGACCTGCTCCGCCGCGGCCGTGAGCCGGGCAATCGGACGCAGCCCGAGCCGGTCCACCCAGTAGGCGACCAGCCCCGCGGCCGCCGCGACGGCGAGCCAGGCCAGGCCGAGCGCGAACAGCAGCCGGCGAGACGCCGCCTCCACCGTCGCCATGGACAGCGCCACCACGGCATAGCGTCCGCCAACGAGCGGCGCTTCGATCATCCGGACGCGTTCGCCGCCCCCCGCGACGGACCGGGTCACCGTCCCCGCGTCGCGCTCATTGCCGAGCAGGACCGGCACCAGGCCGGGTTCGGCGGTGGGCGCGAGCACGGTCACCAGAGTCCCGTTGGCCCGCAGGACGCCGATGTAGACATCGGTGAGCAGGCCGGCCGCAGCGTCGTTCCCCGCGTCCGCCCGGCTGGCCACCGCGAGCAGGGCACGGCCGTCCCCGCTCAGCGTGGTGAGCCGTTCGTCCAGCTGCACGATCAGGTAGGCGCGCTGGGAGAGCGCCACCCCGGCGAACGCCAGCGCAGTGACCACCAACAGCGTGGTGATCGCGGCCGCCAGCCGCCGGCGCAGCGTCATCACGGCTCCCGCACGGCATAGCCGACACCGCGGACGGTGTGGATCAGCCGAGGCCCGTCCGCGTCCACCTTCTTGCGCAGGCTGGAGATGAACGACTCGATGATCGCCGACTCGCCGCCGAAGTCGTAGTGCCACACCTCGTCCAGAATCCGGTCGCGAGTGACCACACGTCCGGCGTTGGCGATCAGGCAGGCGAGCAGCCTGAACTCGGTTGCCGACAGCGTGACCTCGGTCTCCGCTCGCCAGACCCGGTGGGCGTCGGCGTCCAGGACCAGATCGGCCACCTGCCAGCGGTGCACCGGATCGGGCGCCTCGCCGCGTCGCCGCAGGGCGACCTGGACGCGCGCAACCAACTCCTCGAGGGCGAACGGCTTCACCACGTAGTCGTCGCCGCCGGAGGTGAGCCCGCGGACCCGGTCGCCAGTGGTGCCGCGCGCGGTCAGGAAGATCACCGCGGCCTTGCTGCCCGCTGCCCGGAGCCGCCGCAACACCTCGTAGCCGTCCAGATCGGGGAGTTGGATGTCCAGCACCACCACCTGGGGATCCCCGGACGCCGCGGCGGCCAGTGCGGCAGCTCCGGTGTCCGCCGTGTCGACCTGGTAGCCCTGCAGGCGCAGCGCCGAGCCGACCAGGAAGGAGATGTTCTCCTCGTCGTCGACCACGAGCACCCGCGGGATTGCGTCCACGCGTACAAGATGCCAGCAACCCGGGGTCCGGTTCGAGGCGCCGACCCGGCTTCCAGCAGATCTCCAGCTTTCGTTGACGCCGCGTCCAGCCGTCCGGGAGAGCATCGAAGCCGACAACAAGGAGGAAGCCATGTCACTGACCACGTCCATCGTCACCGGAACGGCAGCCCTCGCGCTCGTGGGCGGCGTGTACGCCGTCCAGGCGTCCGCCGATCCCACCACGGCCGCGCCAAGCCCGACCGCGACCGCCAGCGCGGACCTGACCCGCGGCGCGGGTGTCGCCTGGTTCTACGGGGCGCTCACCGACGTGCAGCGCCACTGTCTCGCCGACGCCAACCTGCACCGTCCGGAGGGCCGACTCACCGACGACCAGGCCGCCCAGCTGCGTCAGCAGGTGCGCTCCGCGCTCGCGTCCTGCGAGGTCAACGTGCCGCCGCGCGTCGGCGATCGGGCCCGACTCGGGTTCCGCTGGGCCGCGCTGACCAGCGACCAGCAGAACTGCCTGGCCGAGGTGTCGCTCACCCGCCCGGTCGGACGGCTGACCGAAGCGGAGCGGGCCACGGTACGGCAGTCGCTGCGGGACGCGGTGACGGCCTGCGGCGTCAGCTGACGCGCCGGCTACACCTCGACGTCGCCGATCAGCGGACGCAACGTGGTGTAGGCGATCCGCAGGCCCTCGACGACCTTCTCCGGAGTGCCACCCCACAGCGGGTCCTCGTGCTCGACCGAGAGCGTCCCGGTGAAGCCGACCTCGTAGAGGCGGTCGACGACCTTCGGCCAGTCCACGGTGCCGCGTCCGGGGACCCGGAACCGCCACCAGCCCATCTCCCACGGGTTGCCCCCCTTGTCGACCACTCCGAAGAAGCCGTACTGGTTGCGCTTGGCGGGGAACAGCTCGAGATCCTTGGCCTGGGCGTGGACGATGTACTTCGCGAACGGCCGGATGGTCTCCACCGGGTCGATCCCGATCCAGGTCAGATGGGACGGATCCCAGTTCAGGTAGAGCCCGAGCTTGGTGGTCAGCCACTCCCACAGCTCCGGGGAGTAGGCCAGGTTGGCCGGATAGCCGTCCGGGTGCCAGCCCTCCATCACGCAGTTCTCGATGATGATCTTCACCCCGCGCTCGCCGGCGTAGTCGACCAGCTCGGGGAAGATCCGCTCCGCCTCGGCCATGTTGTCGACCACCGACTTCGTGACGTCGCGTCCGATGAACGTGCCGACGGTCTCCACGCCCAGCGACTGCGCGGCGTCGATGCACGCCTTGACGTGGGTGCGAATCTCCTCGCGACGGCCCAGGTCGCCGATCAGGTTGTTCTCGTAGTAGGCCAGCGAGGAGATCTCCAGCCCGGTGCGCTCCATCAGCGCCTTGGTGGCCTCGACGTCGGCGCCGGTCCAGCGAGCCACCGGCAGATGGGACGCTTCGAACGGACGGCCCGGGCCGCCCGGCCAACACGCCACTTCCAGGCACTGGTAGCCCTGCCCCGAGGCGTACTCGGCGATCTGCTCCAGCGACCAGGACGGCAGGCAGGCGGTGAGCATTCCCAGCTTCATTGGTGTTCCTCTCAGTGTGATGACTGTGCGACCAGAGGGCTCCAGCCCTCCGGCAGCGCTTCGACGACGGGCGGGACGGAGCTGACCACGACCGCTTCGCCGGATTCGATCGATTCGTTGATGGCAAGCATGACATCGAGGACGTGGTAGGCGAGCTCGCCGTTCGCCCGCGGCGTCGACCCCTGGGCCAGCGACCGGACCAGGTCGACCACCCCGATGCCTCGGCCCGCCCCGTCCGCCTCGACCTCCACGACATCGCGAGGCTCGCCGGCCACGTGGGTGGTGAGGGTGCCGTCGAACCGGTTCGGATCGGGTGCGACGATCGTGCCGTCGACGGCCTGGAACTCCAGGACGCCGGTCCGGGCACGCCCGGAGTCGAAGGAGAACAGGCACACCGACGACGCCCCCTGGGCGTGCCGCAGCAACACATTTGCCGTTGTCGGCACCGACACGGCGAACTCGGTGCCGGTCCGTGGCCCGGCCACGATCCGGCGGACGTCGCGGGCTCGCCCGCCCGCGGCGACCACGGAGGTCACCGGCCCGAGGCCGGACACCAGCGCGGTCAGGTAGTAGGGCCCCATGTCCAGCACCGGACCACCGCCCTCGGCGAAGAAGAACTCCGGGTCGGGGTGCCAGGCGTCCGGGCCGGGCCCCTGCATGATCGCCAGCCCGGCCACCGGACGTCCGAGCGAGCCTCCGGCGAGCGCGCGCAGGGTGGCCTGCAGGCCGGGGCCGAGGACGGTGTCGGGGGCACAGCCCACCTGCACGCCCGCGGCGGTGGCCTCGTCCAGCAACGCGCGTGCGGACCCGCGGTCGAGGCCGAGCGGCTTCTCGCTCCAGACGTGCTTGCCCGCCCGCACGGCCCGGGTAGAGATCTCCACGTGCGCGGACGGGATGGTCAGGTTCACCACCACCTCCACGTCGGGATGGTCGACCACCACGTCCACGCCACCCCAGATCGGGACGCCGAAGGCTCGCGCCTGCTCGGCGGCCCGCGTCGGGTCCAGGTCACCCACCGCGACCACCCGCAGGTCGGGGTAGGTGGTGAGGTGGGTGAGGTACTGGGTGGAGATGTTGCCGGCGCCGACCAGGCCGACACCGACCGGCATTAGCGCGCCTTGAGGTACGCCACGCTCTGCCGGACCTCGTCGACCGGGTCGATCGCGGCGAAGTCGAACTCCACCACCCAGGTGCGGCCGGCCGAGGCGTCCAACACCGGCGGCAGGTCCATCCGGCCGGTACCGAGCACCACGTTGGCCGCGCCGCTGCGCGAGGGCTGCAGGGGACCGTCCTTCACGTGCAGGTGGGTGATCCGGTCGCCGTAGGTGGCCAGCAGCGCCACAACGTCGCGTCCTCCGGCTGCGGCCCAGTAGGTGTCCACCTCGAGCGCGACGCGCGGGTCGAGCAGCGAGACGAGGAAGTCGTAGGCGGGCGTGCCGTCGACGTCCGGGGCGGTGAACTCGAAGTCGTGGTTGTGGTAGCCGATCGCGATGCCCGCGGCGGCGAAGGTGTCGACGAGCCCGTTCAGTGCCGTCGCGAGTTCGCGGATGCCCGCCTCGTCCTGCCACTTCTGCGGGTCCCAGTAGGGCTGGAACACGGTCTTCACCCCGAGCGCCTGGGCGGCGCCGAGCACCGCGTCCGGGTCTGCGACGAGGTTGGCGTGCGCGCTGCCCGCCGAGAGGCCATGTGCGGCGAGAGCGGCCGGCAGCCAGTCGAAGATCTCGATTCCGAAGGGTTCCACCTCGTCCAGGCCCATCGTCGCGAGCGCGGCGAGGGTTGCGTCCCGGTCGGTCGTGAGCTGGTCGCGAAGGGTGTAGAGCTGCAAGCTGAGTGTGGCCACAATGCCTCCTGTTGCGGGAAATGATCGCGCTCTCAGCATAGGCCAGATAGGATGAACGCGCTCTCACCGTCCTGAATCGGGCGGGAGTCCGTCGATGACGAAGGAGTGATCGTGAGCAAGTTCGGCGTAGGGATCATCGGAGTCGGGTTCATCGGGACCCTCAAACACCTGGAGGGCCTGGCCGCCAACGCCGACCTCTGCGACGTGGTCGGCATCTGCGACCTCGTCCCGGAGCGGGCCGAGACGGCGAAGCAGAAGTTCGCACCCGACGCCTACACCACCACCGACTACCACGAGATCATCAACGACCCGGCCATCGACGTGGTCTACGTGTGCACCTGGAACGTGAGCCACTGCGAGATCACCTGCGCAGCCCTCGAAGCGGGCAAGCACGTCATGTGCGAGAAGCCGATGGCCATCTCGGGCGCGGAGGCCCGCTTGATGGTCGAGACCGCGAAGCGCACCGGCAAGAAGCTCACCATCGGCTACCAGAACCGGTTCCGCGAGGACGCGCAGTTCCTGCGCGGCGCGGTGGACGCCGGCGAGCTCGGCGAGATCTACGTGGCCAAGGCCCACGCCGTCCGTCGCCGCGGCGTGCCCACCTGGGGTGTGTTCACCGACAAGGAGAAGCAGGGCGGCGGCCCGCTGATCGACATCGGAACCCACGCTCTCGACCTCGCCTTGTGGTACATGGGCGACTACGAGATCGAGTCGGTCACCGGCTCGGTGTACACCAAGCTCCGCGACAAGCCCGAGGGCAACCCGGGGGGCGGCTGGGATCCGGCCACGTTCAGCGTCGAGGATTCCGCGTTCGGCTATGTGAAGCTGAAGAACGGCGCCACGATCTTCCTCGAGGCAGCGTGGGCGCTCAACGACAAGAACCCGCGCGAGGCGGCGGTCACGCTGATGGGCACCGAGGGCGGCGCCGAGATCGAACGGTCGTCCGCCGGCTACGAGGTCACCGTGAACTCGGTGCTGGCGAACCGCCTGATCGTCTCCGAACCCAACGCCAGTACGCCGGGATCGGACGGTTTCACCACCCTCGGCACGCTGGAGACGCGGCAATGGCTCCAGGCCATCCGGGACGACACCGATCCGCTGGTGCTGCCCGAGCAGGCCGCCGTCGTCACCGAGGTGCTCGAGGCGATCTACGCCTCCGCGGCGTCCGGGGAGACCGTGCGCTTCTGACCCACCGGGGACGGTTCCGAACTCGGTCCAGACCCCGGGGACGGTTCCGAACTCGGTCCAGACCCCTGCCGGACGGACGGTGGACCGAGTTCGGAACCGTCCCCAAACCATCATGGTCCCGGCCGGACGGACGGTGGACCGAGTTCGGAACCGTCCCCAACCATCACGGCCGGACGGACGGTGGACCGAGTTCGGAACCGTCCCCAACCATCACAGGCCACAGGGGCCGGATCCATATGGATCCGGCCCCTGCGGGTCTACTCAGCCGTTGGCTGGAGCGCTACTACCCGCAGACCGCGGCTGCAGCCTTGCCCGCGGCGGTGTCAGCGGCGTACTCGGTGCAGACGTTGTCCTTGGTCACGATGACCGGGGTGAGCAGGTACGCCGGGACGACCTTCACACCGTTGTTGTAGCTCTCGGTGTCGTTGACCTCGACCGGCTGGCCGGCCGCGATCTTGCCGATGTACTCCACGACCTTGGTGACGAAGTTCTTCGTGTCCTTGTCGATGGTGGAGTACTGGACGCCCTGGAAGACGAGCTTCACGGACTCGACCTCGGAGTCCTGACCGGTGATGACCGGGTTCGGCTTGCCTGCGGACTTCACCGAGGTGAGCGCCGCGCGGGCCAGGGTGTCGTTCGGGGACAGGACGCCGTCCAGCGAGGTGTTGCCCTGGTAGTTGGCCGACAGGATCGCGTCCATACGCTTCTGGGCGTTCTCAGCCTTCCAGCCCGCGGTCGCGGTCTGCTGCTGGGTCACCTGTCCGGAGACGACCTTCAGGGTGCCGTCGTCGATCTTCGGCTGCAGGACGCTCATCGCGCCCTCGAAGAACGGCTTGGAGTTGGCGTCGTCGGGAGAGCCGGAGATCAGCTCGATGTTCCACGGGGACGACTTGCCGCTCTTGCCCAGGCCTTCGAGCAGCGCAGTGCCCTGCAGGACGCCGACCTTGAAGTTGTCGTAGGCCATGTACATGTCGACGGCGTCGGTGTTGGTCAACAGCCGGTCGTAGGCGATGACCGGAATGCCGGCGTCCTTGGCTGCAGCGAGCTGGCTGCCGAGCTGTGAACCGTCGACGGCACCGACGACCAGCAGCTTCACGCCCTGCTCGATCATCGCCGAGATCTGGTTCTGCTGCTCAGGTGCGCCACCGTTGGCGAACTGAACGATCGGGTCGAAACCGGCAGCCTTGAGCTGTTCGGTGAACAGACCCTCGGCCAGTACCCAGTTCTCCGAGGTCTTCTGGGGCAGCGAGACACCGATCTTGGAACCGGCTGCAAAGCCACTGCCCAGCTGGAGCATGTTGCCGTTCAGCCCACTGGAGGCCACCGGTTCACTGCCCGCCGGAGTGCTCGTGGCACCCCGGTCGCTGCTCGCGCAACCGGACAGCGCGAGCGCGGCCGACGCACCGAGGACGATCATCGCGGTTGCGATTCTCTTCATGTGTCTTCCTTCTTGTTGGATGGGATGGATGGATCGAAGATCGAGACGCCGAAGATTCGGCGACGCGATCAGGAGAACAGCCCGGTCGTCTGGGCCAGTGCGTAGAAGATGGCGATCACGCCGACGAACACCACCACGACCAGGGCAGCGACGACGCCATTGCGGGCCTGCTTGGCGCTGTTGGGACGGTCCTTGCGCCACAGCGCCCACAGAACCAGCCCAACCGGGAACACCACGAAGCTGAGCACTGCCCAGAGCGGGTTGCCGAGATCCCTGTTCGGCACCGCGCCCCCGGCGAACTCGGCCTCGACACCCTTCGGGTTGAAGCCCCGCGCCAATGCCCCGATGATGGACGGCTTGCCCTGCGCCTTGCTGTACAGGTCGAAGGCGACGGCGATCAGCAGGACGAGGCCCTTGATGATCTGGGTCATGTCCGACCCGACGCCCATCAGGTAGAGGCCGTTGTTCAGCACGGCCATGACCAAGCCACCGATCACGGAGCCGGTCACCGTGCCAATGCCA
This sequence comes from Propionibacteriaceae bacterium UBA6238, assembly GCA_002441465.1. Lineage (GTDB taxonomy): Bacteria > Actinomycetota > Actinomycetes > Propionibacteriales > Propionibacteriaceae > Propionicimonas. The sequence goes on along the minus strand of DJWE01000101.1, from coordinate 76,941 downwards.
CCGGAGACCGCGGCGCCACCAATGAACACAGCCGCGATGGCGTCCAGCTCCCAGCCGACACCGTCGGCCGGGCCCGTGGAGGTGGACCGTCCGAAGTACATGATCGCCGCGACGGCGGCCAGGAACGACATGTTCGTCATGACCAGGAAGTAGGTGCGCTTCACACTGATGCCGGTCAGGGCGGCGGCGGCCTTGTTGCCACCGACGGCGTACACACCGCGGCCGATCGTGGTGCGGGTCGCGATGAAGTTGTAGATGAGGGCAAGGACAACCAGGATCAGGCCGGTCACCGGGAAGGAGGTGCCCGATCGTCCGCTGCCGAACAGCCAGGTGACGTAGCCCAGGGCGAGCGCGATCACACCCAGGCGGACGAGCGCGACCCAAAGCGCCGGCGGGGTGCCACCGGCCTTGCTCACGCGTGCCCGGCGCCGGAAGTCGAGGAAGACGATGGCGGCCAGCGCGAGGATGCCGAGCAGAAGCGTCGAGTTGTTGAGGCCCGTGTTCGGACCCCATTCGGGGAGGTAGCCGCCACCGATGAACCGGATTTCCGCGGGCGCGGGCTGGGACGAAGCCTTGCCGACGTACTGGTAGAGGCCGCGGAAGAGCATGTAGCCGGCGAGCGTCGTGATGAACCCCGGCACGCCGACGAAGGCCAGCCAGGAGCCCTGCCACATGCCGATCAGCACGCCGATGAAGAGCCCGAACAGGATGCCGAGCCACCATGGGAAGGACCAGAAGTTGATCGACAGTGCGGTGCAGATGCCCACGACGGCTGCGACCGAGCCCACCGAGAGGTCGATCTGCCCGGTGATGATCACGAACAGCATGCCGATGGCCAGCACCAGCACGTAGGAGTTGCCGTTCAGGATGTTCTGGGCGTTGGACGGCGTCAGCATCTTGCCGCCCGACATCAGCTCGAAGAACAGCGCGAGGACGATCAGCGCGCCCAGCATGCCGTACTGGCGGAGGTTCCCACCGAGGACCTGCTTGATTCCACCGCCGACAGAGGACGCCGACCCCCCGCCCGAGGGCCCCCCGGCCTTGCCGGACTCGGTCTCCATCACTTTCGTTGCAGTCATCTCTTCATTTCCTGGATCGGTCCGTTCGCGTGTCAGTTCCGGCAACTCAGGCCGCTGCCGTGTCGGTCATCAGTCGCATCAGCGACTCCTGCGTTGCCTCAGCTGCGGTCATCTCTCCTGTGATCCGCCCCTCGAAGACGGTGTAGATGCGGTCGCACACGCCGAGCAGTTCGGGCAGTTCGGACGAGATCATGACCACGCCCTTGCCCTCGTCGGCCAGACGGTTGATCAACCCGTAGATCTCGTACTTCGCACCCACATCGATGCCGCGGGTCGGCTCGTCGAGAATCGCCAGGGAGGGCTGGGTGAACATCCACTTCGCCAGCACGACCTTCTGTTGGTTGCCACCCGACAACGTGGAGACCCCCACGTTGATCGACGCCGCCTTGATGTTCATCGCCATGCGGTAGTCCTCGGCGGCGGCGACCTCCGCCTCCATGTCGATCACGGATCGCGTGCTGATCCGGTTGATTCCTGCCGAGACGATGGTGTTCTTCACGTTGTCGAGCAGGTTCAGCCCCAGCACCTTGCGATCCTCGGGCACGTAGGACAGGCCGTGGGCGATCGCGGACGGCACACTGGTGATCTGGACTTCCTCACCGTCGATCAGAATCGTTCCGGCGATGTAGGTCCCGTAGGTGCGGCCGAAGAGCGAGCGGGCGAGTTCGGTGCGCCCTGCGCCCATCAGGCCGGCGAACCCGACGATCTCACCCCGCCGCACATAGAAGCTCGAGTGGTTGCAGACCAGGCGTCCCGGAACCTGCGGATGCTCCACGGTCCAGTCCCGCACCTCGAAGAACGTCTCGCCGATGGCCGGGGTGTGCTCGGGAAACCGGGAGTCGAGCGCGCGCCCGACCATCCCGCGGATGATCCGGTCCTCATTGACGTTGCCCGACTCGACGTCCAGCGACTCGATCGTGCGTCCGTCGCGGATGATGGTGATCGAGTCGGCGATCTCGGCGATCTCGTTCAGCTTGTGCGAGATCATGATCGAGGTCAGGCCCTGCTCCTTCAGCTGCCGCAGGATGCTCAGCAGGTTCTCCGAGTCCTCCTCGTTGAGCGCCGAGGTGGGCTCGTCGAGGATCAGCAGCTTCACGTCCTTCGACAGGGCCTTGGCGATCTCGATGAGTTGCTGCTGGCCGACGCCCAGGTTCTTGATCGCGGTGTCCGGATCGACGTCGAGGCCGACACGCTGCAACAGTCGCACCGCGCGCTGCCGGGACTCGACCCAGTCGATCACACCGTTTCGGGTCACCTCGTTGCCGATGAAGATGTTCTCCGTCACGGAGAGTTCGGGGATCAGCGCCAGTTCCTGGTGGATGATCACGATCCCGACGTGCTCGGAGGACTTGATCCCGTTGAAGGACATCTCCTCACCGTCGAAGACGATCCGTCCCTCGTAGGTTCCGCTCGGATGAACTCCCGAGAGCACCTTCATCAGGGTCGACTTGCCGGCGCCGTTCTCTCCGCAGATCGCGTGGATCTCCCCCCTGCGCACCGTCATCGTCACGCCGTCGAGAGCTCGCACGCCGGGGAAGTCCTTCGTGATCTCGATCATCTGAAGGATGGCGTCCGGATAGGCCTTCCCGGCAAGCTCCGCCTGACCCGCGGTCATGCGCGAACCGCTTCCGCGACATCGCCCCGAGGCCGTGGATTCGGAACTGGCTGGCAGAACACAGGGTCCCTCCCTTTCGACGCTCGCGAGCGCCGAGCCGACAACGCTGTTGGGGCAAGTTTGACCAGCCGAAGCCATCAACCTGCTCGATCTGCACACTATGGACGAGCTTTTGGACTGTCAACGGTCATATCCGGCTCGTTATCGAATCGTTTTCTTCCGAAGATGGTTGAAAAATAGGCAGCGCTACGCCTATGCTCCTGGCATGTCGCCTACGGCAGGACGCCCCTCTTTGCGGGATCGGACCCGCGAGGAGGTGTTCGCTCTGATCCGGGACTCCCGCGACCTCACCCGGTCGGCACTCGTCGAGCTCACCGGACTGCCCAGCAGCACCATCGGCCACGCCGTCGCCCGACTGCTCGCCGAGGGACGTATCGCCGAGTCCGCGCCACCGGCGAAGGGGCCGGGGTCCGGCAGTGGACGGCCCGGCTCGATCCTGAACGCCGTCGCGACCTCGATCCGCACCGGCGCCATCGACTTCGGGCACCGGCATTTCCGGGTGGCCCTGGGCGACGACCAGGGCAACGTGGTCGATGAGGAGATCGTCCGGCTCAACGTCGACCAGTCCCCGATCCGCGGCCTCGACGCGGCTGCGGCCAGCCTGCGCGCGCTCTGCGAGCGGAACTCGGTCGCGTCCCTGACCTGCGTCGCCGCCGGCGTGCCCGGACCGATCGAGGAAGCCACCGGCCTGGTCTGTTCGACCACCACCTTGTCCAACTGGGCAGGCATGTACCCGGCGCGTGAGCTCGAGAAGCGGCTCGAGGTGCCCGCTCTGGTAAGCAACGACGCCAGCGCCGGCGCGTTCGGCGAACTGCATCTGGGGGCCGGGCAGGGACACCGCGACTTCCTCTACATCAAGGCCTCCCACGGCATCGGGGCCGGTCTGGTGATCAACGGAGAACTGTTCGTCGGGGGGGTGGGCTTCGCCGGGGAGATCGGCCACATCATCATCTCGGGTCGCCCGGAGCTGTGCCGATGCGGCAACCGCGGCTGCCTCGAAGCCGTGGTCTCGGTGCCGTCGGTGAAGGAGCAGCTGAGCCATACCCACCCGCACCTCGATGTGGACCTCGTCGACCTGGCCACCCTGAACGATCCTGTCTCCGCGCGAATCCTGAACGAGAGCGGACGCACGATGGGGACGGTCCTCGCCGGTCTGTGCGACCTGGTGAACCCGACCATCTTGATCATCGGTGGCGAACTCGGCTCGTCCGGACCTCCGTTGATCGACGGCGTCCGAGCCTCGGTGAATCGCTTCGCCCAGCCGTCCACCTCAAGCGCCATCCAGGTCGTGGCCGCCGGCCTGGGACCTCGCGCGGAGCTGGTGGGAGCAGTGCAACTGGCCGCCGTCCTCGCGCGCGCCTGAGCCAGCGGCAACGGGTCGAACCGCCTGCGGGACGTGGGCAGCCGCTGCCCTTGGGGCCGAGCGGGCGTGGAGCCGCCTTCGGGAATCGAACCCGAGACCTACGCTTTACGAGAGCGTCGCTCTACCGACTGAGCTAAGGCGGCAAGGCCGGGCAACCGGCCGAGGCACAACTATAGGGGGTCCGGCGGCTCCGGATCGATTCGGCACAAGCGGCAGCCAGCGGGTCAGGCGGCAGGACGGCCGCCGGCCGCGGTGAGCGGGTGCCGGACCAGATCGACGCCGTCCCCGCGCGATCAGCTGCAGCGGACGCCGTTCTTCGGCACCGTCCCTTCGACCAGGTAGTCGACCACGATCTGGTCCACGCAGTCCGACTTGCCACCGTAGCTGCCGTGGCCCTCGCCCACGTAGGTCACCAGGACACCGGAGTCGAGCTGCTTGGCCATGTCCACGGCCTGCTGGTACGGCGTGGCGTTGTCACCGGTGCCGCCGATCACCACGATCGGCTTCGCCCCGGCGCCTCGAATGTGGAGCTGAAGCGAGGGGCGAACCGGCCACAGAGCACAGGTGTACGCCGGCCCGAAGTAGGTGCCGAAGATGGGCGCCTTGCGCTCGTCGTCGCTCCAGACCCCGTCCGCGTCGAGGACGCCGGATTCGGTGTCGGTGTCCAGGCAGTTGATCGCCGGCAGCGAGTAGAACAGCGATCCGTAGCTGCCGCTGTCGTCGCGCGAGTTCAAGGAGTCCGCCGCAATCAGCAGGCCTTTGCCGTTCCCGTTCTGCGCCGCGAGGATCATCGAAACCAGCGTCGGCCAGGCGTCCGTGCCGCCGTAGAGCATCGCCGCGACGCCGGTCACGGCCAGCGACTGGGTGAGCGTGCGGGCGCCGGCCCGCAGCGGAGCGGCGTCCAGTCGGTCGAACAGGCCCGTCACCGCGTCCAGCACGGCCTGCTTCGTGCCGCCGAGCGAGCAGCTGTTCTCGGCGCACCAGGACGCGAAGTTCCCCAGCGCCAGGTCGAAGCCCATGGCCTGGATCACGTCGTCGTTGTCGGTGATGTTCACAGCTGCGTCCAGGACCAGGCGTCCGGTGTGCTGAGGGAACAGTTCGGCGTAGGTCGCCCCGATCTGGGTGCCGTAGGAGTAGCCCAGGTAGTGCAACTCGCTGTCGCCGAGCAATCGACGGAGCAGGTCGAGGTCGCGGGCGGTCTCGATCGTGGAGATGTGCTCGAGCAGGACGCCGCTGTGCTCCCAACAGGACTTGCCGAACTCGTAGGCACCCTGGATCAGGGCGAGCCGCTCGGCTTCGGTGTCGGGTGAGGCGTCGAGGTTGTTCAGCGCGTCGGTCTGGCTGGCGCCGAAGCAGACCACGGGGGTCGAATCGCCCGTGCCGCGCGGATCCCAGCCCACGATGTCGTACTGCTCGAGCCCTTGGGCGTCGAAGCTGTTCACCAGGCTCTTGCCGGAACCACCGGGTCCGCCCGGATTCACGAACAGCGTGCCCAGCCGCGGCTTCTTCGTGGCCGGTCTGCGGGCCATCGACAGGGTCACCGCGCGGGCGGACGGATCGGCGTAGTCCAGCGGCGCCAAGACCTCTGCGCACTCCAGCGTTCCGCAGGCGGTCCAGGTCACCGGCTGCGCCAGGTAGCCGGTCAACCCGTCGCCGGCCAGTCCGTCCACCATGCCGGGGACGCTCACCTGCGGGTCGGGGAACTGAGGACGGTCGATCGCAACTCCCGGAACGGAGGAGATCCGGATCTCCTCTCCAGCCTGCTGGCTCGGCGCGTCGCAGCCGGCCAGCAGCAGGGCTGCGGCGAGCAGGACGGCGCCCACACGGACGGGGAGATGCACCCGCTCAGGTTAGTCGCTCGCTGCAGGCCGGTGCGGATGCGGTGTGGCGAGCGGGCACGCCTCGCTCGCGGGGCAAGTCACCCGGCCCTCCTCCAACTGCACCACCACCGAGTCCAGCGGGACGCTGTGACCGACCACGACTCCCGGACCCTGGCCCGTGCTCACCGTCGTGCCGACCCCGGGCGCACGCTTGCGGAAATCGGCATACAACTCGCTCTCGTAGGCGAGGCAGCACATCGCCCGACCGCAGGTGCCCTGCAGCTGAGTCGGGTTGTTCGGCAGCCGTTGTTCGCGGGCCAACCCCGGGGGCAGCGGGACGCGCAGCGGCCCGATCGTGACGCAGCACACCTCGCGTCCACACGACCCGAAGGCGCCCACGATCGAGGCGGCGTCGCGCGGCCCGATCTGGCGCAGGTCGATCCTCGCCTGCAACGCTCGGGCGAGATCAGCGAGCAGGGCGCGGAAGTCCACCCGTCCCGGCGCCTCGAAGTAGACCACGGCCTGCTGGTCGAACTCCGCGCTCTGGTCGACGAAATCCACCCCGACAACCCGCATCGGAAGCTCGTGTCGGGAGATCAGGCGCCGCGCGACCTCCGCGATCTCCGCACGCCGGACGCGATTCGCCGCCTCCCTGCGCAACTCCGGTTCCGCCGCCGGGCCAAGGCACCTGGGCAGGCTGCCCGCCCAGTCCACCTCGGCGGGTCCCCACACGCAGCGGGCCACCTCCGTGCCGTCCCCGGTGGGGGCGAGCACCAACTGGCCGTAGGCGTAGTCGGCGTCCCCGGGGTCGAGGTAGTACAGCCGACCCAGGGGCTCGAAGGCAACAGCCATCACCCGCGGCATAGCCGCACCTTAACCGCCCTACGCGGACTCGGCAGCCCGTTCCCGCTTGTCGCGCTCACGACCAGCCCGGAAACTCCGGTCCAGGCTCCAGCCGCCACCGCCGATACACAGCAACAGGATGCCGACGGCGGCGAGCAGCAGCTCGTATTCGCCGAGGAAGCCCGCCTGACCGGGCATGAACAGGCTCCACGGTCCCCAGTAGACCAGCGCCAGAGCTCCGCCGGCGATCAAGGCGATGCCCAGCCCGGCCACCCGGGTGAGCAGGCCCAGCAGCAGCGACAGCGCGATCAGCAAGGAGCCGACCCCGGTCACGATGGCCGTCACCTGCGGGCCGGGCGGGTAGTCGAGGAGAACGGTCTTCGCGAACTCGGCCTCCGCCGCCGGGATGTCGGTGAGGATGCCCAAGCCCCGGATCGCGAAGATGCCGGCGAGCACGATCCGCAGCAAGAAGATGCTCAGCGATCCCCAGAACTTGTCGTTGGTGCGCTTGTGGATGACCACCGGCGCTGGAGCGGCCACCGGTTCGGGCGCTGGCGCGGCAAGCGCGGCGGCGCGGGCGTCGCGTCGGGCTGCGCGCTCGGCGGCGAGCTTCTGCTCCTCCAGCGACAGCGGCTCCATCGTCGTGGGTTCGTAGCCCGGACTCGACGGGCTCGGCGGACGGAAGATCGCCTCGGTGGGCGGGGTGAACGAAGGGGTCGGCTCGGCTGCGTCCGCCACAGGCCCGGGGAACCCCGTCCCGGTGAGGGCGACGGTCGGGTCGGTCGCCTCGGCGTCGACGTTCGCCGGCCCGTCCTCCTCCGCCTCCGGCGCCGCCTGCGGGGCGGTCCGGACGGGCTCGGTGGCGTCGACGTCGGCGTCGGGCTTGGGATCAGGTGCCGCCACCTCCGGTTCGACCGAGGGGGGCACTGTGTCATCGACCGCCGCGGGTCCAGGCTCGGCGGGCGCGGCGACGGGGTACCAGGTGCCGGTGCTCGGTGAGGCGGACGCTGCGGGCTGCTCTACGGAGGCGGACTCGCCTTCGGGGACGGCTTCGGGTTCGCGTGGCTCGGTCACGGGGGAAGTCCTTTCCTTGCAGCACTCTTCAGCGTCCATGCTGGCATCGAGGCATGCATTACCCACTCAGCGACACCCCTAAGGAGGGTCGGGGACGATCAGGCCACCCCGCCGAGGCTGAGCAACAGCGACTCCATCGCCAGCAGCGGGGCCACATTGGTCTCCAGCGCGGTTCGGCAACCGAGGATGGCGTCAAGCCTGTTCACCGTCGTCTCAGGCGTGGTGTCGTCGGCCAGAGCGGAGATCGCCTCCTGCATCTCCACGTTGATCAGGGGCGCTCCCGATCCGGTCTGCACGGCCAGGACGTCGCGATAGAAGGACGTCAGTTCAGTGAGCACGCGGTCGAGGGCGTCGCGCTGCAGCCGCTTCGCCCGCGCCTTCTGCTGGTCCTCCAGGTCGCGCAGCGCGGACTGCGCGTTCCGAGGACGCGCGCCCTTCGCGGTGAACCCGAGTGCCTCGGAGAGTTCCGCCTTCTCCCGCGCATCCAGCTCGGCGGTGATCTGGGCGGCTTCCGCTATCGCCGCCTCGACCAGCTTCGCCGCCGCGTCCAGGCAGCTGCCCAACGACGTCAGCCGTGCCGGCAGGCGCAGGATCTCGAGGCGTCGCGCCCGCGCGTCCTCGTTGCGGGCGAGCGCCCGAGCCCGCCCGATATGGCCCTGGGCGACCCGGGCGGCGAACTGGGCCAGTTCGCGGTCGACCCCGTCCCTGCGCTGCAGCAGCTCGGCGATCGCCGAGGTACTCGGCGTGCTCAGTTCCACCCGTCGGCAGCGCGAACGAATCGTGGCCACCACGTCGTCGGCAGTGGGCGCACAGAGCAGCCACACGGTGCGGGGGGCCGGCTCCTCGATGCTCTTGAGCAAGGCGTCGGCTCCGCGCTCGGTGATTCGGTCGGCGTCCTCCACGACGAGCACCTGGAACCGGGCCAGCGTCGGCGACATCGCCGCCCTGCGCACCAGGTCTCGCACCTCGTCGACACCGATACTGAGCTGCTCGGTGCGGACGAGCGTGACGTCGGGGTGGGCCCCGCTCAACGCCGTGATGCAGGTGTTGCACTCGCCGCAGCCGCCCGCCGGACACTGCAGCGCTGCGGCGAACGCCCGTGCGGCATTCGAGCGTCCCGAACCCGGTGGCCCGGTGAACAGCCAGGCATGGGTCATCGCGTGGCGATTGGCAGCGGACCCGGCACCGCGCACGGCCCGCTGCAGGGTGGCCACCACGGTCTCCTGGCCGATCAGGTCGGCCCAGACTCCGGTCGCGGCGGCGGTCACGGTCACGGCTCTACTGTGCCAGCCGCCACCGACAGCAAGGGAGCCACCCGTTCCCGCACCAGGTTCGCCAGATGCTTCACGCCGGTCCGGGCCGGGAGCACGAGGTAGTGCTCCGGGTCCTCTGCGGCGAGATCGAGGAAGAACTGCCGGGCGCGGCCGTGAAAATCCTCGCCGGCGCCCTCCACCCGATCCTTCTCCGTGATCGTGGCCAGGCCGCGGTCGGGTTCGAGATCGAGCAGGACGGTGAGGTCGGGCAGCAGGTCACCGGTGGCCCACCTGGCTACCTGCTCGACCCGCTCGGGCGCGAGCACGCGGCCGGCTCCCTGGTAGGCCAGCATCGAATCCACATAGCGATCCGAGATCACCACGGCGCCGCGGTGCAACGCCGGCAGCACCACCTCGTGGACGTGCTGGGCCTTGTCCGCGGCGTACATCAAGGCCTCGGCGCGCGGCGAGACGTCGCCCCATTTCGGGTTCAGCACCAGGTCACGCAGCGTCGCCCCGATCGCGGTGTCGCCGGGCTCGAAGGTCAGCACGACCTCGCGTCCCTTCGACGCCACCCAGTCGGCCAGCTTGCGCGCCTGGGTCGACTTGCCCACACCGTCGCCGCCCTCGAAGACGATGAAGATGCCCTCGGGCGCGCTTTGTGCCGCGGCCTGCTTCGCAGGCTCAGCAGCGTGCTCCGCGGCGACCGGCCGGTCCGGGGTCTGCATCGCTACTTCTTGCGGGTGGTGGGCTTCTTGGCCGCGGTCCGGCGGGTGCCGGTGCGCTTGGGAGCCGGTCCCTTGGCACGCTTCTCTGCGAGCAGCTCCGCGGCCCGCTCGAGCGTGACCGTCTCGACCGAGTCGGTGCGACGCAGCGTCGCGTTCGTCTCGCCGTCGGTGACGTAGGGGCCGAACCGGCCGTCCTTCACCACCACGGGCTTGCCGGACGCCGGGTCCGCGCCGAGTTCCTTCAACGGGCCCGCCGCGGCCCGCGCGGCGCCGCGTCCACGGGTCTTCGGCTGGGCGTAGATCGCCTCGGCCTCCTCCAGGCTGATGTCGAAGATCTGCTCCTCGCTGGTCAGCGACCGGGAATCCGTGCCCTTCTTCAGATAGGGGCCGTAGCGTCCGTTCTGCGCGGTGATCTCCTCGCCGTCGGCGGCCGTGCCCACCACCCGGGGCAGGCTGAGCAGCTTCAACGCGTCCTCCAGCGTGAGCGTGTCGATGCTCATGGACGCGAACAGCGACCCCGTCCTCGGCTTGGCCGACTTGGGCGCGTCCTCGGCCAGCACCTCGGTGACGTAGGGCCCGTAGCGTCCCGCCTTGGCGACGATCGTCCGCCCGGACGCCGGATCGGTGCCGATCTCGCGCTCCTCCGCCGCCGGGCGGTCCAGCAGCTCGTGGGCCAGCTCGAGGGTGAGCCCGTCCGGTGGCAGGTCGGGATCCACGTTCGCACGGCGTCCCTCGGCGTCCTCGATGTAGGTGCCGTAGCGGCCCACCCGCACGTCGATGCCGTCGCCGATGCTGAACGTCGACAATGCCCGCGCGTCGATCTCGCCCAGTTCGGTGACCAGCTTCTGCAGGCCCTCGTGCGGCGAGCCGTTCGGGCCGAAGTAGAAGTCCTTCAACACCGCGACGCGGGCCGCGTCGCCGTTGGCGATCTCGTCGAGGGTCTCTTCCATGTCGGCGGTGAACTTGTAGTCGACCAGCCTGCTGAAGTGCTCCTCCAGCAGCCGGGTCACCGCGAACGCCAACCAGGTCGGGACGAGCGCGGATCCCTTCTTGAACACGTAATCGCGCGAGGTGATCGTGCGGATGATCGCCGCGTAGGTGGACGGGCGTCCGATCTCCAGCTCCTCCAGCTTCGCCACCAGAGACGGTTCGGTGTAGCGCGCCGGCGGACGAGTCTCGTGGGCGGACGCGGTCACCTTCTCCGCGGCCAGGTGCTGGCCCGTGCTCAGCTGCGGCAGCCGAGCCTGGGCGTCATCGCTGGACTCGTCGTCGTCGGTGCTCTCCACGTAGGCCTTGAGGAAGCCCAGGAAGGTGATCGTGCGGCCGGAGGCGGTGAAGCCGGCCCGTCCGGATTCGACCACTTCGCCGGTGGCCGCGTCGGTGACGCCGACCCGCTCGGGCAGCGTCGCGCCGACACGCACGCTGACCGTCTCACCCTCGGCGTCCTTCATCTGAGAGGCGACGGTGCGCTTCCAGACCAGTTCGTAGAGCCGCAGCTGGTCGCCGTTCAACCCGGTCTGCTGCGGGGTACGGAAGGTCTCGCCCGCGGGACGGATGGCCTCGTGCGCCTCCTGCGCGTTCTTCACCTTCGAGGTGTAGACGCGGGGCTGCGCCGGAAGGAACTGGCCACCGAACAGGTGTTTCACCTGCTCCCGGGCTGCGGCGATGGCTGTGCTCGACAGGGTCACCGAGTCGGTTCGCATATAGGTGATGAAGCCGCGCTCGTAGAGCTCCTGGGCGATGCTCATCGTCCGCTGCGCGGTGAAGCCGAGCTTGCGTCCGGCTTCCTGCTGCAGCGTCGTGGTGCGGAAAGGCGGGTAGGGACGGCGGGTGTAGCCCTTCGCCTCCACACCGGCCACGGCGTAGGAGGCGGTCACCAAGGCGGTGGCCAGCTGCTCGGCGGAATCGAGGCCGAGCTGGATCACGTCCTTGCCGACCAGCTTGCCGGAGGAGTCGAAGTCCCGACCGGAGGCGATCCGGCGGCTGTCGAAGCTGGCCAGCCGGGCGGTGAACGTGCGCGGCTCGGCGCCCTCGCTGGCGTCCAGCAGCGCCTCGATGTCGGCATAGGCCGCAGCACGGAAGGCGATCCGCTCCCGTTCCCGGTCGACCACGAGCCGGGTCGCCACCGACTGGACGCGGCCGGCCGACAGTCGCGGCATGACCTTCTTCCACAGCACCGGGGAGACTTCGTAGCCGTACAGGCGGTCGAGGATGCGGCGGGTCTCCTGGGCATCCACCAGGTCGGTGTCGAGTTCGCGAGTCGCGTCCACTGCGGCGCGGATCGCCTCGGGCGTGATCTCGTGGAAGACCATCCGCTTCACCGGGATCTTCGGCTTCAGTTCGTCCAGCAGGTGCCACGCGATGGCCTCGCCCTCGCGGTCTTCATCAGTGGCGAGGTAGAGCTCGTCGGCGTCCTTCAGTTTGGCCTTGAGGTCGCGGATCGTGCCCTTCTTGTCTGCGGCCACCACATAGAGCGGCTCGAAGTCGGCGTCGATGTTGACCCCCGTGCGCGCCCACTTCTCGCCCTTGTACTTCGCCGGGACCTCGGCAGCACCGGTCGGCAGGTCGCGGACGTGGCCGCGGCTGGACTCGACGACGTAGCCCGAACCGAGGAATTTCGCCAGGCTGACCGCCTTCGTCGGCGACTCGACAATGACGAGCCGGCGTTTGCTAGCTGTGGCCACGGGCTTCTTCCTGAGTTGGGGACGGTCGGTCGCTCACTCTAGACGACGAGACGTCGAGGCGCGTCAGCGGCTCGACGGGGAGGAGTCTCGACGAGCCGTGANNGGAACGAACGGGGAGGAACAGACGATGCTGCGCAGGCCGGCCGCGCAGCCCTCACCGGGCGGAGCAATGCCCCGCACCAGCGAGGACGGGTGCGGGGCATTGACGGCTGGGCCGGTTGAGTGGCGAACCCGATGGCCCAGGCTCGGGGTTGGCGGCCAGGTCGGCGTCAGTTCACCGGGCTGCTGCCGAGGGTGACAGTGGCCGTGTGACGGGTGCCGTTAGGGGCGATCCACTCGATGCTCACCTGCTGGCCGGGCTCAAGAGCGCGGATCACGGTGGCCAGGTTGGTGCTGGCTTTGATCGTGGTGTCACCGACCTGGGTGAGCCGGCTGCCGGCCACCACGCCCGCCTTGGCTGCAGGGCTGCCCGAGACAACACCGGTGATGGTCTTGCCGGTACCGGACTGCCCGCTGTCGGCGACCTTGATCCCGAGATAGCCGGCCGGTCCGACGCGGACGGTGCCCGCGTCCTGCCCGGTCTCGACCTGCTGGACGACCGCGAGCGCGGTGGCGATCGGGACGGCGTAGCTGGTGTGCTCACGCGTGGAGCCCGCCGTGGTCATCCCGACAACCTCGTTCTGCGCGTCGTACATCGGACCACCCGAATCGCCGGGGACGGCGCGAGCGCTGGTCTCGATCAGGCCGGAGAGGTCTTCGGTGCTGCCCCACGGCGAATCGGAGGAGACGGTCAGGCTCTGGTCAGTGCCGGTCACGGTACCGCTGGCCCGGACGAGTTCACCCCCGCCCTCGGCGTTGCCGACCGCCGCGACGGCCGTCCCTTCGGCGGGGACGGAGGTGTCGGTGGTCACGGTGGTCAGGCCGCTGGCGTCCTTCAGTTGGAGCAGGGCCACGTCCTTGGTCTGGTCGAAGCCGACCACGGTCGCGGAGTAGGTGTCACCGGTGTCGGCCACGGTGACCGCCAGCTTCTCCGACCCGGCCACCACGTGGTAGTTGGTCAGGACCTTGCCATCGGCACTGAGGATCATGCCGGTGCCGGCCGCCAGGCCAGAGGTGGTCTGCGCCTCGATCAAGACGACCCCCGCCGACTGAGCTGCGGTCACGCCGTTGCTCGTCGTCGTCCCGCCACCCTGCTGGTTCTGGTCTTGCTGCGGCTCGACCTGACTGCCCTGCCCGGTGTCGGGCTGGGTGGTGATCGTCGGGCTGGACGTGGCACCGCCGACCTGGTTGGCGACCCACAGGAAGCCGCTGCCACCCAGGACGAGGGCGACCAGCATCGCGACCAGAGCCAGCGGCCAGCGCTTCCTCGTCGAGGTTTGGGGCGCCGGCGGCTGGTAGTAGTACTGGTTCGGCGGGTAATACCCCGGGTGTTGCGGGTAGGACTGCTGGCCGTAGCCGGGCTGGTATCCCTGCTGCGGGTAGGGCTGGCCATACGCCTGCTGGCCGTACTGCTGCTGGCCCTGGGGCTGGCCGTACGCCTGCTGGCCCTGGGACTGGCCGTACGCCTGCTGACCCTGGGACTGGCCGTACGCCTGCTGGCCGAACTGCTGCTGCCCGTAGGAGCCGTAGGCCTGCGGATTGGTGCCGTAGGGGTTGTACGGCGACTGCGGGGTAGCGCCGCCCTGCGTCGGCTGGCCGTAGCCGTACGGCTGTGCGCCCTGGGCGCCCAGGGGGTACGGCGCTCCCTGCGCCGCGCTGCCGATGCCGGCCGCGCTCGCGGCCGGGTTGCTCGCGGCCGGGTTGCTCGCGGCCGGGTTGCTCGCGGCCGGGTTGCTCGCGGCCGGACGGGCCCACGCGGACGCGGGGAACTGCTGCGTCGGCTCGGGCTGGCCGGAAGTGGGCAGTACCCGCGTCGGCTCGGGCTGGCCGGAAGTGGGCAGTACCTGGGTCGGCTCGTTCGCGGACTGGTCGTCCGTAGCACCCTGGGGGGTGCCGTCGGTGGGATTCATATCCTGACTCCTGGTTCTTCGCTGCGATCCAGTTAAGGCAGCTCCCCAATGGAGAGGCTGTCGGGTTCCTGTGAGAACCTGTGAACCTCAGCCGAACTCCGCAGCCCGATCCGCGGACGCCCCAGCTGCCGTCTGGGACATCCCGGGAACGGGCAGCAGATATCCGTCCATGACCAGCCTACGAAGCTGCGGCAACACCTCGGCGCGCAGGCCCTCTGCGTCCACACCGAGCAGCTCGGCGACCGCCTCCACCAGCACACCGACCGGGAGATCTCCGTCGCAGGCGCCCACGACCGCAGCGAGCCCGGTGCCCGCTTCGACCGCCCGACCGAGGCCGAACTGCTGGCGCAGCACGAGGTGCTGGGGATCGGGCGCACCGGGGAGGCCGATGGTCTCCTGGACCACGCCGGGGCGAGTGCGCCAGCGGGTGGCCAGAAACTCCGCGTCCGGCTGCCGCGCGGGTCCGATCGCATCGAAGAAGTCACCGATCGCCTCGCCGACCGGTTGGTGGACGGCGTGCGGCCATGCCTCGATGCGACGTTCGGGGTCCTCGCGTCCGGACCGGTGCACGGCCAGCCAGCCCAGGCCGACGGCTTCGATCCCCGAGGACGCGAAGTAGTCCAGCCATTCGGCGTAGCGCCGCGCGTACTCCCTGCTGCCGGCCAGGCCCGCATCGGCCAACCAGATCTCGATGTACTCGTAGGGATCGAGCAACTCCCGCTGCAGCACCAGCCCGTCACACCCCGCGGGAATCCAGCCGGCGAGGCGCTCTTCCCAGGGCTCAGCGGTGACCGCCCAGTTACCCAGCACGATCAGCACGCCGTCGTCGGCGAGGTGATCACCCGCGGACGTGACTACGTGCCGCATCAGTGCATCCCCGGCGAAGCCGCCCTCGCGGTACACCAGCCGATCGGGGGTGGGCGGGCTGATCACATATGGCGGGTTGGTCACGATCAGATCGAACCGCTCCCCTGCCACTGGCTCGTAGAGCGAGCCCTCCCTCAGCTCGGCGGTCACCCCGGACAGGCCAAGGCTGATCCGCGCCAGCTCGAGTGCCCGAGGGTTGAGGTCGGTCGCGACGATGGTGTCGGCATCGAGATGGAGTGCCTGGATGCCACAGCCCGTGCCGAGATCAAGCACGCGGCCGTAGTGACGTGGCGGCACCAGCTGGGTGAGCGTGGTCGATGCCGGCGAAGCGCCCAGGACGAAGTCGGGACGCGGCCGGCCGACTCGCCCGTCCAGCGGCGTGGGGTCCGAACAGATCCAGCCGTCGCGCCGATCGGAGCCGTGCGGCTTCAGCTCGACCGACGCCCGCACGGCGTCCGTCGCCTCGACCAGGCCGGCCTCGAGGAGCGCAGGCAGGCTGGTCCATCGACGCAGGCGCTCGGCGGGGACGGGCCGCTGCAGGAGCCACAGGCGGATCGCGTCGGCCTGCGGATCGTCGGCATCCCCGATGGCGCGCAACGCGGCGACCGTCGTGTTGCGGGCGAGGCCCGCCAGAGCGGCCTCCCCGAGGCGAGCGCTGACGGCTTCGAGGGTGTAGTCCGCCGCAAGCAGGTCGGCACGGAGGCGATCGATGTCGACGGGGCTGAGCATGGCAGAAGCCTCCCACAACCCCGTGCGTACCTTGGTATATTGGTACCATGATGGACGGGATTCCTGTAGAACGCGTACAAACGGGCGTGCGCATCGAGAAGCGGCTGCTCAAGGTGCTGAAGGCCGTGGCCGATCTGCACGACCTGACCCTTGGCGACCTGCTCGAAGGCATCGTGCTGCACGCCTTTGAAGGCACAGTCCCCTTCGACGAGCAGTCGCTGGCCAAGATCGCCGAGCTGAAAGCGGTGTTCGGACTTGACCTCACGGCGGATGCGAGCCACCACCTGGTCGAGGACCCGGCGTGACCGGGGTCGGGCGGACGCTGGTTCGCGAGCACGTGCACCGGATCATCGGCCGGCCTGCGGTGGTGTTCCCACTGCTGTGTCCGGTGCGTGAGGACGACTGGATCGACGGTTGGGCCGAACGCCGCCGGCTGGCGCAGACCGCGTCCGGCGTCGCCGAGCTGGGTTGTGTCTTCCTCACCCAGCACCCCGGGAGCCCGGACGTGACCTGGGTTTGCACCCGATACGAACCCGACCACTTCATCGAGTACGTCCGGGTGTGGCCGGGCGAGGAGGTGGTCACGCTCGCGATCACCGTCCGTCCCGAGGGGGCCGTCAGCGAGGTGCGGATTCGACATCTCGTCGTCCCACTCCCCGGCGCCGACGAGCCGGCGCTCGAGCGCCGGTGGTCAGCGGCCGAGTTCGACCCGTCGATGCACTGGTGGGAGCTGTCGATGAACCACTTCCTGACCACCGGGGAGTTGCTGCGCCACCGCGAGATCCCGGCATGACAGCGGGCTACGACGCGGTCGATGCCCGGCACCGGATCGGCCCCTATCTGGTTCGGCGCGCGAGACCGCAGGACGCGGCCGCCTACAGCCGCGCCGATGCCGAGTTCGTGAGCGCCACCTACGCGGACGTGATGCCGCCTGAGTTCGCTGAGCACCAGTTCGCCGACGTGCGGGCGGCGACCGTCCGCAACGAGGCGCGGTTCGCCCGCGACCTCGCCGCGGAGGAGGCGGGCGCCGAGCCCGAGCACCGCACCTGGATCGCGCTGGACTCCGGGCGGATCGTCGCCATCGCGATCAGCAGCGGCCTGCCCCAAGCGTGGGAGGCCGAGATCGGCGCCGCGCCGATAGCCGGGCTCACCCGCCAACTCGACCACCTGTACCTGGACCGGTCCGCGTGGGGGACCGGGCTCGCGTCCGGCCTGCTCGAACTGGCATTGCCGGATCGAGCGGACGCCTACCTGTGGATCGTCGAAGGCAACGACCGGGCACAGCGCTTCTACGCCAGGCACGGTTTCCTCGGCGATGGCCGCACCTACGCCTGCGGACCGTCGTGGTATCACCGCGTCCTGTACCGGATGGTGCGCCGAGCCGGAGAGTAACCCCACCAGTCCCTCGGCACCCGCCGCGATCGGCGCCACCTCCGTGATCGCCGGTTCGGGGACGCATCGGCGTGGCAGGTCGCCTCGATGCGCCGGCTCGCCGCCGCGCAAAGCTGACTGCCGACAGCTTGGGCCCCAACGGTGATCGTCGCCGTCAGTACAGGGTGGCAGGCTTGACCCGTGGCTGTACCGGGCTGGCTGCTGGCCGACGAGCGGGTTCGTCACCACTACCATCGCCCAGCGGCTTCGGGTCAACGAGTGGACCTGCCCGAGTGGGTGAGCGAACCGATTCGAGACGCGCTGGCACGGATCGGCGTGACCCAGTTGTGGCAGCACCAGGCGATCGCCGCCGACGCCGCCTTCCACGGACGCCATGTGGCGCTGGCCACCGGCACCGCGTCGGGCAAGACTTTCGGCTACCTGCTGCCCGTGCTCGCCGCGTCCGTCGACTCGCAGATCGGGTTTGCGGTGCCTGCCCGAGGCCCGCTCGAGCTCGGCCGAGGGCACAGCGCGCTCTACCTCGCTCCCACCAAGGCGCTCGCCCACGACCAACTGCGCGTGATGGAGTCGCTGGGCCTGGACGGTGCGCGAGTGAGCGCACTGGACGGCGACTCCGACGCAGCCGAACGGCGCTACGCCCGCGACTTCGCCCGGTTCGTCCTGACCAACCCCGACATGCTGCACCGCTCGGTGCTCCCCCGCCACCAGCACTGGATCCGGTTGCTGTCCAGCCTGCGCTACGTGGTCGTCGACGAGGCGCATCGCTACCGCGGCGTCTTCGGGGCTCACGTGGCGGCCGTGCTGCGTCGACTCCGGCGGCTCGCCCACCACTACGGCGCCGACCCGGTGTTCATCAGTGCGTCGGCCACCGTCGCGGGTGCCGCTGACCTGCTCGGCCGGCTGGCCGGCGTCACGGACGTTCTCGAAGTAGCCACCGACACCTCCGAGCGTCCGGCGCTGGACTACCTGCTCTGGCAGCCGAGCGAAGATCCGCACCACGAAACCGCCGACCTGCTGGCCCGGCTCGTGGCCGAGGGTCGACAAAGCCTGGCGTTCACGCGTTCTCGGGTTCAGGCCGAACTGGTCGCGCTGCGCACGCAGCGTCAGGTGGACAGCCCGGCAAGCGTCGCCTCCTACCGGGGCGGCTACCTCGCCGGGGACCGGCGTGATCTTGAGGCCGGACTGCAGAGCGGACGCCTGCAGGGGGTTGCCTGCACGAACGCCCTTGAGCTCGGGGTAGACATCTCCGGCGTCGATGCTGTGCTCACTTGCGGCTTCCCCGGGACAGTTGCGGCCCTGTGGCAGCAGGCGGGCCGGGCCGGTCGCGCTGGCCGAGATGCTCTGGGCGTCCTGATCGCTGCTCAGGATCCACTGGACGCCTACCTGTGCGAGCATCCGGAACTCATCTTCGAGCGCCCGGTCGAGCGCACCGTACTGCACCCGGAGAATCCGCACGTACTCGCCCCGCACCTTGCTGCAGCAGCTCAGGAACTGCCGGTCACCGACGCCGACTCGGCCTGGTTCGGCGACACCATGCCCGCACTGCTGGACGGCCTTACCGCGGCAGGGCACCTTCGCCGGCGCCCGACCGGATGGTTCTGGACGCGCCCCGACCGGGCCGCGGACTCGATCGATCTGCGCGCAGCCGGCGGTCACCCCGTCGAGGTGGTCGAGGAGGCAACCGGACGCGTGATCGGCCAGGTGGACCCGTCCGCGGCCGACCGCTCCGTCCATGTTGGCGCGATCTATCTGCACCAGGGCGAGCAGTGGCGAATATTGAGCTACGACCGCGAGGATCGCCATGCGCTTGCTGTGCCTGATCGCCCGGGCTACTTCACCCAGCCGCTCGGCTCCTCCGACATTCGCGTCATCGGAGAACTGCGCAGCCGACATCTCGGGGCCGCCCGGCTGTGCTTCGGCGCGGTCGAGCTGAGCAGCCAGGTGACCGGCTTCCTGCGCCGCGACGAGGCCAGCGGCCGAGTTTGGGACAGTCACCCGCTCGACCTTCCCCGCCAGGTGCTTCGTACCCAGTCGTTTTGGTTCACCCTGCCAGAGGACGCGTTGAACCCGATCGCAACCCGTGACCTGCCCGGTGCCGCGCACGCCGCCGAACACTGCGCCATCGGCTTGTTGCCCGCGTTCGCGCCGTGCGACCGCTGGGACATCGGCGGGCTGTCCACGACCTGCCACCCGGACACCGGCGAACTGACCGTATTCGTGCACGATGGCCACCCCGGGGGCGCCGGTTTCGCCGAACGCGGCTACGAACTGGCCGAGGACTGGCTGGGGGCCACACGGGAACGGCTGCGCACCTGCACATGCGCGACCGGATGCCCCGCGTGCGTCGTGTCTCCGAAGTGCGGCAATGGCAACCAGCCGTTGGCGAAGGACGCCGCCGCCGTGTTGCTGGATCTCGTACTGGCCACCTGAGATCACAGCAGTCCCAGCCTTCCCGCGTGGGCACTCGCCCCGACGGTGTCGGGTAGCACCGGAGACGGGACGGTCACACGTTGCTCCACGGTGACCGTGACCACGAAGTCGAGGCTGTCGCCCTGTTCGCGGCAGGTCGTGAGTCGCACGCCGTTGCGGGACGCCGCCACGCCCGCGGCCCGGCACGCGCTCTCGCCGCGACTCCGCGCCGCCGCCCCGGACAGAGCGACCAGGTCGGCCGCTGCGCGAGCGTGGTGAACGACAGCGACGTAGGTGGCCACCACCAACACGGCGGACGCCACCAGCGCCAGTGCCAGCACCACGGCGGTGACGAGAACCGTGCCCGACCCACGCTCGTCGCGCGCTCGCACCCGTCCCACCCCACGCCTGCTAAGGCTCCGCACGCGCTCTGGTCCGGTCACGCGGGCTCCCTCAGGACCGTCGCACGCGCAGAGAGCGGCACCGAGGGCAGCCAGGTCGCCCACGGGCGGGCAGCCAGATCGATCACCGCCGTCACCCGCTCGGCATCCTGGCGGATCTTGACGACGGCGCCCTCGGGGCGATCAGCCATGGCCTTTCCGGCGGCCGCGTGGTCGGAGCGAGCCTCTTGCCGGGCAACCTCCGCGACCGTGTCCTGGCAGCGCACCAGGAGCCCGACCAGAGTCAGCGTCCACGCCAGAAACACGCAGGCCAGCGCGGCGCCGATACTGGCGAACGCGAGCTCCGCGGTCACCATGCCCCGCTGTGTTCGGCGGCACGGCCGGCCGGGGAATCCCCGGCCGGCCATCGCTACCGGCGATCGGCTCACAACCCGCCGCCCAGCGACTGCATGACCACCTTGATGATCACGAGGATGATCTTCCAGATCGCATCCCGGAACTCCGGGTTGTTGATGATCGCCAAGATGATGCCCACGAAACTGACCGTCGCCACCGTGCCGACCGCGTACTCCGCCGTGGTCATGCCCTTCTGATTGCGACGACCCCCGACGTGGGTGCGACGACCACCGATCCGCACCAGTTCACCTGCCATGCCTGCCTCCTTCCCTCGACGTCCGCTCGGACGCACCCATACCTTCGGCAGCCGGCCGGTCAACGAGTCAGGCCGCGAGGCCCCCTGTGGACAGCGCATCAGAGCGCGCCTCGGCTGTGGATAAGCAGCCCTCACGGCTGCACCAGCCGCTGGATGACGCCGCCGATGATCGGCACCACCCCGAGCAGGAGAAAGGCCGGCAGGAAGCAGACCATCAGCGGCAGAACGCTGCGCACGCCAACCCGCCGTGCGCGCACCTCGGCGGCGACCGCGGCTCCCGCTCGGGCCTCGGCGCCCAGCGCCCGCAGCGTGCGGGACAGGACGATCCCAGAGCCCAGAGTGCGAGCCACCTCACGACTGAACACCGCCAGCGCCGGCTCGGCTCCGGCCAGCTCAGTCCATGCCTCGGCCTCGTCCATCCCGAGCTCGACCTTCGCGACCACTTCACTCAGCAGCCCACCAAGCGGTCCGCCGAGGGCCTCGGCGACAGCCTCTGCCGCACCGCGAAGCGGCAGTCCGGACTCCAGACACACCGCCAGCAGGTCACAGGCCTGCGGAAGCTCCGCCACCAGCTGTTCCCGGATCACGGTGGCCTCCCCGCTGTGTAGCCGACCGAGCACGAGATAGCTGGCCACCCCGATCACCACGGACGCCGCAACCCCCCACCAGCCCAGCCCCGTCACCAGCAGGAGCGCGCTCCCCGCGGTCGCCACGGAGCCCCACAGACGCCTCCGGGACTGTTCCACCTCCGCACGAACGGGCCGCGGCCCACGCTCCCCCGGCGGACGCAGTCTCGCCGAGGGGCCGGCCCGCCAGGTGACCACAGCCAGGCCCACAGCCGCGGACGCCAGGATCTCCCACGGCATCTCAACCACCTCCGGAGTCGGCGATCCGCTCCGTCCACAGCACTCCTGCGCAGCCGAGGGCGACTCCGATGCCGAGACTCACCTGGCCAAGCACGGAGCCGACGAGAAAGCCCAGCGGATCGCCGCCGAAGGAGTATCCGAGCAACAGGCCCACCACCGGTAGGCCGGCGAGCAACCTCCCGGTCGCTCGCGGCGCCGCGAGCTCGGACGCGACCACATTGCCCACCGCCCGACGTGCCACCAGCCGGTCGGCGAGCGCGTCCAGAGTCGCGGTGAGCGAGGCGCCGGTGCGTTCGGCCACCTCCCAGGCGATGCCGAGCTCCACCAGTGCCGACCTGCCGGGCGCCGAACCACCGCGACGCAATGCCGGGCCCACCGGACCGCCGACCTCCTGCACCGCCGCGGCCTCGGCCAAAGCGGGGACGTCGTGGGCGGCAACCCGCAGGGCCGCGGCAGGCACATGCCCTACTCGCAGGAGCGCAGCCAGGAGCTGGCACGCGTCGAACACCTCCCGCGCCGCAGTCGACGCAGCGGCGCGGGCGCGGTGTCGTCGCCACACCAGCCCCGCGGTCACCAGCGGCAAGGCCGCCGACCCAGCCACCGACGCGCCCGCGCTTCCCCCGATCAGTCCTCCGGCCACGGTCACCGCTACCACAGCGAGCGCGACGAGCGTCGGCCACAGCCACGCCCGACTGTGCCGGGCCTCGACCGCGTCGCCGCGATCGCGCAGCCGCTGCGGTGCGGGCGGACCGAAGGCCAGCCAGCATGCGAGGGCCGCGGCCGCAGCTGCCAGCAGAGTCACCGATCGCCTCCGTCCGCCAGTCGCCGTAGCTGCGCGTAGCCCTCGCCGGGTTCGTCCGCCGTGCTCGGACGGAACCGAATCGCCGGGACGATCACGCACCGACCCGTCACCGGATCGGGCCGCACCAGGCTCAGCTCCTCCACCCAACGCCGCCCGTCGCGTAGTCGCCGCACGTGCACCAGCACCTGCAGCGCGGCCGCGAGTTGCGCGTGCAACGCCGCCCGGTCGAGCCCACCCAACGCCGCCAGCGCCTCGAGCCGTGCGGGCACGTCGCGCGCCGAATTCGCGTGCACCGTGCCACAGCCCCCTTCGTGGCCGGTGTTCAGCGCGCTGAGCAGATCAGCGAGCTCGGCCCCGCGCACCTCGCCCACAACCAGTCGATCCGGACGCATCCGGAGCGCCTGGCGCACGAGATCGGTCAACGTCACCGCCCCCGCACCCTCCGCGTTCGGCGGACGGCACTCGAGCCGAACGCAGTGCGGGTGATCGGGCTGAAGTTCGCGGGAGTCCTCGGCCACGACGATCCGCTCCTCGGCCGGCACAAGCCCGAGCAACGCCCCCAACAGGGTGGTCTTGCCCGATCCGGTGCCGCCCGAGATCAGGAAGGCTCGCCGGCTCGCGACCAGCCCGCGGAGGAGGTCGGATCCCTGAGTGGTCAGGCTCCCCGACCCGGTCCAGTCGGCAAGGCTCAGCCGCTGCCGGTTCGGCACCCGCAGTGACAAGCAGGTGCCCGAGTCGGCCACACAGGCAAGCACCGCGTGAACGCGCACGCCGCTGGCCAGCCGCGCGTCCACGAACGGCGATCCGTCGTCGAGCCGGCGACCCACCGACGCCGCCAGCCGCACCGCGAGCCGGCGAACCTCCGCCTCGCCGGAGAACCGGACGTCGGCAAGTTCCAGCCCGTGCCCGCGATCGAGATAGACCTGATCGGGACCGTTGACCACAACGTCGGTGACGCCGGGCAGCCGCAACAGCGGATCGAGCACCCCAGCGCCCTCGCTGTCGCGGCGGAGCGCGACCACGGTCTGACGGACGACGGAGTCGCTGACCAGGACCCCGAGGGACCGCAGGGCTGCCCCGACCTCCACCGGCCCCGGCAGTTGCCCCTGCCGTCCCAGGCGAGCCCGCACGGCTTCGAGATCGACCTCGGTCACGGGTGAACCTCCGCGCCGACCAGCTCGCCGAGCAGGTTCGCGACCGCGCGTCGGTAGCGACGGCGCGCCCCACGGGCCGGCGGTTCACCGCGCTCGGCCGCGTCGACCAGCCGGGCCTCCTCGGGCAGTGTGGCCAGCACGGGACGGCCGACCACGTCGGCGACCAGATCGGCCGGCAACCCGCCGCGTGAGCTCCGAACGACCAACTCCGCGCGATCCAGGCCCAGGGCAACCACGGTCTGCCGGGCCGCAGCCGCGCCCCTCACACCGGGACCCACCACCAACAGCTGACGCGCGGCCAGCCGGAGCGCCTCCCTGGCCGCCGGGACCGCAGAGCGTCCTGGGTCGAGCACGACCAGCGAATGCCACGCGCGGAGTGCACCGACAATCGCCGCCAGTGGTTCTCGCGCCAGGTCGAGCGCCGGCCCCCGAGCCATCGCCACCATGGACACGCCGTCGACCACGGGAAGGTGGCGGCGCAGGTCGCCGAGTTGGCCGTCGGCGGAACTCAACCTCGGCCAGCGCCAGCCGTCGACCTGTTCGGCACCGAGCAACAGGTCGATACCGCCGCCGAGAGGATCGACATCGACCAGTGCCGCCCCGCCGGACCGCTCCCCGGCCAGCTGTGCCAGCGCCGCGGCGAGGGTGGACGCCCCGACTCCGCCTGACCCTCCCACGACGGCCACGACCGGGGCACGGACCCGGCTCGCGCCGTCGGCGAGCACCGAGCCCAGCCAAGCGCCACCCTGGGGCAGCGCGATCACCTGGGCCGCCAGCGGAGCCGACCAGGCCGACAGCCTGGCCACGTCGGTGCCGACGAGGAAGACCCCCTCACGATGCGGAAGTGCCAGCCCCACCAATTGCTCGGCCAGGTCGTCGGCGACCAGCACCGTTCCGGCCGACCGCCACGACCCGGCGACCCGGTCGGGATCGGTAAGCACCTCCGCGTCGAGTTCCTGGGCCGCGACCGCGGACAGAATCGCGTCCTGCGTCTCGCCTGCCCGAGCAACCACCAGCACGTCGCTGCCACGATCCAGTTCCGTCACGTCTTCACTTTCGGCACCTGCCGCCCGCAGCGGTCACCGAATTCCGGCCCTGTGGACAACTGATCGCAGCCGGGCAGTTCTCCACAGGGTCGCCGGCCACCGGAGGTTCGCTCGGCTCGGCCGCAGACCGGTCACCTACGATGCCGACATGACCAACGCGAGCCCGAGCGCCTTTCCGATGGCAGCGCTCGACTGGCTGGCACCGACCGTGCCCGGCCGGGTGCTTGCGGTCGGCCGGTCCTCGGCGGTCACGGCGAACCGATTCGCAGCTCGCGGCAACCGAGTCCTGCTCGTCGACAGGGCCGGCTCTGCCGCCCGCGCCGGACGCAGGCGCTACCCGCACCTTGAGGTCCTCGCCGCAGCGCCGGACGCACTGCCGTTCGCGCCCTGCACGTTCGATGACGTGCTGGTCGCACAGGGCATGCATCTGCTGCCCACCGGACTCGCTCTCGACGAGTTCGCCCGCGTGCTCGCCCCGGGTGGACGCCTCAGCGTGCTCTACACCGTGCGTGACGACTCGGTGCCATGGGTGCGTCGACTGGCCGCGATCCTGCGCGCCTACGACCCGGAGGCGATGACCAGCGCCGAGGAGCTCCACTCGGTGAGCGCGATCGCCACGTCCCCGCACTTCCCGCTGCTCGAGCACCGGTCCTTCCGGCAGTGGGTGCCGATCACCAGGGACGGGATGCTGGAGATGGTCAGCAGCGCACCGAACCTCGCCGCTCTCGACGAGACGGACGTGACCCGGCTGCTCGACCAGGTGGGCGCGCTCTACGATTCCTCCGCTCGCCGACCCGAACCTCTGCTGCTGCCCTACTCCGTCCTGTGCTGGCGGGCCGAGGTGAACCACAGTGAGCTCGGCTCCGCGTTGCGTCCACCGGAAGACGGGCTGCAGATCAACTTCTGACCACGCCCGGGAGATCCGCGGCGACCCAGCCGTTAGGCTGGCCGGTAAAGCGCCGAAGGAGCCCCGAATGGCCGAGCAACCCGACATCGCCGAGGTGATCAAGAACATCCAGGCCGACGTCACCACCATCGTCAAGGGTGAGATCGAACTGGCCAAGGCCGAACTGATGCCCCAGGCGAAGGCTGCTGGGATCGGCGCAGGGCTGTTCGGTGCCGCTGCCTATCTCGGCCTGAGTGGTGCCGCGGTGCTGTTCAGCGGGTTGGCGTTCTGGCTGTCGCTGGGCTTCCAGTCCTGGTTCCAGCTCGATCTGCTGCCCGCGCTGACTCTGGGCTTCATCGTGATGGCCGTCGTCTTCTTCCTGGTCGCCGGCCTCCTGGCTCTGATCGGGAAGAGCCGGATGACCTTCACTCCGCCGCAGGCGACCCAGGCGAGCGTCGAGGCGTCCGTCACCGCCGTCAAGGACGCCGTGGCCAAGGGACAGGCCGAGGTGGGCGCGCTCTCGCTGACCGGCAAGCGGCCAGAGATCGAGCAGTAGGCCACCGCGACGTCGCGACGACCCTCGTTCCTCGGGCCTGTTCGAGGACCGTGGGCCGGGTCAGGTTGTGGCCAGCCGATAGATCCGCGACTCCCATCCCTGAAGTTCGTCGGACGCGGAGTCGTGCGTGCCCAACAGGATCTCCGCACCGACCCGACTCGGTAGGCCCTCAGGCAGCACGACGCTCCCAGATGACCAGTTCGCCACCACCAGCAACACCTGGCCGTCCAGCGCGCGGGTGTAGCTGAACAGCCGCTCGTCTTCAGGCAGCAGCAGGGCGAACCGCCCCTGACGCACCACCTCGAGGTCGTGCCGCAGCGCGATCAGCTTCCGGTAGTGGTGGAAGACCGAGTCGGGGTCGGTGAGTTGGGCCGCCGCGTTGATGTCGACGTGGTTCGAGTTGACCGCGAGCCAGGGCGTCCCGGCGGTGAAGCCCGCGTTGACGGTGCCGTCCCACTGCATCGGCGTGCGGCCGTTGTCCCTGCTCTTGGCGGCGATCGAGGCGAGCACCTGCGCCGGATCGGCTCCCGCTGCGGTAGCCAGCGCGTAGAAGCGGGTCGATTCCAGGTCGTCGTACTGCTCGATCGCGGTGAAGCCGGCGTTGGTCAGACCGAGTTCCTGGCCCTGATAGACGTAAGGGGTGCCCTTGAGCAGATGCAGCGTGGTGGCGAGCGTCTTTGCCGAAGCCACCCGGAACTCGGCGCTGTCATCCCCGAACCGCGATACCGACCGTGGCTGGTCGTGGTTCTCGAAGTAGAGCGAGTTCCAGCCGACGTCGGCGAGCGTGTCCTGCCAGAGGGCGAGGTTGGCCTTCAGCGCCGGCAGGCTCAGCGGGATCACGTCCCACTTGATGCCCCCGGGAGCGGAGTCGATGCTCACGTGCTCGAAGGTGAACACCATGCCGAGTTCGCCGGCGGCCGGGTCGGTGTGGGAGCGGGCGGTCTCAGCGTCCACGAGGATCATCTCGCCCACGCTGAACAGGTCGTTCGCCGTGATCCCCACCTCGTGGTTCAGTTCGCGCAGGAACTCGTGCAGCCGCGGCCCCTCGACCACCGGGGACGGGTCGTAGCTGAGCCCGTCCGGCCCGTTCACCACGCCGTCGACCAACGGGTAGGTCTTCGAGATCAGGTTGATCACGTCCATCCGGAAGCCGTCCACACCGCGCGCGACCCACCAGCGCATCATCGCGTAGACCGCCTGCCGCACAGCGGGGTTCTCCCAGTTCAGGTCGGGCTGCTTGGGGCTGAACAGGTGCAGGTAGTACTGGCTGGAGGCCGGGTCGAATTGCCATCCCGGGCCGGTGAAGAACGATCCGGCGTTGGTCGGTTCGGCGCCTGGAGTGCCGGGCTCATGGCCTTCTCGGGCCGGACGCCAGATGTACCAGTCGCGCTGCGGCGAGGACGGATCCCGCGAAGCCTGGAACCAGGGGTGCTCGTCGGAGGTGTGGTTGACGACCATGTCCATGACCAGCTTCATGCCGCGCTCGTGCAGGCCTGCGATCAGGGCGTCGATGTCGTCCAACGTGCCGAACAAGGGGTCGATGTCGTAGTAATCGCTGATGTCGTAGCCGTTGTCATCCATCGGCGAGCGGTAGATCGGCGAGAGCCAGACCACGTCCACCCCAAGCGCGCTGAGATGGTCGAGGTGGGCGAGGATGCCCGGAAGATCACCGACGCCGTCCCCGTCGCTGTCGGCGAAGGACCGAGGGTAGATCTGGTACACCACTGCGCTTTGCCACCAGGGAGCCATGTCCCCATCCTTGCGCCTCCGGACCGCCGCCCGCACCCCTGCCGCTCGCACCCTCCGAGTTGTCAGAATCTCCTTCGGCTATAGGCGAAGGAGATTCTGACAACTCGGAGGAGGGGGGCACACCTAGAGGCGCTCGCTGAGAAATCGGGACGGAATCTGGGTGGTGCGGGACGCGTCCCAGGACTCGGTCCAGCCGAGCAATTCGAACAGCCCGTCCAGGAGGTAGGCGGTGAAACCCCACACGTAGAGGTCGTCGAAAGTGAACGCGGGACCGCGGAAACCACGCGGGTGCACCCAGGTGCTGCGGCTCGCCGGATCGAGCAGTCGAGACACCGCAACCTGGTGGACGGCGGCGATCTCACCGACGTCCACCGGACGCAACCGAACCGGGTCCCGCCACCAACCCACCACCGAGGTGACGTCGAAGCCACTGCGCGGAATGTGGGCCGCGGGCAGGGTACCGAGCACCTCGACCGAGGCGGGGACGATGCCGACTTCCTCGTCCGCCTCACGCAGTGCCGTGGCGATCGGATCCTGATCGCCAGGTTCCATAGACCCGCCCGGGAATGCGATCTGGCCGGCGTGCGAGCGCAGGTCCGCGCGCTTCTCCACGAGTACTACATCGTAGTTCGGCGCTTCTCCGCCGAGCAGAATCAGGACGGCCGCGGCCCGCTTCCCCTGTGGCGCTCTCGCCCCGGAGATGAACCTCAACGCGTCCGGCCGGGCGAACCGGACGCTCGCGTCCCGCAGTTCGGCGGGAATCGGCGCACTCACCGGCCGAGCCCTTGCGCGACCCACTCCTGCACGTTCTCCAGCGACACGAACTGGCCGGGGTGCCGGGCGACGATCCTCCCCTCGGCATCGATCAGGAGGGTGTACGGGATGCCGGCGACACCGAGCGGAGCCTTCAGCGTGTGGTCGGGGTCGGCCAACTGCGGATAGGTCGCAGCGGTCAGTTGAGCGAACTCGATCGCCAGAGCCGGGTCCGGATCCGCGTAGTTGATGCCGAGCACGGCAACCTCGTGCTGCGTGCTCGCGAACGCCGACAGGTGCGCCGCCTCAGCCCGGCAGGGTTCGCACCACTGCGCCCAGAGATTGACCAGCATCGGCCCGCGCAGCGCGGCCAGGCGCACCGTCGTGTCCCCACCGAGACAGTCCAGCGTGAGGTCGGGCAGCCCTCCGCTCACCGCAGCGGCCTTGCTGAGGCTCGGGCAGTCCTCGATCCCGGCCGCCTTGCGGGCCGCGACCAGGTCGGTCGGGCTGGACTCCGGGCTCACCGGAGCCGCCGACGCCGTGATCGGGCTGGACGTCGCGTGGCTCACCCCGGGCAGCAGGTCCGCGCACCCGGCCAGGAGCACGGCAAGCGCCAACACTGCGGTCCCCAGCGCTGCCTGTCGTCGATTCATCCGCGTGGCTCCCTGATCAGCTTCGCCGCGACCTTCGGATCGGTCGGCCCCTCGCCATAGGACGGGCAGAGCCGAGCCAGCGGGCACACTCCGCACGCCGGACGCCGGGCGTGGCAACGCCGCCGTCCGTGCCAGATCACGTGATGGTTGAGCCCGAACCAATCCGACTTCGGGAAGAGCGAACCGACCTCGGACTCGATCTCGACGGGCTTGTCGGCGTCAGTCCAGCCGAACCTCCGGCTGAGCCGGATCAGGTGGGTGTCGGTGGTGATCCCGGGGATGCCGAAGGCGTCGGTGAGGACCACGTTCGCCGTCTTCCGCCCGACGCCGGGCAGCGTGACCAACTCGTCCAGCGTGTTCGGGACCACGCCGCCGAAGTTCTCCACCAGCGCCGCGCCCAGCTTCAGCAGCGACTCGGTCTTGGCGCGGAAGAAGCCGGTCGGTGTGATCAGCGCCTCGAGTTCAGCACGGTCCGCCGCGGCGAGCGCGGCTGCGTCCGGGTAGCGCGCGAACAGCGTGGGCGTGACCGTGTTGACCCTCCGGTCGGTCGACTGCGCGGACAAGACCGTGGCCACCAGCAGCTGCAAGGCGTCGGCGTGGTCGAGTTCGCAGTGCGCGTCGGGGTACAGCTCGGCGAGGAGCCGATTCATCGTCCGGGCCCGGCGTACCAGCGCCGTACGGGATTCGCCTGGGATCACGATCAGAAGGAGGCCGCGCTGGCCTCGACGATGAGTTCGACCTCCACCGGGGAGTTCAACGGCAGCACCGCCACCCCCACGGCGCTGCGGGCGTGCGTGCCGCGCGGACCGAACACCTGCTGCAACAACTCGGACGCGCCGTTGGCGACGGCCGCTTGCCCGGTGAAGGACGGGTCACTGGCGACGTACACCACCAGCTTCACCACGCGACGAATCCCGTCCACTCCGCCCACCACGGACGCCGCGGCGGACACCGCGTTGAGGACCGCGATCCGCGCCAGTTCGGCGGCGCGCTCCGGGCCCACCTCGGCGCCGACCTTGCCGACCTCGACGAGAGTGCCGTCGACGAACGGCAGCTGGCCGGCGGTGAACACCTGGCCCGAGGACAACAGTGCGGGGAGGTAGGCGGCCACGGGCGTCGGCACCGCCGGCAGTGCCAGGCCCAACTCGCCCAAGCGGACCGAGGCAGACGTCTCGTCCAGTTCTTCGTTCATCACTCGACCGGTCGCTTCAGGTAGGCCACCAGGTTCTCTGCGTTGGGCCCGGGCACGATCTGCACGAGCTCCCAGCCGTCCGCTCCCCAGTTGTCCAGGATCTGCTTGGTGGCGTGCACCAGCAGGGGGACGGTCACGTACTCCCATTTCGTCATGGGCTCAGTATCGACGATCGGCAGGGCCCTGGACGATCTCGGACACGGGAACGCGGAGCGGTCCTACTCGCAGCGACGGCCCTTCGGGCACAGGATGGACGTCCACGACGTGATGTCGGTGCGCTGGCGCAGCAGCTGGCGACGCTCCCGCTCGGTCATGCCGCCCCACACGCCCCACTCGATTCGGTTGTCCAGCGCCTCGGCGAGGCACTCGTTGCGCACCGGACAAGTGAAACAGACCGATCGGGCCCGTTTCTGGTCGGCACCTTCGGGGAACAGTTCGTCCTGCAGGCCACGACACTTGGCCTGAAGCGTCCAGTCATCGACTCCGAGCGTCATTGCTCTCATCCTTTCCCCGGGGGTGCCCGCAAAAGCAGTTACGCAATTGCTAGGTGTACGGGTCAGGCTATGTCAAGAAGCTGCCCGCGGCTAGGGGCGATCCGACACTCTTCGGACGGCGGGCAGGTCGCGTTCGGAGGGCTGGGGGTCGTCACGTACCCTAGAAGCCATGCGCATGGGGAAACGGCTCTACTCGTTGATCATGTTCGTGGTGGTTGCCGTCCTCGGTGGGCTGCTCGCGGCTGGCCTGATCGTGCCGATCACGGGGATCGCGACGGGCGTCAGCAAGGACGCCGTGTCCAGCCTGGACAGCCTGCCCACCGAACTCCAGCAGACCCCCCAGTGGCAGCGTTCGAGACTGTTGACCGCCGACGGCAAGGTGCTGGCCTACTTCTACGACGAGAACCGGGTCTACGAGCCGCTGAGCAAGATCTCCCCGATCATGCAGATGGCGCAGGTCGCGATCGAGGATCACCGCTTCTACGAACATGGCGCGATGGATCTGCAGGGCACGCTGCGCGCGCTGGTGTCCACCAGCCAGGGCAACACCCAGGGCGCCTCGAGCCTCACCCAGCAGTACGTGCGACTCGTCCTGGTCGAGCAGGCCGAGGAGAACAACGACATGGCGGCGAAGGCCGCCGCAACCGAGAACACCCTCGCACGCAAGGTCCGCGAGCTGCGCTACGCGATTGCCGTGGAGAAGCAGTTCACCAAGGACGAGATCCTCGAGCGCTACCTCAACATCTCCTACTACGGCGACGGTGCCTATGGCGTGGAGGCTGCCGCAAAGCACTATTTCGGGGTGAGCGCGGCCAAGCTGACGCTGCCCCAGGCCGCGATGCTCGCAGGCCTGGTCCGCAACCCGGTCGCCACCAATCCGGTGACGCACCCGGTGCCCGGCATCCAGCGCCGTGACGACGTGATCAACCGGATGCTGGAGCTGGGGCTGATCAGCTCGCAGGAGGCGGCCGACGCCAAGGCGACGACGTTCGACCAGAGCAAGGTGAAGCCGGCGCGAAAGGGGTGCGCCAACTCCGACCTGCCGTTCATCTGCGACTACGCCCTTGAGGTGCTCAAGCAGCAGGCCACCGATCTCGGCGCGACCGAGGAGGAGCGTCTGGATCGGATCTACCGCGGCGGTCTCACCATCACCACCGAGATCGACACCAAGGCCCAGAAGGTGGCCCAGAAGGTCGTCAACAAGAACGTGTCGCCGAAGGATCCGGCGATCGGCGTGATCGTGATGATGGATCCGCAGACGGGGTTGATCAAGGCGATGGCCCAGAGCAGACCGGTGATGGGTACGAGTTGGAAGAAGGGAGAAACCTTCTACAACTACGCCGTGAGCAGGGACTACAACGGGTCGGACGGCTTCCAGGGCGGCTCCACCTTCAAGCTGTTCGTCGCCGCGGCCGCGCTCGACAAGGGCTTCGGCGTCAACACCAGTTTCCGGGTCAGGGCCAGTCGCAACTATCAGGGCGAGACGTTCACGTCCTGTTCGGGTGCCTTCCAGATCCAGAAACGCTGGGTTGTGGACGGGCCCGAGGTCGGCACCTACAACATGTGGAACGGCACGTCGCAGTCGGTGAACAACTACTACGTGCCGCTGGAGCAGAAGGTCGGTATCTGCAACGTGACCAAGATGGCCAAGAGGGTGGGTCTCCAGCTCGCCAACGGCCAGGACGTGGTGCAGGAGTACAACAACATCGCGGCCTTCACCCTCGGCTCCGCCGAGATCACCCCGTTGTCGATGGTGACCGCCTACGGCACGTTCGCCAACCGTGGCGTCCGCTGCAACCCGGTGATCATCAAGTCCATCGTGAACAAGGAGGGCCACGAGTACACGCGGCCGAGCGCCGGCTGCAAGCAGGTGATCTCCAGCGACCTTGCCGATGCGATCAACAAGGTGTTCCAGGGTCCGTACAAGAACGGCACGCTCTCCGGCGTGCGGATTCCCGGCTACACGCTGGCCGGCAAGACTGGCACCGTGCCGCTGAA
Source organism: Propionibacteriaceae bacterium UBA6238 (assembly GCA_002441465.1). Classification (GTDB taxonomy): domain Bacteria; phylum Actinomycetota; class Actinomycetes; order Propionibacteriales; family Propionibacteriaceae; genus Propionicimonas. Next base: position 43,814 of record DJWE01000101.1, on the reverse strand, counting down.
CAAGGCCGAATGGACCGTTGGCTACACGCCCAACCTGGTCACCGCGGCCGTGATCAGCTACGACAACAACCCGCACTTCAAGAAGTTCTGGAAGGCTCGAGGCCAGCGCTATCTCCACTACGTGAAGCTGCCCCACTCGGGTACCTGGCTGACCGGCTTCGGCTCGGACGCGGGGCGGAAGATGCTCCAGCCGGCCATGACGCAGGCGCTGAAGGACATCGACGAGCACGACCAGTTCGTGAATCCTCCGCAGTCGATCCTCGATGGCGATACTGCGGGCGTCCCGAGCTGCTCCGGCATGGGCCTGGCCGGCTGTCGGGCGGCGTTGGCTACGGCAGGTTTCGGCAGCTACGTCACCACCTCGTACTCCGACACGGTGCCCAAGGGCGGTCTGATCGGGCTCACCAAGTCCGGGTCGGTGCCCAAGGGCAGTGAGATCGGCATCATCGTCTCGAAGGGCCCCGCACCCCAGCCACCAACCCCTGATCCGACCGCCTCGCCTACGCCGGGCACGCCGCCGCGGAAGCGATGAACGCGTTCGGCAAGCTGGCCGGCAGGCTCGCGCTGGCCGGCGCAGCCTGCGTGGCCTACGGGACCTTCATCGAGGCGCATTCGTTCCGGGTGCGCAGGGTCAGCGTCCCGGTGCTGCCCGCGGGGGCACCGAGGCTGCGGGTGCTGCACATCTCGGACATTCATCTGGCCGCCTACCAGAAGGACCGGCGAGAGTTCGTGGCTGCGCTGTCCGGGCTCGAGCCGGATCTGGTGGTCAACACCGGTGACAACCTCGCCCACGCGGACGCGCTCGGTCCGCTGTTGGACGCCTTCGGGCGGATGCTCGACGTGCCCGGGGTGTTCGCGTTCGGCTCGAACGACTACACGGCGTCCCGGTTGTCGAACCCGTTGGGGTATCTCAGCTCGTCGACCAGCCGCCACGGTCTGCATTCGGATCGGGAGCTGCTGCCGACCGAGGAGTTGCGCACCGCGTTCACCTCACGGGCTTGGCGAGATGTCACCGGACACCGGGCGACGCTGGACGTCCGCGGGGTGCGGATCGAGTTCCGCGGCACCGACGACGCCCACCTGCATCTGGACGACTACTCGCTGGTCGCCGGCGCCCCGGCGGAGGATGTCGACCTTGCGGTTGGAGTGACCCACGCTCCGTACGCCCGCGTGCTGGACGCCATGGCGACCGATCAGGTGCCGCTGGCGTTCGCCGGGCACACCCACGGAGGCCAGGTGTGCGTGCCGGGCTGGGGTGCGCTGACCACGAACTGCGACTTGCCGCCGGCTCAGGCGAAGGGGCTGAGTCGCTACCACGCCGGCGATCACGCGATGTGGTTGCACGTCTCGGCCGGCGTGGGCACGTCCCCGTTCGCGCCCTACCGGTTCGCGTGTCCACCCGAAGTGACCCTGATCACCCTCACCTCGGGATCGAATGGCTGAGGCACGACAGTTCGGCTAGACTGCCACTCGGCCCTGACCCAGTCAGGGCTGTTCGGGGTGTGGCGCAGTTTGGTAGCGCGCATCGTTCGGGACGATGAGGTCGCAGGTTCAAATCCTGTCACCCCGACCAGCCGAAAGCCGCTCTGGCTAGGAGGAATACTCCAGGTCAGGGCGGCTTTCAGCGGTTTCGTGCCCCAGCCGTGCCCTAACGAGAGCGCCCGTCCGCCCACTTCTGCCCAGACGGTCCTGAGGAGCGCCCGTGCGGGACGAGCGGGCGCGTCACGAAGGGCACGACCAGCGGCAGCCTGCCTCCCTACCATCCAATAGGGTTCGGGCGTGCATTGGAGGCGTAAACGCGAGCCGGTCATCGACACCGTCCTCTACTTCGTCCGCACGACGACGGAGGCTGCGCGAAGCTGGGCCGAGACCCGGGGAGTGCCCTGCTGGATTGAGGAGCTGCCGGGAGGATGGGTGCTCCTGCGCTCTGCCACGGTGGACGGGCTCATCGCCGGCTCGGCTACAGAACCGGAGGACGCGCTTCTGGAGTGGGCCAACTCGGCCGCGGACGCTTACGCCATGACTGGATGGAGTCTCCACGGCGCTCGGGACGGCCGGGCATATGAACTCGATGACGACCTCGACACGCTGCCATGGGAGGCCGACGACGACCGTCAGGTTCGTGGGCTGTTGGCTCTCCGCGGAGACCACACGGCTGAACTCCCGCTCCTTGCCGTTGCCCGGGACGAGCCAATCTCGGCCATTGTCCGTGACGGCTGGACTCTGATCGCCCATGACCACAATTCCATCGCAACGACGTCGTACGACTTGGACGACCCCGGACTCGCGCTCCTCCGAATCGGCGACGAACTGCACCTCTGGCTTGTCGCGGGTGGCGACCCCGTCGCAGGCTGGGAATGGTCCGTGCATGGGGGCGTCGCCGCGGTCGATCGGCTGCCGCCCGGTGCGATCGGTGATGAAGTGCGGGACATCCTCTACTCCGGCCGCATCGGTGTCGAACCGTTTCAGGAAGTCGGCATGCGCCCGACGCCCGCACTCGCCCAGATCCTCGGGTCGCAGGGGCGCGCCATTGAGATTGCCCCGCAGCTGGTCAGCGCTCTCGAGCTGCCAGACAATGCACGAGCACACCTCCTCGGCGACACCGACCTCGCCGATTCCCAGGACGCGGTCAGGGTTGAGCCGCCAGAACACTTGGCCGGAGCCCTGGTCGACTCGCTCGCGGGAATAGGGCGCCAGGTCGCGGCCAGCCGTTCTCCTCGGCGGCGGATGTGGGGTGCTATCGGCGGGGCCGTCTTCATTCCCATCGCCGTGGTGCTGCTGACGCTGTTGGTTCGTGACCTGATTGACGGCCACGACGTGTCCTGGGGAGCTTGGCTGCGCTCGGTCATCGCCGTGTTGGCAATTCCGGTCTGCATCGCCGCCATCCTGCACTGGTGGGCACTTCGGGGCACCGGCCAGACTGACCCGAAGACGCTGCCGAGCGATTACCGGTCCGTCCAGAACAACACCCGGCTGGGCCGATGGTTCAACCGGCGCGGGCCGAGCACCGCTGTCTGCCTGATTCTGGTGCTCGTTTGTCTGGGCGGCGGCACTTACATGTGGATGGACGAAGCACCGTTGCGGCAACAGGGCGTCGCGGCCACCGCGCGAGTTGTGAGCGTCGAGGATGACGCCCCCCTTGTGGAGTTCGCGGACCGACAAGGGAGGTCCGTTCAGGCATACCTCGACAGCTTCGGCACGCCGGCGGCCGGCGAAGCCGTGGAGGTCATCTACGATCCGAGCGACCCGGAGCACGTGGTCTTGGCTGACGAATTCCGCAGCCCGCTCGGGTATGTCCTCCTTGGGGCATCGATCATTGCCCTCCTGGTCCTCGCGGCGCTGACTTGGACCGGCGTGATCGACTGGCAGCGCGTTTCGGACTGGCTCTACTAGAACGCCGTCAAGCGTTTCGTCGCCGCAGGTACCGGTCGACGACGCCCGCCAGCGGCTCGTCGATCGACGGCAGATCGCGGGTGTAGAACTGCCCGCTGGCGAGTTGGGCGGCCAGTTCGTTCAGCAGCGAGACCCACTCCTCCGCGTCTCGCTTGTGGGGTCTGCGGCTCTGCGAGTCGGAGAGCTGAACTGCGCCTGGAGCAAGCGCCTGCGCCGTCCGCAGCAGTTCCTTCGCCACGGTCTCACGGGCAGCTTCGGAGCCACTCAGCCCTTGCTCTCCGACACTTGTGAGCACCTTCAGCAGCAAGTGCGGCTCCTGCGCGACCATCGCCACGACGATGTCGTGCGCCAGAGTCCGCTCGATCTCCTGGCGCCGCTCCTTCTCCCATTGGCTGAGCCGCTTCTTGGGTGGAACGACGGTCACGACGCGCGGCTCAACGCCCACAACCCGATTCCCGCGCCGTTCGATCGAGGCCTCAACGCGGCACCGCGCAGAGCACCAGACGGGTCGCCTCCCGCGCCCCTTGTAGGTCACCGGACGGCCGCATCGTGGGCATAGGAAGAGCCTGTTCGGGTCACGCACGATCTCGCTCATCGCGTCTCCACCGATAGGCGTGGGGTATTTCATTCTAACGAAATCCGAGCACAATGCCGAAGGTGTATGCCACTTCATACAGGTAGAGATCCGTGACGTTGGGCCATGCGCTTCGACCTCGGGGTGGCGGCGTATAACGCATCGCGTTACAGTGAGTTGTGATCAGGTCGTTCCGGGATGCTGCGACGGAGAGGCTCTGGTCACTAGAACGCAGTCGGTCGATCGATCCCCGGATCGAGCGGGTCGCGCTGCGCAAGCTGGTCATGCTCGACGCCGCGGAGACACTTGAAGACCTGCGGGTTCCGCCGGGCAACAGACTCGAAGCCCTCCACGGCGACCGGGCCGGCCAGCACAGCATCAGGATCAACCAGCAATGGCGGATCTGCTTCACCTGGACCGATGCCGGACCGGCAGACGTCGAGATCGTCGACTACCACTAAGGGAGGTGCCCATGGCGACCATCGCACCCGTCCACCCCGGCGAGGTCCTCGCCGAGGAGTTCCTCGAGCCTCTGGAGATCTCGCAGAACCGGCTCGCCGTAGCCATCGGCGTCCCGCCGCGTCGGATCAACGAGATCGTGCACGGCAAGCGCCGGATCACGGCTGACACCGCGCTCCGGCTGTCGCGCTACTTCGGCACCACCGACCGGTTCTGGCTCAACCTCCAGACCCGCTACGACCTCGAGATCGAGAAGGACCACCTCGGCAGCGCGCTCGACCAGATCCGGCCGCTGCGCACTGCTTAGCGAAGCTCACGGGATGACGCCGCGCACAGCGAACGAGATACTTGAGAACGAAGACTGTCGCGCTGCACGGTTCGAAAGACTACGAGCCCGACCCGGACCGATCTGAGCTAGCGTCAGTCAACTGAGGCAGACTCCTCTAGCGCGCCAGGGAGGACCAGCGATGGCACTGTTCGTGTACGTGGACTACTCCAACGTCTGGATTGAGGGCATGCGTGTTAGCGCCGTTCGGCGGGGCATGGCGCCATCACCGGCTGTCGCCATGCGCGATCACATCACCGATCAGTCCTGGCGTCTGGACTTCGGCCGCCTCTACGAAGCCGTCTGCCCGGATGATCTGTCGATCGGCCGGTCAAGCCTATTCGGCTCACGACCACCTGCCGATGACTCGTTGTGGGCCGTGGCTCGGGCGCGGGGCTTCGAGGTGACCGTGTTCGATCGCAACGCGTTCAACAAGGAGAAGGGCGTAGACATGGAGATGGGCGCCCAGATCATCGATGACTCCTACCAGTGGATGAAGCCAGAGCGGGACGATCGGGTCGTTCTGGTCTCGGGCGACCAGGACTTCTTGCCGATTGTTGGCCGACTCCACGTCAGAGGGATCGAGACGACAGCTGTGTTCTGGGAGCACGCAACGGCAGGAAACCTCCGGAACGGAGTTGATAGCTTCGCCCCGCTCGATCCGCTGTTCGATCACCTCACTTGGAGACCGAGCGCCTAGTCCGGACCCACTTGACCGCGAGGAAGAGCGTCGGAGCCGGCGCCAAGGTCAGGCCCGCCGCGCGCCCAGCTGTGGCGAGCCCACGGAACACCAGTCTGGGAAGATCCTTCCCGCCCGCGTCGAGTCCCGTGCACGCTGTGGGATGCACCCCTGTGGCGCAATGCAAGCTCCACCCAACCCTCCGCCGATGGCGAGCCTCGCATCCGAGTGGGTGCCGGCGGCTAGGATCTGAGCTACTCCTGGATGTCCCGGACCAGCCCACGGGAGGAGGAGATCATGGGATTGAGCAAGCACGAACTCGCCGCGCTCACTCGCCTCTTCTCGGCGACCGTTCTTCGTGAGTGCGGCTCGCTCGGACGTTCTCCGCTCTTTTCTCGCTTGATGCGGCAGATCTCAATGCTTCGAGACGGCGACATGGAGATCTCGGTCGGAGACGCATTTGACCGCGCGTTCAGTGTCCTCCAACAGTTGGGGCATCGGGACGAGTACGTCTACCGATCGGCCATCACCCAGAAGCTCCTGCTAGGTCGACATTCCTTGCGGACAGCCGCCGTGATCCACGAGATGCGGGCCGGATCATCGAAGGCGGACGTAGTCGTCCTGAACGGTACCTCCACCGCCTACGAGATCAAGTCAGAAAGGGACTCGCTGGCGCGGCTCCCGAGCCAGCTAGCCAGCTATCGCCGCGTCTTCGCGGCCGTCAGCGTAGTCACTTCTCCTCGACGATACCGCGAGGTGCTCGCGGGCATACCCGACGATGTCGGCCTACTCGTGCTATCGGATGTGTACACGATTCAGGTCGTCAAGGAGGCTCCGGTGCTTCCGCAGCGCACATCGCCCCTTGAAATCCTCCAAGTGCTTCGCTCCTCCGAAGCGACTGCCATCCTTCAAGGCCTTGGGTTCAAGGTGCCAAAGGTCCCCAATACGCAGATGCACTCTGAACTGAAGACGCAGTTTGCGAAGCTCGATCCGATCGATGCACACGATCAGATGGTTCGAGTCCTACGCACCACACGATCTCAATCCAACCTGGCAGGATATGTCGAATCCCTGCCCACCTCCCTGCGCGCAGCCATGCTAGCGGCTAACATGAACCAACAGGGTCGCGAACGAGTTCAACAGGCTCTCGCCACCCGACTTGGCACAGCCCTTGCATGGAGTTGACCTTATGTACCACCCCTACTTCCGCGGCAAACAGTTTGAGCTTCTTGCGATCCGCGAAACAGCGCCGACGATGGCTGCGGCTGGCTTTGTCGCGCTCATCGAGCCTGTCCGCGAGTCGCTCAACGGCCTGAGCCGCGCGCTCGATGCCGTCCGCGATGCGGGCGCTAGGGCGGTGGTGATCGTCAATCCTCGTCACGGGGACCACAGACGGGGCGGCGATGGTATCGCGACTCTCCTAGACCGCGAGTATCGCGGCGTTGACACGATAGCCGCAGGCATCCTTCTCAGGAGTGATACAGCACCCAGTGCCGTGCCGCAGCTAGTAGCACCCTACTCCGATCAAGACTTGTTCGTGATTCATTCGGGGTTCACGGATGCCTCCACCGCCGCAGCCGAGTTGAATGGCCACAGCGCGGTAACCAACGTCTTTGTCGAGGGCCAAGCCAACATGCTATACCGTAGGCACTTTTCCGGAGGAGAGCGAATTCTTCTGCGAGACGGGTTTGAAAGGAAGCGCAACTCAGATTACGGTGAAGTCGACAACTTCTCCGATCTACATGCGACGTTCCAGGATCTCGGCATGAACGGGTACGGCGACTTTCTGACGGTAGGCGATTATTATAGCGAGGGCGGTGGCCCAGCATACGCGGTCGCCATCCACCTGACGTTCATTAACCCCGCCCGCGATGATGCTATGTTCATCTACCACTTCGTCTCTGATTCGAACGACACCCCAACCGACCCCGCCGGAAAATTCGCCCAGGCCTTGGCGAAGCTAATCGCGAGACTGGATCGCGGTGATTCCCATCTGCTGGAGACCTCGGCAATAGAGGAGTTCCGCCAACTGTACACGCAGGGCCATTTCCCAGGACTGGGCTATGTTAAGAAGCTCTCGATCAAGCACCACATTGAAACCCTGGCGGACTATCACCTCACCCGACGCTGATGCCCGAGCGACTCTGCTGCGCGGAGTGCTTCGGTGACACCGGGCTCCGCGACAGCATCATCCCAAGCTTGACTGATCCTGATCGAGTCGGAGACTGCGACTACTGCTCGGCACGCTCCGTCCGGCTAGTCGCACCGAGATCTCTCCGGCAGTTCTTCGAGATGCTTGTCGACGTTTATGATCCTGATGAAGCAGGTCGGCCAATTGTAGCCTGGCTGCGCGAAGACTGGGGATTGTTCCGGAGTCTGGTAATGGATGATGCCCACGCGAAGGAACTCTTGGCCGAGGTACTCGACGATGGTGAGATCGTCCGCACGCTCTTCGTACCCGCAAAGCAGTTCGAGAGCAAGAGCCTGAAGCAGTGGGATGACCTGCGCGATGAAATGATGCATAGGAATCGCTGGTTTCTGGACGAGTCAATCGACCTCGAGCGCCTCGGTCAACTCCTGGACCTGCTCATCACGCCGGGGCCGGATTCTGGCCAGACATGGTTCCGTGCGCGACTTATGACCGATGATAACCCCTACCCGCCTCAGAGCATGGGCGCACCGCCCGTCCATCTGGCCGGCCACGGGCGCGCAAATCCAGCTGGTATTCCCTATCTGTATCTCGGATCGACTCAAGGAACGGCGGTGGCGGAGGTAAGGCCGCACACGGGCGATCTCGCGAGCGTTGCGGAATTCGCCGTCCCTCGGCTCCTGACAGTCGACCTGCGGGCGCCTCGCACCCAGGTCTCACCATTCATTCTCTCGGACTCGAGCGAGATCAGCCAGCTCCGTGCGGATCTCCCGCTCCTTGAACGACTCGGAACTGAACTTACGAGGCCGGTGCTTCCCCGAGGGGCAGCCTTTGAATACACGCCCAGCCAGTACCTTTGCGAGTTCATCAAGACACGTGGGTTTGACGGCGTCATCTACCGAAGCTCGGTCGGAGACGGCATCAACCTGGCACTATTCAAACCGGATCTCGCTACGGTCGGTACAGTGAGCGTTCACCGCGTCGCACGGGTTACCGTTGAAGCTGTGGCTGTCACCGCCCCTCACGTAGCTCATCCTCGTGGACCGTAGATCTTGCCGATCGCCTCTCGCTCGCGCACTTTGGAGCCTCCGAGCGGTACCAGCTACTCGGACCTCTTCGGAATCGATTCGGCGAACCGCGCCATTCGCTCGGCGATAACCTGATCGCGCCCATCGGCGACGTGCTGGTAGACCAGCGCCGACTTTGGGGTCGAATGGCCCATGCGCGCCATCAGTTCAGCTAGGGTCGCGCCAGCTTGGGCGGCCATCGTCGCGGCGCTATGCCGGAGGTCGTGTACCCGAAGATCAGGTCGGCCGGCGACGCACCGCGCACGGTGATACGTCTTGCTGAGAGTGTTCACGTGAAGGTGTCCAGTACGCGCAGCATTGGGGAACAGGAGGCCATTCTCCCCAGGCAGGGCGTGCGACTTGACGTGGCGGGTGAGCGCGGGGCGAAGGTTCGGGGGTATGGCCACCGTCCGAACTCCGGCACGAGACTTTGGAACGCCGACAGTGGGCTGGCCCTTGCGCCAAACGACGGCACGCTCGACTCGAACAGTCATCGCCCTGAGGTCGAGGTCTTTGCGTCGAAGCTCGCTCACCTCTCCCCAACGGAGGCCACACCAGGCGGCGATCAGGATGAGCGCCCGGTACTTGTCGGGCATGTTCTCAACGATCACCGCGATCTGCTCCGGCGTGGCCGGCTTGGGCTCGAACCGACGGACCACCTTGGCTGCGTTCGGAATCTGGCACGGACTCTCAGCGATCAGCGGGTGTCGGCCAGTCGCGGCGGTACGCATGATGGCGGCCAGAAGGGCGTAGGTATGTGCTCGGCGGGTCGGGGCGTATGGCAGCAGCTGGGCGTACCACTCGTCGACGTCGTCGGCGGTGATCTCGCCGATCCGCATGGGACCGAGCACCGGCAGGATCTGCTTCTCGAGCAATACCCCGTAGAGGTCGAGCGTGCGCGGCTTCAACGGCTCGCCGCTGCGGGTGTGCCGGGTCACGAGCCAGTTCGCGGAGTAATCGGTCAGAGTCGGAGTGACAGCCTTCGCGGTAGGCGCAGGCGGCTTCCACTTGTGCTCCACGATCTCGGCCTGGCGCATCGCCAACCACTGGTCGGCGTCCATCTTCGCCAGGAACGTGACCGGGCCGTTGTGGCGCCGCCCGTCCGGGCCGAGGTAGCTGGCCTGGTACCGGCCCGACGGCAGCTTCTTGATCTTGCCGAACGAGCGGCGCGAACGCTTGCGTGCGGCCGTTCGCGGTGGCGTGACAGTGTGAGTCATCGATTTCGTGCCCTAACGAGACCTCTGAAATGTCCCATAGGGCATGCCCCAGGCATCTTGTCGATCCTCCTCGCGAGGTGGCCTGTACAGCCGCTCCGTGCCCCAAACGTACCCTAGTGTTAGGGCACGCGTGCCCCAACGTGCCCGCTTCTGCCCACTTCGAGCTTCCGATGGCAGATCTGAAATACCTTGTGAGCCCACTGTTATTGCTTGCCGGAGCGACCTCGGAATTCGACGAGGTGAGATGTTCAAATCCTGTCACCCCGACCAGCGGAAAGCCGCTCTGACTAGGGAATTTGGTACCGGTCAGAGCGGCTTTCGGCGTCTTATGCGTCCGACCCAGTGCGTGCCTCGTCCGCGTCAGGATCAGCGCCACGACCACGAGATCGGACGAAACCACACCAAGCCGCTATTCACGCTAACGCATACGTGATACTCCGTCGAACGCAAACGTAATACTCTCAGAACCGCAAGTGCGATACTCTCTGGTCATGGCTTACCGAGATCGCATCGCCGACGACCTCGTGCGCAAAGCCCTGGAGACCTTCGGGGCTGTCATCATCCAGGGACCTCGCGCCGTCGGGAAGACGACCTCCGGGCTGCAACTGGCCGCGAGTTCCGTCCGACTCGATTCCTCGCCCAACGTCGTCACTCTCGCCGAGGTTTCACCCGGCCGGGTGCTGGAGGGCCCCACCCCGCGGCTGATCGACGAGTGGCAACTGGCGCCCACTCTGTGGAACGCGGTGCGTCACGAGGTTGACGACCGTGGGCTCGCCGGCCAGTTCATCCTGACCGGCTCCGCAACTCCGGCCGACGACGTGACCCGGCACAGCGGCGCCGGACGGTTCCGCCGGATCACGCTCCGTCCGATGTCACTGGACGAGAGCGGCGAGAGCACCCGCTCGGTGAGCTTCCCCAGCCTGTTCAGCTCCTCCGGCGGCGCTGAGGAACCTGACGTCGGCGGCCTCGGCGGTCCGAGCGTCGAGGAGTACGCCGCCCTCACCGTACGGGGAGGCTGGCCCGCCCTGGTGACGCAGCCGACCAGATCAGCCACCGACTATCTCGCGGGCTACCTCGACGATGTCGCCCGCCCGGACCTCCGGTTCGCCGGACTGAGCGCCGATCCTGTTCGGGTGGCTGCCCTGCAGCGCGCGCTGGCTCGCAACACAGCGACCGAGGCATCTGCGTCCAGGCTGAGCGCAGAAGCCGAGATTCCCGTACCCGGCACCGCGACCGCGGAGGTCTCGGCACAGACCGTGCGGAAGTACCTCGATGCCCTGACCCGAATCTTCGTCGTCGAGGAGCAGCCGGCCTGGGCTCCTCACCTGCGCTCGAAGGTGCGCCTGCGCGTCCAGCCGAAGTGGCACTTCGTCGACCCGTCGCTGGCGACGGCTGCGCTGCGCGCCCAACCGGACGCGCTGCTCGACGACCTCGACACCTTCGGGCTGCTTTTCGAATCACTGGCCATCCGTGACCTCCGGATCTACGCACAGCCTCTCGGTGGAACCGTCTACCACTACCGGGACGATTCCGGCCTCGAGGTCGACGCGATCGTCGAACTCGGCGATGGACGCTGGAGCGCCTTCGAGGTCAAGCTCGGCGGCACGGCCAACATCGAGAAGGCGGCCGCGAGCCTTCGGGCACTGAGGGCCAAGGTCTCCGAGCAGCGCGCACGACAACTCTCCACACTGAATGTGGTGACGGCCGGCGCGGAAAGCTACGCCCGCCCCGACGGCGTCAACGTGATCGCGCTCGGCCACCTCTTCGCCGGGCAGGAGTCCAGCGCCTCCGCAACGAGCGATCGTCAGTCGCCGTCGACCCCCGGAACAGCTGGCTGAGCCAGCAGCGCCGTGCGGTCGGCGAGCCCCAGGGCGAAGCACAACTCACCCGAAGGCCGCACGGTGAGCCGGAGGAAATCAGGGACGGCTCCGGACGCCGCGTGAGGCTCCCGCCCCGCGGGAAGCCGACCGGGACGTTCCAGGACGACTCCGCCGGGACGACTCCGCTGACCCTCGTTCCCAGCTGGCGCTGACACTCCCGATCCGACAGCCGCCTCCCGCGATCTCCGACGATGCTGAACACCCCTCACCCGTTGTCACCGCCAGGTCTAGCCTCGAAACTGTGAGCCGCACGCGCGTGTTGTTGTCGGAAGCGTCCTCGCTGACCGCGCGAGAGTTCACCACGGTGCTGGGGTCCTCCGGCGTCGAGATCGAAGCCGTCAGCCCGGTAGCCACACCGATCGTGCGGTTCAGCCGGTGGTGCCGACGCATCCACCACGCGCCCGCCCCGTCGATCGACCCGATCGGCTACCTGAACCGCGTGGACGCCCTGATGGCGACTGGCTCCTTCGACGCCCTGCTGCCCACCCACGAACAGGCGTGGCTGTTCGCCGCCGGCCGAGACCTCCTGCCGCACGCCACCATGGCCATCGCCCCCCTTGAGGCGTTCGATCAGGTGCAGTCGAAGACCGCCTTCGCCACCCTGCTCGACGCGCTGGGCCTGCCCCAACCGGCCTGGCGACTCGTCGAGACTGCGTCCGACCTGAACACGCTCGGTTTCCCGGTGTGGGTGAAGGCCGCCTTCTCCACTGCGGGACGCGGCGTCGCCCGCGCGTCCGACCTCGCCGAAGCCAGATCGTTGTGGCGGCAGCTCACCTCGGCCGAACCGTCGGTCCCAGTCATGGTGCAGGCCAGCGCGGAAGGCCGCTACGCCCAGGTTCAGGGCCTCTTCGATCACGGACGCCTGATCGCGTCCGCGGTCAGCGAGCAACTCGCGACCGGAGCCGGAGGCAGTGCCGCGGCCCGGCTCAGTGTCGATCACCCCCAGGCGATCGAGGCGATCAGGACGCTCGGTCGCCACCTCGGCTGGCACGGCGGCCTCACCCTGGACTACCTGCACGTCGATGGACGCCCGTCCTTCATCGAGTGCAATCCGCGCACCATCGAGCCCGGCAATGCGGCCGCGGCCGGAGTCGACCTCCCCATGCTCACGATCGCGCTGGCCACCGGCGGCGACCTGCCGTCCGCTCCCCTGGCCACGCGCGGGGGCGTCCGCACCCGATCCACCATGGCCATCGCGCTCGGCGCGGCCGAGCAGTACCGCTCCCGGCGCGCGGTCCTGGCCGGCGTCCGCGACGCCGTGCGCCAACGCACTCCACTACAGGACAGCACCGAAGTGCTCACCCCGGTCCGCTCCGACCCGCCCTCGCTGGTCCCGTTCACGGTCGCGCTGGCGACCGTGTTGGCCAGCCCAGCCCGGGTGGCATCGCTGGCCGGCAGCACGGTTGAGACCTACGCGGTCACTCCTCAGGCCGTGGATCGGCTCAGAGCCCCTCGGCCAAGGACCTGATCGACCAGGAAGTTCGTTCGACAAGGGCTGCGTCGGCAGGTCGTGATCGAGGTGCCCGACGCCAGGGCCGTCCCGGGACTCCTCGCGCGGGGCGCCGGTCTGGCACTGGTCCCCCGGTTCGTCGCGAACGGCCACGAACAGAGCCTGAGGGTCCTTCCCACCACCAGCTCACCGGACTGGTCGCTGTTCGTGGCGACCGCCGACCACCGCCCGCCTTCGCACGGGGCTCGGCTGTTGATCCGCGAGATCGTGTCGGCGATGGGACCGACCGCCTCGGACGGCGCGGTGCAGCCGGCCCGCAACGGATGGGCAGGAGCGTCCTGAGGACGGTCAGGACGCATCCGCCGGCAGGTGGTCGAGGATATTGGTGCGAGGCAGGTAGGCCACGCAACGCAGGCGTCCGGGCTCGGCGAACTCGAAGAGAAAGTCACTGACCAGTCCGGCGGTTCCGCCGGCGTGGCCGAACGACCAGCTGAGGGTGGCCAGGACCATCCGGTCACCCAACCCCGTCACCCGCACCTCGGTCAGGATGGTCTGGGCCGCGGGCACGTCCTCGACAGCATGGGACCGCGCGGCGACGGCGGCCAGGAAGGCGTCTCGCGGCACGGCTGTGGTGCCCTCCGGTCCGAGAACGAGGATCGGATCGGCGAGGAGCTCGCGGGGCAAACCGGACGGATTCGGGCGGGTCCACTCATCGGCGAAAGCGCGGACGAGGGCATCGAGATCAAGGAATTCAGTCTTCACCGATACCTAATACACCCCCGAAGCACCCATGTCGAAATCGCGCACCCGCATCAAAAGGGTGCACATCCGGCCCGCTTCGGCCGTCGGCACCGGGGCGAACAACCCAGCGACTAGAGTCGAGTCGGGTGGTGGGGCTCGCCCGTCTCAAACCGTCGCTCTGCGGCCAACAGTCCCTACCTCGTGCTCGGCCCGGTCGGACGCGGAGGTGGGACGTTTCGCCCCTCCGCGAGCCCACACCGTCCGGTCCGCGCACGCAACCCGAGCTCCACGGTGGGGCCGGTGGAGGCGAAAGGGGCCATCAGATGGCTTTCGAGATCAGTGGCGTGCAGGCGATCGAGGTACTGGATTCCCGCGGGCGTCCGACTCTGACCGTGACGGTGAGTCTGGCCGACGGCACGGTGGCCGAGGCCGGGGTGCCTTCGGGCGCGTCGACCGGCACCAGGGAAGCAGTCGAACTCCGGGACAAGGATGCGTCCCGATTCGGCGGCGCCGGGGTGACCAAAGCCGTGGGCAACGTGAACTCCGAGATCAACGCCGGGTTGTCCGGACGCTCCTGGAACGATCTCGGCGAGGTCGACCAGGCGATGCGCGACCTCGACGGGACGCCGAACAAGGCGCGGCTCGGGGCGAACGCGATCATCGGCACGTCGATGGCGCTGGCCCGCGCGCTCGCCGCGTCCGCGGGCACTCCGCTGTACGAGTGGCTGCCCGGCTTCGGGCAGGCCCACCGCTTGCCCGTCCCCTGCTTCAACGTGCTCAACGGCGGCGCCCATGCGGCGAACCCGCTCGACTTCCAGGAGTTCATGATCTGCCCGCTGGGCGCCCCGTCCATGGCCGAGGCCGTCCGGGCCGGTGCGGAGGTGTACCAGGCGCTGCGCAAGCGTCTCGCCGCAGGCGGCCACTCCACCGGACTGGGCGACGAGGGCGGTTTCGCACCGAACCTGGCCGAACCGGAGGAGGTACTGGAGCTGATCGTCGCCTCGATCTCGGACGCCGGCTACGCCGCCGGCTCGACCGGGGTCGGGATCGCGCTCGACCCGGCGGCTTCAGAGTTCTACTCCGACGGCGGCTACACCGTGCACGGGGTCCGGCTCTCCAGCGACGACATGATCGCCCGTTACACCGAGATGGTGACCCGGTTCCCGATCTGGAGCATCGAGGACGGCCTCGGCGAACAGGACCCGGAGGGATGGAAGAAGCTCACCGCCGAGCTGGGCGGACGCGTCCAGTTGGTCGGCGACGACAACTTCTGCACCAACCCCGCGATCATCACCGCCGCGATCGCCGACGGGATCGCCAATGCCGCGCTGATCAAGGTCAACCAGATCGGCACCGTGTCGGAGACGCTGGACGCGATGCGGATCTGCCACGAGGCCGGCTACGGCCAGATGGTGTCGCACCGGTCCGGCGAGACCCCGGACACCTTCATCGCCGATCTCGCTGTCGCCACCGGCTGCGGCCAGATCAAGACCGGCGCCCCCGCCCGCGGGGAGCGGATCGCGAAGTACAACCGGCTGGTCCAGATCGCCGCGCAGGACGCCGCGCTCCCCTACGGCCTGAGCCGCTGAGCCCCGCCCCCGGGTCCGTCGTGAACGAAAAGGGGACAGGTACCTTTTCGTTCAGGCGCGGGTCGAGCCGACCGGTGCGTGGTGCACCGAGCGGGCAGCGAGGACGGTCTCGATCGGATCGTCCTTGCTGTTGGCCATGAGCAGCTCCCAGGCCGCGTCGGTGTAGCGCAGCAGGCTCCAGCAACCGGTTCGCGGCGGCACGTGCTCGTTGTGGGCCGGGGTGGGCACGAGGCTGTCCAGCAGCAGTCGGATCACCGCGTCGTGGCTGACCACGGCCACCGGTCCGGCGTCCGGGATCGCGACGAGGTCGGCCAGCACTGAGCGTCCCCGCTCGGTCACGGCAGCGGCGGACTCCACGCCGGGCGCAGCGTCCAGCGATCCGTACGTCTCGATGAGGTCGGCGGCTGCGGTGCCGTCGAAGCGTCCATAGTCGCGATCCAGCAACCGCTCGTCGGTCTCCACCTCCAGCCCGTACCGCTTCGCGATCGGACGGGCAGTCTCGACCGCCCGTCGCAACGGGCTGGCGATCACCCTGGTGAGCCCGACCTCGCCGAGCAGCTCGGCGAGATCCCTCGCCTCGGCGTACCCGACCAGGTCCAGGTCGGGATCGAGGCGTCCCCGCAACAACCCGGCGACGTTCATGGCTGTGCGCCCGTGCCGGCACAGGTAGATATCGGTCATCGCGTGATCCTCTCTCGGCTTGCGAATGGAGCCTCGGACGCACGACCGCCGTCGGTCGGTGAATCGGTGATCGTCGAAGCGCTCATGAGCGATCCCTTCGGTTCTGCCAGTAGGGACCGTCAGCGTTCGCGGTTTCGGCGAGCCCCATCGCCGTTCCCTCGACTCTACCCACCTTCCGCCGACCCGGATACGTCTGAGCCGCCGATCGCGACCACCGTTCAGGACGCTGCGGCGGCCGAGCGGACCCTACGGACCGCCTCAGCGACGCCGCCCGTCCACGGGGCGCCATGGCCGGGCAGCACCCAGGACGCGGTCACCTCGGCCAGCCGGTCGAGCGAGGCCAGCGCGCGTTCAGGCTCATCGGTGAAAGGAGCGGGCCCGGGTCCGCCGACACCGGTGAGCACGTGTCGCGTAGTCAGCGCGTCCCCGACGAACACGGCGTCGAGCGCGGGCAGGTGGAACGCCACGCTGCCCGGCGAGTGCCCGGGCATCGGGATCACCCGGGGCGAGCCGGGCAGGTCGAGAACCGTCGCGTCGGTGAAGGTCTGCACGGAGCCGAGGTAGCTGGTCCGCAGCCCGCCCCGCACCACGGCGTAGCCCAGGAACCCCAACACGGGGATCGGGTGCATCGCACCCCAGCGGGTCGCCGGCTTGCCCTCGCCGCGAGCCCTGCCCGCGTCCGCCTCGTGCACCCACACGGGGACGCCGTAGCCGCTGCGGAGTCGCTCGGCGAAGCCGATGTGGTCCTCGTCGCCGTGGGTGAGCAGGACGGCGCGCAGGTCGCTGAGCGAACGGCCCATGGCGTCCAGCTCGTGCAGGAACGACCGCCACTGCCCGGACAACCCGGCATCGATGAGCGTGACGCCGGTGCCGTCGTCGACGAGATAGCAGGCGACGATGTCGTTGCCGACCCGGTGTAGTCCTTCGGCCAGCTTCATCGGGTTGCCCTCGCGTACTTGTCGGCGACACGGGACGGGACGGCGAAACGGGAAGCAGGCATCGTGGATCCTCTCGAGCCGATGATCGTTGCGATCGCTACGTTAATTAGCTATGATGGCTAATGTCAATAGCTAACAGGGAGCGCCGATGCCCACGCCCGCCCATACCTCGATCGCAGAGATCGTCGCCGCCGGACGCGCGATCTTGGCCACAGAGGGCCTCGACGGCCTCACCATGAACCGGGTCGCCGAAGCCACCGGCGTGCGCGCACCCTCCCTCTACAAGCACGTCTCGAACCGGGCCCAGCTGGTGCGCCTGGTGGCTACAGCGGTGATCGCAGAGGTGGGCAGCGAACTGGACCGGGCGGCAACGACCGGCGACCCGGCCGGAGACCTGCGCGCACTGGCCTCGGCGATGCGCGAGTTCGCCCAGCGCGATCCACACGGATTCGGACTGCTCTTCCAGCCACTCCCCGCGGAGAGCTCCCTGGATCCCGCCGTCTACGCCGCTGCCGCCGCGCCCGTGCTGCGAGTGACCGGCGAACTCGCCGGGCCGGACCGCGCCCTGGTCGCCGCCCGCACGGTCACCGCATGGGCGTCCGGATTCCTCCGGATGGAGCTGGCCGGCGGCTTCCAGTTGGGCGAACGAGTTGCCGACGCCTTCGACTACGGCATCGCCTTGCTCGCGGACGCGATCGGCGCACACTCCGACCGCACCGAACACACCACCCCGACGCGCTGACGGTCCGCAGCGGACGCTCAGCGTCCGATCGTCTCGATCAAGGTGCGCACGCGGCGTTCGACGTCGTCCCGGATCCCCCGCACCGCGTCGAGATCGCGCCCGTCCGGATCGTCGACGTCCCAGTTCTCGTAGCGCTTGCCGGGGAAGACCGGGCACGCGTCCCCGCAACCCATGGTGACCACCACGTCGGCGGCCCGGACGGTCTCGTCGGTCCACGGCTTGGGGAACTCCCCCGAGATGTCGATCCCCCGTTCGGCCATGGCGCGGACCGCGACCGGGTTCACGCTTGTGCCGGGTTCGGATCCGCCCGACCAGGCAACGGCCGCGTCACCGGTGAGCGCCTGGAAGAAGCCGAGCGCCATCTGCGAACGGCCGGCGTTGTGCGTGCACAAGAACAAGACCACGGGCTTGCCGTCGTCATGAAGTCCCTCGACCCGGGCGAGCGCCTGGAGGCGTTGGCGGGCGAACCGTTCGGCGAGCAGCGGCAGGAACTTGGTCACCCTCGCCCGGTCGGCGAACTGGTCGAAGGAACTGGCCAGGAAGCGCTCGATGGTCTCGGTTCCGTACAGGCCGGAGAACTCCGTGCCGAGCCTGGTCGCCGCCTGTGCGAGCGCGAGCCGCTCGTCGGGATGGAGGCTTTCCCAGGTCCGTTCGGAGACAGGATGGATGGTCATGGCAGTTCTCCTTCGAAGCTGCTGGCGAGCTGATCGATGCGAGCGGTGATGTCGGCGAAAGCCGCCTCGAACGCGGCAGGCCGGTCCACGCGGGCCGGGTCGGGAATGGACCAGTGAGCCGCGGGTGCCGGGAGCTCCTCGTAGGCGCGATCGCAGACCGCGATCAAGAGTTCGTCGCCGCCCAGTACGTCGTCGACGAGCCGGGGCCGGGCATCGGACAGGTCGAGCCCGTGCCGCCGGGCGACCTCGACCGCCCGAGGGTGGATCCGGCGGGCCGGTGAGGTACCGGCGGAGACGACCGGGATGTCGCTGACGGTGCGCCAGTAGTGCTCGGCGAGCTGGGAGCGGGCGGAGTTCTGCGAGCACACGAAGGCCACCTTCCGCGGACGCGGGAGGCGATCCGCGCCGAGCAGCCGGTCGCACGCCGCCGTGCGCCGGACGTAGGTGCGACGCCCGTCACCCTCGGAGCGGTGCCGATCGATCAGGCCCGCCTGCTCCAGCACCAGCAGGTGGTGTGCGAGCAGGTTGGTGGGCAGGCCCAGCTCGGCGGCCAGCTCGCCGGAGGCGAGGTCACCGTGCGCGAGGAGGTCGATGATCGCCAGCCGGGACGGATCGCCGAGCGCGGCGTAGGCCCGTGACCGCTCCTCCAGACCGTTTGACATCTTGGCATTACCTCCACGACTATTGACTCAATAGTAGCTGAGCTATTCGGTCCGTCAAGCCCGGGCGGAGAAGTGAGGAAACCATGAGCAAGCCCACCGTCCTGTTCGTCTGTATCCACAACGCGGGACGCTCGCAGATGGCCGCGGGATATCTCCGCCACCTCGGCGGCGGCCGGGTCGAGGTGCGCTCGGCCGGATCGACGCCGGCCGCAATGGTCAATCCGGTCGCCGTGCGAGCCATGGCCGAGGAGGGTATCGACATCGCGTCCGAGCAGCCCAAGGTGCTCACCACCGACGCCGTCCAGCTCTCCGATGTGGTGATCACGATGGGCTGCGGCGACACCTGCCCGTTCTACCCCGGCAAGCGGTACGAGGACTGGGTGCTGGACGATCCGGCCGGCCAGGACATCGAGACGGTCCGTCCGATTCGTGACGAGATCCGCCGCCGGGTCGAGAACCTGCTCGCCGAGTTGCTCCCGACCCCTCCCTCCCCCGACTTGTCAGAATCTGATGCGGCTATAGGCGCATGAGATTCTGACAACTCGGGAGAGGGGGCGTACACTTCAACCGTGGTTGAATCAAACCCGGTTGAAATGTCCGTCGGCCTGCTGGCCGCTGTCGCCGACCCGATCCGCTGGCAACTGATCTCCCAGCTGTCCCGGGACGACAAGCGCTGCGTGTGCCAGTTGCGCACCGAACCCGAGATCCCGGCCAACCTGCTCAGCTACCACCTCAAGGTGCTCCGTGAGGCCGGTCTGGTGGTGGGCGTCCGCCGCGGCCGCTGGATCGACTACCAGCTCACCGACGACGCCCTCGACCGCCTGCACGCCGCCCTGCCCGTCCCGGGTTCCGCCGCGTGTGGCTGCGCCACCGAACCCGTCCTCCTCTCCGTCGGCCGATGACCAGCCAGGTCGCCGAGGATCGTCGCCTCGCGGTACGCCGCTGGGGCCTGGTCGCCGCCGCCGCTGCGGCCTGGGTCGGGCTCTACGCGCTGAACGAGTGGCTGTGGACCTGGCTCTACGGCACCGTGCTCGGGTGGGACCTCGCCTCCGGGTGGGGTTCGATCGTCCACTTCTTCACCTACGACACGATCAAGATCACCCTGCTGCTGAGCGGGATCATCTTCGTGGTCACCGTGCTGCGCAGCTTCATGAGCATCGAACGCACCCGCGCCCTGCTCGGCGGCAAGCGCGAAGGCATCGGCAACGTCCTCGCCGCCTCCCTCGGGGTGGTCACCCCGTTCTGCTCGTGCAGCGCGGTGCCGGCCTTCATCGGCTTCGTCGCCGCAGGCGTCCCGCTCGGCGTCACGATGAGCTTCCTGATCGCCAGCCCCTTGGTGAACGAGATCGCGATCGCGCTCCTGCTCGGACTGTTCGGCGTCGGCCCGACCGCGCTCTACATCGGCGCAGGGCTGGTGATCGCGATCGTGGCCGGGTTCGTGATCGGCCGGCTGAAGCTGGAGCGCTACGTCGAGCCGTTCGTGTTCGAGACCCGGCTACGCGGCCAGGCGATCGACCCCAGTGCAGGCCTGACCTGGGACGACCGGCTCACCATGGGACGCGAGGAGGTGGCGTCCATCCTGCGCCGGATCTGGCCCTACCTGCTGGTCGGCATCGGGCTCGGCGCGCTCATCCACGGCTGGGCGCCGGCCGACTTCTTCGCCACCTGGGCCGGAGCCGACAACCCGCTCGGCGTCCTGATCGCGGTCGTGCTGGGCGTCCCGCTGTACTCCAACGCGGCCGGCATCCTGCCGCTGGTGGACGCCCTGTACGCCAAGGGCATGCCGATGGGCACGCTGCTCGCCTTCATGATGGCCACCGTCGCGCTCAGCCTGCCCGAGATGATCCTGCTCCGCCGCGTGCTCAAGCCCCGGCTGATCGCGNNTCGCCGTCGGCTACCTGTTCAACGCCGTCCTGTAGCCCCCGGACCAAATCGGGGACGGTTCCTATTCCGGTCCACTTTCCACCCAGAGAAGAAGGAAACCCACATGAACATCAAGATCCTCGGCTCCGGCTGCGCCAACTGCGTGAACCTGGAGAAGGCCGCCCGCCAGGCCGTCGACGAGCTCGGCCTCGAGGCCACCTTCGAGAAGGTCACCGACTACGCCGACATCGCGTCCTACGGCATCATGCGGACGCCGGGCCTGGTGGTCGACGAGGAGGTCGTGCTGTCCGGTCGCGTGCCCACCGCCGGTCAGGTGAAGGAGCTGCTCACGGCCCGCTGAGGCCCGGCCGCGCGGCATCGGAGCACGTCGCCCGCGTCCGCACCCGGTCGCCGACTACTCGGGTAGGCCGTCCCGATCGGCCCATTCCAGCAGCGTGTCCAGCCGGTGAGCAACGTCGTCGATGGCTGCGTGCGGGTCGCCGGTGCTCGCAAAGCGGGCCGGGACGGTGGCGATGGTGAGTTCGCGCGGCTCGACCGCGTCCAACTCCTCCCAGGCGAAGGGCGTCGAGACCGTCCCGTCCGCCACTCCGCGGACGGACCAGGCGCTGGCGATCGTGTGGTCGCGGGCGTTCTGGTTGAAGTCGACGAAGACGTGGTGCGGGTCGCGGTCCTTGCGCCACCACGTGGTGGTCACGTCGCGCGGCGCTCGGCGCTCCACCTCGCGGGCGAAGGCGAGGGCGGCCCGGCGCACGTCGGCGAAGCTCCACTCCGGCGCGATCCGGACGTAGATGTGCAGCCCGCTGCCACCGGAGGTCTTCGGGAAGCCGAGGATGCCCAGCTCGTCCAGCACTCCCCTGGCCACGGCCGCGACTCGTCGGACCTGCTCGAACGTGGCTTCGGGCATCGGGTCGAGATCGATCCGCCATTCGTCGGGACGCTCCACGTCGGCCCGCCGCGAGTTCCAGGGGTGAAACTCCACGGTAGCCATCTGCACCGCCCAGATCACCGCGCCCAGCTCGGTGACGCACAGCTCGTCCGCGGTGCGTCCGTAGCGCGGGAAGTAGACCTGCACGGTCTCCACCCACGGCGGGGCGCCGGCGGGGAGCCGCTTCTGGTGCACCTTTTCCCCGGACAGGCCGGACGGGAAGCGATGCAGCATGCAGGGTCGCTCGCGAAGCGCGCGGACGATCCCGTCGCCGACTGCGAGGTAGTAGCGGGCGAGATCGAGCTTCGTCCAGCCGTGGGCCGGGAAGTAGACCCGGTCAGGGCTGGTCAGCCGGACCGTCCTGGGCCCGACTTCCAACTCCACCGGATCGGCAGCCGTCATGGCGTCAAGGTACCCGCGACCAGGCCGACAGTCACCCACCCGAAGCCAGCCACCGGACACCCGGGGACGGTTCCTATCTCGGCCCACGCCCGGCTTGGGACACCCGGGGACGGTTCCTATCTCGGTCCACGCCTGGGTGGACCGAGATCGGAACCGTCCCCAGATCAGACCCGACGGTGGACCGAGATAGGAACCGTCCCCAGATCAGACGGACGCGGCCCCGCGGGCCAGGGCGTGAAAGTGCTCCACGCGATCGGCGGACGCGCCACCGGGCGACCACTGCTCAATCGCAGCGCACGAGGTCGCCATGCCCCACACCACCGCCTCGGCGAACGGGAACCCCCGCTCCAGCCGGGCGACCAGACCGCCCATGAAGGCATCCCCGGCTCCGATCGGATTGCGCACGGCCACGGACAGGCCGGGCACGCGTCCGCGACCCTCGGCCGTGGCCCAGGCCAGGCCCGCCGATCCCGCCGTCACCACGACCTGGGCCAACCCACGCGCGTGCAGCGCCGCTGCCGCCGCCTCGGCCCGCACCAGCGCGTCCTCGCCGACCCAGGTGTTCTCCACCGGTGTGCCACCGGCCAGGATCGCCTCGGCTTCGGCAAGGTTCGGCGTGATCAGGGACGGCAGCACCCGTCCGGAGAGCGCGGACGGCATCCAGGCCGGGCCGGTGTCCAGCGCGAGCCGTCCACCGGCTCCGGCCACCGCATCCACGAACCCGGCGAGCGCGTCCGGCCCCACCCCGGGCGGAAAGCTCCCGCTGCAGACGACCCAGTCATCCGGCCGGGTTCGGGCGACACTCGCATCCACGAACGCCTCCCACTCGGCGGCGTCCACGGGCGCACCGGTGCCGTTGATCACAGTGACCCGCCCGGAGTCCTCGATCACGATGATCGACTCGCGCACCGCGCCGGGGTAGGCGTGCGCGGCGACGTCGAGCCCTTCCGCGCGGAGCGCCGAGAGATACCAGTCGGCCCCGACGCTCGGCAGCAGGACCAGCACCTCGGGCCGGACGCCGTTCGCCCGGCTCCCTCGGGCAGCCGAGACCGACTTGCCCGCAGGGAACGCCTTGTTCTCACGGGCACGATCCACGGTGCCGGGCAACAGCTGATCCAAGACGACCAGCCGGTCGATGGTGGGATTGGGGCACACCGCGAGCACATCGGCCTCCTGGTCGGACGGCACCGTGCGGCGCGTCCGGGTCGAGTCCAGCATTCGCACGCCCGAGGACGCAAGCCCGCTCAGCCGGCGTCCCGGTCGGACCAACCGAGCTCGGCCCACAGGCGGGCCGGCAGCAGCCGGTCGATCCGATCGAGCACCAGCTGAGGCGCCCGATCGGGAGCCAGCGCGGCAACTCCCTCCGCGGTGGCCTCGCCGGTGAGCACCACCGCAGAGACCATGTCGGCGTCCCTGGCCATCGCGACGTCGGTCTGGAGCCGGTCGCCGACCATCACCGAGCGCTCGATCGCGATGCCCGGCAGAGTGGCCATCACCGTCTCCAGCATGATCGGATCCGGCTTGCCGAGGCTGCAGCGGCAGCTGGCTCCGGTACACGCCTCGATGGCTGCGGTGATGGCGGCGCAGTCCGGCTCGCCGCGTCCGCCCGGGAAGGGACAGAACCGGTCCGGGTTGGTCTGGATCAGGAAGGCCCGCCGGTGGAACCAGATCGCGTCGAAGGCGATCTGCAGCTTGCGGTAGTCGAAGCCCCGGTCGTAGGACGCGATCACGATGTCGATCTGCGCGGGATCCTCGCTGATCCGGAAACCCGCCCGGGCCAGCGCCCGCTTCAACGGCTGCTCCGAGATCGGGAACACCACCGCGTCCGGATGGTGCGCCCTCAGCCAGGCGACGGTGGTCACCACTGTGTTCGCGACATCCTCGACCTCGGTGGGCAGGCCCAGTGCGGTCAGTTTCGCCGCATACTGCTCGGGATCCTTGGTGGGGTTGTTGGACAGGAACCGGACCGGGATCTTCCTGCGACGCAGTTCGGCGATCGTCCGGGCGACACCGGGCAGCAGCCGATCGCCGAGGTAGACGGTGCCGTCCAGGTCGAAGACATAGGCGTCGAAGAGCCGGTCGGGGAGCCTGAGGACGCCAGCCATGCCGCTCACCTCTTCACACGCACGCCCTTGCGGGCGCCACGTCGGGCCCGCGGGTGGCGCCACGCTAGCACGCGCACGGCGAGCCGCAAGGGCCCGCATTCCTCTCCCGGCCGGGCCGAGCGCGGCCCGTCCGGATCGGGCCGATCAGCCGCCGGCGAAGGGCGGCAGCACGTCCACCCGAGCGGACGCGGGCACGCGATCGCCCGGGTCACGGACGGGACTCCCGTCGACCAGCAGCGTGCAGCACTCCAGGACGGCGGCGAGCGGCGGGTTGTCCTGGCCGAGACGATCCCGGAGCTGGGCCGCGGACAGCTCGCCGGTATCGAGCGTGGCTGTTGCGGTTCCCGCGGCATCGGCCGCACCGGCATAGAAACGAACCTGCATCTCAGCCTCCGATCGAACTCATGGTGCGGGCCGGTTGGTGGAAGCCGGGACCGCCGATGCCGTGACCGGCCGGTTTGCCGCGGTGGGCGCCCTGCCACAGCGCGGCGAGTTCTGCGTCGCCGGCGCCGTCCCGCAGGGGGGTGCGCAGGTCGGTCTCGGTGTGCGCGAACAGGCAGGTGCGCAGTTGCCCGTCCGCGGTCAGGCGGGTGCGATCGCACGCCGCGCAGAACGGGGCCGTCACCGAGGCGATCACGCCGACCCGGCCGGACGGGCAGTCGCCGGACGCGGCCACCAGCCACTCCTGGGCGGGCGCAGCCCCGCGTCCAGGCGCCTCGGTGAGGTCGAACCGGGTCCGCAGCAGCGCCAGGATCTCCCCCGCCGGAACCATGACGGCCGGATCCCAGCCGTGTTCTGGGCCGAGCGGCATCTGTTCGATGAACCGGAGCCGGTAGCCCCGGCGCAGGCAGAACTCGGCCAGCGGCACCACGTCGGCCTCGTTCACCCCGCGCATCACCACCGTGTTCACCTTCACCGGATGCAGGCCGGCGGCGTCCGCGGCGCTGAGGCCGGCGAGCACGGCGTCCAACCGGTCCCGACGCGCCAGGGCGGCGTAGCGCTCCCGGTCCAGCGAGTCCAGCGACACGTTCACCCGGTCGAGGCCGGCCGCCTTCAGCTCGTCGACGCGGCGATCCAGGCCCACTCCGTTCGTGGTCAGGGACAGCTCCGGCCGCGTGCCGTCCGGCGTCCGCAGCGTCGAGGTGGCCGCGACGATGCCGGCCAGGCCGCGGCGCAGCAGCGGCTCCCCGCCGGTGAACCGCACCTTGTCCACGCCGAGCCGCTCGACCGCCACCCTCACCAGCCGCACCACCTCGGCGTCGGAGAGGACGTCCGGTCCGGGCAGCCACGGCAGGCCTTGGGCCGGCATGCAGTAGCTGCAGCGCAGGTTGCAGCGGTCGGTCAGCGAGACCCGCAGGTCGCGAGCGACGCGTCCCTGGGCATCCCGCAGGCCGCCCACAGGCAGCACGGCTGCGGTCACAAGCGCTCCTGACTCCTCGAGGACGCCCTACGCTAACCCGGCTCGACAACCCGATCCAGTACGGAATTCTTACGGCGAACGCGGATGGTTGCCGCACCGCAGGCGCGTGCGGGATGGTGTCGGGGTGCGCGAGGTTCTGACCGTTGAGCAATACCAGGCGGAGCTTGCCGTCCTCGTCGAAGCGGACGCCCGGGTCGAGGAGGTGCCGCTCGCTGCCGCCGCCGGACGGGTGCTGGCGGACGCGGTTCGCAGCGCGAGCAGCTTGCCGCCGTTCGACAACTCGGCGATGGACGGCTACGCCGTGCGGTTCGCCGACGTCGCGGACGTTCCGGTCGTGCTCGCCGTTGCCGGGGAGTCGCGCGCGGGCAGTGCCGAGACGCCTTCGGCTGCGCCCGGCGCCTGCGTCCGGATCATGACGGGGGCGCCGCTGCCGGCCTTCGCCGACACCGTGGTGCCGCTGGAGGACACCGACGATGGGCGCTCCCGGGTCGAGGTGAGGGTGCGGCCGGCCCGGCGAGGCGCGTACGTCCGTCCGGCCGGTGACGACATCGGTGTCGGCGCTCTCCTTGCCGACGCCGGGGTCGAGCTCACTGCGGCGCTGCTCGGCGCCGCGGCTGCCGCCGGCGTCGTGACGGTGCCGGTACGCCCCCGTCCCGTCGTCGCGGTGCGCGCCAGCGGCGACGAACTCGTCTCGGACGGCTCGCCGCTGCGGCCCGGTCAGGTGTACGACTCGAACTCGCCCGCGCTCGCCGCGGCCGTGGCCCGTGACGGCGCGCTGCCGCTGTCCACGACGCCCGTCGGCGACGACGGCGCGGCGCTGGCCGCATGGCTGGACGCGGTGGCCGGCCAGGTCGATCTGGTGGTGCTGACCGGTGGGGCCAGCGTCGGCGCCTACGACGTGGTCCGCGACGTCCTTCAGGCCGCGGGCGGGACGTTCCGCCACGTCCGGGTGCAGCCGGGCAAGCCGCAGGGCTGGGCACTGTGGAGCGGCACGCCGGTGCTCTCGCTGCCGGGCAATCCGGTATCGGCCCAACTCAGCTACGAGGTCTTCGTGCGTCCCCTGCTGGACCGGATTCTGGGCCGGGCCGAGCGGCCCTGGTTCACCGCCGTGGCGGGCGCGGCATGGGCCTCGCCGCCCGGACGCCGCCAGCTGGTTCCGGTCCGCCTGACGACCACGGCGCAGGGCCGGCTCACGGCGATGCCGGCGCATCCGAAGGGTTCGGCGTCCCACCTGGTCACCGCACCGGCGCGCGCCGACGGGTACGTGGTCGTGGCTGAGGACGCCACCAGCGTCTCGCCCGGGGATCCCCTGCCCGCACGGTGGTGGTGATTGACCCACGCTGGCTTCGGTTGAGGAGAACACTGGGGAGTGAATCCCGGACGAAGGAGTGCGCATGAATGCTCGACTGAAGGCTCTCGCCGGCGCCGGCGTCTCGATCTGGCTGGACGATCTGTCCCGCGAGCGGATCGAGAGCGGCAACCTGGCCGGACTGATCGCGAACGACTCGGTGGTGGGGGTCACCACCAACCCGACCATCTTCGCCGCCGCCCTGAGCGGAGGCGAAGCCTATGCCGCTCAGCTGCGTGCGTTGGGCGAGGTATCGCCGGCGGAGGCGATCCGTCAGCTGTGGGCCAGCGACGTCCGCGATGCCTGTGACCTGTTCGGCGGCGTCTTCACCGCCAGCGGCGGGTCGGACGGCCGGGTGTCGATCGAGGTGGAGCCGGGGCTGGCCCGCGACACCGACGCGACCATCGCCCAGGCCGCCGAACTCTACGACCTGGTCGGCAGGCAGAACGTGCTGATCAAGATTCCCGCCACCCTCGAGGGCCTGCCTGCGATCACTGCGAGCATCGCGGCCGGCATCTCGGTGAACGTCACCCTGATCTTCTCCGTGGCGCGCTACCGGGCCGTGATGGACGCCTACCTCGCCGGCCTGGAGCAGGCTGCGGCCGCGGGCCGTGACCTGTCCACGATCCACTCGGTGGCGTCGTTCTTCATTTCCCGGATCGACGTGGAGGTGGACCGGCGGCTGGTCGCGCTCGGCCGCGCGGACCTGTGCGGGAAGACCGCGATCGCGAGCGCGAAGCTGGTGCTTGCCGCCCACGCCGAGACGTTCGGCTCGGACCGTTTCGCCGCGCTGCAGGCGATGGGGGCGACGGTGCAGCGGCCGCTCTGGGCGTCCACCGGTACCAAGAACCCCGCCTACTCCGACACCCTCTACGTCAGCGACCTGATCGCGCGCGACGTGGTGAACACGATGCCGGAGAAGACCCTGCGGGCCTTCGGCGACCACGGCGAGCTCGGCGATCCGCTCGAAGGGCGGGCCGGGGAGGGACGGGCGGTTCTCGACGAGGTCGGCGCGGCCGGCGTCGACCTGGACGAGGTGGACGCCGTCCTCGAGACCGAGGGCGTGGACAAGTTCGTCGCCTCCTGGGACGAGGTCGTTGCGTCCGTGCGGGCGGCCCAGGACGCACTCCGCTGAATCCGGGGACGGTTCCTGTCTCGGTCCAGCTGAGGATGGACCGAGATAGGAACCGTCCCCAGTTCGACCTGGACCGAGATAGGAACCGTCCCCGATGGGTTCGGTCAGGCGAAGGTGGTGTAGCTGAAGGCGGACGCGGAACGGAGTCCGGCGAGTTCGGCGAGGTCCTCCGCGCTCGGCTCCCAGGCGCCGGCCTCGACGTTCGCGCGCACCTGCTCGGGACGGGTGGCCCCGGAGATCACGCTACCGACCGCGGGCTGAGCGATCAGGCCGCCGATCGCCAGGGTCAGCAGGGAGATGCCTCGGGCGTCGGCGTAGGCCTGGAGCGCCTCGATCCGGTCCCAATCCGCACCGGCCAGGCGCCGGGCCTGATCCGATCGAGCGAGCCGGGTACCCTCCGGAGCCGCGGAGCCGCGCTGGTACTTGCCGGTGAGCAGGCCGTACGCCAACGGGAAGTACGGCAGGACGCCGACCCCGGTCCGCAGGCAGGCCGGGACCAGCTCGTCCTCGGCCGCACGGTTGTACAGCGAGTACTCGTTCTGCGCGGTCACGAAACGCTGCAACCCTGAGGTCCGCGCAATCCAGTCGGCATTCACCACCTGCCACGCGGAAAGGTTGGACGAACCGATGTAGCGCACCTTGCCCTCCGCGACCAGCTCGCTCATCGCCTCCAGTGTCTCCTCGATCGGGGTGATCGGGTCCGGGCGGTGTAGCTGGTACAAGTCGATGTAGTCGGTGCCGAGCCGACGCAGGCTCGCCTCCACGGCCCGGCGGACATAGCGACGCCCGCCATGGGCACCGAAGTGCTCAGCCGTGTGCTCGCCCATGCCGAACTTGGTCGCGACGATCACCTCTTCGCGCCGCGAGCCGAGCGCGCGGCCCAGCAGCTCCTCGCTGGCTCCGTCGGCGTAGGAGTCAGCGGTGTCGAACAGGGTCACCCCCACATCAATGGCCGCGTCCACCACGGCCTTCGTCTGATCGGCATCGATCCGGGCGCCAAAGGCGTTGCACCCGACCCCAACCACCGACACCATCAGTCCACTATTGCCAAGAGGTGCGTATCGCATGACGCCATTATGGGCGCGGCCTACCATGTGGCTGCACCTGATCGTCCACGAAGGAGCAACCGTGATCGTCGCCACGCCCGTCACCGAAGCAGGACTCTCCGCCGCCGCCTGGGGCAAAGCCCACTGGATCGGCGTCGCCGACGTCGAGGACGGGCAGGTCCGCGCCTGGCAGATCCACGAGGTCGGCTGGGACGTCTCTCACGACGAGAGCACCCACGGCTCGCACCACGCCCGGATCGTGAAATTCCTCACCGAGCAGGGCATCCAGGCCGTCGTGGTCGACCACATGGGTGAGGGCATGCAGCGCGTCCTGCGCGCGATGGACATCCCCATGCTGTCCGCGAGCGCCGGCGACGCGCAGGCGTCCGTCGTCGCCGCGGTGAGCGCCGCTCAGGCCTGAGCCGGCGCCGACACGGCGGGCGGCTGAGCCGGCTCCCGGCTCCGTGGGTGGGGCGCCTACGTGCGCGACGCCCGGCGCGGGGCCGCTACCAGGCGGGCCAGCGCAGGACGACGTCCGCGCCGTCCCGGTGGGTGGCGACCAACGCGGCGTTGCGCTCGTCGGAGCCGAAGGCGTGTCGCCGGGCGTGGTCGGGGTCCTTGCCGAAGCGCTCGTGGCGCTCGATCAGCCGGCGGACCCGGAGTTCCTCGCTGGGTGCCTCGACGAACCACACCTCGTCCAGCTGGTCGCGCACCCGCCGCCAGGCCGGATCGGGGTGCAGCAGGTAGTTGCCCTCGGTGACGATCACCGGGCACCCCCGCGGCACCGCGATCGCACCCGCCACCGGATCCTCGAGCTCGCGCCGGTACTCCGGGGCGTAGACGACGTCCTCGCGGCGCTGCCGCAGCCGGCCCAGCAGCGCGGCGTAACCGTCCGGATCGAAGGTGTCCGGGGCACCGCGCCGGCCGGCCCGCTCGTCGGCGGCAATCACGGACGCGGCCAGGTGGAAGCCATCCATCGGCACCGCCACGGCCGAGCCGGGGGCGTCCCGATTCAGCTCCTCGACCAGCAGTCCGGCCAGGGTCGACTTGCCGGCGCCAGGCGCGCCGCACAGCCCCACGATCACGCGGGACGCCGAAGCCGCCCGGGCCCACAGCCGGGCGGCCAGCGCCGGCAGATCCACCGGCAGCGGCTCGGGACTCACCCCGCGACCACCTCCTCGTGCCCCACCGCGTACTGCATCACGACCTCCTCCGACGCCTCCGCACGGCTCAGTTCCTTCACGATCCGCCCTTCCCGCATCACCATCACCCGGTCGCTCATCCCGAGCACCTCGGGCAGCTCCGAGGAGATCATGATGATGGCCACGCCCTGGTCGGCCAGGTCGGACATGATCTGGTAGATCTCGGCCTTGCTGCCCACGTCGATGCCGCGGGTCGGCTCGTCCATGATGAACACCTTGATGCCGAGGCTCAACCAGCGCGCCAGCACGACCTTCTGCTGGTTTCCCCCGCTCATGTTCACCACCATGAACTGCGGCGAGGGCGTCTTGATCCGCAGGTTCTCGATCCAGCTCCGCACCAGCGTCTGCTCAGCCTTGAGCCGCAGGATACCGAGCGAGGTCAGCCGGTCCAGCCCGGCCACGGTGGTGTTGAAGTACACCTGAAGCTTCAGCAGCAACCCTTGCCGCTTGCGATCCTCGGTGACGAGCGCGACGCCGTGGTTGATCGCGTCCCGCGGCGATCTCGGCCGGTACGGCTTGCCGAACAGCGTCATCTCTCCGGACGTGGCCCGGTCGGCACCGAAGACCACCCGCGCCACCTCGGTGCGTCCCGACCCGGTGATGCCGGCGAAGCCGACGATCTCACCGGCCCGCACCGTGAACGACACGTCCTTCGCCAGGTGGGCCTGGGCCAGATGACTCACCTCCAGCACCACGTCGCCGGGTTCACCACGACGGCCGGGGTAGACGTCGGCCAGGTCGCGCCCGATCATCAGCTTGACCAGGTCGTCCATGCCCACGTCCGCAACGTTGCGGGTGTCGACGTAACGGCCGTCCTTGAGCACTGTGACCTCGTCGGCGAGTTCGAAGATCTCCTTCAGCCGGTGCGAGATGTACACGATCCCGATCCCGGACGCCTGCAGGCGCCGGACCACGGCGAAGAGGTTCTCGATGTCCCGCTCGCCGAGCACCGCGGACGGCTCGTCCATGACCAGGATCCGGGTGTTCCGGTTCAGCGCCTTGGCGATCTCGACCATCTGCTGCTGGGCCACCGAAAGCGTCCCGGTCATGGTGTCGGGATCCAGGTCGACGTCCAGGCTGGCGAGCAGTTCCCTGGAGCGGGTGCGCACCGCGCCCCAGTCGATCCGCCCGACCCTGGTCGGCAGGTGGCCGAGGAAGATGTTCTCCGCGATCGTCATGTTCGGGGTGAGGTTGAACTCCTGGTAGATCGTCGAGATGCCGAGGCGCTCGGCGTCCGCGGGGGTGCGGATGTCGACCGGCTTGCCGTCGAAGCGGATCTCGCCCTCGTCCCGGGTGTACGCCCCGGACAGGATCTTGATCAGTGTCGACTTGCCCGCCCCGTTCTCGCCCAGCAGTGCGTGCACCTGGCCCTCGCGGACGGACAGGCTGACCCCCTCCAGCGCCTTCACGCCGGGGAACGACTTGCCGATGTCACGCATCTGGAGGAGCACCCGTCCGGTGGCCTGTTCACTCATCACGGCACCTCACTTGCGGTGGGTCAGCTGGTCGACCGACACCGCGGCGATGACCAGGGCTCCGGTGATCAGCACCTGGTAGGTGGAGTCCACGCCCATCAGCTGCAGGCCGGTGCGGAACACGCCGACGATCAGGACGCCGACCAGCGTGCCAATGATGCTGCCGCGCCCGCCGAACAAGCTGGTGCCGCCGAGCACGACCGCGGTGATGCTGTCCAGGTTCGAGGTCTGCCCGGCCTGGGGATCCCCCACGCCGGTGCGCGCCACCTGCAGCAGCGCGGCGATGCCGTAGGCGACGCCCGCGACCGTGTACACGCCGAGCAGCACCCGCCGGGTGTTGATGCCGGCCAGGCGGGCGGCCTCGATGTTGTCGCCCACCGCGTACACCGAGCGTCCCGGCGCGGTGTACTTCATCACGAACCACGTGATCAGGTACAAGACGATCATCAGCACGGTTCCGGTGGCGATGTCGGTGCCGGCCACGGTGAAGGTCTGGCCGAAGAAGGTGAGCTCATCGGGCAGCCCGGTGATGGTGGAGGTGGTGTAGATCCGGGTGAGCGCGTAGGCGATGTTCATCGTGCCCAGCGTCACGATGAACGCCGGCAGCCCCACCCCGGTGACCAGGCCGCCGTTGAGCAGGCCGAACAGGGCCGCGATCGCGATGCCGAGCAGGATCGACAGGAACGGGTTCATGCCCTTCTGCGCGGCGAAACTGGCCATCAAGACGCCGGAGAACGCCATCAACATGCCACAGGACAAGTCGATGCCGGTGGTGATGATGACCAGGGTCTGCCCGATCGCCAGCACGCCGACCACCATCACCTGCTGCAGGATCAGCGAGAAGGTGGTACCGGTCAGGAATCGGGGACTCATCACCGAGAAGAAGATGGTCGCCATCAGCAGGGCGGCCACCGGGCCGAGAATGGGGGACGCGAGCAGCATCTTCGCGAGGCCGGGACGCCCGACCGTCGGGCTCTGCACTGAGCTCATGGGAATGTCGTTGCCTTTCCTCGTCGTGGCGGCGGCGACCCGGTCGGGGCCGCCGCCGTCCGCGACTCATCGGGTTACTTGTTGCCCCAGCAGTTGGCTGCGCCGAACGTGGAGTCCTTGCTGTCGACTCCGCTCTGCGCCTGGTCGGTGATCAGGGTCACGCCGGTGTCGGTGTAGCCGGAGGGCTTCGTGCCGTCCTTGGCGTACTTCACGATCGCCTCGACGCCGAGCGAGGCCATCTTCAGCGGGTACTGCTGCGAGGTCGCGGCGATCTTGCCGTCCGTGACGCCCTGGACGCCCTGGCAGCCGCCGTCCACCGACACGATGGTCACGTCCTTCTCCTTGCCCGCGTTCTTCAGCGCCGTCCACGCGCCGAACGCGGCGGGCTCGTTGATCGTGTAGACGAGGTTGATGTCGGGATTGCCGTTCAGGCAGTTCTCCATCGCGGTCTGGCCCTCGGTCTGGTCACCGTGGGTGTCCTGGGAACACACGACCTCCTTGCTGGTCGCCAGGTCGGTGGAGTCGCTGGCGACATCGGAGACCAGGCCCATGCCCTGCAGGAAGCCGTTGTGACGCTGCGCGCCCACGGTGATTCCGGGCTGCAGGTCGAGCGTCGCGATCACCGGGGTCTTGCCGGCGAAGGCCGCCTTCGCCCATCCGCCGATCAGCAGGCCGGCCTTGAAGTTGTCGGTCGCGAACAGTGCGTCCGAGGCGTCCTGTGGATCGGTGGCCGTATCGAGGGCGATCACGACGATGCCCTTGTCGCGCGCCTTCTGGATGGACGGGACGATCGCCTTGGTGTCACTGGGAGTGATCAGGATGCCTTTGGCGCCAGCATTGATCATGTTCTCCATGGCCGTCACCTGGCCCTCGTTGTCACCGTCTTTCGCCCCCGCACCGGTGAGGAGCTTTGCGCCCAGCTCGTCCGCTTTGGCCTGGGCGCCCTCCTTCATCTTGACGAAGAACGGGTTGGTCTCGGTCTTGGTGATCAGGCCGACGACGATCTCGTCGGAGCCACCGGCGCCGCCACTGGCAGCCGGGGCGGTCGCGCCCGAGCTACAGGCGGTGAGGACGAAGGGGATGGTGATCGCAACCGCTCCTGCGATTTTGCGGAACATCTGATGCCTTTCTTCTTCGGAAGGTTCAACGCGGGTACCCGAAACCGGAATCTAGCGCAACCAATACGAACAAAGAAGTACTTGCGAAAAGGTCACAAAACAACCAGTTGCGCACCATTCGTGTGGTTTACCACAGGCATGTCGATCGAATTGTTCGATTCGGGTCGACAGCCGGTGGACGCCAGCTCGCCGCCCGGCGACGAACCCACGGGAGGCCGGCCCTGACTGTGGGCCCGTCCGGCTCGGAACGACGCGGCATGACCGGTCGCAAGACCCAGATGACAAGCGGTGTCGCACCCGCTCCGGCCCACCGGCCCACGGCGGCCGCACCCGCACGAGGACGAATACCACATCCGGCGGAATGCCGAATTGGATTGCGCCGGCCAGTGCCGAACAATCACCGCCGACGGGTGCCCTGTGGGAATTCCGGGCGGCGCGTTCGGCGTGGGCTCGGACGCCGTCCGAAAGTCATCCGGAAGCGATCACGAATCAAGGTGGCCGGCGGAGGTCAGCAGTACGCAACCGGCCGGATCAAGACGCACCGGCAGGGTCGTGGGGAGGCCTCGGTGCGCCGTGGTGTCGGTGGTGCGCAGCTTCGCGTCCGACCCGTCGGGAAGCCGGACGGTGAACTCGCTGCCGCCGCGACGGGCCTGTCCGGCCAACACCGGCACGTCCGTGCCCTCGGGGTCGACGACGAGCCCGTCCGGGCCGACCCCGACCAGGCCGCGGGCACCGTCCCAGCCCAGCGCGGCCGCGGCCGCGGCGTCCAGGAATGGCCCGTAGCCGAGAAAGGCCGCGACGTCCCGGTTCGCGGGATGTCGCCACAGCGTGGACGGAG
This sequence comes from Propionibacteriaceae bacterium UBA6238, assembly GCA_002441465.1. Lineage (GTDB taxonomy): Bacteria > Actinomycetota > Actinomycetes > Propionibacteriales > Propionibacteriaceae > Propionicimonas. The sequence goes on along the minus strand of DJWE01000101.1, from coordinate 8,706 downwards.
GGTCGACCTGCAGCAGCCGGCCCTCGGCGAGGACGGCGACCCGGTCGGCGATCGCGAACGCCTCGTCCTGGTCGTGGGTCACGTACAGCGCGGGCACTCCGGCTGCGCGCAGGGTCTCCTCCAGCACCCCGACGAGGTGCTCGCGCAGCCCCCGGTCCAGCGCCGATAGCGGCTCGTCCAGGAGCAGCAGCCGAGGGTCGGCGGCGAGCGAACGGGCCAGTGCCACCCGCTGCGCCTGCCCCCCGGAGAGCGCAGTCACCGGACGCGAGCCGTAGCCGGACAGCCCGACCAGATCGAGCAGTTCGACCACCCGCCGCTCCCGCTCGCGGCGCGGCCTCCCCGCGAGCGCATAGCCGACGTTGCCTGCCACGGACAGGTGCGGGAACAACTGTCCGTCCTGGAACATCACCACGAAGCCGCGCTTGTGCACGGGCACGCCGGCGAGGTCGGTCCCGGCCCAGCTGACCGAGCCGCCGGCGAGCGGCTCCAAGCCCGCCACCGCGCGCAGCAGCGACGACTTGCCCGAGCCGGACGCGCCGAGCACCGCCACCACCTCGCCGGGCGCGACGTCGATCGACACGCCGTCGACGGCGACCACGGTTCGTGACCCTCGCGCCGCACGTTCGGCACCGGAGCCGGGCCCGTAGCGGACGACCGCGTCGCGGACGGCGAGCCCGCCGTCACCGGGTTCACTCACCACGGATTCACCTGCCTCGGACCGATCCACTCGGCCAACCCCATCACGAGTGCGGTCAGCACCGCCAGCAACACCGACGCCGCCATCGCCATACCGAAGTTCTCCGCGCCCGGGCGTCCGATCAGCTGGAAGATCACCACCGGAAGCGTCGGCCGGTCGGGGCGGGCCAGGAACGAGGTGGCGCCGAACTCGCCCAGGCTGGTGGCGAAGGCGAAACCCACGGCCAGGCCGAGGCCGCGCAACGCGAACGGGGCGTCGATCGTGGCCACGACGCGACCCGGGCCGGCGCCGAGGGTGGCGGCGGCCTCGTGCAGTCTCGGGTCGATCGCGCGCAACGTCGGCAGCAGCGTCCGCACGACCAGGGGCAGCGCCACCATTGCCTGGGCGATCGGGATCAGCAGCCAGCTTGAGCGCAGGTCGAGCGGCGGACGGTTCAGCGTGATCAGGAACCCGAAGCCCACGGTCACCGCGGACACTCCCAGGGGAAGCATGAACACCGCGTCCACGGTGCGCATCACCCGTCGACCCGGCACGGACGCGGGACGCCGGGACAGCACGTAGCTGACGCCGAGGCCGAGGCCGACCGCGATCCCGGTGGCGGCGAGCCCTGTGGCCAGCGAGTTCGCCAGGGCCTGCCACACGCTCACCGTGAACTGCCCGGCATCACCGGACAGCGCGACGTAGTTCGCCAGGCCGAGCCCGTCCGCGGTCGCGAACGAACGCCACACCAGCGACACCATCGGCGCCACGAGCAGGCCCAGCACGACCGTCCCGGTGAGCAGGACGGCCGGCAGGTCGGACCCCCGCAGCGGCCGCTCCACCGGGTTGCCCGACAGTCGCAGCGCTCGTTCTTGGCGGGTCCTGGCCGCGCCGGCGAGGATCAGGGACACGCTCACGACCAGGAGCTGCAGCATCGACAGCGCCGCGGCCGCGGGCAGGTCGAGAAGCTGGGTGGTCTGGTACCAGATCTCGGTCTCGATCGTCCCGTAGCTTTGCCCGCCCAGCACGAGCACCACCCCGAACGCCGAGGCGCAGAAGAGGAAGACCAGCGCTGCCGCCGAGGCGATCGCCGGTGCCAGCGCGGGCAGGGTGACGGTGGCCAGCACACGAATCCGGCCGGCGCCGAGGGTGCGGGCGGCGTCCTCGGCCCGCGGATCGAGTCGGGACCACAGCGCGCCGACCGTTCTGACCACCACCGAGTAGTTGAAGAACACCAGCGCGATCACGATGCCGGCCAGGGACTCCTGCAGGCCGAGGCCGCCGAGCGCGCCGCTGGGCGCGAAGAGGGCCGAGAAGGCCACCCCGACCACGACCGTGGGCAGGACGAACGGAACGCTCGCCACCGCTCGCGCCAGCCGGCGTCCGGGGAACGTGCAGCGGTACAGCACGTAGGCGCCGGGGACGCCGAGCAGCACCGACCCGAGGGTGCCCAGCACCGCTTGAGCGAAGGTCTGGGTGAGGATCCGCCAGGTGCGCGGAGCGGCGAGGACCTCCTGGACGCCGGCCAGCGACCAGCGTCCGTCCACCACGAATCCGCGCGCGACCAGCGCGGTGACCGGCCAGACGAAGAAGACGGCCAGGAAGGCAATCGGCAGCGCCGCGGCCGCCGCCCAGGCCCAGGGGCTGCCACCGACCCCGTGGTGTCCCCCGGACCTGAACGAAAAGGGGACAGGTACTTTTCCGTTCAGCGAAGCCTGCCTGACGGAAAAGTACCTGTCCCCGTTTTGATTCACCCGATGACTGCCGCCGTCCAGGCCTTGATCCAGGCGTCCCGGTTGGCGCCGAGTTCGGCGGTCGGCACCTCGATCGGATCCGTCACGACCGCGGCGTAGGTCGCCCAGTCGGCGGGCAACGTCACGTCAGGGTCGACCGGATCCATGTACATCTGCTCGGGAATCTGCGCCTGCACGTCCTTGGAGAGCAGGAAGTCGACGAACTTCCGCGCCCCCACCTCGTTCTGCGCTCCGGCCAGCACCCCGGCGTACTCGACCTGCCGGAAACACGTCTGGGTCAGCGCCTGGGTGGCGTGCTCGTAGGCCGGAGAGGACGAATACGACACCACCAGCGGACGGTCGCCCTTGCCGGAGGACCCGGAGAACGCGACCGTGTAGGCCTCGGTCCAACCCTTGGCAACCTTCACCCCGTTCGCCTTCAGCGCCTTCCAGTAGTCGAGGTAGCCGTCCTCGCCTTTCGCGCCGACCGTGGCGGCCAGGAACGCCATGCCAGGCGAAGAGGTCGCCGGGTTCTCCACCACGAGCAGGTCCTTGTACTCGGGCTTGAGCAGATCGTCCAGCGTCTGCGGGACCGCGACGCCCTTGTCCGTGAACCACGTCGTGTCGGCGTTCACGCAGACGTCGCCGTAGTCGATCGGGGTCAGCGAGTTCGAGCCGTCCGCGGCGTAGGCCTCCGCGCCCTTCGGCAGGTCCGGCGAGGCGTACTGGCTGAGGATTCCGGCGTCGATCGCGCGTCCGGCGAAAGTGTTGTCGATGCCGTAGACCACGTCGCCCATCGGGGCGTCCTTGGTCAGGATCAGCTGATTCACCACCGTCCCCACATCGCCGGGCGAGACGTATTTCACCTCGTAGCCCGTCTCGGACGCGAACGCCGCGAGCGTCGCCTTGTCCAGGGCGAACGAGTCGTGGGTCACCACCGTCAAGGTCTTGCTCTCGGTAGGTGCGGACGGGGTGTCCGCAGCCGAGGGCGAGCCGGTGCTCGCGGTCGGCCCGGCGCACCCCGCCAGCGCAAGGGCTGCGGCGACCGCAACGAGTGATCTGCGAATGGACATGCTTCGACTCCTCCATCGTTCGGAGGGCCCGGGAACCACCCCGGGGAGAAATCCCGACTCCCTACGCCGGTGCGAACCGGATCAGGTTCGAGGGTCTGCGGCGTCCCGCACTCTCAGCGCCCCGCGGCGCTCCCCTGTCGATCGACAAGGCTACCAGCGCAGGGACCTGGCGATCACCGTCCGGCGGGCGGGGTGGACCGGATTCGGAACCGTCCCCGCTGCGTCCGGCGATCGGGGTGGTCCGAGTTCGGAACCGTCCCCGCTGCGTCCGGCGGGCGGGGTGGACCGAGTTCGGAACCGTCCCCGCTGCGTCCGGCGGGCGGGGTGGTCCGGACGCGACCAGAATCCATGCCCGCCACGAGCGTGTTGTGCCAGTCTTGGGCGCATGACCGCGCAGTCCGATGTGATCGAGACCATCAAGAACGGCTACACCTTCGACACCCCTGCGATCGACCTGGGTGTGCTGATGACCGACGGCGACCCGCATCCGGACGTGCGGGTACGGATCTCACTGTCGATGCTGAACCGGCACGGTCTGGTCGCAGGGGCCACCGGCACGGGCAAGACCCGCACCCTGCAACTCCTCGCCGAGCAGATCTCCGCCGCGGGCGTGAGCGTGTTCGCCGCCGACATCAAGGGCGACCTGTCCGGCATCGCGATCCCCGGCACGGCAAGCGAGAAGCTGCTGGCCCGCACCCAGAAGATCGGCCAGGACTGGCAGCCGCAGGGCTGCCCCACCGAGTTCTACGCCCTCGGCGGCCAGGGCTCCGGCGTTCCGCTGCGCGCCACCGTCTCCTCCTTCGGGCCGATCCTGCTGTCGAAAGTGCTGGGGCTGAACGAGACCCAGGAATCCAGCCTCGGCCTGGTCTTCCACTACGCCGACACCCAGGGCCTGCCGCTGCTCGACCTGGCCGACCTGAGGGAAGTGCTGCAATACCTCACCTCTGCCGACGGCAAGGCTGAGCTGAAGCAGATCGGCGGCCTGTCCAGCGCCACCGTCGGCGTGATCCTGCGCTCCCTGGTCACCCTGCAGACCCAGGGCGCGGACGAGTTCTTCGGCGAGCCCGAGTTCGACACCCGTGACCTGATCCGAACCACGGCGGACGGGCGAGGCGTGATCTCGCTGCTCGAGCTGCCGAATCTGACCGACCGTCCGGCGATCTTCTCGACGTTCCTGATGTGGGTGCTGGCCGACCTGTTCCACGACCTCCCCGAGGTGGGCGACCTCGACAAGCCGAAGCTGGTCTTCTTCTTCGACGAGGCGCACCTGCTGTTCAACGGCGCGTCCAAGGCCTTCCTGGACGCGATCACACAGACCGTCCGGCTGATCCGGTCGAAGGGCATCGGCATCTTCTTCGTCACCCAGGCCCCCACCGACGTACCCGACTCCGTGCTCGCCCAGCTCGGCTCGCGGGTGCAGCACCAGTTGCGCGCCCACACCCCGAAGGACGCGAAGGCGCTCAAGGCCACCGTCGAGACCTACCCGACCAGCCAGTACGACCTGGCCGAGACCCTGCAGGCGCTCGGCATCGGCGAGGCGATCGTCACCGTGCTGAACCCGGACGGAGCTCCCACTCCGGTCGCCTGGACGCGGATGCTGGCGCCTCGGGCGGCGATGGATCCGATGCCGGCGGACTGGATGACCAAGGGAATCGCGGCCTCGGCGATGCAGGCCAAGTACGGCCAGGCGATGAATCGCGACTCGGCCTACGAGATGCTGGTCCGCCGGCTCGAGGCGGGGGCGGCCAAGGCGGCCGCGGAGCAGCAGGCCGCCGAGGAGGCGAAGGAGCGGGCCGCGCAGGAGAAGTCCGAGGCGCGCCAGGCCCCGCGGCGGACGTCCTCGTCGTCCCGGCGTGCACCGAAGTCCGGTGTCGAGAAGGTGCTCAGCTCGCCGACCTTCTGGAATCAGGTGATGCGGGTCGGCGGCGACGTCGTCCGCACCATGTGGGGCACCGCGCGCAAGTGAGTTCGGGCCAGGCCGATCAGCCGGCCAGGTCGGCCAGCGGGACGGACGGGTCGGCCAGGCGGCGAGAGTCGACCGCGATCCGGCCTCGGATCAGCGACTGGACGGCGTCCATGGTGTCCCAGGTGTTCACGTGCATACCGGCGAGCACGCGGACGCCCGAACCCGCCGGCTCCGTCCAGAACGCCATGAACTCCCCGCTGAGCGGATCACCCCGCACCACCAGCTCGGCCGGGGAGTCGGAAGCCACGTAGCCGGCGTACTCCAGGCCGGCCTCGTACTGGTCGGAGTAGAAGAATGGCACCGGGTCGTAGTGGACGTCCGCGCCCGCCATCGAGCGGCCCGCGGCCAGGCCGCCGTCGTGGGCGTTGGCCCAGTGCTCGACCCGCAGCCGGCGGCCGAACAGCGCGCTGTCCCAGCGAGCCACGTCCCCGGCGGCCCACACCCCGTCCAGGCTGGTCCGCAGCCGCGCGTCCGTGACCACTCCGTCCTCGACCACGGCGCCGGCGGCTTCGGCGAGCTCGGTGCGCGGCCGGATGCCGACGCCGACCACGACCAGGTCGGCCGGGACGGTCACGTCGCCATCGGTGACCACGCCGTTCACCCGGTCGCTGCCGGTGAAGCCCACGACGCCGGTGCCGAGCCGCAGCCGTACCCCGTGTGCCGCGTGGAGTTCGCCGAACCACGCACCGATCTGCGGCCCCACCACACGCTCCAGGGGAACCGCCTGCGGCTCGATCAGGGTCACCCGGCAGTCGTTCGCCCGCGCGGCCGCCGCGACCTCCAGCCCGATCCAGCCACCGCCGACGATCACCACGTCGCGGCTCTCCCGCAGACCATCGCGCAGGCTCAGCGAGTCGTCCAAGGTGCGCAGGTAGTGGATGCCGGGCAGGTCGGCCCCCGGCACGCGCAGGGGGCGCACCGACGAGCCGGTGGCCAGCAGCGCGCGGTCCCAGACCAGTCCGGTGCCGCCTCGCAGTGTCGCGGTGCGCGCGGTGGGGTCGAGAGCGACCACGGGATCGCCGAGGATCGAGGTGACGCCCTGCTCGGTGTACCACTCGGGCGGGTGCGGGAAGGCCGCCTGCGCCCCCGCCTTGCCGAGCAGCACGTCCTTCGACAGCGGCGGACGCTCGTACGGCAGGTGGTTCTCCTCGGTGACCAGCGTGATCGGGGCGTCCGGGTCATGCTCCCGGATGCCCTCGACGGCCTTCGCGGCGGCCAGTCCACCGCCGATGATCAGGTAGCGCACGTCCACACTCCCTTTCTACCCGGCGCCGCCCAACCCTGGGGACGGTTCCGATCTCGGTCCACGCGCTGAGGATGGACCGAGATCGGAACCGTCCCCAGGGTGGTCCGGGTCAGGCGTAGTTACCCGAGTGCAGGACGTTCTGGTACTGAACCCGCTCGTAGGCCGACGCATTGGGCATGGACGCCGCGCTCATCGAGCCGCGCAACTGCGCCACGCTCTCATACTCGTGGGCCGCCAGCCAGGCTTCAACCTCGGCCAGCATCAGGGTGATCGCGTCCGCGCCACGGCGCAACACCGCGGACGCCGTGCAGGCGACGTCGGCGCCCACCAGCATCGCCTTGATCACCTCCGCGCCGGAATGGACGCCCGAAGTGGCCGCCAGCGACACCTCCGGCAGCTGCCCACGCAGGATGCCGAGCCAGCGCAGCACGATCCGCTGGTCGTCGGGCTCGGACAGGTCCGCCCGGGCCAGCAGCGCCAGCCGCTCCAGGTCGATGTCGGGGGCGTAGAACCGGTTGAACAGCACCAGCCCGTCGGCGCCGGCGTCCACGGCCAGGGACGCGAACTTCGCCATCGCCGAGTAGTACGGCGACAGCTTCACCGAGAGCGGGATGTCGACCGCGATCTTGACCGCCTCGATCGCTGCCAGGTGGGACAACTCGATGTCGGCGCTGCCGATCCGCGGATCGGCGGCCATCGTGTAGAGATTCAGTTCCAGGGCGTCCGCGCCGGCGTCGGCGAGCTCCTTCGCATAGCGCTGCCACGAACCCGGACGGGTGGCGTTGAGGCTGGCGATCACCGGGATCTTCAGCTGCTCCTTGGCCGAACGCACCAGGTGGACGAACCGCGCGGCGCCGAACTCGGGCTGCTCGAGATCGGGCAGCGGAGCACCGGTGAACTCGGCGAAGTCCTCCCCCGCCGACATCAACTCGGCCAGCTTGCCCTCCTCGGAGAGCACCTCCTCCTCGAACAGGGACGGCAGCACGACCGCGGACGCGCCGGCCGCCTCCATCTCGAGCAGCGACTCGATCCGGCCCGTCGGGGGTATCGCCGAGACGATCAATGGACCCGACAGCGGCAACCCGAGGTAGGTCGTAGCCAATTGGGGCCTCATGGTTCCTCCTTGACCGCCGGCAGGGTGCGCTCCACACCGGCCAATTGCGAGTAATAGTGCCAGCGTTCGTCGGCGTCCGCTTGTGCGAGTTTTGCCAACTCCTCGGCTCGGGCCGGATTCAGCCTCGCCAACATGGCGAAGCGAGCCTCATTCAGCATGAAATCCCGCACCGGGATCGTCGGCGGCTTGCTGTCCAGATGCAGCGGACGACCGTCCGTGCCGGGGCGGAACCGGTACAGCGGCCAGTAGCCGCTGGCGACCGCGTCCGCCTGGTGGCTCATCGAGGTCGCCATGTCGATGCCGTGCGCGATGCAGGTCGAGTAGGCGATCAGCACCGACGGCCCGGGCCAGGCCTGCGCCTCCAGCATCGCGCGGACCGTCTGCTGCTGGTTCGCGCCGATCGCGAGTTGGGCGACGTACACGCTGCCGTAGGCCTGAGCGAGCATGCCGAGGTCCTTCTTCGGCGTGCCCTTGCCCGCGGTGGCGAACTTGGCTGTCGCGCCGCGCGGGCTCGCCTTGGACGCCTGTCCGCCGGTGTTGGAGTACACCTCGGTGTCGAGGACGAGGATGTTCACGTTGCGGCCGCTGCCCAGCACGTGGTCGAGCCCGCCGTAGCCGATGTCGTAGGCCC
>DJWE01000101.1:0-226 GCA_002441465.1 Propionibacteriaceae bacterium UBA6238 | reverse complement strand
ACCGAGTTCGGAACCGTCCCCAGGTGTCCGGACAGGGTGCGCTTGAGGACGGAGACACGCTCACGCTGGGCGACCAGGCCCGCCTCGTCGGCCTGGTCCGCGGCGAGGATCGCGTCGGCGAGTTCGGGGCCGACCTCTTCACGCAGTCCGGTGAGCAGCCGACGGGCCTCGGCGTGCTGGGTCTCCCAGGCGATTCGCAGGCCCAGCCCGAACTCGGCGTTGTCCT
>DJWE01000069.1:2719-3294 GCA_002441465.1 Propionibacteriaceae bacterium UBA6238 | reverse complement strand
CGCCGATGTCGAGGAAGTTGGCCGGACGCGGCTGCCCGGGCAGGTCGGCCCCGGCTGCGGCGACCACATCGAGCGTGCTCATCACCAGGCCCGCTCCGTTGCCGATGATGCCCACCGAGCNNAGCTTGACGTAGTTGAGGTGCTTGGCGCGCGCACTGATCTCGAGCGGGTCGTCCAGCGACTCGTCGGCATAGGCCGTCCAGTCGGAATGGCGGAAGGCGGAGTTGGCGTCGAGGGTCACCTTGGCGTCGAGCGCGACGATCCGTCCGTCGCCGGTCTTGACCAGCGGGTTCACTTCGACCAGCGTGGCGTCGTTCTCCCGGTAGACCTCGCCGAGCAGCACCAGGACGCGGGCGATCTCGGCCCGATCCGCTTCGGCGAACCCGGCTGCGGCGACGATCTCGTCGGCCTTGGCCTGATCGAGCCCGACCAGCGGATCCACCTCGATCCGGGCGAGCGCCTCAGGACGCTCCTTGGCCAGTGTCTCGATATCCATGCCGCCTTCGACCGAGCACATCGCCAGGTAGCTACGGGTGGAGCGGTCGAGCAACAGCGAGAAGTAGTACTCCTCGGCG
>DJWE01000069.1:2540-2683 GCA_002441465.1 Propionibacteriaceae bacterium UBA6238 | reverse complement strand
CCAGCTTCACGCCGCCGGCCTTGCCCCGTCCGCCTGTCTTCACCTGCGCCTTGACGACCACCACCCCGGTACCGAGCTCCTCGGCCGCGGCGCGAGCCTCCTCAGGCGTTCGGGCGGTGATGCCGCGCAGGACCGGGACGCCG
>DJWE01000069.1:262-2509 GCA_002441465.1 Propionibacteriaceae bacterium UBA6238 | reverse complement strand
ATGCGCTGCCGAGCCTAGCCCGCGGGCCCTCGCGTGCGCACCAGCGCCTTCCCTACTGCGGACAGCCGACGAGTTCGAACCAGTTCTTGAACGTTTCTGAGAAACAGCCAAGGAAATGCTAAGGTGACTCCTGCCTGGCTCAGCCGGGCGCCATCGGGGGCATCGGGGAAGTTGACGGGAGCCAGGTGAACACAGGACGAGTGCGCGCTGACAAGCCGCGTCNNGCCGCGTCGCGCGCTCCCGCCAGAGCCGGGTGTTCGAACCACTTCGCCTTCCCTGCGCAGCCTCAACCTCCGCAACGTCCTCAAGCGCGGCGTCACTGCGGTCGTCGTCTCAGGAATCGCAGTGGCTGGCTTCTCGGCTTTCACGGCTTCCTCGACCAACGCGACCGGCACGGCCTTCGCCGACCAGGGCCTCGCGATCTCGAGCATCCCGGCCGTCCAGGTGGCCAGCGCTCCCCAGTCCACCTCCGTAGCCGACCTCGCGGCCGCACGCGCCGAGCAACTCGCCTCCGACAGCGACGCCGTCGTCGACAGCCAGCAGAGCGCGGCCGCTGCGGCCCGAGCCAACCAGCTGGACGGCAACGCCGCGGTGATCGCCACCGAGATCGACCGCCTGAAGAACCTCGCGAAGTTCATCTGGCCCGCCGAGGGCAAGGTCGGTTCGGTCTACGGCATGCGGCTGCACCCGATCCTGCACTACTACCGGATGCACGACGGTGACGACATCGGCGGCACCTGCGGCGAGCCGATCTGGGCCGCCCAGTCCGGCGTCGTGGTGAAGGCCGAGACCGGCTACAACGGTGGCTCCGGCAACAACGTCTGGATCAACCACGGCGACATCAACGGCGTGAACGTCCAGTCCGGCTACCTGCACATGCTTCGCTACGTCGTGAAGGTCGGCCAGAAGGTCGACAAGGGCGACGTGATCGGCTACGTCGGCGACACCGGCCTCTCCACCGCGTGCCACCTGCACTTCTCGATCAAGAAGAACGGCGCCAGCTCGGATCCGATGGAGTACATCGGCTGGAACCCCGAGGCCAAGGGCACCGCCAGCCACAACTGAGCCGACTGCTCAGCGGGGCCGCCACGATGCGGCACGAATCGTCCCTTCGATCCCACCGGGACGCCCCACCGCGCTCACCAGCAGCGACGGCGCCTCTTCTCCGCAGGTCGGAGCTACAGCTTCTCCATCGGCGCGTGTTTGAGCGAGAGACGCTTCACTCCGGCGGAACCGAAGTCCACGTCCGCCTTCGCGCCGTCCCCCACGCCCGAGGTAGCGACCACGGTGCCCATGCCGAAGGTGGTGTGCAGCACCCGATCCCCGACATCGACTGAGGGCACGGTCTTGATCGCGGGACGGGCGCCGAAACCGACCGTCGAGCGCCACGACTGCTGGGTGCGAGACGCTGCCGAGGACGCATAGCCGCTCCGTGCCGTACCGAGCCGTCGCCAGTCGATCAGCTGCGCCGGGATCTCCTCGGTGAACCGACTGGCCGGGTTGTACTGCGGCGCACCCCACTGCGAACGAACCGTGGCCCGGGTGAGGTAGAGCCGCTGCCGTGCCCGGGTGATGCCCACGTAGGCCAGTCGACGCTCCTCCTCCAGCTCGGCCTTGTCGCTCATCGCGCGCTGGTGGGGGAAGATCCCGTCCTCGAAGCCGGNNCGGTGTGCAGGGTCATCAGCGTGACCACGCCGGTGGCTTCCGGGCCGTTGTCGGGGATCTGGTCGGAGTCGGCGACGAGCGCGATCCGCTCCAGGAAGGCGGGCAGCGAGTCGTCCGGCTCCGGGGCACCGGCGGCGAGCTCCCCTTCGTCCTCGGGTAGGTCGACGGCGTGCGCGGCGGCGACGAACTCACCGGCCACACTGACCAGCTCGACCAGGTTCTCCAGCCGAGACTCGTCCTGCGGGTCGGTGGAGTTGCTCAGCTCGTCGAGGTACCCGCAATCCTTCAGGATCCCGGCCAGGATCTCGTCCGCAGGGACGCCGTCGGCCACCTTCTGCCGGTAGCCCGCCAGTAGGCCTGCGAACGCCTCGACCTGGTTCAGCGATCGGGTGGCGAGCCCTGGCGCCTCCTTCGCCCGGTCCAGAGCAGCCCCGAAGGAGATCTGTTCGGACGCGGCGAACGCCTCGATCATCGCCTCGGCCCGGTCGCCGATACCGCGCCGGGGGACGTTGAGGACGCGACGCACGGACACGTCGTCGTCGACGTTGGCGATGGCGCGCAGGTAGGCGATCGCGTCGCGCA
>DJWE01000069.1:0-246 GCA_002441465.1 Propionibacteriaceae bacterium UBA6238 | reverse complement strand
CGCCGAGCCGGTCGATCTCCTCGGCCACGAACTGGGCCTCGTCGTGTTCGGTGTCGGCGACGTAACCGACGAGCAGGTCGCCGTCACCGGCGTCCGACCAGAGTCGCTTCTGCGGACGGCCTTCGTTGCGCGTGATCACGGCGTTCGCCGCGCTGAGGATGTTCTGGGTGGAGCGATAGTTCTGTTCGAGGACGATCGTGCGCGCACCGGGAAAGTCGGATTCGAAGTCGAGGATGTTGCGGATCG
>DJWE01000056.1 GCA_002441465.1 Propionibacteriaceae bacterium UBA6238 | reverse complement strand
TCATCAAACAAACCAACACCACCGACGGCGGCGCCTGACCACACGGCGGCAGGGCGTGGCGGCGCCCTGCCGCCGGCGGGCCGTGAGAAAGGCTGTGCAACACATATGGAAACCGTTGGCGTCATGACCCCGGAGATGGTGCGTATCCATGCGGGACCAGCCACCCGCGACGAAGCGATGCGCGAGGCGGCGGATCTCTTGATCGCGGCCGGCGCGGTCACCGAGGCCTATTACGAAGCGATGCAGGACCGCGAACGCAGCGTGTCGACGTTCATGGGGAACGGCCTGGCAATCCCGCACGGCACGAACGAAGCCAGGGACGCCGTGCTGAACTCGGCGATCACGCTGGTCCGCTACGACGGCGGAGTTGACTGGAACGGCAACCAGGCGACTTTCGTGGTCGGCATCGCCGGCAAGGATGGCGAGCACCTCGAGTTGCTCTCCGGGATCGCCATCTTGTTCTCCGACGACACAGAAGTGGACAAGCTCAGGGCTGCGACCACACCTGAGCAGCTGTTCGCTCTGGTCGTCTCCGCGGGCACCGACTGAGGCCCGCCGGAACCGAATGGCCGGAGGCGCGCGAGCCCGAGAACGCGCCCCCGGTCATTCGGCGTGTGGGTGGCTTCCGCGAGCTGGGCCGGTTCGGCCCCGGCACCCGAGGGACGTAGTCTGGACCGAATCGTTCCCACGCGAGGCTCCGGTGGCGTCGCAGGAAAGGCGGGTAGACCGCATGGCGTCGACGCAGACCAGCCCACCGCAGCGTGCGCTCGTCAGGTTCGTCCACGGCCGCACCGCGCTACTGGTGGCGTTCGCATTCTCCGTGATGGCCGATCCGGTGTCGTCGGTGGCCTACGCGATCGAGGCTGCTCTGCGCGCACTGGACGGCAACCTGTCCTTGCTGTTGCCGGCCATGTTCGCCGTGGTGATCGTGGTCGCGCTCGTGGTGGCGAGCTACCACCAACTGGTGGCGCGTTTCCCCGAGGGCGGCGGTTCGGCTGCCGCGGCCGGCGCAGCGTTCGGCGAGGCTTTCTCGTTCATCCCGATGGGAGCCCTGATCGTCGACTTCGTGTTGACCATCTCGATCTCGGTGTCCGCCGGGGCGTCGGCGATCATCTCCTATGTTCCCAGCCTGGCCCCATGGCGGCTGGTCCTCGCACTCGCGCTGCTGGTGCTCGTGGCAGGCCTGATGTGGTTCGGCCATCTCGGCCGAGCGGTCTTCGCGCTGCTCACCATCGCCTTCATCGTCACGGCCGTCACCGTCCTGCTGCCGATTCTGGGCGCGCCGGCCGCCGTCCTGCCGGTCCATCCGGTGGCATCGGCTCCCCTGTCGGTCGCGCTCGCCTTCCCGGTCGCAATGGCTCTGGCCACCGGTGTCGAGGCGCCGTCCTCGGCGATCGCCCAACTCGCACAGCTCGACGACGACGGGCGGCGCTCGTTCGGCCGCTGGGCGCTGTGGCTCACCCTCGGCATTGTCAGCGTGCTCACCCTCGGCCTGACCGCGGCGGTGGTCCACCTGGGCGTGACCGTGCCGCACGACGACACCACCCTCGTGGCCGAACTGGCCCGCACCGCCAACAGTCCGGGCGTGTTCGCCGCTTTCCAGGCCACCACGGCCCTGCTGTTGCTGTCCGCCGCCTCGTCCTCGTTCCAGGCCGGACCCGGACTGCTCAAGGCGTTGGCCCGCGCCCAGCGCGCCGATGGCACCACCCACGGCGTGCTCCCGGCCATCCTCGGACGCACGAACGTGCATCACGTGCCAGTGATCGGCGTCGTCCTGTTCGGAATCGTCTCCGCGATGGTGGTCGCCGCGGCCGGCGCCCGCGACCAGAGCCTGGTGCTGTTCTATGCCGTGGCCGTCTTCGTCAGCTTCTTGATGGGCCTGATCGCGATGGCACGGTTCTCCGCGCGCGACCACCGTCCCGGGTGGGTCGTTCTGAATGTTGCCGCCGCCCTCGTCGTCGCCTTCACCCTGGTCGCCAATCTGGCCCGCCCGGCGGCGATCGGATCACTCATCGCCACGGCGGTGGTCGCAGCCGGCCTGTACTGGTCGTGGGTACGCGCGGGCCGTCCCCGCGGCACCGGGCGCGCGGTCGCCGAGGCCGAGACGCTGGAGGAAGAAGTCGACCTGCTGGTCGACGACGACTGAGTCGAGCCGGCGCCGAAGCCTCACCGTGGATCCGACTCTTGATCCAGGCCCGATCGGGGGTACAGTCGGGTCCCGCTGTCGTCGGCACGCCGCCCACTAGGGCTTGAGCGGCAGCAGGGAGTGACTGCATGCTCAAGGAAGCTGTCGACGCGACCAAAGATCTGGCCGCGGTCAACTACCGGAATTGGAAGCGCACCTACGCGATGGCTCAGGTGTCGCTCACCAAGCGCTACAGCGGTTCGGCGCTGGGAGTCGCGTGGGCCGTGATCCGTCCGGCCATCTACATCACCGCATACTGGTTCGCGGTATCGATCGGCCTCAGGGGAGGCAGCAGCATCAGCTTCGGCGGTGCGCCGTACCTGATCTGGCTAGTACCCGGGAACATCGCCTGGTTCTTCATGTCCGACTGCCTGCACGGCGCCGGGCAGTCGATCCGGCAGAACGCCCAGTTCGTGACCAAGATGCGCTACCCCGTCGCCACCTTGCCGGTGTCGGAGGTCCTCTCGCACTTCCTGGTCCACGTGGTGATGGTCTGCCTCACCCTCGTGCTCCTCTTGGCCAGCGGGTTCGGCCTCACCCTCACCGCCCTCGAACTCCCCTACTACATGCTCTGCGGGTTCGTCCTGAGCGTCGTCGTGTCGACCCTGTTCTCCGCGCTCACCGCGATCAGTGCCGATCTCGGCCACCTGATCAAGTCCGTCCTCTCGCTGCTGTTCTGGGTGACCCCCGTCCTGTGGTCGGCCAGCAAGATCAGCCTCCCCTTCCGCTACCTCATCCTGGCCAACCCACTGGCCTACGTGATCGGCGGATACCGCGACTCGCTCGTGTTCCACAACTGGATCACCGGCTCGCTGAACTACACCGCGTACTTCTGGGGCCTGATGGCCGTGCTGACCCTGTTCGCCAGCTTCGTGTTCCAGAAACTCGCCCCCGAATTCGCCGACGTTCTCTGAGGTGGACGCTATGACCAACCTGCTGGGCCCCGATGTCGTGATCGACGAACAGCGCACGGACGGGCCGGCCGTCGAGGTGAAGAACCTCACCAAGGTCTACAAGACCTACTCCAGCTCGCTCGCGCGTGCCGTGGCCCCGTTCCGCAAGACGCCCTCCGGTGGGCGGTTCAAGGCACTGGACCGGGTCACCGCGACCTTCGAACGAGGCGACGTGGTCGCGATCCTCGGACGCAACGGCTCCGGCAAGTCGACGCTGTCGAAGATCATCGCCGGCGTCACCGCGCCCACCAGCGGTTCGGTGCGGGTGAACGGGCGGGTCTCGGCAATGCTGGAGTTGACCAGCGGATTCGACCAGCAGCTCACCGGCATCGAGAACATCTACCTCCGAGCGCTCGCGATGGGCATCCCGCGGGACGAGGCGGACGCCCGCCGCCAGGAGATCATCAACTTCGCCGACATCGGCGACTACATCAACCAACCGGTGCGCACCTACTCATCGGGGATGAAGTCGCGGCTCGGCTTCGCCGTCTCCACCAGCGTCGATCCCGACATCCTCATCGTCGACGAGGTGCTGTCGGTCGGCGACGACATCTTCCGGCTGAAATGCATCGAGAAGATGGGCCAGATCCGCGAGGGAGGCTCCACGATCCTGTTCGTGAGCCACTCGCTGGGAACAATCAAGGCCTTCTGCACGAAGGCGATCTGGATCAACCGCGGCGCGGTCAAGGCGCAGGGCGAGGTCGGCCCGGTGGTGCAGCAGTACGAGGAGTTTCTGCGCACGGAGCGGGCGGCTACCCGGGAGGCTCGGCGCGATGAGGCCGACGACGACGCCCCTGTGGTGAAAGCGGACGTGGTCCAGGTCAAGGGTGCCCGGCTGACCGACGCCTACGGCGAACCCACCACCTACTTCCAGCACGGCGAGGACATCCACCTCGAACTCACCTACATCGTCAAGCGCCGACTGCCGACACTCACCTTCACCTACTCGATCCAGAACGCCGAGAAGGTAGAGATCTTCGCCTCCGATCCGCAAAGCCCGAAACTGGCCCTCGACACCAGCGTCGGCGAACACAAACTGCGCGCAAGGCTGATCAATCCCCCGCTGCTCGGCGGCACCTACACCCTCAGCGGCGAGTTGTGGAACAACCATTCGGGCTTCTTCGTCAAGCACTCCCGCGACCGTGCGTTCACGATCGAACAGGACGAGTTCCTCGGCACCGGGATCGCCGCCGTCGATTGCGAGCTGATCCATGGCTGAGCGGTCCGCTCAGGCGCATGCCGCCGCGGTCGGGTCCAGCCGCACGCGCCGGTCGGGGCACACCCTGCTCAGGCGCCTGCGCCGGTTCGGACCGGTCTTCGGCATCGTCGTCGGCGTGATCGCGATCCTGGTGGTCGGCTTCACCTGGCTGATGGTCTGGACCGACCACGAGTGGTACGCAAGCGTCGGCGAAGACTCGGTGTTCTGGACGCGCTACGCCTCGATCTGGGCGGTCTGGGGCATCTTCACCGCGATCAACTTCGCCGCACTGCTGCTGGCCGGACGCAGCGCCTGGAGCGCGGTGGGCGCGAAGGGCCGGTTCCGCGCCGTGACCGCCGTGGGCGCGTTCGCCGTCGCCGCGGCGATGGGTTACGCGATGTCGGGCAAATGGATGGTGTTCCGCCTGGCCGCGGATCAATCGCCGTTCGGCATCGTCGACCCGCAGTTCGGGCTGGACGTCGGCTTCTTCGTCTTCACCCTGCCCGCGCTGGAGACCATCGTGACGTGGGCCTTCCAGCTGGTCCTGCTCACGATGGCGGTCCACGTCACGATCGTCCTCATCTCCAGCCGACTCGACTACACCGGCCGGATCCACGCCGACTGGTGGCATGTGCGCCGGGTCTTCTGGCGACTCGGCGCCGCCTTGATGCTGGTCACAGCCGCGAGTTTCGTGCTGCGCACGTGGGGGCTCAGCTACTCCACAACCCAGACCGCCTTCACCGGCGCCTCCTACACCGACATCCACGCCGCACTGCCCGGATTGTGGGTGCTGGTCGGGGTGAGCGTGCTGATCGCAGCCGTGTTCGCGGTCACGTCGTATCAGCGCAACTTCAAGCCGGCCGTGTGGTCGCTGGTGGGTCTGGTGGTGGCGTCCCTGCTGACCGTGACCGCCGTTCCTGGGGTCGTGCAGCGATTCGTCGCGCAGCCGAACGAAGCCACGGCCGAGAAGCCGTACCTGACCCGCAACGTGGACATGACTCGCCTCGCCTACCAGCTGGACAACGTCACGTCACAGGACTATCCGGGCGCTGACTCGGTACCTGAGGACGCGACTGGAGCGGCACGCGACGAACTCTCGACGGCACCGGTCTGGTCCACCAGCACGGTCGCGCAGGCCTTCAACCAGTTGCAGACCATCCGCCCGTATTACAAGCTCTCCCCGATCAGCACCGACCGCTACCTGGTCGACGGCAAGCTCGAACAGGTCTTGGTCTCGGCGCGAGAGATATCTCCGTCCAGCCTTCCCTCCGGCGGCGGCACCTGGGTGAACCGCCACCTCGTCTACACCCATGGCTACGGGATGGCGATCAGCTCGGCCAGCCAGACGACCAAGGAGGGCTTCCCCCGCTTCCTGGTCGGAAACGTCCCCCCGACCACCACGCCGGGGGTGACGGACGCCGGCTCGCTGACGATCACCCAGCCGCGGGTCTACTTCGGTCCCGACCAGTCGGACTGGGCTCTGGTCAACACCGGGCTGGACGAGTTCGACTACCCGAAGGGGAACCGGAACGTCACCAACCGCTACGCCGGCGGCGACGGGGTCGCGGTCGGCGGGCTGTTCAACCGGCTGGCGTGGGCGGTCCGGCTGGGCTCGATCGATCTGCTCGTCTCCGGCTATGTGCACCCCGACAGCCGCATTCTGCTCAATCGCGGCGTGGTCGCCCGGGCGCAGAAGATCGCGCCGTGGCTCACCTACGACACGCCCTATCCCGCGATCGTCGACGGACGAATCACCTGGATCATCGACGCCTACACCACGAGCAACCACTTCCCGTACGCCCAACGGCTGCCGAACAGCTCTCCGTTTCCCAACGGCACCAACTACGTGCGCAGCTCGGTGAAGGTGACCGTCGACGCCGAAACCGGGAAGACCACCTTCTACCCGGTCGGCGAGGACCCGATTCGAGACGCCTGGGCCCGGATCTTCCCCACGGTGCTCAGCCACGACTCGATCCCCGCCGCGCTCGCCGCGCACCTGCGGGTCCCGATGAAGCTGTTCAGCGCCCAGGCTCAGGTGTTCACCAAGTACCACGTCAGCGATCCGATCGTCTTCTACAACCAGGAGGACGCCTGGCGGATCCCCACCGACGCCTCCGGCGCGACGATCAGCTCCCAGTATGTCCTGCTGAACCCGCCGGCCGATTCCGGGATCGGGCTCTACCTCGTCCAGCCCTACGTCCTGCCGAACCACGACGATCTGGTCGGCTGGCTGACGAGTTCCTCCGAGCCGTCCACCTATGGCGACAAGGTCGTTTACACCCTCCCGAAGAGTCGGGTCACGCTCGGCGCGGCCCAGGTGAGCGCGCGGATCAACCAGGATCCAAGCATCGCCCAGCAACTGACCTTGTGGAACCAGCCGGGCAGCAAGGTCACCTTCGGGACGATGCTGGTGCTACCCATCCAGAGCAGCACGGTCTACCTGCAACCGGTGTTCCTCCAGGCACAGAGCAGTTCGATCACCGAGCTGGCCGGCGTAATCGTCGTTCACGGCGATCTGGTCACTCTGGGCACGAATCTTCCCGACGCTCTCGCCAAGGCGTTTCCAACCTCGGCGTCCAGGTCGGGCTGAGCCGTCCAGCCGCCGAGCGGGTTGCGCTCGGCGGAGGTCAGCGTCCGGCGTACTCCACGGCGATTCGCGCGCCCAGCCGTGCGTTGTTCTTCACCAAGGCGATGTTGGCGCGCAACGATTCCCCACCGGACAGCTCCACGATCCGGCCGAGCAGGTAGGGCGTGATCGCCGCACCGAGGATGCCCTTCTCGTCGGCCTCGGCGACCGCGGTCGCGATCAGGGCACCGATCTCGGCCTCGGGGATCTCGTCCGCCACGGGGATCGGGTTCGCGATCACCATGCCGCCGGCGAGACCGAGATCCCACTTGGCGTGCATCGCTCGCGCCACTTCGCTCGCCCGTTCCATCCGCAGCGGGGTCGGGTGTCCGCTCGATCGCGAATAGAAGGACGGGAAGTCGTCGGATCCGATCGTGATCACCGGCACCCCGAGCGTCTCCAGGACCTCCAGCGTCCGTCCGATGTCGAGCAACGACTTCACGCCCGCACTGACCACGGCGACGTCGGTCAGGCTCAACTCGGTGAGATCGGCCGAGATGTCCATCGAGCGTTCGGCGCCGCGGTGGACGCCGCCCAGGCCACCGGTGACGAACACCCGGATCCCGGCCAGCGCCGCGAGCCGCATCGTCGCCGCGACCGTGGTCGCGCCGTGCTCGGCGCGCGCAATGACGTAGGGCAGGTCGCGGATGCTCACCTTGCGCACCTGGTCGTCCGAGCCGAGCAGATCGAGCTGGGCGTCGTCGAGGCCGATGCGCGGCACGCCGTGCAGCACCGCGACCGTGGCCGGAACCGCGCCGCCGTCGCGGACGATCTGCTCCACCTCGCGGGCGGTCTGCACGTTCTTCGGATACGGCATGCCGTGGCTGATGATCGTCGACTCCAAAGCGACCACCGGCCGGCCCGAGGACAGCGCCTCCCGGACCTCCTCGGCGACGGCGAGCATCGGGTGCGGTTCGGTCATGATCTGGCTCCTTCGGTGTGGATCTCGGCCAGGGCCGCCGCGAAGGCGACACCCAGGTCAGGTCTGACGGTGTGGCCGCTGGCCACGGTGAGTGCTGCCGCCAGGTGGCCGTGCGCGGCGGCGATGGCTGGCTCCTCGCCGGCGAGCAGCCCGTGCACGAAGCCGGCAGTCATGGCATCCCCGGCCCCCGTCACATCGGTGACGTGCGCCGGGATCGCGGAAATCGGCATTGCCTGTCCGTCGCCGATCAGGAGGCTGCCCGCAGCACCGCGGCTCACCCAGACATGGGCGACCCCCCGCTGCCGCAACTCCTCGGCGGCCGCGGTGATCTCGGGGATCGTGTCCGCGACCGGGTGGCCGACCAGCGCGCCCAGCTCGTCCACGTTCGGGGTTGCGGCGAAGATCGGACGTTCGGGCGTCAGCAGGGGGGCGATCCGGGCGGCCTTCGCGACGCTGACCGGCTCCAGCACCGCTCGGACGCCGCTCGTCGCAGCCACATCAAGCACCCAGGCGGCCACTGGCACGGGAATGTTGCCGTCCACGACCATGACGTCGCAACGCCCGAGGAGTTCGCGGGCACGGCTCACCCCTGCGACGTCCATCGCGTCGGTGGCCGCGAAATCGGAGAGTCCGATCACCAGTTCGCCGTCCGCGTCGAGCGCTGCCAGATAGCTCCCCGTCGGGTGCGGGCTGGTCACGACCTGGTCGACGTAGACGCCGGCTTCGACCGTGCAGGTCAGCAGTTCCCTGCCCGCCGCGTCCGCCCCGACGGCAGCGATCAGGTGCACGCGTCCGCCCAGGCGGGCGATGCCTTCGGCGATGTTCCGACCGACGCCGCCGGGAGTCCGGCTGACCACGCTCGGGTTCGAGGTATGCAGCCGGGCCTCGCCGAGGCTGCGCGCCTTGACGTCCCAGGCCGCGCCCCCGACCACGACGGCCCACGGTTCGCCGCGCAGGACGTAGCCGCGTCCGATGATCTCGCCCTTCTGGCCGAGCGAGGACAACGCGACTGCGATCGCGCCTTTGCTGGTGCCGAGGCTTCGGGCCAGTCCAGCTGCGTCGAGCATCGGCTGGGCCCGTAGCAACGCCAAGATCTCGCGTTCGCGCGGACTCAACGTCATGTTGAGAATTCTTAGCGCACCTTGCTTCTCTTAGCAAGACTCCGGCGTGGTCGCGTCAATCCTCGGGCGAGGACTCCTCTGCAGCGGATGGCCTCGCGGCAGCACCGACCGCTCGGGCTGACCGGGCCCGGTCGGCCCACGCCCGGTAGGCCACGGCTCCGATGGCCACGCCGAGGCCGAGCAGAGCGGGCCAACCGGTCAGCCAGAGCAGGATGCTCACGCTGACCAGGGCGATGCCCGCGGCTGCCCGCTCTGCCCGGCCCGGCAGCAGCCGCACGGCGGCAGCCGTGCCCAGCACGTAGACCAGGGTGAGTCCCCCGGTGACCAGCAGCATCAAGGTGTGCAACTCGATCGGCACCAGCTCAGCCAGCCCCGCCGCAGCGACCACGAACACCAGCGACCGCCGCACGGAGCCGAACAAGCGATGAGGAAGCGCGCCTTCACGGGCAAGAGCGGCCCCCAACCGAGCCGCACCGGCGATGTAGGCGTTCACCGTGCCGAGCGTGAGCAGGACGGCAACCACCGCAATCACCGGACGGGCGGCCTGCCCGAAGCCTGCGGCGAGCAGATCGGCCAGTGGCGCCTGGCTCGTGGCGAGGGACGGGCCGAGCACCACCACGCTGGCCCAGGCGATCGACAGATAGAGCACGCCGACCACGACCACGGCGAGCATGGTGGCACGGGGGACGTCGCGTCGCGGATCGGCGTAGTCGGGCGACAGCGACGACACCGCCTCCCAGCCCGCGAACGCCCATACCAACAGAGCGGCAGCCGAACCGACCGCTCCCCAACCGGCCGGAGCGAATGGGGACAGATTGGCCAGGTCCGCATGGGGAAGCGCCGCACCGACGGTGATCAGCAACAACACCGCCAAGGTCGCAGAAAGGACCAGCTGCACCCGTCCGGACACGTGCAAACCCAGCCAGTTCAGCACGAACACGACGCCCACGATGCCGACGAAGGTGGCCATGCTGGTCAGCCGCCCGCCACCCACCGCGTCGGCCACGTAGCCGCCGGCGAAGGAACATGCGGCCGGGGCGCCGAGCGGCACGGCGAAGTAGAAGATCCAGCCCACCGAGTCCGCCGCCCGCGTACCGAAGGCTCGCCGGACGTAGCCGGACACCCCACCTCCGTCGGGGAAGCGTGCGCCGAGCTGGCCGAAGACCCATGCGAGCGGTGCCGACAGCAACACCAGGGCCAGCCAGGCCACCAGGGACGCCGGACCGGCCTGCGCGGCGGCAACCGCGGGCAGGGCGATCACGCCCGCGCCCAGGACAGCGCCGGCGCTGAGCGCCGTCCCCTGCGCCACGGTGAGCTTGTGCACCGCGTCACCATAACGGTTCGCGCCGACAGCCGAGCCCGAGCCCTTTCCGATGTCGGAGCCGCGGACTAGTCTGCCCGGATCACCCCCGTAGCGGCCGCCACCGCTTCGATCGCGAAGGAGCCTTCGAATGCGTCGTCCCTTGCTCACTCTCCTGCTCGCCGCAGTCCTCACGTCCGGCTTCCTGGTCGGTGGCGCGACGCCCGCCCACGCCGAGACCACCGCTGTCACCATTGCCGGCTCCCTGCAGAGCGAGCTCGGCTGCTCCGCCGACTGGCAGCCCGACTGCGCGGCCACCCACCTCAGCCCGCTGCCGGGAACCAGCACCTGGCAGGCGAGGTTCCGCGTCCCGGCCGGCAGCTGGGAGTTCAAGGTTGCCCTCAACGACAGCTGGACGGTCAACTATGGCGCCGGTGGCCTCGCCGGCGGAGCCAACATTCCGCTGAATCTGGTCGGGGCCGCCGACCTCGAGTTCAGCTTCGACGCCGACAGCCACCGGATCGGCGTCCAACCACTGAGTCTGGGCGGCGCCACCACCCCGGCGGACCGCAAGCTTGCCCAGAATTCGCTGCGCCAACCGCTCACCGCAGAGCGGTACTACTTCCTGATGGCCGACCGGTTCGCCAACGGCGACCCCTCCAACGACAGCGGTGGCCTCACCGGCGGCCGGCTCGACACCGGCTTCGACCCCGCTGACAAGGGCTTCTACCACGGTGGCGACCTGAAAGGGGTGATCGGCAAGCTCGACTACATCAAGGGACTGGGCACCACCGCAATCTGGCTGACGCCCTCGTTCACGAACAAGCCCGTGCAGGGCTCCGCCGGCAACGAGAGCGCTGGCTACCACGGCTACTGGATCACTGACTTCACCACGATCGACCCGCACTTGGGCACCAACGCCGACATGAAGCAGTTGATCAGGGCCGCTCACGCGAAGGGCATGAAGGTGTTCTTCGACATCATCACCAACCACACCGCCGACGTGATCGACTACGCGGAGAAGACCTACACCTACATTCCGACCAGCGAACGGCCCTACACCGACGCCGACGGCAATGAGTTCGACCCGGCAACGCTCGCGGGTTCCCCGGACTTCCCGGCGCTGGACCTGAACACGTCCTTCCCCTACCACCCGGTGTTCGACGACCCCTCCGACGCCACCGCGAAAACCCCGGCGTGGCTGAACGATCCGACCCTGTATCACAACCGCGGTGATTCGACCTTCGCCGGTGAGTCCAGCGAGTACGGCGACTTTGTGGGCCTCGACGACCTGTTCACCGAGAATCCCGAGGTCGTCGACGGCATGATCGACGTCTACAAGGCCTGGGTCGACTTCGGCATCGACGGCTTCCGGATCGACACGGTCAAGCATGTCGACATCCCGTTCTGGCAGAAGTTCGCCCCAGCCATGCAGGCAGAGGCGAAGCGGATCGGCAACCCGGACTTCTTCATGTTCGGCGAGGTCTACGACGCCCGCCCGTCATTCATGAGCACCTACACGACCTCGGCTGCGCTGCCGGCGACGCTCGACTTCGGCTTCCAGGCGCAGGCGCAGGCGTTCGCCCTCGGCAAGGCGACCACCGGATTGCGCGATCTCTACGCCGACGACGACTATTACACCGATGCGGACTCGAACGCGTACCAGCTGCCTACCTTCCTCGGAAACCACGACATGGGCCGGTTGAGCTACTTGCTCCGGTCCGGAGGGATCAGCGACGACGCCGACCTGCTCAAGCGGGTGCAACTGGCGGACGCCCTGATGTATCTCACCCGTGGTCAGCCGATCACCTATTACGGCGACGAGCAGGGGTTCATCGGCGCCGGTGGCGACAAGGACGCCCGCCAAGACATGTTCGCGACGCAGACGGCCCAGTACGCGTCCGAGGACGTGCTGGGCGGCAGTTCGGGCTCGAAGGACCGCTTCGACACCTCCGCGCCCCTGTATCGGTCCATCCGCGGACTGGCCAGGCTGCGAGCAGCCAACCCCGCACTCTCCGATGGCGCCCAGGTGCACCGCTACGCCTCCGCCAAAGCCGGCATCTACGCGTTCTCCCGGGTCGACCGCAAGACCGGCGCCGAGTACGTGGTGGCGCTGAACAACGCCACCACAGCGAAGACGGCAACCTTCGCCACGTTCAACGCGCACGCCCGCTTCACCGCGTTGTACGGCGCCCGAGGCTCGCTGCGCACCGCCCGCGACGCGCGGATCACGCTCACCGTGCCGGCATTGTCCGCGGTCGTCTACAAGACTGACAGTCACCTCGACATCAGCCGCCGGCCCCTTGCGGTCACCGTGACCGCGCCTGCTCCGGGCGGGGTGGTCGGCGGACGCGCCGAGATCTCCGCCGAGCTGAACACGGATGAGTTCGCCCAGGCGAGCTTCTGGTTCCGTCCGATCGGCACCTCCGCCTGGCAGCGACTGGGCACCGACGACAGCGCCCCGTACCGGGTGTTCCACGATGTGTCGGGCTATCCGGCCGGCACGCTGCTGGAATACCGGGTCGTGGTCAAGGACGCGGCGGGCCGGATCGCCGCGTCGTCGTCCTACGGGATCGTCGGCACGCCCGAGGCGTCGGGTGGGGACGCCGGGACGGTGGGTCCGGTGACCCAGCCCTCCGCGGTCAGCGTGCCGGGTGATCTGAACAGCGAGATGGGCTGCGACGGCGACTGGGACCCGGCCTGCGCGGCGGCGCAGCTGACCCTCGACGCCAAGGACCAGATCTGGAAGGGCACCTACACGTTGCCTGCGGGCTCGTACGCCTACAAGGCAGCGATCGACAAGACCTGGGACGAGAACTACGGCGCCAACGCCGTGAAGAACGGCTCGAACATCTCGGTGAAGCTCACCGGCGCCCCGACGACCTTCTACTACGACCACCGCACCCACTGGGTGACCTCCGATGTTGAGGGACCGATCATCACCGCTCCGGGCAGCTGGAACTCCGAACTCGGCTGCGGGGGCGACTGGACTCCCGACTGCATGCGTCCGTGGCTGGAGGATCCCGATGGCGACGGCACCTACACCTGGGCAACCAGCGAACTGCCTGCTGGCAGCTACGAGTTCAAGGTGGCGCACAACCTGGGCTGGGACGAGTCCTACCCCTCCGGCAACGTCACCGTCACGGTGCCCTCCGGCGGCATGATCGTGCGGGTGTCCTACGTGCTGGCCACGCATGCGGTGTCGACGGCGGTCACCCGTCCGGTCACCGAGCCGAGCCTCGATTCGGTTCGGGGCACCTGGGTCACCCGGAATCTGATCGCCTGGCCGGCGGACGCGCTTCCTGTCGATCCGTCGCGCCTGACGTTCCGACTGGCTTGGGGCGCCCCCGGAGAGTTGGCCGTCGACGCCGAGGACATCACAGGGGGTCGGTCCGCGGTGGTGCGCTACGACCCGCGCGGCTTGCCCGATTCGGTCGTGGCGACCCATCCAGAGCTGGCCGGTCAGCTCGCCCTGCAGGTCGAACGCGACACATCCCGCCTGCTGCCGGGTATCGCGTCCGGTGAGGTCGCGCTCGGTGTGTATTGGGGCGGTCGGCTGGTGGACGCGGGGCTGGTCGACACCTCGCCGGTGGGGTGATTCGGAGACGTTCGAGGCGGGCGAACCGATCGGATCGCCCGCCCCAATGACGTGTGCTGCGAAGTGGTAATCCTCAGGTCAGTCGCTCTCGGCCACGAAGGCCTCGCAACAGCGAGCGGCTGCTCCCCCCCTGCATTGTTCATGGTACGGAAGGAGCACCCTCGGCGTCTGTCCCCCCGACGGGGGACAGACGCTGCCCATCACGCTCCCGCGTCGGTCTGGTCGGCTGCCGCCGGCGGCGTCACGTCGACTTCCGGAGCTGCCGCGTCCCGGGTACGCGCCCGCACCCGGCGCCGCCACACGGCGAGCGGCACCACGACGATCGCAGCGGCCGCTGCGAACGGAAGCACCGCCCCGATCACCGTCATCAGCACCCGGCTGCTGGCCACCAGCGCGTTCCAGCCTGCGAGCAGGCCACCGAGGAAGCCGGTCGTCTCCAGTTCGCTGGGCGGTTCGGGAGTGGTCAGGCTGATCGTGACCGGCGAGTTCGCGACCCTCCCGGCCAATGCGCGCTGCTGGGCAACCAACGAATCGCGCTCCGAGATGCGGTCGGTGATCTGGCTTTCGAGCTCGGAGAGTTCGCGGACGCTTCCGGCCTTCCTCCACAGCTCGCGCAGCCGCGCGATGGAATCGTTGAGTGTGCGCACCCTCGAGTCCACGTCAGCGACCTGGGTGGTGACGTCCTCGGACGAGATCACCCGGTTGGTCACGGTTCCGATCGACTTCAGCTGCTCCAGGGTGGAGTCGAGGGCCTCCGCCGGGACCGAGATCACCATCACCGAGGTCAGACGCTGCTTCGCCTCCGCGTCGGTCTCGGTGACCAGATTCTCGGCCGTGACTTGGCCGTTCACCGATGCGGCCAGGGACCGTAGCTTCACGGCCGCTCCTTCGACGTCAGTCACGGTCAGGCTCACCTGTGCGGTCCGAGCCAGCTTCGGGGTGAGCGTGGTGTCAGGCTGACCGGCCGGAGCCGAGGCTGCTTCGGGGTTGCCGTCCGCCTTGGAGTAGGAGCTGTCCTCGGCTACACCGCCGGCAGGCTCCGAGTCGGCGCGAGATGCGGAGGATGCGCCGGAACAACCGGCGAGCAGGGCGAGGGTGGCCACCGTGGCCGCGGCGGCGAGTACGCGGAGTGTGCTCATACGGTCTGCACGCCGTCCGCTGGTGTCTTCGTTGCGCGAAACGTACGCAGGAGACGAACTGTTGCCGAATCGTGACCTGCTCCAGACTGGGTGGATGACACAGACCTATGACGTGGTGGTGATCGGTGCAGGACCGGCCGGCGAGAACGTGGCCGACTACGCGATCCGGGGGTCGCAACGGACCGCATTGCTGGTCGAGCGCGAACTCATCGGGGGTGAGTGCTCGTACTACGCGTGTATGCCCAGCAAGGCACTGCTGCGGCCCCTCGATGTGAAGGCTGCCGCCGAGCATTTGGCGGGGTTGCCCGACACCATTCCCCTCGACATTCCCGCTCTGCTGGCGCGCAGGGACAGCTGGGTGTCCGGCTACGACGATTCCGGACAGGCCGCGTGGGCCGAGAGCGCCGGCATCGACGTCGCCCGTGGGACCGCGCGGCTGGTCGGTGAACGCCGGATCCGGGTGGTTGGGCCTGACGGAGAACGAGAAGTCGAAGCGCGCCACGCCGTGGTGATCGCCACCGGCAGCGTGCCGATTGTCCCGGCAGCGTTCGCAGAGGTGCACCCGTGGACGTCGCGGGACGCCACCGGCATTGTGGAGGTCCCTGAGTCGATCGCAGTCGTCGGAGGCGGGGTCGTGGCGGTCGAGGCTTGCGCCTGGCTGTCCGCCCTCGGCGCGCGGGTCACTCTGCTCGTCCGCGGTGATCGCGTGCTGCGTCGCTTCGAACCATTCGCCTCGGCCCTGGTCACCGACGGACTGCGTCGCAGTGGAGTGGACGTGCAGCTGGGCGCGCGAGTGGGATCAGCCACTCGGCCGGACGCGTCCGACACCGGCCTGGGCCGTGTGCACGGCGGGACGGTGCATCTCGAGGTCGACGGACGAATCCACGACTTCGCCGAGGTACTTGTCGCCACTGGCAGGCACCCCGCCACGAGCGAGCTGGGGCTGGAGACAATCGGGCTGACCCCTGAGCTCTTCGCCCGCGCCGACCAGCGGCCGGATTGGCTGTACGCGGTCGGGGACGCCAGCGGTGACGCTCCGCTCACCCACTGGGGCAAGTACGTCGCCCGGCTGGTCGGGGATCGGATCGCGTCCCGCGCCGAGGGTCGTCCCGATCCTCAGGTGCCCGTCGCAGTACCCGTGCCGCAGGTAGTGTTCACCGATCCGCAGGTGGCCACGGCGGGCTTCTCCGAGGCCGATGCCGTCGCCGCTGATCTGAGCGTGGAATGCGTCGAGGTGCCGCTCACCAGCGCCTCCGGGTTCGGGCTGTTGCGCGATGATGCCGCGGGCACGGCCAAGCTCGTGTTCGAAGCGGGCTCCGGACGTCTGGTCGGAGCAACGTTCGCCGGACCCGAGGTCGCCGAGTTGATCCACGCCGCCACGGTCGCCATCGTCGCCCGCCTAACCGCGGACCAGCTCTGGCACGCCGTACCGTCCTATCCCACCGCGAGCGAGGTCTGGCTGCGGCTCCTGGAGGCCTATCGGACACGCTGAACGGCTCCGACCCTCACCCGATCGGGACCCCGAGGCTACGCGCTCCCGCAGTAGGGCTACCCACCACGCCGAGCGATTCTCGGTGGAAGCTGCCACTCCCCGAGTGGAGTCTGGGCGAGGAAGCCGCGCTCGACCAGTTGGTCGAGCAGGGCCAGGCTACGAGGAACTGTCAGCCCTGCCCTCGCTGCCAGGTCACCGGTGGGAATGCTGCCCCGACCGGGCACCGACTCGAACACCCGCAGCTCGTCGGGCGTCAACTCGTCCGTGGCCCGGTGTTCGCCCGGTGCCCGCGGACTTGCCCGACCCAGCGGAGACAACAGCTCCAGCACATCGGCCGCACCGGTGACCAGTACCGCTTCGGCCCCGCGGATAAGGCGATGCGGAGTGACCGACGTCGCGCTCGTCACCGGACCGGGTACCGCCATCACCACCCGACTCAGGACGTTCGCCCAGGTAACGGTGTTCCGTGCGCCCGACCGTGCCGCTGCTTCAACGAGCACAGTCCCGGGGGCAAGCGCAGCGATCAGTCGATTCCTGGCAAGGAACCGTACCCGGGTGGGATGCTCGCCGGGCGGCAGCTCACTGAGTATCACCCCTCGCTCGGCGATCCGGTCGAATAGTGCGCGATGACCGGCGGGGTAGGGCTGATCGAGTCCCCCGGCGAGCACACACAGCGAGGGGGTGCGCCCCGCGAGACAGCCCCGGTGGGCGGCGGCATCAATCCCGTAGGCGCCACCGGACACGACACAACGTCCGGCATCGGACAGTTCGGCGGCCAGATCGGCCGCGACCGAGTCACCGTACGCCGTGGACGCCCGGGAGCCGACCATCGCCACCGCGCCGGCCGTCAGCGCACCCAGATCGCCCGCACCTGCCGCCCATAGCCCCAACGGCTCCCCGGACAGGCCGTTCACCGACTCGCACCCGGCGAGGTCGGCCAGGCGGATCGGCCAGTCGGGATCCCCCGGAATGAGGAACCGCAACCGCTCCGCCTTCGTGCGGGCCGCCAACTCACCCGGACGCAGTCGGCGCGCCCGTTCGGCGATGGGCAGATCCCCGTCGGCGCCGAGCAGCCCAGCCCACACCCCCTCCGCCCCGAAATCCGCCACCGCGTCTGCCAGCACCGGGTGTCCGGGTTCGATCACCGCCGCGAGGCACATCCGCGCCGCCCGCTCGTCCATCACGCCGCCTCCGTTCCGTTCTCGCCCCGCCGCATCGCCAACGCCGTGTGCAGGTGCTCCCGACTGGGCCGGCCAGCGCCGGAAAGGTCTGCGATCGTCCACGCGAGTCGCAGTACCTTGTCGACCCCGCGGGCCGACAGCCGACCGCGAGCCACCGCCACGTCCAGCAGTTCCGAACCCTCCGGCAAGGACAACCGCTTGCGCAGCGCGGGGCCGGGCACCTCCCCGTTGGTGCGCCATCCGATCGGCTCGAGTCGCTTTCGTTGCCGCTCGCGCGCAGCCCGCACCCGTTCCGCCACCACCTGCGAGCTCTCCCCCGGCTCGTAGCGCCGCTCAAGGAACGCGGCACGCATCGGTCTGAGTTCCTGGTGGATGTCGATCCGGTCCAGGATCGGCCCCGACACCCTGGACGCGTACCTGCGCACCACCATCGGCGGACACCGACAGTTACCGCCGGGCGTGCCAGCCATCCCGCACGGGCACGGGTTGGCGGCGAGCACTAGCTGGAAGCTGGCCGGATAAGTCGCCGTCGCGACCGCGCGGGCGAGCACGATCCGGCCCGACTCGAGCGGCACCCGCAGCGCTTCCATCGCCCGTGGGCTGAACTCCGGCGCCTCGTCAAGAAACAGCACGCCTCTGTGCGCACGAGACACCGCCCCGGGCGCAGCAATCCGGGCTCCGCCTCCAACCAGGCTCGCTACCGACGCGGAATGATGCGGATCGGAGTACGGCGGCCGCTCGATCAGCCCGCCATCGAGGTTGACGCCCGCCAACGAGTGCACCGCCGAGACCTCGAGCGCTTCGCCCACCTCCAAATCGGGCAGCAGACCCGGCAGCCGTTCGGCAAGGAGGGTCTTGCCCACACCCGGCGGCCCGTGCAGGTACAAGTGGTGACGGCCCGCCGCAGCGACCTCAAGGGC
Source organism: Propionibacteriaceae bacterium UBA6238 (assembly GCA_002441465.1). Taxonomy (GTDB): domain Bacteria; phylum Actinomycetota; class Actinomycetes; order Propionibacteriales; family Propionibacteriaceae; genus Propionicimonas. The sequence continues at coordinate 41,099 of DJWE01000056.1, read as the reverse complement.
CCATCTCGCCTCCGCCTGACCGGCGACGTCGGCGAGGTCGAGCAGCGGGTGCGGCGCCGCCGGTTCCTCAACGCACGGCACCTGCGTTGCCCCAGGACCACCGGTGAGCACGTCGAACAGATCCGAGAGATCGGCAGCCCCGGCGATCGACAATCCGGCCACAAGGGACGCCTCGCGCACCTGCGCGACCGGAACCACCACCCTGGTGAACCCCTGACCCGACGCGGTCAGCAAAGCGGGCAGCAAACCACGTACCGCCCGCACCCGACCATCAAGACCCAGCTCGCCGAAAAGAGCCAGCCCTTCGAGTGCCTGCGGGTCGAACTTGCGACCGGCAGCCGCGACCGCGGCTGCGATCGCCAGATCGTAGTGAGACCCCGCCTTCGGCAGCGTCGCCGGGGACAGGTTGATCGTCACCGGGTCGGACGGCCAACCGAAACCGCCCGAGGCCATCGCTGCCCGACAACGATCACGCGCTTCGTACAGCGCCGCGTCCGGCAGGCCCACCATCGTGGTGCGCGGCAGTCCACTGCTGATCGCCGCCTCGACCTCCACCATCGTCCCCTCGATGCCGACCAAAGCGACCGACCACGCCCGTGCCTGGCTCATCGGCCGATTCCGGGCACGTGGGTGATCACCGGAGCGGCGTTGCGGGCCAGTAACACGCCCACGCCATCAAACCGGACGTGGGGCACCGGGACGGGCTGGGCGCGCAGCCAGTGCAGCGCCACCTCGCGGAGCTTGGCGACCTTTTTGGCCGTGATGCCCTCCAGCGGCGCCCCGAAGCCCAGGCCGCTGCGGCATTTCACCTCGCAGAACACCACCACTGGATCCGGACCCGGCTCCAACGCAACGATGTCGAGCTCTCCCACCGGGCACCGCCAGTTGCGGTCCAGGATCCGCCAGCCGAGCCGCTCCAGGTGTGCTGCCGCCAGGTCCTCGCCAACGTGCCAGACCTCGGTTCTGCCCACTGTGACCACCTCCCGGCATGCACTATCGGCACCGGGACTGCCAGGTGGTCAGGATCTATGGCTCGCTGTGGACAAGTCAGAGCCTGTGGAGAACCGCGCCGCAACCTACCTCACGCCGGGGTGTGATCCCCGAATGCCCGCAGCGGGCTCAGAGGTTGTCGGGAACCTTCAGCTCGCTGTGGGCGATCTCCTCGATCGAAACGTCACGGAACGTGAGCACCTTCGCACTCTTCACGAAGCGTGCCGGCCGGTACATGTCCCAGACCCACGCGTCGCCCATGGAGACCTCGTAGTAGACGTCACCGCCCTCGGTGCGCACCTTCAGGTCGACCGCGTTGCACAGGTAGAACCGACGCTCGGTCTCCACGGCATAGGTGAAGATGCCGACCACGTCCTTGTACTCCTTGTACAGCTGCAGTTCGAGTTCGGATTCGTACTGCTCAAGGTCCTCTGCGCTCATAACGAGTTCACCTTAATCGCTCGCCGAACGTTGTCGAAGCACATCCGGTGGATACCGCTGGGCCCGTGCTCGTCCAGCCGCTGTTGATGCAGCGGCGTGCAATACCCCTTGTGGATGTCGAAGGCGTAGTCGGGCAACGCGGCGTGCCAGTCAACCATGATTCGGTCTCGGGTCACCTTGGCCACCACGGACGCCGCTGCCACGCATGCCGCCACCCGGTCGCCCTTCCAGATCGCCAGGTTGGGCATGCCCAACCCGTCCACGCTGAATCCGTCGGTCAGCGCGAAGGAGGCCTGGGGACGCAGCCGTAACAGCGCCCGACGCAACGCAGCCAGATCGGCCTGATGCATGCCCAGGGAGTCACACTCGTCGGCCTCAACGCTGACCACCGACCACGCCAGCGCTCGATCCAGAATCTCGGCGTAGACCCGCTCCCTGGCCGCGGGGGTGAGCAACTTGGAGTCGGCGAGCCCGGGGATCTCTCCGGCACGGCCCGGTCGCAGGATCACCGCGCCGGCCACCAACGGACCCGCGCAAGCACCGCGGCCCGCCTCGTCCGCTCCGGCGATCAGCTCGAAGCCGGCTCGCCGCAGTGAGGCCTCGTAGGCATAGATACCGGCGTCCCGGCGCACCACGACCGCCACGGGATCAACACACGACCTTCGGCCCGGTCAAGACCGGGGCGGACGGCGGCACGCCCCCGGCGGGTATGTTCTCGAACGTTCGTGGCCGGCTGATCCCGTGGAATCGGTCGAACGGGTAGACCACGGCGACGGCGGTGCCCACGATGTTCCCCACCGGAATGAACGCTCTCGACCCAGGGGGTGCCCCATTGGTGTCGTCGTTGAGGTGGCAGCGGGAGTCCGCGGAATCATTGCGGTGATCACCCATCACGAACACGGTGCCGACAGGGACCACCACGTCGAAGGCGACCGACGAGGGCTCCACCTGGCGTCCGGTGGTCGGATCGGCGTAGAGGTAGTCGCCTTCGTTGAGAGCCGTCCCGTTCACCGTTACCCGGCCCCTGGCGTCACAACAGGTGACATGGTCACCCGCAACCCCGATCACGCGCTTGATCAAGTGATTGGAGCTCTCATCGGGGGCCAGTCCCACGAAGATCAGTGCCTTCTTCAGCGGGTCGTCCTCAACCTTCGCCGGGGCCAGCCAGCCCTCGGTGTCCCGGAAAACGATGATGTCGCCTCGCTGGAAGCCGACGATCTTCTGGACGGCGACCCGGTCATGGATCAAGAGAGTGTTCTCCATGGACCCGGACGGGATGACGAACATCTGAGCGACGAACAGCCGCAACAGGGTGGAGGCGATCAGCGCCCCGACCACTACGATCGCGATCTCACGCAACCAACTGAGGGCAGCCCACCACGTCTCGTGACGGCCACCACCGCTCTGTGCGGATGCGCTCACCGCAACCTCTCTCTAGACGTCCCCGACCACACTACGGCCACTGCAGGACGCCCAGCGTCTCAGCGGTCGCGCTTCTCCTTGATCTTCGCAGCCTTGCCACGCAAACCGCGGAGGTAGTACAGCTTGGCGCGTCGCACATCGCCCAGCCGCTCAACCTCGATCTTCTCGATGATCGGGCTGTGCAGCGGGAACGTGCGCTCCACGCCGGTGCCGAAGCTCACCTTGCGGACGGTGAAAGCTTCGGCGATGCCCGAGCCGGTGCGAGCGATCACGGCGCCGGCGAAGACCTGGATTCGGGAGCGGTTGCCCTCGATCACCCGCACGTGCACCTTCACCTGATCGCCGGGCCGGAACTCCGGCACGTCGTCGCGCAGCGCAGCCTTGCCGATCTCTTCAACCAGCTGGTTCATCCGATGTCCTCGCCAGTGCCACAGGTCACTTCGTCTCGTGTGGTTCACTCGATCCGCCAGCGCCTTCCCCCTGTGGCAGGAGCGCTCGCGGCACAACGATCAACAAGTCTGCCATACCGGCACCGCGTCCCGTTAATCGAAGCCAGTGGCCTACCCGTGGGCGTGGAACGGAACGCAGAACGGGCCCCGGAGCGACCTCCGGAGCCCGTTCGTTGCGAGGTTTACTTGCCGTCTCGCTTGAACAACGAGGCGATCAGATCGCGGTTGAGCTGGCTGATCGTGTCGAACGGGATCTGCTTGGGGCAGACCTCCGCGCACTCGCCGATGTTCGTGCAGCCGCCGAAGCCCTCGGCGTCGTGCTGAGCGAGCATCTTCTTCACCCGCAGATGACGCTCCGGCTGGCCCTGCGGGAGCATCGCGAGGTGGGTGATCTTCGCGGCGGTGAACAGCATTCCCGACGAGTTCGGGCAGGCTGCGACGCAGGCGCCGCAACCGATGCAGGTGGCCGCGTCGAAGGCCCGATCGGCCTTCTGCTTGCCGACCGCGTTGGCGTGGGCGTCCGGAGCAGAGCCGGTGTTCACCGACACGTAGCCACCGGCCTGGATGATCCGGTCGAACGCGGACCGGTCGACGACCAGGTCCTTGATCACCGGGAACGGGCCCGCCCGCCACGGCTCGACGTCGATCACCGCGCCGTCCTCGAACGAGCGCATGTGCAGCTGACAAGTGGTGGTCGGCACCGGGGAGCTGCCGCGTCCGTGGGCGGTGCCGTTGATCACCACGCCACACATGCCGCAGATGCCCTCACGGCAGTCGTGGTCGAAGGCCACCGGTTCCTCGCCCTTGACGGTGAGGTCCTCGTTGAGCAGGTCGAGCATCTCCAGGAACGACATGTCCGGAGAGACGTCCTGCACCTGGTAGGTGACCATGCGCCCCTCGGATTGGGCGTTCGCTTGGCGCCAGACGCGCAAGGTGACGTTCACTTGTAACTCCGTTGCTTCAGCTCGATGGCCTCATAGACCAGTGGTTCCTTGTGCAGGACGGGCTTCTCACCGGTGCCGGTGAACTCCCAGGCGCCCACATAGAGGAAGGCGTCGTCGTGGCGAAGCGCCTCGCCGTCCTCGGTCTGGCTCTCCGCCCGGAAGTGACCGCCACAGGACTCGCGCCGATGCAGCGCGTCCACGCACATCAGGCGGCCCAACTCGAAGAAGTCGGCCACACGACCGGCCCGCTCCAGAGTCTGGTTGAAGTCCTCGTTCATGCCCGTGACCTTGACGTTGGCCCAGAATTCCTTCTGGAGCTCGTCGATCTTTCCGATCGCCGTCTGCAGTCCCGCCTCGGTGCGCTCCATGCCGCAGTACTCCCACATGATGTGGCCGAGTTCCTTGTGGAAGGAGTCCACCGTCCGGGTGCCTTGCACCGCGAGCAGCTTCTCGATCCGGCCCTTCACCTCATCGACGGCTTCCCGTACGGCCGGGTGCGTCGCGTCGAGCTTCTCGTACGGCGCGGCAGCCAGGTAGTCATTGATGGTGTTGGGCAGAACGAAGTAGCCGTCGGCCAGACCCTGCATCAGAGCGGACGCACCGAGTCGGTTAGCACCGTGATCGGAGAAGTTCGCCTCGCCGGTCACATACAGGCCCGGGATGTTGCTGGACAGGTCGTAGTCGACCCACAGGCCACCCATCGTGTAGTGCACGGCCGGGTAGATCCGCATCGGCGTCTCGTAGGGATTCTCGCCGGTGATCTGGGCGTACATGTCGAAGAGGTTGCCGTAGCGGGCAGCCACCCCGTCCGCACCCAGCCGACCGATCGCTTCGGCGAAGTCGAGGTACACCCCGCGCCGGACCATCCGCTCGTTACCGTCGTGGTCGATCTCCCGGACCGCCGGGCCGACGCCGCGTCCCTCGTCGCACATGTTCTTGGCCTGGCGGGACGCGATGTCACGCGGCACCAGGTTGCCGAACGCCGGGTAGATCCGCTCCAGGTAGTAGTCGCGGTCCTCCTCCGGAATCTGGCGCGGATCCTTGTCACAATCCTCAGCGCGCTTCGGCACCCAGATCCGGCCATCGTTGCGCAGCGACTCCGACATCAAGGTGAGCTTCGACTGGGTCTCGCCGTGCACCGGGATGCAGGTGGGGTGGATCTGCGTGTAGCACGGGTTACCGAAGTAGGCGCCCTTGCGGTGAGCCCGCCAGGTGGCGGTCACGTTGCAGCCCATGGCGTTGGTGGACAGGAAGAACACGTTGCCGTAGCCGCCGGTGGCGAGCACCACCGCGTCCGCCGTCCAGCTCTCGATCTCGCCGGTGACCATGTCGCGGGTGACGATGCCGCGGGCGCGGCCGTCGACCACGATCAGCTCGAGCATCTCGTGCCGGGCGTACATCTTCACCGTTCCGGCCGCCACCTGGCGCTCAAGCGCCTGATAGGCACCGATCAGCAACTGCTGGCCGGTCTGGCCGCGGGCGTAGAAGGTGCGCTGCACCTGCACGCCGCCGAAGGAACGGTTGTCGAGCAGGCCGCCGTACTCGCGGGCGAACGGGACGCCCTGGGCCACGCACTGGTCGATGATGTTCGCGCTGACCTCGGCAAGCCGGTAGACGTTGGTCTCGCGGGCCCGGTAGTCACCGCCCTTGACCGTGTCGTAGAACAGCCGGTACGTCGAGTCGTTGTCGTTGCGGTAGTTCTTGGCCGCGTTGATGCCGCCCTGGGCGGCGATCGAGTGCGCCCTCCGCGGGCTGTCCTGGTAGCAGAAGTTCAGCACGTTGTAGCCGGCCTCGCCGAGGCTGGCGGCTGCAGCGCCGCCGGCCAAGCCGGTCCCGACGATGATCACGGTCAGCTTGCGGCGGTTGGCCGGGTTCACCAGCTTCGCCTCGAACTGGCGCTTGCTCCACTTCTGCTCGATCGGTCCGGCCGGCGCCTTGGCGTCCGCGATCTCGGCGCCAAGAGTGAAGTAGTCGGCGCCCGGAAGCGCGTTCTCGGTCGTGGCTACGGGTTTCGTCGTCGTCATCATGCACCAATCCATCCGAAGAGCACAGCCACCGGCATGATCATGAAGCCGATGTACAAGATGAGCGCGACCGCCCAGGCGCAACCGTTGAGAACGGCGCGAGCCTTGGCGCTGGTGTTGGCGCCCAGGGTCGCGAACGCGCTCCAGAAGCCGTGCCGGATGTGCATGCACACGGTGACCATCCAGATCGCGTAGACCGCAACCAGCCACCAGATCTTGAACTCGCCGACCACCATGTCGTACGGGCTGCCGTCGAACGGACCGGCGACCAGGGTCGCGTGGACGGTGAACTGCAGCAAGTGGAAGATCAGCAGGCCGGCGAGGATGATGCCACCCCACCGCATGGTGCGCGCCGAGTAGGTCTGGGCTAGCTTCCGCTTGGCCTCATAGCTCGACGGGTTCGCAGCCAGGGCACGGTTCCACAGCGTGATTGCGGAGTACATGTGGAGCACCACGGCCGCGAGCAGGACGATCCGGAAGAGCCAGATGAACCAGCCTGCGGGCAGGACTGGGTAGAGGATGCCGCCGTCGGCGCTCTGACCCTTCAGCCACTCTGCGTAGTGGTTGAAGGATTCGGGCCCGATGAACATCTTGAGGTTGCCGAACATGTGCATCAGCAGGAATGCGATCAGAATCAACCCGGTGACGGCCATCAAGGCCTTCAGCGCGACGGTTGATCGGACAGCTCTCTGATGAGGGGTAAGAGTCGTTGTCGCCACAGACACACCCTAATGAGAATCCGCCAGGTCATCCGCCACCGCGCCCTTTTCCGGCACGGCGGGTCTCAGAGTTCGGACAGGCACTGGACGAGACGGCAATTCAGCGCATTTGGGCAAACCAAACGTTACTTAATTGCGCCCGTCGAGAAGGTCCGGACGCCGCTCGGCGGTGCGGGCACGCGCCTGCTCCAGTCGCCAGGCCGCGACCTGGCCGTGATGGCCCGAGAGCAGCACCGGCGGCACCTCCAGCCCTCGCCACAGAGCCGGCTTGGTGTACACCGGGTACTCCAGAAGTCCGTCCAGCTCGACGCCGTGGGACTCCTCGACCAGCGACTCCGGGTTACCCAGAACACCCGGAAGCAACCGGACCACGGCCTCGGCGATAGCCAGCGCGGCCACCTCGCCACCGTTCAGCACGTAGTCGCCCAGGCTCACCTCGAGCACGTCCATCCGGCTCGCTGCATGCTCGACCACGCGCGCGTCGATGCCTTCGTAGCGCCCACAGGCAAACAGCAGCCATTCCCGTCCGGCGAGATCGTGGGCAAGCGATTGGCTGAACGGCTCTCCCGCAGGGGTAGGCACGACCAGCAGCGGGGCCGGGCCATCGACCGGAACGAGTTCGTCCAGGGCCTCACCCCAGGGCTCGGGCTTCATCACCATGCCCGCACCGCCGCCGTAGGGAGTGTCGTCGACGGTGCGGTGGCGGTCATGCGTCCAGTCCCGCAGATCGTGGACGCCGATGCTCACGATGCCGCTCTCGACGGCCTTGCCGACCAAGGACAACCGCAGCGGCGCGAAGTAGTCGGGGAAGATGCTGACCAGGTCAATCCGCATCGGGCACCTCCTCGAGCAAGCCGGGGATGGGCGTGATCACGAGCCGTCCAGACGGTGGGTCGACCTCAGGCACGAGAGCCGTCACGAACGGAACCAGTCGCTCGCCGGCCAACGTGCGGACGACCAGCAGGTCCTGGGCCGGGTGGTGCTGGACGGCGACCACCTCACCCAGGCGATCACCCGTCGGCCCGACCGCGACCAGCCCGATCAGGTCGGTGTCGTGGAACTCCTCCTCGCCCACCGCCTCGCCCGGTCCGTCCGCCCAGAGGTCCAGGCCCCGCAATTCCTCGGCTGCCGTGCGGTCGGCGACTCCTACGAAGGCCACCACCAACCTGCCCTGCTGCCAGGAGTGCTCGGCGACCACGAGCGTCCGTCCGCCCGCCGCGAGCGAAGCGCCCGGAGCGAAGCGAACCGCGACCGAATCGGTACGCGGCCGGACGGTGACCTGGCCACGCAGCCCGTGGGCGCGACCCACCGTGCCGACGATCACTCGATCACGCACGCGAGACTCCTCCGATACGCTTCCGCCCCGACCGCGCAGGCGGACGGGGCGGAAGTACAGCTGCTGCTCAGCGGCGGCGCGGCCGGCGATCGACGTCGACGAAGTCGACTCGCACCTGCTCGCGACCGGCCAGGGCTGCGATCACCGTGCGCAGGGCGCCAGCCGTCCGACCCTGCCGTCCGATGACCTTGCCGATGTCCTCGGGGTGAACCCGCACCTCAAGCGTGCGGGTCCGGCCCCGGTCAGACTCGCGCACCCGAACGTCGTCCGGGTTCGGTACCAGACCACGAACCAGGTGTTCCAGCGCGTCGGCGAGCACTATCAGGCCTCTTCAGCCTCGGCCGGGGCGTCCGCCCCTGCCGCATCGGCCTTCTTCTTCGACGTCGAGATCGCAGCGCTGGCCGGCTCATTGTCGGCTTCGGCCAGAGCGGCGTTGAAGATCGCCACCTTGTCCTTCGGCTCCGGCTGCGGATCGACGCCGACCGGCGTGGTGTCGCCGGTGAACGCCTGCCAGTCACCGGTGCGCTTGAGCAGGGCGACCACGGCCTCAGTGGGCTGGGCGCCGACGCCGAGCCAGTACTGAGCGCGCTCAGAATCGATCCTGATCACCGACGGATCATTCTTCGGGTGATAGAGCCCGATCTCTTCGATGGCCCGGCCGTCCCGCTTGGTGCGGGCGTCCATGACAACGATGCGGTAGTGCGGGGAGCGGATCTTGCCGAGCCGCTTGAGACGAATCTTGACAGCCACGTGTGTGGTTTCTCCTGTGGAACTAGGGACGGTGACGCCACCGTCCCGGACGGGTGAACTTCGGCGATCGCTGTGGGGCAACGCTCACCGGGTTCGGATGGATCCGCACTTGCCTGCGATGAGAGGGCGCAGGCGGGCACAGATGCGCCGCTCATTGTGCCAGAGCCTGAGGTCGCGGCGCCAATACAAGCGGGAGTGAGCCCACGGCGAACACCGGAACAACCCGGCCCGGGACACGCGTTGGCCCAACATGCCCGATGAGGAAATCATGGACGCCTACTCGACTGCGGTGGTGCGGGTCGCGCGCCAGGTATTGCCCAGCGTGGCCAGCCTGCACGTGTTCAGTGGGCGCGGCGAGGGCGCCGGCAGCGCCAGCGTACTCACCGCCGATGGCTACCTTCTCACCAGCGCCCACGTCATCGAAGGCGCCCGCAGTGCCACTGCGGCCTTCACCGACGGCACCGAGACCGCCGTGGACGTCGCCGGCAGCGATCCGTTGTCCGACCTCGCCGTGCTGCGGGCAAGAGGCGACGTCCCGGAGCCGGTGGCACTCGGCGACGCCGCGACCCTGCAGGTCGGCCAGTTGGTCGTGGCCCTGGGTAACCCGCTCGGGCTGTCCGGCTCGGTCACCGCCGGCATCGTCTCGGCCCTGGGACGCTCCTTACCCACCCGAGGTGGCCGCGTGGTGGACGAGGTGATCCAGACCGATGCCGCCTTGAATCCCGGCAACAGCGGAGGCGTCCTCGCCGATAGCCACGGTCGCATGGTCGGGGTGAACACCGCGGTCGCCGGAGTGGGCGTCGGCCTGGCCGTACCCATGAACGCGAACACCCAGCGGATCATCTCCTCCCTGATCAGCACCGGGCGCGTCCGCCGGGCCTGGCTGGGCGTGGCAGCCGGACAGGCGCCACTGCCGCCGTCGCTGGCACGCCGACTGGGCCGCCGCAGCGGCCTCCGGGTCGCCCAGGTCCTGCCCGGCAGCCCCGCGGCGATCGCATCGCTGAAGGTCGGGGACGTCGTGGTCGCGGTGTCCGGTGAACCGATCGGTTCGGCGAGCAACCTTCAGCGTTGGATGCTGGAGGACGCGATCGGCGTCGCCGTCGAGATCACGGTCTGGCGAAACGGCGCCCTCGTCGACGTGATCGCCCGGCCGACCGAGTTGAGCGGCTAGGAGTGCGCTGAACAATGCTGGTCCGGGCGAGGACGTGCCCGGCGGAATGAGCGGCAAGCCCAGATCGTGAGGGGATAGCGGGCCCTGTGCCCCAGGCGGTGGCCGCAGCAGATCGCCCGATCCGGCGCTCGGATCGCAAGCCGGAAGACGAGTCGACAGCGGGCCTGTCGCCGAAGACGACACGCAGCCAGCGGACGTGCCGGGTGCACCGCAGCACGGTCAGGGTTGGCAGACGGGTTCCTGGAGCCGCCCGACCAGCGGCTCGGCGACGAGGCCGGAAACGCAACGCGTGAGCCGCCGGGGGACGGCGACGTGCCAGGGCCCAAGAAAATAACGCGCACGCCAACCCTTGCCGATAACGATTTGATGAGCGATATTACGCATCCATTAACACCGAATGAGCGCCCGGCAGGCGACGCATTCATACACATAGGCTCCACACATGCCGGCAGTCAATTGTTCCCAGGTGAGCAGAGTCCGGGTCCGTCGAACTCGTCGTCCCCAACCGCGGACTCGGATGACACCTTCCACAGCGCCACCCAGGACGCCGGCGAAACTGTCGCGCGAGGGCACGCCCTCCCGACGCGCCACCCGGAGGAGGTGATATGCCGATGACGTGAGTCTTCCAACAGGCATTCGTCGAGACCACCAAGGACGAGCGGCAAAATGTCATCCGACGCGACTCACCGCTCGGCCCGACAACGTCCACTCACCACAGGTGAGCCAACCAGAGAGAACAGTGAATAGTCACCATGAAGAGATTTGCAAAGCAACTCCTTGCCTTGGCCCTGGCATGCCTCGCACTCACCACCTGGTCCATACCCACAGCACGGGCAGAATCCTCACTCCCTGACTCGTCCGACGCGTCCAAATTCTGGTATTCCTACCACAGCTTCCCGGACGACTCCGCAACCAAGTTCGACGCCCACCACGAGCAACGCTGGAACACGACGGTTACCCCGTGGGTCGACATCGTTGACGGGCACTACAAGGTGACCCTCGAAGCCGCCTACACGTACAACTGGGGACGAGGCCTCTGGGAGGGCGTCGTCCAGGGCAAAGCCTGGGAGGTCGTGCTCTACGACACACAGGAGAACCAGCTATTCACCATAGTCATTCCCAAGACGATCACATTCAAGCGCCACTCCCACGGGTACAACCGGGTCTACCTGGAAAAAGAACTGATCCCCTATCCGACCGACCGGTTCAGCTTCGAGGGAATCAGCTTCACCGCCAACAACGGCCGCGCGACCCTGGGTTTCCAGACAATCACCGACGTCTTCGATCCCGACTTCCCGATCAGTTGGAACCGCTACGACGACCTGCAGGCGGGCTCCCGGACCAAGCGGGGCGTCGAATTCCTCTATGACTACTTCATTCGCTATGCCGGCAGCAACTCGCTCGGCTATGCCGTCGATCGAGTCATCGAGGCTTACAGTGAATTGTCAGTTCCGATTCCGAGCATCCAACTCGACAACCTCGACACTTTCCTGAACACCCAGGTTCCCTTCGATCTCCGTCGGCATGACTATTTCTTGAACGGGAGGACCTCCCATGCTCGTCAGATTCTCTTTGATTACATGGTCCAGACCGTCCGTCCAGCACTGGCCAACATCGAGATCACCGCTCCCTACGACGCAACCGTCCAGGAAGAGGCCACCGCTGGTCGGCTGCGGGAGTTGGTCGCGGACGCAATCGCCTGCATCGACGTGATGGGCGCTCATCCAGACCTCTGACCGCTGTGGCGTCTCCGCCATCCCTCCTGGGGATGCGCGGAACTCGCCGGCCGCCAGTTGGTGAGGACGACGGGCCACAGATCGGGCGGAGCGGGAGGCGGCACCGGGCATTCGCTCCGGTGCCGCCTCCCGCCGTCTGTGTCCTGGTAGGAAGCCGGTCCTGGTTCGAACCCGGGGCCACCTAGCGCTTGAAGACGACTCGGCCGCGCAGGATCACCAGCCTTGGCTGTCTGATGAGGCCGATGTCGAGGCGTGGGTCGGCGTCATAGACCACCAGGTCGGCCCAGGCGCCGTCGGTCAGCCCAGGCGCACCCAGCCACTCTCTCGCCCTCCACGATGCCGCGCCGAGCGCGAACTCCGCACCACCCAACCCAGCGAGCATGCCGATCTCGGTCCCGATCATGCCGTGATCGATAGTGCCGCCGGCATCGGTTCCGGCGTAGACCGGGACGTCCGCGTCGATCGCCGCGGCGATGGTCTCGCCCCTGCGTGCGTGCAGGGCGCGCATATGCGCGGCGTAGCCGGGGAATCTCGCCTCTCCTGCGTCGGCGAAGGACGGGAAGTTCTCCAGGTTGATCAAGGTGGGCACCAGCGCCACCTGGTGCTGCGCCATCAACTCGATCGTGCTGCGGTCCAGCCCGGTGCCGTGCTCGATGCCGTCGATTCCGGCCCGGACCAGCTCGTACACCGACTCCTCACCGAAGCAGTGCGCGGTCACCCGAGCCCCGAGTTCGTGGGCGCGGGCGATCGCCGCGGCTGCCACGTCGGCCGGCCACAGCGGGGCCAGGTCGCCGCGGTCGCGATCGATCCAGTCGCCGACGAGCTTCACCCAGCCGTCGCCGCGCGTGGCCTGCCGGGCCACCTCCTCGATCAGGTCCTCCGGCTCCACCTCCTCGGCGTAGTTGCGGATATAGCGCCGGGGTCGGGCGATGTGCCGGCCGGCACGGATGATCCGGGGCAGGTCCTCGCGTGCGTCGATCCAGTGGGTGTCAACCGGGCTGCCGGCGTCGCGGATCAGCAGTGTGCCCGCGTCCCGGTCCGAGGTGGCCTGCGCCTCCGCGACGTCCACCGGCACCGCACCCTGGGCACCCAGTCCGACGTGGCAGTGCGCGTCCACCAGGCCCGGCATGATCCAGGCATCGGTGCAGATGGTGACCGCGTCCGCCACAGGCTCGGTGCGAATCAGCCCGTCCACCACCCACAACTCGCCGCGCTCGCCGTCGGGCAACAGGACGCCGGCCAGGTGCAGCCGCTGAGTCTCGGGCGGCCCCTCTGACCCACCAGTGGCGTGGTCGTGGGCGAAGAACTCTGCCTCGCCCAGTCCCGGCGGTGCGTGGTGGTGTCCCATGGCCGGAGGCTACCGGACACCTGCCGCCCGGTCCCGGCAGCGTTCAGTTCTTCAGCGTCACCGTTGCCGCCTCGCCGAAGTCCGCTATCGACAACACCTTCACCTGGACCGCCGATGCGAGGTACAGGTGGTTGTCGATCAGGAGTCCTCGTACCCGGGGAGCCCGGCCGTCGTTGCCGGTGTTGAGCGCGATCTTCTTCGCCAGCTCGAACCCCGTCTGGGGCTGGTAGCGGTAGACCAGGTAGCGCAGTCGCTGCTTCTCCCCCGACCACAGTGTCACCGGCACCCCGATCAATCCACTGTCGGGAGCGACGAGGATCGCGTGGTGATTCGACAACGCTTCAGAGCCGTCGAACCGAATCTCCTTGGCCGTGATCTGGGCCACGGCCAGCCGATCGCTGGTGTCGAACATCGAGAGCTTCAGTCCGTTGGTCTCGCCCTTGCTGTTCCCCTGACGTCCGAACCCCAACAACCGTCCCTCGCCCCAGGAGTGCAGGTAGGCACTGAAGCCGGGAACCTTCAGCGCGCTCAGAACCACCGGCTTGGCCGGGTCCCTCAGGTCCACGGTGAAGAGTGGATCCACCTGCTTGAAGGTCACGACGTAGCCCACCTGACCGAGGAAGCGCACCGACTGCACCGTCTCGTTCTTCACCAGCGAGGGCAGTGACCCGACGGTCTTCAGCTGAGCGTCCAGCACGTAGAGAGCCGTGCGCTCGACCCAGCGCTTCTTGCGGTTCTGACCAGCGATGGTGGTGGCCACTCTCAGGTGGTCCTGATACTCATCCAGTGCGAACTGGTTGAGCACGCTGCCGGGGATCGAACCCTGGGCGGCCAGGCTGAGTTGCCCGTCATCGGCCAACGCGATCCGGGTCAGTTGGGTCAGCGCAGTCGATGTGATGTCCTTGGGAGCGCCGGCGCGGACCAGGTCCGCTGCGGGGGCGTCGTTGATTGTTGCGGCGAGGTACAGGTTGGACGTCGACATGGAGACCGTCTGCGATCCGCCCAGCACGGAGACCGCGTCCACCCGCTTGGCGGCCGCAACGTCGATGCTGGTGACCACCGTGTAGTGCGGGCCTTGCGACTGCGGCACCAGCCAGCAGTTGGACGCCTTCATCGCCGCAGTGCGTGTTCCCTCGCTGAGGGCCGGGACGAAGGTCTTCGCATCATCGGCCTTGATCGCGTCGGGGTCGGTCACGACGTACTCAGTGACCAGGTACAGCAGGCTGCCGACAAGTCGCGACGTGGTCATGGCACCGCTCTGACCCAGGCTGGTTCGCAACCGTGGCGCCGTCGGGTCGGTAATGTCGTACAGCAGTGCCTTCGTCTGGGAGGCGTCGAAAGGCACGTACGCTGTCGGTTCTGTCCCCGGCACGACGCCCTCGCCAAGGGCGGACTCCCGCGCCCGGTACTCGGTGACGAAAACGACCAGGGTGGAGCCGGACACCATCAGGTCAACCACGGGGCCCTGAAGCACCAGGCCGTCTTTCGCGCTCGGGGCAGCCCCGCCGTTCTCGGTGTTGATCCGGGCCAGCTCGCGAGTCGCCGCGCCGGCTGCGGCCAGCAGGACGACCTCCTTGCCCTTGGCGACGAACAGCGTCCGGCCGTCACTCTTGACGATGTCCGACTCATCGATGCCCTCGACCTGAGTGTTGGTCAGCGACTCGTTCGCGGCGGGCGCCGCCGCAGGCACCGCTTCACCTGCCCAGGCGAGCCCGGTGTCTGACACGCCGGCTGCCATGCCGGTCCGCCAGCCCTTTGCCGCTGAGCGGCGGGACGCGTCCAGCACCGCGGCATACAACGCGCCATAGTCGCCCGAAGCAGCCCCTGCGCCGACGCTCGACGGAATCGGGTCGGACCTCGATGGAGCGTCCGCACCACCAATGGCCGGAATCAGCAGACTGGCAGCGACGACGGCGGCCGCCGCTCCCAGGAACCACCGGTGGAGTCGCCGAGGGTGTCCCGCCGGGGATGGGGCCGGCGCGGCGGGCTCCTGCTCGCCTGGTGACGGCGCGGCGGGCTCCTGCTCGCCTGGTGACGGCGCGGCCGGCGCACCATCGGCTTCGATCCGGGCGAACAGATCTGATCGGACCTCATTACTCGGACGCATCTGCTCGGCCATTTCGCCGAAGATCTTCTCAGTCATCGAATACTCCTCCGGTCAGAAGTTCGCGCATTCGGGCACGGCCGCGCGAGAGCCGCATTTTCACCGTCGAGATCGACACGTCCAACAACCCGGCGATCCCAGCCACTGTCTGGTCCTCGAAATAGAACAGCACCAGCACCGTGCGATAGGCCTGCGGCAATGCCTTCAGCGCGCCGAAGAGCGCGTTCTGTTCAATGCTGGCGAACTCGAACTGCTCTGGAGCCACCTGCCTGCCTTCCTCGCCCAGCGGAACGACTCTGGTCCGCCAGGAACTGCCGCTGATCTGGCGGGCACAGTTCAGCGTCGTGGTGATCAGCCAGGCTTTGCGGTGCTCCTCGCTGCGCAACTCCGGCTGGCGCCGGTGGTAGGCGAGAAAGGTCTCCTGATAAGCATCATCGGCATCACCGCGACACCGCGTGTGGGTGAGGGCAATGGCATAGACCATCCGTTCGTAACGCTCGACCACCTCTCGGGTGGACAGCATTTCCAGGCAGGACTCGGGAATCTGCTCAACCTGGCGAGCGTCCTGCGTGCCACCGTCCACTCCAACCTCCCTGACGCGGTGCCGGCCGGAGGGCTGATCGGCACTCCGTGCGTGAGCATCTCAGGAGTAACTGGTGCCGGCACACGGCCAGGTCACAACTGATTCGCGCGGATGGAGCGGAGGGGGATCACTTTCCCTGGTTGAACAGCTTCGCCAGTTCCGGCGGCAGCTGGAAGTCGCCCACGGCCTTGGCCAGGTCGGCCTCGGAGGGCATCGGCTGGCCGAACGCGGCCGTCGGCGCAGCGGTCACCTCGGGCTCGGCGCTGACCGCGCCCGCACGCTTGGCCGGGTTGCCGGACACCTTGTGGTTGCCCTTCTTCTTCTTGGCCTGCTGCTTGGCCGCCGGACGCCGCATGCCCGGCATTCCCGGCATGCCACCGGCCAGGCTCTGCATCATCTTCCGGGCGTCGAAGAACCGATTGACCAGCGAGTTCACGTCGGAGACCTTGGTACCCGAGCCGGCGGCGATCCGGGCGCGCCGCGAGCCGTCCAGGATCTTCGGGTTGGTCCGCTCGGCCGGGGTCATCGAGTAGATGATCGCCTCGATCCGGTCGATCTCGCGCTCGTCGATGCTGTTGATCTGGTCCTTCATCTGGCCCATCCCCGGCATCATGCCCAGGATCTTCGACAGCGGACCCATCCGCCGCACCGCCTGCATCTGCTGCAGGAAGTCGTCCAGACCGAACTCGCCCTTGCCCGAGATCAGCTTCTTCGCGGCCTTGGCCGACTGCTCGGCGTCGAAAGTCTTCTCGGCCTGCTCGATCAAGGTCAGGATGTCGCCCATGCCGAGGATCCGGCTGGCCATCCGATCGGGGTAGAAGGCGTCGAAGTCGCTCAGGCCCTCGCCGTTGGACGCGAACATGATCGGCTTGCCGGTGACTCGGGCAATCGAAAGGGCCGCACCGCCGCGGGCGTCGCCGTCCAGCTTGGACAGCACCACCCCGTCGAAACCGACGCCGTCGGCGAATGCCTGCGCGGTGTTCACCGCGTCCTGGCCGATCATGGCGTCGACGACGAACAGGATCTCCGTGGGATTCACCGCGTCCCGGATGTCGGCGGCCTGCTGCATCAACTCCGCGTCCACACCGAGACGACCCGCGGTGTCGACGATCACCACGTCGTAGAGCTTGCTCATCGCGTGCAGGATCGAGTTGCGAGCGACCGTGACCGGGTCGCCGACGCCGTTGCCCGGCTCCGGGGCATAGACGTGGACGCCGGCCCGCTCGCCCACCACCTGCAACTGGTTCACCGCGTTGGGACGTTGCAGGTCAGCAGCCACCAGCAACGGCGAGTGCCCCTGATCCTTCAGCCAAGTACCGAGCTTGCCCGCCAAGGTGGTCTTTCCAGAACCCTGCAGGCCGGCGAGCATGATCACCGTCGGGGGACGCTTGGCGAAACGCAGCGGCCTCGCCTCGCCGCCAAGGATGCCGATCAGCTCCTCGTTGACGATCTTCACGATCTGCTGGGCCGGGTTCAGCGCCGCATGGACCTCGGCGCCCTTCGCCCGCTCACGGACGCTGGCGATGAACTCCTTGACCACGGTGAGGTTGACGTCGGCCTCGAGCAGGGCGAGCCGGATCTCGCGGGCGGTCGCATCGATGTCGGCGTCGCTCAGCCGCGTCTTGCCCCGCAGGTTGCGGAACGCGGCGGAGAGACGGTCGGAAAGGGTGTCGAACAAGGGGGATACCTCACGGTCGCGGAACTCCGGCACATCCTACCCGGACGCTCCCGCCCTCCATCCCCTCCCCAGAAGCGGAAGGATCAGAGGAACAGCTGCAACAGCACCAGATCGAGCCAGCGATCGAACTTGCGCCCGACCTCGGGCAGGCGTCCGACCTCGACGAACCCGAGCGAACGATGCAGCGCAAGCGAGGCCTCGTTGTCGGCGCTCAGACCACCGATCAGCGAGTGCACGCCTTCGGCTCTGGCCGCCTCGATGATAGCGACCAGCAGCGCCCGTCCGATGCCGCGGCCTTGTTGGCTGGGCAGCACATACACGCTGTGCTCCATCGTGTGCGAGTAACCGGCCTTCGGCCGGAACGGGCCGAAGGCGGAGTATCCGACCACCGCGCCGCCGTCGTCGGCGACGAGCACCGGATGCCCATGCTCGGCCTTGGTCGCGTACCACTCCGCGTGCTCGACCGGCGTCCAGGGCAGCAGGTCCCAGCTGGCCGTGGTGTGCACCACGGCATCGTTGTAGATCTCCAGCAGCGCAGGAAGATCGGCGGGACGCGCCGGACGAATCCGCATCAGGACTCCGCCAGCAGGGCGTCCACGAACCCGTCCGGGTCGAACGGCGCAAGGTCGTCGGGCCCCTCGCCGAGGCCGATCAGTTTCACCGGGACGCCGAGCTCTCGCTGCACCGCGACCACGATGCCGCCCTTCGCCGAACCGTCCAGCTTGGACAACACGATTCCGGTCACGTCGACCACCTCGGCGAACACGCGCGCTTGAGCCAGACCGTTCTGGCCGGTGGTCGCGTCGATCACCAGCAACACCTCCGTGACCGGCGCCTTGCGTTCGATCACCCGCT
This sequence comes from Propionibacteriaceae bacterium UBA6238, assembly GCA_002441465.1. Taxonomy (GTDB): domain Bacteria; phylum Actinomycetota; class Actinomycetes; order Propionibacteriales; family Propionibacteriaceae; genus Propionicimonas. The sequence goes on along the minus strand of DJWE01000056.1, from coordinate 22,549 downwards.
TGATCTTGCCCAACTCGTCCATCAGCCCGGCCTTGGTGTGCAGCCGTCCGGCGGTGTCGACCACGACGACGTCCACGGCGTCGACGATCCCCGCCTCGACCGCGTCGAAGGCCACCGACGCCGGGTCGCCGCCTTCGGGCCCACGCACGACCCGGACGCCGACCCGCGACCCCCACGTCTGCAGTTGGTCGGCGGCGGCCGCCCGGAATGTGTCGGCGGCCGCCAGCACCACGGAATGATCCTCGGCCACCAGCACCCGGGCCAACTTGCCGATCGTGGTGGTCTTGCCGGTTCCGTTCACGCCGACCACGAGCACGACGCCGGGCAATCCGTCGCTGCCGGTGACCCGCAGGCTCCGGTCGACGTCGGTGCCGAGGAGCTTGAGCAGTTCGGTACGCAACACCCGACGGGCCTGCTCGGGATCGGAGGAGCCGTCGACGGCCAGCTCGCGGCGCAGCGCCGTGATCAGCTCATCGGTCGGGCCCACGCCGAGGTCGGAGGTGATCAAGGTGGCCTCCAGGTCGTCCCATGCCTCGGCGTCCAGGCGGTCGGCCGAGAGCAGGCCGAGCAGGCCGCGGGCGAACGGGTTGTTGCTCGCGCTCAGCCGGCGACGCAACCGGGTCAGCCGGGAGGCGGGCGACTCGGGAGTCTCCCGAACCGGAGCCGCCGGGGTGGCCACCTCGGCCGGTTCGGTTGCCGCCGGGGTGGCCACCTCGGCCGGTTCGGGTGCCGCCGGAGCGGGAACCGGAGCCGGCTCGGGCGCAGGCTCGGGCTCGGGTGCGACCAGTTCGGCGGGCGGTGGAGCGGACGAAACGGCGCTCCGACGCCCCACCACGATGGTCACGGCGGCCACAACGAGCACGACCGCGAGCGCAGCCATCACATACCAGAAGATCATGTCCACCGGCTCATGGTAGGCAACCCGGGCTCACGCCACACGCACACCTCAACGCTTGGGCGGCTCTGAAGCGGACGCCGCGCTGCGCGCCGACATCGCGCTCCGAGCGGAGGCTGCGCTGCGAGCGGTCTCCTGGAAGAACTCCACCAGGCCCTGCGGCGGGTCGGCATCGCCGTTGAGGTGCCGGGCCGTGTTGGCCAGCACGTTCGCCACCTCGGGTGCACGATCGGACAGGCTGCCTCTCATCCCCACAGCAACAACCGCGATGATGCACAACGCAATCGCGATGATCGCCACGGTGATGATCCAGTAATCCACGAACAACCCTTCCGCCAAGGAACACTTTCAGTATGCCCGAGGAATTCCGGCTCTCAGGGTTTCCTCCCTGGCCTCTCAGTCTTCCCTTAGCCGCTGGCTGATCACGGCGGAGACGCCATCGGATCGCATGGTGACGCCGTAGAGAGCGTCCGCGATCTCCATGGTCCGCTTCTGGTGCGTGATCACGAGCAGCTGGCTGTTCGCACGCAGCTCCTCATAGATCTCCAGCAGCCGGCCCAGGTTGGTGTCGTCGAGGGCCGCCTCCACCTCGTCGAGAATGTAGAACGGGCTCGGCCGGGCCTTGAACAGCGCCACGAGGAACGCCACCGCAACCAGCGACCGCTCGCCACCGGAGAGCAGCGACAGCCGCTTGACCTTCTTGCCTGGCGGGCGGGCCTCCACTTCCACCCCCGTGGTCAGCCACTCCCCCGGCTCGGTCAGGACCAGGCGTCCCTCGCCACCGGGGAACAGCCGGGCGAACGACTGTTCGAAGGCCTTCTCGACGTCGGCGTAGGCGGCAGCGAACACCTCCTGGACCCGGGCGTCCACGTCGGCGATGATGTCGGTGAGGTCGTCGCGGGTCTTGCGCAGATCGGCCAGCTGCTCGGCAAGGAAGGTGTGCCGCTCGCTGAGCGCGTCGAACTCCTCCAACGCCAGCGGATTCACCTTGCCCAGCACGGCAAGGTCACGCTCGGCCGCGCGCAGCCGCTTCTCCTGCTCGGCACGGACATACGGCACCGGGTCCGGACGAAGGTCGTCCTCACCCAACGGCTTCCCGTCGGCGTCAACGAGGACCGGAACGGGGATCTCCGGCCCGTACTCCGCGACCAGCGCCTCGGACTCCAGGCCGAGTTCGGTGAGCGCCTTCTCGGTGAGGGCGTCGATCTTCATCTGCTGCTGGGCCCGGGCGAGCTCGTCGGCGTGGACGCTGTCGACGAGATTCTCGAACGCCTTCGCGAGCTCTCGGCCGCGCTGCCGGGCCGCGGTCAGGGCCGACTCGGCCTCGTTGCGGCGTGCCTGGGCCTGCGTCCGCTCGGCCTCGGCCAACGCCCTCGATGCGGCGATTCGCTCGGCCAGCCACGCCGCAGCACTCTGCACTGCCCCGGCCACCTCGGCCTCGCGGCGCAACTGCTCACGCCGAGCCGCCGCCAACGCCTGCGCCGCCCGCTCGGCCTCGGCGGCACGGGTCAGGCTCTCCGCCCGTCCGGCCAGGGCCCGGGCGCGTTCCTCGACCGTGCGCAGGGCCAGCCGCGCGTCCATCTCGCTCGAACGGGCCGCCCGAGCGAGGTCGGCACAGCGGTCGCGTTCGGTGGGATCGGCCTCGCTCACCTCGGTCTGAGCCGAAGCCAGCTCCAGGCGGCTTTCCAGCTCGCTCAGGTTCGCCAGCGCCTGATCGCGAGCCGCGGCGGCATGCTCCGCGGCCGCAGCCAGCCGGCCTGCCTCTGCCTGGGCGGAACGGACGATCTGGTTCGCCTCCCCGGCCTCCTCCGCCAAGGCGGCGTGCTCGGCGTCCGATTCGTTCAGCCTTGCCAAGGCGGCATCTGAGGCGTCCTGCGCGTCGGCCAGCACATGCTCGGCCTCCGCGATCGCGAAGCGCAGCCGCTCCGTCTCCGCCTGCGCCGCCCCGAGGCGGGCGTTGGCTTCCTCGAACGCGGCCTGCACCTCCAGCAGGGACGGCTTGGCCGACGAACCTCCTGCCGCGAACCACGCACTGAGCAGGTCGCCGTCCCGTGTGACCACCGACACCTCGGGCAGCGCGGCGACCAGGGCCCGGCCCTGATCGAGGTCGTCCACCACGGCGACCTTGAACAGCAGCCGCTCGATCGCCGGACGCAGCGTCGCCGCGCACTCGACCATGCCTGCGGCGTATGTCGCGCCTCCCGGCAACTCGGGCCAGTCTGCGGTGTCGGGGGCAGCCTCGCCGCCCAGCAGCAGGCCGGCCCGTCCGAGATCCTCGGCCTTCAGGTGGTCGAAGGCGGCCACGGCAGCATCGATGTCGGCCACGGCGACCGCGTCAGCAGCGGCGCCCAACGCGGTCGCGATCGCCACCTCCGCGCCCGTCGGGACGCTGATCAGCGCCGCCACCGAGCCCAACAGGCCGTCCAACCGGTCTCCGGCGGCCAACAGCGCGGCCGACCCATCCTTGCGCTCCAGGCCGAGCGCCAACGCCTCGGCCCGTGCCGCAGCCGCGCCGCGTTCCGCCGCGGCGCGTCGCTCGGCCTCCTGCAGTTGCTCCACGGTGGCGGTCGCGGCCTCCACGCCGGCCTCGGCCGCCTCGTAGGCGGCGTCCAGACCGGTCTCCCCAGCGCTGAGCCCGGCGAGCCTGGTCTCCAGGGCGGCAAAGTGATGCCGGGCTGCCGCCGCCCGCTGTTCGGCCTCCGCCCTGGCCGCGGCGAGCCGCTCGATCTCCGCTCCCGCGGCCTCGGCCCGACTGCGCAGGGTATTGACCTCGCCGGAAAGCCGAACCAGGCCTTCACGCCGATCGGCGATCGCGCGCTGCTGAGCGGTGTAGCGCTGCTCCGCCTCGGCGTGCGCGGCCTCGGCTGCGGCGCGTGCGGCGGTGGCCGCGGTCAAGGCGTCGGCCTTCTCAGCCACGTCGATCCGCAGTGCCTCCTCCGCCTTGCGCACCTGCGCGGCCTCACGCTCGATCGCCTCGGGGTCGCGTCCGGGCCGATCCTCGGTACCCATGTTCGAGGCGTTGCGCAGCCGCTCGCCGGCGATGGACGCCGTGCTGGCCACCCGCTCAGCCAGGCCTGCCAGCGCGTACCACGTCTCCTGAGCCGCGGTCAGCTGCGGTAGGGCGTCCCGCGCGGACGCCTCCGCCGCCTGCTCCGCCTCACGCGCCTCGGTCAGGTCGGCTTCCACGCGCAGCCGTCGCTGCTTCAGCTCGGCCTCCGCGGCCAGGTCGGACGCGAGTGCGTGCGACGCCGCGACCAGATCGTCGGCAAGCAGGCGCGCCTTCGCGTCCCGCACGTCCGCCTGGATCACGGCTGCCTTCCGGGCCACCTCTGCCTGACGGCCCAGCGGCTTCAACTGCCGGCGGATCTCACCCAACAGATCGCTGAGCCGGTTCAGGTTGGTGGCGGTGGCCTCCAGCTTGCGTTGGGCCTTCTCCTTGCGCTTGCGATGCTTCAGGACGCCGGCCGCTTCTTCGATGAAACCTCGCCGGATCTCCGGCGTGGCCTGCAGAATCGAGTCCAGCTGACCCTGCCCCACGATCACGTGCATCTCCCGGCCGATGCCGGAGTCGCTGAGCAGGTCCTGCACGTCCAGCAGGCGGGCTGGAGCACCGTTGATCGCATACTCCGAGCCGCCGGCCCGGAACATCGTGCGGCTGATCGTCACCTCGGTGAAGTCGATCGGTAGCGCGCCGTCGGTGTTGTCGATGGTGAGCACGACCTCGGCCCGACCGAGCGGGGCGCGTCCGGACGTGCCGGCGAAGATGACGTCCTCCATCTTCCCCCCGCGCAGGGTCTTCGCGCCCTGCTCCCCCATCACCCAGGCCAGCGCGTCCACCACGTTGGACTTGCCCGAACCGTTCGGTCCCACCACACACGTGATGCCTGGCTCGAAGACCAGATTCGTGGTGGAGGCGAACGACTTGAAGCCGCGCAGGGTGAGGCTCTTCAGGTACATGGCTCAGGCGTCAACCGGTACCGAGTGCTTGGAGCGCACGTGCGAGAAGGTCCACAGCTTGTTCACGATGAAGTTGATCGGCATCGTGATCAGGATCGTGAACAGTTGCGCCCAGTACTCCCTGGAGTGCAGTCCAACCTCCTCGTGGAACCAGGGTTCGGGCAGGTAGATCGGGGACTTGGGGTTGGTGAAGGCGATCTTGATGAACAGGCCGAGGAACGCAGCCGCGCTGCCGACGGCGAGGAACGGCCAGAACTCGCGCAGCCACGGCGCCTTCTGGCCATGCCGGAAGGTCCAGGAGCGGTTCAGCTGGAAGTTGAACACGTTCGCCACCAGGAAGCCCACGATCCAGACCAGCGAAGTGAAGCGGAAGTTGTAGTGGGTGCCCGGAATCGGAAAGATCACGTTCTGCGCGTTGCCGGTACCGCCGTTGAGCTTGTTCATGGCGATCGCGACCAGCATGTTCACCACCACTCCAGCACCGCCGACCAACCCGAACTTCACGAACTGTCGGAGCACCTGGGAGTAGCGCTCGAAGGGGTTGTCTGCGGTCACAAATGCGAAGAATATCGGACCGGCGTGCGCGAACGACGTTGACAGGACGGGCACCGGTAGCTGGACCGATTCATGAACGACTCGCGAACGATCGGACGCCCGCAGCGCGGGCACGGCAGGCTCTCTCGTCCGTACACCGCCAACGAGCGGCCGAAGTAGCCCGAACTGCCGTTCACGTTCACGTAGAGCGCGTCGAAAGAGGTGCCGCCGGCATCCAGCGCATCGGCCATCACCTCCCGAGCCGCAGTGAGAAGTCCGGTGACCTTGGGGCGGCTGAGCGCGTCCGCGGGCGTGTCGTAGTGCAGCCTGGCCCGCCACAGTGACTCGTCGGCATAGATGTTGCCGATCCCCGAGACGATCTCCTGGTTGAGCAGCACCCGCTTGATCCCCGAGCGCCGCCTCCGCAGATCGGCCACCAACGCGGGTAGATCCAGTTCGGGATCGAACAGGTCCCTGGCGATGTGGGCCACCTCGGACGGCAGCTCCGCCCCGCCGGGGCTGACCCACAAGCCGCCGAACATGCGCTGGTCGGCGAAGCGCAACTCCGGCCCGCCGTCGGTGAAGGCGAACACCACCCGACAGTGCGGCGGCAGCGGACGATCGGCGTCGTCGAGCCGGAATTGCCCGCTCATGCCCAGGTGGGCCATCAGAGCGTCGCCGTCGGTGAATGGCAGCCAGAGGAACTTGCCGCGGCGTCGCGGCTCGGTGAGCGTCCGCCCGGTGAGAGTGTCGGCGAAGTCGTGAGGTCCGCCCACGTGCCGGCGCACGGGGCGGGGGTGCAACACCGTAACCCGCGCGAGGCTCCGTCCGACGACAGCGGCCGCCAGACCGCGGCGAACCACCTCGACCTCAGGAAGCTCAGGCATCGTCCTCACTGGCGGCGTCGGCAAGAGCGGTGAAGGCGTTCTTCGCCGCGCCCTGCTCGGCCTGCTTCTTGGAAGTGCCGGCGCCGGGCGGATAGGCCCGGTTGCCGACGATGGCAACGGCCTCGAAGCGCTTGTCGTGGTCGGGTCCGGATTCGGTGACTCGGTAGCTGGGGGCGCCGAGATCGGCATCGGCGGCGAGCTCCTGCAGGCTGGTCTTCCAGTCCAGGCCGGCGCCGAGTGCGGCCGCTCGCACGACCAGCGGGTCGAACAGGTGGTGCACGAGAGTGTCCGCGGCGTCGCGTCCGCACGAGATCAGCACGGCACCGAGCAGTGCCTCGAAAGTATCGGCGAGGATTGAGGACTTGTCGTCCCCTCCGGTGGTCACCTCGCCCTTGCCGAGCAGGATCCGGCTGCCCAACTCAAGCGAGCGGGCCACGTCTGCGAGGCTGTGCGAGTTCACCACTGCGGCACGCAGCTTGGCCAAGCGTCCCTCGGGGAGATCGGGGTAGCTGCGGTAGAGGAACTCGGTGACCACCACGCCGAGCACGGCGTCGCCGAGAAACTCCAGGCGCTCGTTGTGCGGCAGCCCACCGTTCTCGTAGGCGTAGGAGCGATGGGTCAGAGCAAGCTCGAAAAGCTGGGGATCCAGATCGATCCCCAGCTGGTCGAACAACTCGAGGGTGCGGCGCGGGGCCGCCTCGGGACCGGACGTGACCGGGCTCCCCGACCGGGTCAGGGCTCGAGGATCTGCCGGCGGGCCGTCCGCGGACCGTACTGGCCGCATTCGGGGCAGGCGGTGTGCGGCAGGTGCTTGGCGCCGCAAGCCGCGTTGGCACAGGTCACCAGCGTCGGTGCGGAGGTCTTCCACTGGGAACGGCGGGCGCGCGTATTGGCGCGGGACATCCTCCGCTTGGGAACGGCCACGGCGTTACTCCTTGCTCTTCGATTCGTTCGTCGGTTCCGTCCAGCCTTCCAGACGCGCCCACCGAGGATCGATGGGATCGCCGTGACTGTGTGCCGGATCGTCGTTCAGGTTGGCCCCACAGGTGGGACACAACCCGGCGCAGTCCGGACGGCACAGGGGCGTGAACGGCAGGTCGAGCACCACCGCGTCTCGCAGGACGGGTTCGAGGTCGATCAACTCTCCCTCGACATGCTGGGCCTCGGCATCGTCGAGTTCCTTGCCCGGGTAGCAGAACAGCTCCTGGAGATCGACTTCCTCGGTCGAGGAGATCTCCTCCAGGCAGCGTGCGCAGTTACCTCGCAGCCGAACCACGGCGGTACCGGTGACCAGAACCCCCTCCACTACCGACTCCAACCGAAGGTCGAGGTCGACAGGTGAGCCGGGTGGCACCCCGATTACTTCGATGCCGAGATCCGCCGGAGCCTCCGCGATCCGGGTGACCTCCACCTGCTCTCCGGCCCTACGACTCAGATCATGAGTGTCCAGGACGAGCCCGGAACGAGGGTCAGGCAGACGGGGAGGCACGACGGTTCCCTTCGGCACACGGTTCGACAGCGTCATAACCAACGCAGAACTCTACCGTGAGCGCTCGCGCTGGCCAAAACGCGGGTTCACGGCTGCAGGCGCGGCAACGCCTGCGTGGAGGTGTCATCCAGCGAAGACCGCGTGGCGAGCCGGTCGCGCATGGTGCGCACCTGCGCCATCGTCTTCTGCAGGCTCGCCTCGAACGAGGCGATCCTGGCGTCCACATAGGCGTCCGCTTCGCGCTGCAGCGCCTCGGAGTTGGCCAGCGCCTTCGCCTCCAGCTGGACGGCCTTCTTGCGGGCGAGATCCATCACCGGAGTCTGGCTGGCCAGGTAGGCGGCCCGCTCCTCCGCCGAGGCGATGATCTGGGCGGCCTCCTCCTGGGCTCGCTCGAGGGTCTCCAGCGACGTGGCGGTGACCCGCTGGGCCTCGCCGACATCGGCGTTCAGGGCCTCGGTCGCCTCGTCGAGCAAAGCCAACACCTCGCCGCGATTGACCATGCAGGAAGCCGACATCGGCACGGCCTTGGCGCTGGCGACGATCTGGCGAAGCCGCGTGAGCACCTCGTTCGTCCGCTCAACCATTGGCCTGCTCCATTCCCTCTGTCTTGAGGCGGATCTGCCGGGCCACGACCTCTGGCACGAACGGTGAGACGTCTCCGCCGTACGATGCGACTTCACGGACCATCGTGGAGGACAGCGTGGACCAAACCGGCGACGTCGGCAACATCACGGTCTCCACGGATCCCACGACGGCGTTGATGTGCGCCATCTGAAGTTCGAAGTCGACATCACTGGCGTTCCGGATCCCCTTCACCAACACGCTCGCCCCACGCGCCCTGGCGAAGGTGACCAGCAGCCCGTCGAGAGCTTCCACCGTGACGTTGGGCAAATGGGCGGTGGTCTCGCGGACCAGCGTGAGCCGCTCCGCCGGGGTGAACAGGTAGTTCTTGGCCGAGTTCTGTCCGACGGCGACGATCACGTGGTCGAACAGCCTGGCGGCACGGACGATCACGTCGAGGTGCCCGTGCGTGACGGGGTCGAAGGACCCAGGGCAGATCGCGATCATTCAGGTGCCCTCCTGGCGAAGTACAACGTCGTCTCACCGTAACGCCGATGCCAGCTCCAGGACAGTTGAGCGGGCCAGACCGGTGGCAGGTCTCGAGTTGAGCGTTCGACTACCACCAGCCCGTCAGGGGCAAGCCAGTCGAGCGCCGCCGCCAGAACGAGGGCGAGCTGCTCGCCGGTCAGAGCGTAGGGAGGATCGGCCCAGATCACGTCGAAACGCCGGGCCGGTCCGGCAGCGAGGAACTGCTCCACGCGAGCCGCCCGGACGGTGACCTCCAGCCGGACGGCTGCGGCGTTGTCGCGCACCAGCCGTGCGGTGCCGCGGTCGCTCTCCACGGCCCACACCGGCGCCGCGCCGCGGCTCGACGCCTCGAGCGCCACCGCGCCCGAACCCGCGTACAGGTCCAAGAACCCGATGTCCCGCAGCTGCTCGTCCGCAGGACCGCTCAGCGTTCCCGCCCAATCGGCGAGCTGGGAGAACACGGCTTCGCGCACCCGATCCGTCGTCGGTCGCGTCGCCGAACCCGCGGGGGTGCGGACCACGTGGCCCTTCGCCCGTCCCGCGATGATCCTGGTCACCGGGTCAGGCTAGTCGACGCGGCATATCTCGAACGCTCAGCCGACCAGCCCGCCAACAACCGCGCCGACCATCACCAGCAGCACGATCCCTTCGATCCCGTGCAACACCACGGCAAACCAGATCGTGCGATAGCGGGCAGCGGCCCAGCTGAACGGCAGGCTGGTCAGGAACACCGAGGGCAGCGCCCAGAACTTGTGCACGTGGTAGAGGGTGAAGAGCAGGTTGTTGACGAGCCAGTCCGCCCGGCCGAAGACCCCACGCATCCGTGGCAGCAGCACCCCACGGAACAGGAGTTCCTCCCCGAGCAGATAGTTGAACACGCTCGACACCACCGCCACGGCGAGGATCCACCACTGACCGATGAACTGCGGATCGGCGAGCTGACGCACATCGGTCCCCTGTGGCGCGCTCAGCCAGCCCCCCTCAAGGAACGGACTGAGCCAATCGGTGAGCAGTGTGATCACACCGAAGACGGCGACCAAGGGAACCAGCACCCACCACAGGCGCGCCCGGGCCTGGCCCGTCACGGGGTCACGCGGGTGCTGTGCCCAGATCCGCGGGGCGAGCGCGGACCAGCGAAGGGTCCCGAGTTCCTTGCGCAGCACCAGCAGGGACAGGACGCACTGCCAGACCATGCCGAGGATCATCAAGAGCCAGAAGAGCATCCCGGGGTGCATCGGCACCCGTCCACGCAGGGCCGGCCAGACGACCCAGGCGAGCAGACCCATCGGAGCTGCGGCCGCGAGCCAGATCAACAGGATCCGCTGCAGTGAGTACTGCGCGGTTTCCTGCCGGACAACGGGTATCGCAGAGTTCACCATACAGACAGCGTAACTAACCGTTAGTGCCACTGTCCATTGAGGGAATGTGCCACCATAGGCTCATGGAGCGACCGGCGGAGGGCCTGACGATCAGCCAACTGAGCAAGGCCTCCGGAGTGCACCCGTCAACCATCAAGTTCTACATCTCGGAGGGCCTGCTACCTCGGGGCACGCTGGTCGCCTCCAACCGGGCGCTGTACGGGGCCGACCACCTGGACCGGCTCCGGATGCTGCGCACGCTCGTCGTCGTCGGCGGAATCGGCATTGCCCAACTGCGCCGCATCGTCGCAGCGATCGACTCCGGACGCACCGTCGACATGCTCGCCGCAGCCCAGGACGCCGTGAGCGAGGAAGCGACCGAGCCCAGCCGGGCCGAGGACGTGACGCTGGCCCTGGTCCGAGAGCGATTCGGCATCGCCGAGGGCAGCCCGTTGTTCCACCACCCCTCCATCTATCGCGTGGCCGCCACGATCGACGCCGCCGCTCCCCTACTCGGCCCCGGCGCGACAGCCTGGGCGCTCGCCTTGCTGGATTCGGCCGAACTCGCCGCAAAGGCTGACCTCGACCTCCTTGAGCGGGTCGAGGACCCTGACCACGCCGTCCAGCTGGCCTCCGTCGGCACCGCGCTGGGAGACGTCGTGCTCGCCCATGCGCGTCGGATCGCGCAGTCGGTCACGGCTAGCACCCGCTACGGGCCCGGTGCGGTGCGCCAAGCACCCCTGGATCGGACGCCCGACTGAGTCACCTCAGTTGCGTTCGAGCCAGTCCGGCGATGCGAGCAGTTCGGTGGCGCGGATCGCGTCGGCGAACCCCGGGGTAGTCAGCTCGGGATCACGAGCGACGCACTCCGCGGCGAGTTCCCGAGCGCGCGCGATCAGGTCGGCGTGCTCCAGCACCCGCAGCAGACGCAGGCTCGACCGCCCCCCGGCCTGGGCGGCGCCAAGCACATCGCCCTCGCGGCGTTGCTCGAGATCGAGTTCGGCGAGTGCGAAGCCGTCCCGGGTCGCGGCCACCGCGTCCAACCGGACACGGGCCGGCTCGCCGGCCGGCGCCCTGGTCACCAGCAGGCACACGCCGGGGTGGCTGCCGCGGCCGATCCGGCCCCGCAGCTGGTGCAGCTGGGAGATGCCGAAGCGATCAGCGTCCCAGACCACCATCATCGAGGCGTTGGGCACGTCGACACCGACCTCGATCACGGTGGTGGCGACGAGCACGTCGAGCTCGCCGGCGACGAAGGCTCCCATCACCTCGTCCTTGGCATCGCCGGGAAGCTGCCCGTGAAGAACGCCCACGCGAAGGCCGGCCAGCGCGCCAGAGCGCAACTCATCGGCCAGCTCGACCACGCCGACGCCCTCCGCCGACCCGGCGATCCGGGGCACGACAACGAAGACCTGCCGGCCTGCGCCGACCTCCTCCACAACCCGCTCCCAGGCACGATCCACCCACTGCGGCCGGGTCGAGGCGTCGACCACCACCGTCGTCACTTCCGCACGTCCGGCGGGCAGCTCACTGAGGGTAGACACATCGAGATCGCCGAAGATGGTCATCGCCACCGATCGTGGGATCGGGGTGGCGGTCAGCACCAGCACGTGCGGACGGCTCTGCGCCTTGTCGGCCAGCACCGCCCGTTGTTCGACGCCGAACCGGTGCTGCTCGTCGACCACGATCAGGCCAAGGTCGGCGAACTGCACCCGATCAGCCAGCAAGGCATGGGTCCCGATCACGATGCCTGCCTCACCGCTGGCCGCGCGCAGCAGCGCGGCCCGCTTGGCCGCCGTCGAGAGCGATCCGCTGAGCAGCACCACATCGGTGGCGACCTCGGGCGTACCCAGCATGCGCCCGGCACCCAAGTCGCCGAGCAGCGACCGGATGGTCTGGAAGTGCTGTGCGGCCAGCACTTCCGTAGGCGCCAGGAGCGCGGCCTGACCACCGGCATCGACCACGGCAAGCATCGCGCGCAGCGCCACGACGGTCTTGCCCGAACCCACCTCGCCCTGCAGCAGCCGCTGCATCGGACGGGAGCGAGCCAGATCCGCCAGGATGGCGTCGCTCACCTCCACCTGCCCGGCGGTAAGCGTGAACGGCAGCCGGGCGTCAAAGGCCTCCAACAGCCCCCCGGCGGTCCGCCGACGGGGCCGGGCGGGCCGGTTCGCCGCGTCGGCGCGGCGATAGGCCATGGTGAGCTGGGTGGCCATTGCCTCATCGAAACGCAGCCGCTCGGCGCCCTTCTCGGCTTGATCAAGGCTGAGCGGGGCATGGACGGCTGCGAGCGCTTCAGCCAGGTCCAACACGCCGGCTTGTTCTCGTAGCCACGCCGGCCACGGGTCCTCCGAATCCGAGAGCGAAGCCAGCGCGATCCGGGCGCACTCGGCCACCTTCCAGGTGGGCAGCTTCGCCGTGGCCGGATACATCCCGACCAGCCCTCCGGTGGACAGGGCCGCGATGCGTTCCTTCTCCTCCGAAGTGGACACGATCCGGCCGCCGGCGTCCATCATGGCGAAGACCGGGTGGCTCAACTGGCGCTGCCCCCGGAAGCTGCCGACCTTGCCCACGAACAGGCCGGCGACCCCCTCGCGAAGCTGCCGCTCCCACCACGACAGCAGGTGGGTCTTTCCGAAGAAGGTTGCGGTGAGCCGGCCGTTGCCGTCGCTGAGCAGAACCTCGAGCCGGCCTGGTCTGGCCTTGCGTCCGGGTTGGCCGTGACCCTCATACCGCCGGATGTCGGCGACCCGGGCCACGACGGCCACGAGTTCGCCCTCGGTGATCGTGGCCAGATCGGTGAGTTCGGTGCCGGATAGGTAGTGGCGCGGGATATGCCGGAGCAGATCGCCCACGGTTGTGATCCGCAGCGCGGCGAACTCCTTCGCCGTTCGATCACCCAGAACGGCGCTCAGTGGCGCATACAGCTGTGTGAAGGTGGCCGTTCGCCATCGGCCCGTTCCGGTGTCCACGGTGCTTCAGCCTAGGCGGCCCCGCCGACAGCCCGGTCCACCGCCACGGCGCGCCCGCCGGGGGCATCGAAAGGGGCACGGGCCGTACCCGGACATGCGAAGAGACCCGCACGCAGCGGGTCTCTTCGAGATCAGCTCAGCGCGTGACGCGGCCGGCCTTCAGGCAGGAGGTGCACACGTTGAGGCGCTTCGGGGTGCCGCCAACAACCGCGCGGACCCGCTGGATGTTCGGGTTCCAGCGCCGGTTGGTCTTCTTCTTCGACCACGGCACGTTGTGTCCGAAGCCGGGACCCTTGGCGCAGATGTCACAGACGGCAGCCACCGGAGTACTCCTTGTTGTCTAGCGAATCGCGCGAGCACGGACGCGCGTACGTGCGGCCCCCCAACGGGGACCTGCCTACGATACCCGAAGCCGGCGACCCGGTGCCAATCGGGACCGCAGGCACCAGCGCAGGTCGCCCGAATCTAGCTCGCGACGACGATCGGCAGGATCATCGGACGGCGCCGGAAGTTGCTGTTCACCCACCGTCCGATCGTGCGCCGCAGGAGCTGCTGGAGCTGGAACGTGTCCTCAGCCCCTTCGCTCAGGGCCTGCCGCACCACCTGAGCCAGTTCGGCGCGGATCTCGTCGAAGAGGGCGTCGTCGTCGGCAAAGCCGCGCGCGTGGATGTCCGGACCACTAACCAGGGTGCTGGCATGGAAGTTCACCACCGCGACCACAGAGATGAATCCCTCCTCACCCAAGATCTTGCGGTCGGTGAGTTCGGCATCCCCCACCTCGCCCTCGGTGAGGCCGTCGACGAAGATGTATCCGCAATCGAGCTGACCGACCACCCGCGCCACACCCTTGGCCAGGTCGATCACCGCGCCGTCCTCGACGGCCAAGGCGCGCTCGGCGGGAACGCCGGTGGCGATGGCGAGCTGGGTGTTCGCGATCAGGTGTCGCACCTCGCCGTGCACGGGAAGCACGTTTCGCGGCTTGAGCAGGTTGTAGCAGTAGAGCAGCTCACCTGCGCTGGCGTGCCCCGACACGTGAACCAGCGCATTGCCCTTGTGCACCACGGTGACGCCGTTGCGGCTCAGCCCATTGATCACCCGGTAGACCGAGTTCTCGTTGCCGGGGATCAACGAGGACGCCAGCAGAACGACGTCTCCGGGGCCGGCGCTGACCACCGGGTGTTCGTGGTTGGAGATCCGCGACAGCGCGCTCAGCGGCTCGCCCTGGGAGCCGGTCGAGATGATCACCACTTCGTCATCACGGTAGTTCTCGAGCTGCTTCATCTCGATCAACGTGTCGGCGGGCACATGCAGATAGCCCAATTCCCTCGCCACGGTCATATTCCGCAGCATGGAACGGCCCACGTAGGCGACCTTGCGCCCGTGCCGGACCGCCGCGTCCATGACCTGCTGCACCCGGTGCACGTGGGAGGCGAAGCAGGCCACGATCAGCTTCTGCTTCGCGTTCGCGAACACCCGCTCCAGGGCCGGCTCGATGTCACGCTCGTGGGTGGTGAAACCCGGAGTCTCGGCGTTGGTCGAGTCCGGCATGAACAGGTCCAGGCCCTCCTCCCCGAGTCGGGCGAAGCCCCGCAGGTCGGTGAGCCGGCCATCCAGCGGCAGCTGGTCCATCTTGAAGTCGCCGGTGTGCAGGACGGTGCCCGCCTTGGTTCTCAGCACCACGGCGAGCGCATCCGGAATGGAGTGGTTGACCGCCATGAACTCAATGTCGAACTCGCCGACGGTGAGCCGTTCGCCCTCGGCCACCTCGCGAAGGTCGACGTCGCGGATCCGGTGCTCACGCAGCTTCTCCCTGACCAGTGCCAACGTCAGTCTCGACCCGAACACCGGGATGTCGTTGCGCCGCCGCAGCAGGTACGGAACGGCGCCGATGTGGTCCTCGTGTCCATGGGTGAGCACGAGCGCTTGCACCTCGTCGAGCCGATCCTCCACCAGGTTCAGACCGGGCAGGATCAGGTCGACGCCGGGATGATCGTCGGAGGGGAACAGCACGCCGCAGTCGATGAACAGCATTTGGCCGTTGATCTCGTAGGAGCTCATGTTCCGGCCGATGTCGCCGTGGCCGCCCAGCGGCGTGATGCGCAAGGCATCGCGGGCCAGCGGGGGTGGGGTCTTCAAGCTCTCTCGCACAACTCCCCACCTTAGCCGGACTGACCGACACCCGAACCGTCGTATCCCCCGCAGTGGGTACAGTGACCACCGTGCTGGCCGACTCCGTACGCCTTGCCCTGCCCTCGGAGGCGGGCGCGATCGCCGCGCTCCAACGCCGATCGTGGCAGCAGACTCTGCCCGTCGAGATGGCCGGCGACGTGCTTGCCACTGTCGATCTGGCCGAGATGACCTCACGCTGGGAGGCGGCGATCCTGCGTCCGCCGCTCGCGCAATTCCGCGTCCTGGTTGCGCTCGGTGACGAGCGGGTGATCGGCTTCGCCGCGCTCGGTCCCTCCGACGACCCGGACGCCGTGGCCGGACAGGACGCCCTGATCGCGGAGTTCATGGTGGACCCGCTCGCGCAGCGTCGCGGCCACGGCTCGCGGCTGCTCAACGCCTGCGTCGACACCCTGCGCGCGGACAGCTTCGAGCGCGCCACGTGGTGGGTGCGGGCGGGCGACGACATCCTGCGCCAGTTCCTGAGCGTCGCCGGATGGGCCGCCGACGGCGCCCATACCGAGGTCGCGCTCACCGAGTCCGGGCCGAGCCTGAAGCTGGTCCGCCTCCACACCGCGATCAACTGAGTCGGCCAGGTCACGCCGGAACGTCGATCACTCCGTTGACGGGCTGAAGCCGGACCACGGGCCACGGCCCGGCCGGAACCACGCGCGCGACTCGCAGATCGAGCCCCGCCAGGGCGTGCCGGATCCGACGCCCGGCCAGCGGCGCCCCGGGCACCGGTTCGGAGTTCGCCCTCAGGACGCGAGACATCGGCTGGAGTAGCCGTTCAGGACAGGGTGAAGGCCACATCGCTCGCTTGGCCGGCCACGGCCACACCGCCCTCGGACGGTGTCAGCGCGGTCAACCGGACGCCGTCGGGAAGCCGCAGCGGAATGGACGCGACGAGGCGACCCAACTGGGCTTTGGTGAGCGGCACCGATGCGCTGTCCGGATCGAGCCGCAGCCTGGTCAGCTCGATCGCGGAGCCGTCCGCCGCGATCACCGGCGTGGCGCTCACCCACACTCCGAGCTGTCGACCCGCGATCTGTGCGGTGTAGTTGAGCCGGAGGCGTCCGTCCTCGGCATAGCTGGTCGGGACGCCGGACAGTTCCGCCAGATCGCCGTAGGAGAGCACTCCCGAACCGCTGACCCGGGCCAGTCGCACCCGATCACCGTCGAGACTGATCGCCTCGGAGTCCACGAGTACACCGGTGACGTGGACGCGTGTGCCCGACACCGCCAGCGGCACGCTGGCCGCGCTGATCCGGGCGCTGGGGACGGTCTTCGTGACCAGGGCCAGCGAGAACGGAAACCCGCCGATAGTCACTTGGGGCGACTGGTCGAGGCCCAGCCTGGCCTGGATCGCGGCCGCAGCCCGCTCCTCGGCCCTCCCCCGCACGGCGTTGTCGGCCAGCCAGCCGCCCAGGACGACGACGGCAGCGACGACCAGGACGGTGACCAGCCTGCGCACGCTCAGATCCCGAGCAGCCGGTCGATGCCGACGGTGAGTCCCGGCAGACCGGGGACGGCCCGGACCGCAGCCAGGACGCCAGGCATGAAACCAGCTCGATCAAGGGAATCGTGACGGATGGTCAGCGTCTCGCCCTCGGCACCGAACAGCACCTCCTGGTGCGCGACCAGGCCGCGCAGCCGGATACCGTGCACATGGATGCCCTGTACGTCAGCGCCCCTCGCACCGGGCAGGGCCGAGGAGGTCGCGTCCGGAACCGGCCCGAGACCGGCATCGGCCCGGGCGGCGGCGATCCGGATCGCCGTGGCCTGCGCGGTGCCGGACGGAGCGTCCACCTTGTTCGGGTGGTGCAACTCGATGATCTCGGCCGACTCGAAGAAGCGGGCCGCCTGCTCGGCGAAGTGCATCATCAGCACGGCACCGACGGAGAAGTTGGGCGCGACCAGCACGCCGACGTTCGGGTGCGCTGCCGTCAGCCCGCGGACCTGTTCGAGACGCTGGTCGGTAAAACCGGTGGTGCCGACCACGACATGGATGCCGCGTTCGGTGCACCAGGCGATGTTGTCCATGACGACATCCGGCACCGTGAAATCGACGACCACCTCGGCGGACTCGACCGCCGTGCGGTCATCGCCGGCGTCCACCGCGGCGACCAGTTCGAGGTCGGCGGCCGCATCGACCGCACGACAGACCTCCGCGCCCATTCGACCTCGTGCCCCGAAAACCGCCACCCGCATGGCTCCCCTTCCTTCGCCCGCCATCCTAGGGGCCCGCTCCGTTCGCCTCCCTACAACGCAGCGGCGGCGCTACGCGTGCTTGCGTAGCGCCGCCACTGTGATCACGAGGCGAACCGAGGCATCATGCTTCGGCGGAAGCGGGCTCCTCGACCACGGGGACGAGGGAGAGCTTGCCCTTCTCGTCGATGTCGGAGATCTCCACCTGGACCTTCTGTCCGACGCTGAGCACGTCCTCGACGTTCTCCACCCGCGCGCCACCGGCCAGCGGACGCAGCTTGGAGATGTGCAGCAGGCCGTCCTTGCCCGGGAGCAGCGAGACGAACGCGCCGAACGGCATGATCTTCACCACGGTGCCCAGGTAACGCTCGCCCTTCTCCGGCATCGTCGGGTTGGCGATCCCGTTGATGATGGCGCGAGCGGCCTCGGCTGCTTCACCGTTGTCGGCACCGATGTAGATGGTGCCATCGTCCTCGATCGAGATGTTGGCGCCGGTGTCGTCCTGGATCTGGTTGATCATCTTGCCCTTGGGCCCGATCACCTCGCCGATCTTGTCGACCGGGATCCGGATCGTGATGATCCGCGGGGCGTACGGGCTCATCTCGTCCGGAGTGTCGATCGCCTCGCCCATGACCTCGAGCAGCGTGTGCCGGGCCTCGCGGGCCTGCTGCAGCGCACCGGCCAGGACCTCCGAGGGGATCCCGTCCAGCTTGGTGTCGAGCTGCAGCGCGGTCACGAAGTCCTTCGTACCGGCCACCTTGAAGTCCATGTCACCGAGCGCGTCCTCGGCACCCAGGATGTCGGTCAGCGCGACGTAGCGGGTCTCGCCGTCGATCTCCTCGCTCATCAGACCCATCGCGATGCCGGCCACCGGCGCCTTCAACGGCACGCCCGCGTTGAGCAGCGCCAGAGTGGACGCACACACCGAACCCATCGAGGTGGACCCGTTCGAGCCCAGCGCCTCCGACACCTGCCGGATCGCGTAGGGGAACTCGTCCCGCTTCGGCAGCACCGGCACCAGGGCACGCTCTGCGAGCGCTCCGTGGCCGATCTCGCGCCGCTTCGGCGAACCGACCCGGCCGGTCTCGCCGGTGGAGTACGGCGGGAAGTTGTAGTTGTGCATGTACCGCTTGGTCGTCTCCGGGGAGAGCGTGTCGAGCTTCTGCTCCATGTCCAGCATGTTCAGCGTGCTGACGCCCAGGATCTGGGTCTCGCCACGCTGGAACAGCGCCGAACCGTGCACCCGGGGCAGCACGCCGACCTCAGCGGACAGCGTCCGGATGTCGCGGACGCCGCGGCCGTCGATGCGCACCTTCTCGGTGAGCGTGCGGTGCCGGACGATCTTCTTGGTCAGCGCGCCGAAGGCTCCGCTGATCTCCTTCTCCCGGTCGGGGAACTGGGCGTCGAGCTCCGCGTGCAGCGCGGCCTTCAGCTCGTCGGTCGCGGTCTCCCGCTCCTGCTTGCCCGCAATGCTCATCACGGCCTTGAGCCGGTCAGTGCCCGCGGCCGCGACGGCCTCGAACGCGTCAGGCTGGTAATCCAGGAACACCGGGAACTGCGAAACCGGCTTCGGCAGCATCGCGGCCAGTTCGGCCTGCGCGTCGCACAGCGCCTTGATGAACGGCTTGGCGGCCTCCATGCCCTGCGCAACGACCTCTTCGGTCGGGGCGGTACGGCCGGAGCGGACCAGGTCCCAGGTGGCCTCGGTGGACTCGGCCTCGACCATCATGATCGCCACGTCGCCGTCGGGAAGGACGCGACCGGCGATGGCCATCTCGAAGGTGGCGTCCGCCGACTGCTCGACGGTCGGGAAGCCGACCCAGGTGTCACCGATCAGGGCGATCCGCAGGCCGCCGACCGGGCCGGAGAACGGCAGGCCGGCCAGCGTGGTGGACGCAGAGCCGGCGTTGATCGCCAGCACGTCGTAGCGCACGTTCGGGTTCAGGGCCATCACGGTGATGACGACCTGGACCTCGTTGCGCAGGCCCTTCACGAAGCAGGGACGCAGCGGACGATCAGTCAGGCGGGCGGCGAGGATCGCGCCCTCGGAGGGCCGGCCCTCACGACGGAAGAAGGAGCCGGGGATGCGGCCGGCGGCGTACATCCGCTCCTCCACGTCCACGGTCAGCGGGAAGAAGTCGACGGCATCACGCGGGTTCTTGGCCGCGGTGGTTGCCGAGAGCAGCATGGTGTCGCCGTCGAGGTAGACGGCGGCGGAGCCGTTGGCCTGCTTGGCCAGCAGCCCGGACTCGAACCGGACGACGTGTGTGCCCAGCGGGCCGTTGTCGATCACGGCCTCGGTGAAACGAAGGTCAGGACCTTCCATGTGGGGTTCCTTTCGGGTTTGCGCCCCGCCCCTCCCTCGCCCGGTCTTCGATCGAGGCTCGCGGGAAGCCGCACATGCGGCGCCCGAAAGTCACTACCGAGGACCAAACCAGGTGGCGTGTGGGGCTGTCTTTCAGTTGTATGCACGACCAGCCGGTGACGGGGTCCCCGTCACCGGCTGGTCGTCAGGCTGGTGTCACCGACGCAGGCCGAGGCGTGCGATCAGCGAGCGGTAGTGCTCAACGTCGTTCTTCATCACGTAGTTGAGCAGGCGGCGGCGTTGGCCGACCAGGAGCATCAGTCCACGCCGGCTGTGGTGGTCGCCCTTGTGTTCCTTGAGGTGCTCGGTCAGGTGCGCGATCCGCTTGGTGAGCAGCGCGATCTGGACATCCGGCGAGCCCGTGTCACCCGGGGCGATCGCGTACTCTTCGATGATCTTCTTCTTCGTGTCAGCGTCCATCTGCCGCTGCTCCTCTCGGTATTCCCGTTGCGCGGCGCTCCCTTGCCCGGTGGGCACGATGTCGAATTCGAGGATCGTCGGGAGCTCTTGGGCGTCCGCGGCCGTCGTGACGGCGGTTCGAGTCTATCCGAGGCGGTCACCCGCGGCGAATCGGGGCACCACCGCCCGGCAGCAGCGCGCGGAACGTGGCGTCCGACGGCACCGCTGACCACTACGCTACCGACCGTCGGTTCCACCGATCCGGCCCCACTGGAAGGACTGTTCAAAGAAGATGCAGATCGGGATACCCAGGGAAACACTCAACGGCGAGACCCGGGTCGCGGCGACTCCGAAGACCGTGGCACAGCTGATCAAGCTCGGACACAGCGTCGTCGTCGAGGCCGGCGCTGGAGCGAAGTCCGCCTATCCGGACGCCGACTTCGAGGCGGCGGGGGCGACCATCGTCGACACCACGGCAGCCTGGAGCGCGCCGGTGGTTGCGAAGATCAACGCTCCGACCACTGCGGAGATCGCTCTGCTGGCCGACGGCGCGACGCTGATCTCACTGATCGCTCCCGGACGCAGCCCGGAGCTGCTCGAGGAGCTCGGCAAGCGCAAGCTGACCGTGCTGGCGATGGACGCGGTGCCGCGCATCTCCCGGGCCCAGGCTCTCGACGTGCTCTCCTCGATGGCCAACATCGCCGGCTACCGGGCCGTCGTCGAGGCGGCCCACCAGTTCGGCTCGTTCTTCACCGGGCAGGTGACTGCAGCCGGCAAGGTTCCCCCCGCGAAGGTGCTGGTCGTCGGCGCCGGGGTCGCTGGACTTGCCGCAATCGGCACGGCTGGCAGCCTCGGCGCCATTGTTCGTGCCACCGACGCGCGGCCCGAGGTGGCCGAGCAGGTCGAGTCGATGGGCGGCGAGTTCCTCAAGGTCGAGATGGGCGAGCAGGCCGTCAGCTCGGACGGCTACGCCCGCGAGATGGGCGAGGACTACAACCGCAAGGCTGCGGAGCTCTACGCCGAGCAGTGCAAGGACGTCGACATCATCATCACGACGGCCCTGATCCCCGGGAAGCCCGCGCCGCGCCTCATCACCGGCGAGATGGTCGCCACGATGCGCCCGGGCTCGGTCATCGTCGACATGGCTGCGGCCAACGGCGGCAACGTCGAGGGGTCCGTCGCCGACGAGCTCGTCGTGACCGCCAACGGCGTCAAGATCATCGGCTACACCGACCTCGCCGGCCGCCTGCCCACGCAGGCGAGCCAGCTCTACGGCACGAACCTCGTCAACCTCATGAAGCTGCTCACGCCGGGCAAGGACGGCCAGCTCGTCCTCGACCTGGACGACGTCGTCCAGCGTGGCATGACGGTCGCGCGCGACGGCGAGCTGCTCTGGCCGCCGCCGCCGATCCAGGTCAGCGCCGCCCCGGTGGCCAAGGCGGCCCCCGCAGAGGTGGTCAAGGAGCCCGAGAAGGCGAAGGACCCCAGACGCAGGTTCGTCTACATGGGCATCGCAGCCGCCGCGTTCGCGCTCATCGCCGCGTTCTCGCCGCCCAGCTTCCTCGGCCACTTCACGGTGTTCGCCCTGGCCGTGGTCGTCGGCTACTACGTCATCGGCAACGTCCACCACGCGCTGCACACCCCGCTCATGTCGGTGACCAACGCCATCAGCGGCATCATCGTCGTCGGTGCGCTCATCCAGCTCGGGCAGTGGAGCAGTGGCCTCGGCGCCGCGATCGCGGTGCTCGCGTTCCTCGCGACGCTCGTGGCCAGCATCAACATCTTCGGTGGCTNNGCTCACGATGTTCCGGAAGGGCTGAGCGCACACCATGGATATCGCACTCATCCAAGCCGCCTACATCATCGCGGCGCTGCTGTTCATCCTCTCCCTCGCGGGCCTGTCGAAGCACGAGACTGCCAAGGACGGCAACAACCTCGGCATGATCGGCATGCTGATCGCCCTGGTCGCGACCCTCTGGCTGGCGTTGCGCAACTCGGACTGGACCAACTGGGTCGCCATCGCCATCGCCATGGCCATCGGCGCCGTCATCGGCGTCTGGCGAGCCCGCAAGGTCCAGATGACGGAGATGCCCGAGCTCATCGCGATGCTGCACAGCTTCGTCGGTGCCGCTGCGGTGCTCGTCGGGTTCAACACCTTCCTCGCCTCGAGCGAGGGCAGCAGTGACGGCGTGCACCTCGTCGAGATCTTCCTCGGCGTGTTCATCGGCGC
>DJWE01000036.1 GCA_002441465.1 Propionibacteriaceae bacterium UBA6238 | reverse complement strand
GGAGGGCGTCGGGGCCGTGCTGTTCGAGCAGTTGAGCCGGGTCGCTGCCGGCTGGCAGGATCAGCCGGCGCGGGTCGAGGCGGTGCTGGGCGAGGAGCCAGAATGCGTTCTCGGCTGCGACGTGTCCGGCGTTGTCGGCGTCGGTGGCGATCAGCGGCGTGGGTCCGCCGCGCAGCAGCAGGGTCTGTTCCGGGGTCAGTGCGGTTCCCAGGGGTGCGAGGCCGATGTAGGTGCCTTGGCCTGCGAGGGTGACGGCGATCGCGTCGATCGGGCCTTCGACGATCACCGGAACAGCCTCGGGGGTGAGGAGGTGGTGGCCGTAGAGGATGTCGCGTTTGGCGAACAGTGGGCTGGCGGGGCTGTTGAGGTATTTGGGGCCGTGGTCGTCGTGGGCGTCGGGGTGCCGTCGGCCGACGAACCCGACGATGACGCCTTCGTGGGTGATGGGGAGGATGGCGCGGTCGCGGAAGCGGTCGATCACGTTGCCTTGGCGGGTGGTGGTTGCCACTCCCGCGGCGAGCAGCTCTTGGGTGCTGAATCCCTGCTTCCGCAGGGTGCTGATCATGGAGGTCCAGCCTGCTGGGGCGTGGCCGATCCGGAACCGGGGGTCGCCGGCGAGATCCTGCCTGAAGCGTTGCAGGAAGTAGGAATGGCTCCACGAGTCGGGCAGCTGGGTCTCGAAGAACCCTGCCGCGGCCGCAGTGACGTGGGCGAGGCGTTCCGGGGTGTGGGGGGTCTCGGTCCAGCGGTCGGCGGCTGCGAAGGCCTGGCGCAGTTCAATCTCGGTGAAGTCCGGATCGATACGCTCTCGCAACCGGGCAGCTGCGACGAGGTCTGCGGTCCGAGTAGTCCAGTCGATGTCCTCGATCCCGTCGGGGGGCAACTGATCGGGGTGCGGCGGCTCCACTTGGTCGTCGGGTGGCGGCGTCGTGAGGTGGTGGGTGCGCCACAGCATCGCCTGGCATGCGTCGTCGAATCCGGAGACGTCTGGCACGGGGATGATGAGGTCCTCGAGGCGGTGGCCGCGCTGGGTGGCGTCGGTGAGCGCGGCGGCCAGGTGGGGCCACCAGGGGCTGGCTTCGAGGTCGGCTGCGGGCTGGTAGCCGAGCTGGTCAACCAGCGATTCTTCCCAGGTGGGGAGGGTGGGGCCTTCGGCGGGGGTGAGGTGGCGGGCGAGTCGCCACCACAGCGCGGCGGCTGGCTGTTCTGCCGGCAGGGGCCCGTCGGCGACGGCTGCGGCGAGGTGTTCGGTGATGGGGACGTCGGTGTTGTGGAGGGCGGCGAGGCGGTGTGCCAGCACGGTGGCGTAGGGGTCACGGGTGAGATCGGCACGGATGTCGCGGAGGAGATCGGTCCAGATCCCGACCGGATAGGCGGGTCGGAGCCGGTTCGTGAGGTTCTGTTGCCAGTGGTGCGCGGCTGCACCCAGTTGGGCGGGTCCGGTGGGGCGGCGGTCGCTGGGTTCGACTTGCCAGGCCGCCCGCCACACCTCGACATCGGTCACGGTCGACGCTGTGATGGTCTGGCCCGGTAGAGCCCATACCGGCTGGCTGATGGCGGTGGCGGCGGCTCGGACTTCGGCGGCGAAGGCGCGGACCTGGGCGTGGCGGGCGGTGAGGTAGGGGCCCCACTGATCGTGGTCGGCGAGGCTTCGGGGGATGCCGGTGAGCCAGGGGAGTGGGCCCGAGGTGTCAGGGTGGGGGAGCCGCCAGGTGAGCACCGCCGCCGGGTCGTGGGCGGTCGACAGTTCCCGGGCGTCGACCGCGGCACGCAGCAGCTGCAGCGCTGAGTGGGACCTCTCGCCGGTGGCCGAGAGCAGAAGAAGGTGTGCGCGGAGGGTGGGCCAGGCGGGGCTGGAGGTGAGCTGATCCACGACCTCGTCGGCGTGCTGGTCCAGCTCGTGTGCGGTGTCCGCGTGGAGCTGCTCGACGGCGACGCTCACCGCGTCGCTGTAGCGGGCCACGGCGAGGCCGAGGCGGGTGTAGTGGTCGACGGTTTGGCGGGTCTCGGTGGTGACGGAACGGGCGGATCCGTCACGGGCTAGGACCTGCTCGAGGACGTCTGCGGCGGTGACCGGTCGCAGGGTGGTGGGGTGGATGGGGGAGTATTCGCCGCCGCCGTCGACGACCTGGACGTAGGCGTGGTTCGAGCGGCGGCCGCGGCTCATCGCGACGTAGAGCTGCTGCCTGCTCTCCGTCCCGGTCAGGACAGTGTGGGTGGTGTCGACGGTGATGCCTTGGGCGCCGTGGACGGTCACTGCATAGCCCAACTCCACGTTCTCGGTCACGTAGGTTGCAGGCAGGGTGCTCCGCAGCCCGCTGTTCAGGTGGTGGGCGTGGATCGCGCCCGTCGGGTCCACTTCGGTGACGGTCCACCGGTCGCCGTTCTTCACCCAATCGGTGGCGCTGATCGCGAGGCGGCGGTCATTGAGTCGGGTGACGATCACATCCCCGACCGAGGCCAGGTTCCCGTCCGACAGCACCGCAACGGCACCCTCAACATCGCCGTGGGTGGCGGCCAGGCGGTGGTCGCGGGCCCACTGGTTGAGTTGGGCGACCTGGTCGCGGGTGCTGGCCAGCATCACCGAGTCCAGGCCGGCTGTCTTGTCTTTGAGCCAGGCGTTGAGGGCGTCGCGGAGGATGGTTTCGTCCGAGCCGGCGTGGATCCGCTGCTGGTCGAGGTAGAAGCCCAGCGACTCGGGCCGGCCATCGCGCAGCGCCAACGAGGCGGCCGCCTCCGCTGGGTCTTCGAACCGCAGCACCTCGGTCAAGTGGACGGCTGGGTGGGCGTGGGCGAGGTCGCGAAGCACCCCGCCGGCACCGACCGCGGCGAGCTGCTGATCATCCCCGATCAACCGCACCGACGCACCCCGATGGATGGCGAATCCGATCACTGCGGCCAGCGATGGTGTGTCGGCCATGCCCGCCTCGTCAACGATCAGGAGGGTGTCAGGGCTGATCAGATTCTCGGCTGCGCCGGGATGGTGGTGGAGGTCCCAGGCGAGCTTCGCCAGGGTGGTGGCGTGGCCGACGTGATCAGCCAGGAGTCGAGCGGCGACGGCGGAGGGGGCCAGGCCGACCACCGTCCCACCACTGTTCCGCCACGCCTGCCCGAGAGTTGCCAGGGCGGTGGTTTTCCCGGAGCCAGCGGCGGCCAGGGCGAGCTGGACCCGTCGTCCGCTGGTGGCCATTCGACGCACGAGTTCAGCCTGGCCGGCGGTCAGGTTGATGCGGTTGGCGGTCGCCTCGAGGAGGGCGAGGGACACGTCGGCTTCGCTGGCTTGTCGGCCGTTGAGGAGGGTCGCTGCGTCGGTGATCTGCCGTTCGGCTTCGATCACGGCGGTGGAGGTGAACCGTCGGCTCCCGACCGTGGTGTAGACAGATTCGCCGTCGGAGCGGCGCAGGACCTGGGGGTCGCTGATCGGGTCGACCCACGCCTCCAGCGCGATGCATCGGTCGGTTGCCGCGGCCAGGAGTTGGGCGGTGAGGTGGGTCGCCTGCCCGGGGCTGGTGGCCCGTTCCCTGGCCCTGCGCGAGGCTTCCGCCTGCAGGTGCCACACCGTCCACGTGGCCCGCGACAGGCTCATCCGGGTCACCATCTCGTCGGCCACCTCATCGATCCAGGCGGCCGTCGGCGCCGGCCCCGCGCCGTGAGCAGCGGCGGCCACGTCGGCGAGCATCCGGGCTATCCCGTCGGCGCCGAGGACCGCGGTCGCTTGCGCTGCCCAGGCGCTGCGTTGCTCTGTCAGGGTGCGGGGTTCGTGCTTCGCTTCCCGGGTCTCCAAGGTGGCCTGTTGCGCCAGCGCGATCGCCTCGGCCGGTGTCGGCGGGCGGTGATGCGCGTGCTGGAATGTGACGGCGAGCTCCGCCTGACGGGCCTCAATCGCCGCCCTGCGGCTGGACCAC
Organism: Propionibacteriaceae bacterium UBA6238; assembly: GCA_002441465.1. Taxonomy (GTDB): domain Bacteria; phylum Actinomycetota; class Actinomycetes; order Propionibacteriales; family Propionibacteriaceae; genus Propionicimonas. The sequence continues at coordinate 16,358 of DJWE01000036.1, read as the reverse complement.
GCTTCCCGCAACCGGGCTGGGACTCCGATGATCTCTCGCACCGGTCGCTTCGACGGATCGGCCACCGGCTCCGCCGCGAATCGCACACCGAGGCGGGCGGCGAGGTGGGCCTCCAGCTGGGTGTTGTAGACCTCCGAGATGCTTACCAGCCCCGCGAACAAGGGCCGGCCGTCGATCGCCAACCAGGCGCCGTCGAGTGTCTGAACCTTGTTCGCGATCGCCACATGGGTGTGCAGATTCGGATCCCCAGCCCGCGAATCCCGGTGCGTGAACGCCGCTCCGATCACGCCGGTCACCTCCACCTGCCGCACCCCACCCGCACCCCTGCGCGAGAACAGGACCCGCTCCTCCAGGTAGGCCAGAGCGTCAGCGACGGCGGCGTTATGAGCCTCCTCAATCTGCGCGGCCACCTGCTGCGGCGCGACCGCCCACAGCGCAGAGACCGACTTCACCGGCGTGAACGTCACATCGAACCCGGCACACGCCGTCGTGGCGTTCCGCGTCAGGCGAGCGACCTCCGAGGACAACTCCAGGCTGCTCGGCGCCCTCCCCATCCGCGCCGCGAAACCCTCGGTCGCTACCTCGTTGCGGACCCGCGCGCGGACATCCAACGGCACTTCCTCGTCCGCAGCGACACCGTGCTCGGCCGCCCACACCGCGGACCGCGTCGCGACCTCCTGCTGGAACGCGCTGGCCGCGGCATGGACCCGAAACGGCGCCCCCAGCCGGGCCGCGGCGCGGACCTGCTCCCGCGTCGCGCCGACCGGCAGGGCAGCCAGACGAGCGGCCATTTCCGGATGGAACCCTGCCCCGAACAGCGACTGCATCTGCTCCTGCGAGACCGCCGACCTCGGCTCCACCTCTAGGGCTTGGAGGCCGGTGCCGACCCACCGGCCGGGTACCTCCCCCTTCTCGGTGTAGTACGACGTGAGCGACGCGTGGCCCTTCTCGGTGGAGTCCATGGCGGCGACCTGCCGGGTCAGGTAGTCATAGCCCGAGCCGGCCGTCAGCTTGTGCAGGGACGCCGTCATACCCCCCAAGAACCCCAACCCGAGGCGCCCACAGCTGGTCCGACAGTGCAAGAGGTGTGTGGGACTTCAAGGTCAGGGGGGACGAGACGAGGCGGAGCTAGGCAGCCGTGCCAGGTGAAGCCGTGGCTCGCTGCGTCGGCGGCTACGGAACCCGGATGCTCCGTCGTCCGCTGGAGAAGGTCATCGACGGAAGGGCGAGCAGGCGGCTCGACGGCTAGGTCGATCCTCGCAACAGCACGCGCATCCGAGGACCTGCATCAGTCAGCCTGATGAGGATCAGTCGTAGGAGGGAGGTGCGCTTAGCTGGGCCTACGTGGCGGTGTGCAGGTGCTCGTACAACATCGCCGGCAGCGCCTTCGACAGTTCGCCGTACAGGTCGGGGTCGTTGAAGAGGTCGTAGACGAGCTGGGGGGTCTGGTCGCGGACGCCCATCACGGCGTCGATGAAGGCCTTGGGTAGTGCTGGGGATTCGCTGAACTGTTGGGCGGTGTTGACGCGTGCCTGGTTGGCGAGGGTCTCGTCGTGCGCGAGGTGGACAACGATGTTGGACATGGTGCCGGCGACGACGCCGGGTCCGTACTTGTCGCCGAAGCGTTCGTTGAGTTTGGCGATGATCTCCTCGAGAGCGCTGCGGTGCTTCTCGTGGATGGTGCCGGAGCCGATCGCGGTGATCGGGTCCAGACCTGGCCCCTCTGCGAGGGTGAGCTTCACGGAGTCGCCCTGGGCGATGGTGTAGCCGGTCAGCTTGACCTGCGAGATGTCGACAGGTTCCTCGATGGTGGCGGTCGAGAGCCTGGGCAGGGTACGGCGGAGGAAGAAGTGCAGCCGTGGCAGGTCCGTGTCCTCGAGGTTGCGGGCCTGGGAGATGAAATCGTAGAACTTCACGAAACCGGCCGCGTCGGACTTGAACAGCTTCAGCTCGTCCATGACCGATCGGTCGTCGTGGATGAACGCTTCCTGCCATCGTTTCGTGAACCGCTTGACGGCGGGCTCTGTCGCGGCGTGGAGGGCGCTGTTGGACTCGACCCCGCCCGCGAGGGCGGCGTCGAAGGCCTGCTCGACCTCGGGCCAGTGGTAGATGTCGGCGGAGTCGAGTTTGCTCTTGAGGTCGTAGACGAGGTTGGGGTCTGTGGTCGCGGTGAGTGTGGCCTTGCGGTAGTACGGCAGGAACGCCTCGAGGATCGCCTCGGGTTCGTTGACGAAGTCGAGCACGAACGTCTTGTCCTTGCCCGGGTGGGTGCGGTTGAGGCGCGACAGGGTCTGCACGGCCTGCACGCCGCCCAGCCTCTTGTCGACATACATCGCCACAAGGCGCGGCTGATCGAACCCGGTCTGGAACTTCTCGGCCACGATCATCACGTTGTAGACCGCCGGCTTGAAGGCCTCGGCGAGATCTGAGGTCCACACGCCGGGGTTCTGCGTCTTCTCCGTCAGGCCCTCGCCGACGTCGTCGGGGTCGTCGACGGTGCCGGAGAACGCCACGAGTGCCTTGACGTCCTGGATGTGGCCGTCGGCGAGGTAGGCATCGAGGTACTTCTTCCACCGCACCGCCTCCTTGCGGGAGCCGGTGACCACCATGGCCTTGGCCTTGCCGTCCAGAAGGGGTTGGACGAAGGTGCGGAAGTGGTCGACGACGATCTTGACCTTCTGCGAGATGTTCGTCGGGTGCAGCCGCACGAACCGGACCAGCGCCTTGACCGCGGTGGACTCGTCGACCTCACCGGGCGTGTCGTAGTCCTGGCCGGGGTGCTGGAGCTGCCACGCCACCTTGTAGGGGGTGTAGTTGGTCAGCACGTCGAGGATGAACTCCTCCTCAATGGCCTGCTGCATCGAGTACAGGTCGAACGGCTCCGGCAACTCCCCACCTTCGGGGATCCGGCCGAAGAGTTCCAGGGTCTTGGCCTTCGGTGTGGCGGTGAACGCGAAGTAGGAGATGTTCGGCGCGTGCGCGGTGACCTCCATCGCCCACTGGAGGTAGGCCTCGGCGTCCATCGGGGCTCCCTCGACGACGGCGGCGAGCTCGTCGGGGGAGAGGACCTTGGTCAGCGCGCCGGCGGTGGAGCCGGTCTGCGACGAGTGGGCTTCGTCGGCGATCACCGCGAACCGGCGCCCCTGCAGTTCCTTCTCGGTGCTGATCAGCTTGATCAGCGCCTCGAAGGTCTGGATGGTGACGATCACGATCTGCTTCCCGCCGGTGAGAGCCGCGGCGAGCTCCTTCGACTTGGAGTCACCGTCGGCGCGGGTGATCGACTTCACCACCCCAGCGTGGCGCTCGAACTGGGCGATCGCGTCCTGGAGTTGCTTGTCCAGCACCGTGCGGTCGGTCACCACGACGACGGTGTCGAACACCTTCGCGTTGCCCTCGTCATGGAGTTGGGAGAGCTGGTGGGCGAGCCACGCGATCGAGTTGGTCTTGCCCGAACCCGCCGAATGCTGGATCAGGTACCGCTGCCCGGCCCCGTGTGCGCGGGCGTCCTCGACGAGGCGGGTTACGGCCCGCCACTGGTGGTAGCGGGGGAACAGGATTTTCTCCACCCGGGTTTTCTTGCCCGTGTCGTGATCGACCTCGGTCTCCACCTGGGTGTGCATGAAGGACCCGATGATCCGCAGCCAGGTGTCGCGCTGCAGGATCTGCTCCCAGAAGTACGATGACGCCGACCCGTTGGGGTTCAGCGGGTTGCCCTTGCCCTGATCGTTCCCCTGGTTGAACGGCAGGAACCGGGTCTTCGGCCCGGCCAGCCGGGTGGTCATCGCCACCTCGGAGTTCGACACCGCGAAGTGCACCAGGGCACGGCGACCGTACGCGAACAGGGGCTCTCCGGCCGGGTTGCGGTCGAACTGATACTGCTCGGTGGCGTTGGACAGCGCCTGCGTGAAGTCCGTCTTGAGTTCCAGGGTTGCCGCCGGCAGCCCGTTGACGAACAGCACCAGGTCCAGCGCCTTGTGCGGGTGTTTGGCCGAGTAGTGCACCTGGCGCATCACCCGCAGCCGCATCTTCGCGTAGTCCTGGAGAGTGTCCGGGTTGATCGACGTGGCGGGCCGGAACTGCGCCATCTTCACTTTCACCGTGCCACCCGTTGGAGGCACGAGGCTGAACCCGCCGCGCAGCACCTCGAGGGTGCCGCCGTGCTTGAACGGATCGTTGTCCAGCGCCTTCGCCAGCCGCTTCAGGAGCAGTGCCTTCGCCGCCTCCTGCCGCAACTGACTGTCAGCCGGCCGGACGACCTTCGCGTACTCGACAGGCTGCGTGTCCTTTATCCAGCCGAACACGTCGTCCGGGAACAGGGCCAACGCTCGGTCATACCCGGCGTCCGACGGCGAGTACAGCCATCCATTCGCCGCCAGATGCTCGGCGATCTCCGTCTCCAGCACCGTTTCCAAATGCGCCCCAGCAACGCCGCTCATGCGCTCACCCCCACGTCGATCTTGCCCGTCACCGCCGCAGAAATCAGCGCCGCGCGCCGCTCACGCGCGAGATCGATGGCGCGCGTACCGGTTCGAATCGCTTCGTCAATTGACAGCAGCTTCGCGGTGATCTCTTCTCGGACGTTGATTTGCTCGTTCAGGTCGGGCAGCCAGATGGGGGTCGCGCGCAGCAACGGGAGTCTTATGTTGGTCACGGTTGAGCCGTTGGCGGCTTGCTCGAAGTAGCGTTGCACCTCACGTGAGTAAAGCTGATGCACGAGAAATTGGCCATCGGCTCGGTCCGCATCTATCCGGAGCAGCACCATCCGCTGACCGAGGCAGACGCGTGCCGAGGGGACCATGCAAGCCTCACCGGCGGGTGCCTCGCGAGTGAAGAGCACGTCGCCTTCGCGCGGACCACGGCGGCCGTTGCGTGCCCGCCACGTCGCCTCGCTCACGGCGATCCCTTGGCCAGGGACGAAAAGGCCGCCTCGCACCGATGCGGTGCGGACTGCCTCGTAGCCTCCTCCCTCATCGACCTCAGGAGTGGTGTGTGGGCAGTCGACGAGTGCCTCACACGCATGCGCGAGCCGAGCGCTGCGCGCGTGGGCAGCGAAGGGCGCATTGATTACTGCGGTGCGGCGTTCGGTGAGGAGGGCCATGAGTTCTTCGTTCTTCGCGATGAACGCGTCGATCTGGGCCGTCTCCCGATCCAGGAAGTCCGCGACCGCCCGCTGTGCTGAAATGCTCGGGTAGGGGATGCGGAAGCTTGCGGCGTACCCCTCGGGCACGCGCTTAAGCCCCCCGGCCCCACTCATGAGGGACTCGCCAGGGGATCGGAAGCCATCGGACTGCAGAACCCATGCGAGGTAGCGGGGCTCCAGACCTGGGCGAGGGCGCAAGACCGTGATCTCTGTCGTGGCGAATGCATAGCCACCAGGGAGATCCTGCGCGTACATTCCCTTGCCGTTCTCGAAACAGGGCGTGACCTTGGCATACGCGACGTCGCCGTCTTGGATGAAGGAGTAACCCTGCAGCAGGTCCCCCGTGGGCCGCAGGCGCGACGAATCGACCGGGCCGAACTCAGCGATTGCCTCCATCGGCACGTAAGAGGACTCATCGGCAAGAACCCGGCTCGGCCGCGGATTGAACGCCACCAGGAATCGAAGGGGCACCGTTGGAGCCGTGGCCAGCGCGACCTGCGCAGTAGTCACTTCTCGACCTCGGTGAGCATGGCGCGGAGGTCGTTCATGACGGCTTCGAGGTCGCGGTCAATCTCTTCCAGGGAGCGCGGCGGGACGTACTTGTAGAAGTGTCGGGTGAAGGGGATCTCGGCGCCCTGCTTGGTCTTGGAGTGGTCGATCCAGGCGTCCGCGGCGTAGGGGAGCACTTCGCGGTCCAAGTACTCGATGACGTCCTGGTCCCAGGGCACGTTCTCGGTGTCGCGGAGCGACGTGTCGGGCTCGGGGTTGCCGGAGGCGTCGGTGCAGACGTCCGCCGCGTCGTCCTGCGTGCCGAGCGCAGCGGTCACCGCCTTGAGGAGCGGCGCGGCGAGCTTCAGACCCCGGGCCGCGGTGGCTGTCTTGAGGGCCTTGTGGAACTGGTCGCGGTTGGTCCACACCGCGTCGTCGCCCAGCGCTCCGAGGGCGGCGCGGAGGCTCGCGGCGTCGCCGTCGGAAAGCTTCTGGATGGGCTTGGCCTCGAAGACGGCCTCGATGGCGTCTGGGGTGACGTGCCAGCGGAGCTTCAGCGGGCGTTCGACGGTGATGGTGCGGTAGAGGAAGTCCTCGTTGCGGAAGATCTTCGAGTGTTCGCGGTCCGTGAAGCCGGAGTAGAGGGTGACGATGCGTTCGATGTCGGCAGGGGTGAGTTCGTTGCGCTTGGAGCCCAGGCCCTTGCGGAGCTTGCCGTAGAACTCGCGGGCGTCGATGAGCTGGACCGTGCCCTCGCGCTCGGGGTCCTTGCGGTTGGTGAGGATCCAGATGTAGGTGGAGATGCCGGTGTTGTAGAACATGTCCTTCGGCAGGCCGATGATCGCCTCGACGAGGTCGTTGTCGAGGAGCCACTTGCGGATGTTGGACTCGCCGCCTCCGGCGCCGCCGGAGAACAGCGGGGAGCCGTTGAGGACGATGGCCATGCGAGAGCCGCCGTACGCGGGCCTGCGCATCTTCGACACGAGGTGGAGCAGGAACAGCATCGCACCGTCGGAGACCGCGGGGGTGCCTGGGCCGAAGCGGCCGACGAAGCCGAGGGTCTTGTGTTCGTTGTCGACGACGTCGCGCTGGTCCTTCCAGTCGACGCCGAACGGCGGGTTGGAGAGGGCGTAGTCGAATCGCTTGTCGGGGAAGTGGTCTTCGGTGAGGGTGTCGCCGAGGCGGATGTTGTCGACGTCCTGGCCCTTGATGACCATGTCGGCCTTGCAGATGGCATAGGAGGCGTCGTTGTAGTCCTGCCCGTAGAGGGCGAGCTGGATGCCGGGGTTCATGCCGCGGAGGTGTTCGTCGGCGACCGACAGCATGCCGCCGGTGCCGGCGGTGGGGTCGTAGATCGACCGCACCACGCCGGGCTTGGACAGGGCGGCGTCGTCGGTGACGAACAGGAGTTGCACCATCAGCGAGATGACCTCGCGCGGGGTGTAGTGGTCGCCGGCGGTCTCGTTGGAGCGCTCGTTGGCCCACCGGATCAGTTCCTCGAACACCAGACCCATCTGGATGTTGGAGACCGTGCTGGGGTGGAAGTCCGCCTGGGAGAACTTCTCGGTGACGGCGAACAGCTTGTTCTTCTCGGCAAGCTTGTTCAGAGTCTTTTCGAACTCGAACCGGTCGAAGATGTCTCGCACGTTCGGGGAGAACCCGGCGATGTACGCAGCCAGGTTCTGGCGAAGGTCGTTGGGGTCCGCGACGAGCTTGGCGAAGTCGAACGGGCTCGTGTTGTAGAACTGGTGCCCGGCGGCCTCGGTGAGCTTGATGTGCTGCAGCATGTCCGGCATCCCGGCCACCGTCGGCGCGACGGCCAGCACCTGAGGCTTGGTCTCGGCGAGGACCGCGTCGAGACGGCGCAGCACCGTGAACGGCAGGACCACCGAGCCGTACTCGGATGGCTTGAACGGTCCCCGGAGGGACTCGGCGATGTTCCAGATGAACGAGACGTGATTCACCAAGGCGGGGGCTCTCCTGCTGCAGCAATCGGATCCGGGCGCGCATCCACGCGCACCCACCCCATTTTGGCGCAGGAACCGTGGGGCGAGGTCCACGGCCCGCGGGAGCGGTGGGTCTCGAGAGTTTGCTCTTCGCAACCTCTATATGGGTGGAAGCCACGAGGCGGCGCCGGTCTTGGCTTGCGGATTGAGCAACGTGTGCTGAACTGGCGTTCAGCGCCGCGTGCTTCCGCCATGGAGATTTCGGAATCTGCCTATAGGTACCCGAGCACCTCGGCCGCTCCAAGTCTGGTCGGGTGCAAACCATTGTTGGCTCTTCACAGAAGGCGGTGGGTGAGGTGCGTCAGACGCAGGTCGGCCGGTAGCCGGGGTCAGCGGGTCCAGCCGTGTTGTTGAGTGCGGCCCCAACTATCTGATGCACGACTGGGTCATTGGGAGCCTGGTCGTGCTCGATCACGTCGAGGCGGCAGAAGTCCTGGATCACGAGGTTGGTGACCTGACTGCTCGGTCCGGCTAGTGCCTGGCTGGTGTACGGCGTGACCACCTCGTCGTAGATCGTGGAGATGACGGTGTAGTACGGGCCCTTAACCGTGTCGCCATTGGCATTGAGCTTGGTGAGGAAGTCGGAACCGACCTGTTGGTCCACGCATGCCTGGCAGATGGCGCCGGTGGGGAAGGGCGGCGGAGGGATGAGCGGGCTGGTCGTGCCGTGGTTGGACGGCGCGATGCCGATGAGGTGATGCACCTTCTTGTCGCCGCCCAGGAAGCGGAGGTAGTAGCGCGGCATCATCCCGCCCTGGCTGTGGCCGACCACGTCGACCTTTTTGGCCCTTGTGGCCTTCAGGACCCGGTCGACGAAGACCTGGAGCTCCTTCGCCGAGTCTGCGATGGGACCCGTCGCGGGGACGCCGTTGGTCACTCCGTAGTCGAAGGCGTAGATGCAGTAGCCCTGAGCCTTGAGGTACGGCGACATGGTCGACCAATTCTTCGCCATGCCCTCGAAGGTGCCGTTCACCAGCACGACGGGGAACGGATGTTGCGTGCTCGGTTTGCACGACCAGTCGTTGGCGCCCGGTGGGGACGCCTCGACGGCCGCTGCCGATGGCGCGAGCAATGGGCCTAGGAGGCCCAAGACGCCGACGGCTACCGCGAGGGCGAACCGGAGGAGGCGAGTCTGGAGAGCGAGCACGGGCTACCTCTATTCTAAGTCTGGCCGCGCGCATGTGTCGCGGAGGGTGTCCCGAGGTCAGTGGCTTCGGGTCCACCTACGGTCATTACCCAAAAGAGGCATCCGCCAAACAAGTCCGCCACGCGGAAGATGTCAAGGAGTTTGAGAAGGGCGGTGACGTCGTAGCCATGGACCTGATGGGCGACGCCTTCGCCGTACCTGCGGTGAAACTGGCTCTTCACAGAAGTGAGTGGATCAGGGGTCTGAACCCGCCAGCGTCGAGTAGGCATCTGGCGACGTAGTTGACGATGCTGCGGAAGCCTCGGGCTGTGCCGCGGAGGTGTTCGAGCAATCCGTTGATCGCTTCGGTGGGGCCGTTCGAGGTGCCTGGGTGGTCGAAGAACGCGAGGATGTCATCGCGGCGCCGTTTCATCGTCTGCCCGAGCGAGCGGAGCTCGTCGAGGCCGGCGGGAACCCCGGCCTTGATGGTGTCGATGAGTCGGGTCATGATCTTCTTCCCCTCGGCGGGGTCGTCGGCTTGGTAGGCGTCGATCACGTCCTGGTAGACGCTCCAGGTGGTCTCGAACGCGACGTGACGCTGGTCGGTGAGCACTTTGGCGAGCCGGTGCTGTTGCTTCTCGGTGAGCAGCGAAGCGCGGGTGCGGGCGACGCGTCGGATCCCGTAGAGCGGGTCCCCGGAGCGGCCCCGATGCCCGAGGGTCTCTTGTTGGATGCGTTGTCGGCAGCGGTCGAGCTTGTCCCCGACCAGGGCCACGACGTGAAAGGGGTCCATGACGGTGGTGACGGTGTCGATGGCTTCGACGGCGGCGGACTTGTAGCCGGTGAAGCCGTCCATCGCGACGATCTCCACCGTGTCCCGAAAAGCCTCAGTCTGGGCTTCGAGCCAGGACTTGAACGCCTGTTTCGATCTGCCCTCGACCACCGCCAACAACCTCGATGGGCCGCTTCTGGTCCTTGTCGGAGTGAGATCGATGACCACTGTGACGTACTTGTCGCCGTGACGGGTATGTCGCCAGACGTGCTCATCGACCCCGACCGTGGTGACCCCGTCGAGGCGCTGCGGATGGTCGATGAGCAGGTCGGCGCCGGCGGCGAGGATCGCGTCGCAGGCGGTGTTCCAAGCAACGCCGAGGTTGGCCGCGACCCGGGCGATCGACATTCGGTCGACCACGATCGACTTGACCGCCTGCATGACCGCGTCACGCGACAGTTTCCCCTTCGACGGAGCCGCAGCCCGGATGTCATGTCGCCCACACCCTGCGGCACGGGACACAGCGATACCGAGGCACGATCACCTCGAGGATCGTGGGCTTCCAGCCATAGGGCACATGCGCCAGACGACGCAGCACCGCGTCGTGACGCACCCCAGGGGCGCGGCAGCCAGGGCACGGGTCGGCGGGAGTGGTAGGCCTGCAGCGCAACACGGTGTGGTCGGGTTCGACGCGCTGGGCGGTCACGGTCAGCCCGAGACGATCAAGCCGGCAGAACGTATCGAGGCATGGTGGGGTAGCGTTTCGCACAACGGCCCTTGGGTTTCAGATGAGGCGTAGACACCTTCAGCCTGCCAACCCGAGGGCCCCCTCCTCGACCCAGGCCCCCGGGACGAGAGATCCCTCACCCAGCTCAGCCGCCGGTCGAACTCGGCCCATGAATCCACTGCCTTCTGTGAAGAGCCCCATTGTTTAGTACCAGTGAGACGTCGAAGAGCCGCGTGTTCGCAGCCTTGTCCTTGCCCGCTGTACGGGGCGAAGCGCCGAAAACTGTGTGCGGATTGCGTCGTAGACGTTGGCGGTTCCCGATTCGTCTATGACCGAGACGAGGAGCGCGAACGGAACCTTGGTGGGTGAGTTGTCCAAGGCTCCGCTGCGACGCGCAACGTAGGAGAGTTCCAGTCTCGGCAACTCGATCTCACTGTGCTTCAGTGTCACTCGGTAGTGGCGGACGGTCTCCCATTTCCCGCTGTCGCGCAGCTGAGCCTCGCTGGCTCCCCGTCTTGCCACCCCCAGCGTCTTAGAGACGGGCTCTTGGCTCGGCGTCCATCCCTGGGCCAGGAGTACGCGTGCATCGTCTCCGCCAATGTCCAGGGCCTGGCTCTTGCCTGGCAACCCTTTGGGCGGAGCGAATGAATGAACCCGGTGATGCGGGCGGAAGACGAGTTCTAGAGAGGCGCTCGTGTACTCGGTCGGTTGCGTCGGATCGACGGGTGATGCGTAGGCGAGCGTGATCTGGAGCTGCAGGTCGGTGGTGGCCGGGGCCTCGGCCGGCACCTTGTACCCGAGGAGGTCGCCACGCTCAATCTCATCGACATAGAGGACATGCGCTTCGCTAGGTGCGCAGTCCAGAAGCTCATCGAAGTAGAGCGGTTGACGTCCATACCCTACTTCGTCCCGCAGCTTGATGTGGTTCCGCGGTCGTTCGGCGAAGTGGGTGGTGAAGGCTCGAAGTACGCTGCTGTTGACCCGAGGAAGCCGCGTCACGAGGTCTGCAAGGGCGTGTGTGGTCACTGGCGCCGCGAAGCTGGTGCCAGCAGCTTCGAGGAAGGTGCCATCCGCTCGAACGACGTTGAACAACCGATCGTCGCTGCCGCCGAACTGGACGCCCAGGGGTTGGACGCGAGCCCCGTGTCGGCCGGGTCCCATTGATGAGTATGGAGCCCGTGCCCACGGTTTCTCGGGAGTAGGAGCGTCGCACGCCCCTACGGCGAGCCCGTTGGCCATGTCTGCCGGTACCTGAACTCGATGGAGCCCAGCTGTCCGGTCTTGGTCGCCGTCGTTGCCAGCCGCCACTATGAAGAGCACGTCCCTTTCCCAGGCCAGTTGATCCAGTTCGCTCGTCCAGCGGTTTGGTTCCATGTCGTCTTCGACGGCGAGGGTTGGGCCGAGGCTGAGGTTCACGAGGCGATGCCCGTCTGTCTCCACTGCTTCCTTGATTCGGTCGAGAACCCAATAGCCTTCGAGATCACCGGGAATGGCGGGGGGAGGCAGCACTCGGTAGCTCTCAACGGGGAGAGGCGGTGTTGGCGCTTGTTGTCCGGGTGCAACAAGACCGTAAAGGGCTGCCCCCGTGACGCCGGTGCCGTGGTCGAGATCCTCTTGGTTTGGCACCTCTGGAGTGAGGTCGTGGATCGGAATAGCGAATAGGGAGCCGCTTCTGCGGGCCGTATCCACACCGCCGTCGAACACCGCGACAGAAACCGTCGACAGGACCGGTTGGTTCGTCAGCGGTGCGGTGAGCCGCGGCACGCTGCGAGTGCCGAAGCGTGGTCGCGGCCGGATCGCTGGCATGGGACGTAGAACGCGCAATGGATTGAAGCGAGCAAGGGAGGCGGTTCTCTCCAGATCGAGGCTCACCGGAGTGAAGGTCAGCCCGCCGACGCTTCGGACGTAGTCGCGGTAGATCTGGCCGCCCTCGCTCAGAATGAGGGTGAACCAGCGTTCGAGTGTTTCTTCATCAAGGGGTATGGGTTCGCCGAGTCTGGATGTGCGCGGATGTAGGACTGCTTCCCAAACTCGCTGCGTGGACGAGCCGCCCTCCAGATTGGACGCCTCCCGCGTACGCAGGACGTCGGACTGTCGGGGTAGCGCGATCTCGCTGAGCTCGCGCACCTGCGTGAAGGCTTGAGCTTCCGTCCGGTTTCGGCCACCCTCGGTGATGAGTCTTCGGAGCTCAGTCAGCCCGCTATCCGAGACGGCAAAGATGAGTCGCCTCGTCTGCGCCTCAACACTCTTCTGTCTCGTGACGTACTGGCCGACGTCGGCTCGTGATCCGACTGGAGTCGCACCGACGTGGGCCAGGAGTTCTGTTGGAAAGTAGGACGCTGCGAGATAGTTCGGGAGCAGCTTGGCCTCGACGTAGATGCGATCACTTGCTCGTAGCGTCTGCGGAAGAGCCGCGACCGCTTCTGTCGTAGCGATTACCTGTGGAGCAAGGATCTCTTGCGCTTGTTCCACGGTCTGTGGTTCGTACTTGTCGCCGCCACCGGAACGTGCTGCCTGTACGTCAAGTCTCAGTGCCTCTCCGTTGACGAGAAGTGGTCGCGACATAGCTACGTTGCCTCGCGCCTCCGTCACGCTGAACTCCTTCTGCTCGCTTGATTCCGGCGGCGACGGTTGGATGGCTCACGCCCACAAGAGCGGCGATCTGTCTGTTCGACATCCTCAACGTGTCGCGCATGGTCAAGAAGAGCTTGTCACGGTGAGGGCCTGCGCGACTAACGTGACGCGCTAGTTGGCTGAGAAGTTCATCAGTCACAGTCGAGCCGTTGAGTATCGAGCGCCTGTGAGCCAGCGACCAGCACCGGGTAAGGTCAGAACTGGTTGTCCCCGATGTGAGCTGGGTTGCGAGAATAAGGGCGTCTGTGTCGACCCCTTCGAAGCCAGTGGACAGGTTGTCCAAGATGGCACGGCGTTCTTCGTCAGCTGGAAGTGACAGGGTCAACGAGCGGTCGAAGCGCCTTTCAACTGCTGTGTCGAGAAGTTGTGGGTGATTGGTCGCTGCGATCAGCAGACTGGTGTCGGGCCAGCGGTCGAGTTCGACCAGGATCACGTTGACGATGCGCTTGAGCTCACCGATGTCTGAGTCATCGTCACGTCGCTTGGCGATGGCGTCAAACTCGTCCAAGAGCAGCACGCAAGGTCCACTCTTCGCGTAGTCGAGAACGGACTTGATGTTCCGTCCGGAGGTCCCGAGGTAGCTTGAGACGACCGACGACAGATCCAGGGAGAGCAGAGGTAGTTGGAGTGACTGGGCCAACCATCGGGCCGTCATGGTCTTCCCAACACCTGGCGGCCCGCTCAATAGGAGCGTACGTGTGGGACCCGCTCCCGCACGGCGTAGCTCATCTGCACGTCGACGTTCCTGCAGCACCTCGACGAGGTCACCCATCACCTGAGTGCTGAGGACGAGTCCCTCGCCGTCTGGCACAAGATCGATATCCACCAATGGGTGCGCGGTGTCCCCTTCGGTCGGGACGGTGCCTGAGACGTAGCGCAGCGCGGTCGAGTCAGACCCCGCCGCGATGGCCTCATGCACCGCATCGCGGAACGACTCGACATCTTGAACGCCCGTTGGGACCGATCGCATCAATCGTGACGCGAGTTGCCGTACCCCTGCACCATGGCCTCGCACGCCGACGCGAACCAGATCCACCACAGCGCGCTCTAGACCACTGAGGTCGTGGAAACTGTCGGTCACTGCGCCTGCCATGTTTACCATCCTAACCAAGCGGTACCTGCCTAGCCAGCAGGTGTGCACGGTAAGATGATGGCATCGCCCGGGGACATTTGCCGTCTGAGTGCACCAGTCGCGGGGGCTGCTGGCTGCAGCCTACGAGCGGTCGCGCTCTCGCCGATCTGGGACAGGCGCTGCCCCACCCCTCACTGCGAGGCGTCGCGACGCACTATGCAGGGCTTGCACCGCTGGGTCAACGCTCCTGCGGGATCGCCGAGCCATCGCGTAGAAGACTCACATCCGGCTCCGGTTGCCCATGAGGCGGGCCAGTGCATCGGGACTCAAGGTCGGCACGAAGACGGCCAGTTGCTCTGGACTCATGGCCCCGACGACGGCAGCCAGCTGGCCGGCATTCATCCCGTTGAGCAACCCCGCGTCGGCAACAGCGGCAGTCGGCGCGGTCTCGGCGGGCGCCCAGCCAGCCAGCTCACTGCACCGGAGCATCACAGGCCACACCTGACGCGGATCGAGCACGGCGTAGGCGCCCTGAACTGCGGGAAGACGATGCCCCATGTACTGCTCGACTGCGAGCTCACCCATGCCGGCGCTGAGCAGGATGCGGCGGGCCCAGTGTCGGAGGTCGTACAGACGCAGTCCGGGCATCCCGATCGACTCGCGCGCCCCGGTGAATCCCGAAGGGGGCCGGACCTTGCCGCCCTTCCGGTCGCGGCGCTGCTTGCCAGTGGTCCCGGCGACCTGCTGGGTTGTCGCGAAGGGAAGGGTCTCATTGGTCGACGGGAACACGAGCCCTTCGGGTCCCGACTGCGCGAAATGGTCGAGGTGATCCTGCATGACCGGCACGAGGTGTGGGGGTAGCCAGACGTGTCGGATGGATTCAAGGGTCTTGGGAAGGCCGATCGTGTCAACGCGGGTGCCCTCGGGTGTTCTGCTACGGCTCACCGCGCGGGCGACGTGGATTCGCCAGCTGGGGGTGCCGTCGATGTAGCTGACCTTGACGTCACGGCGTTGCAAGCCGAAGGCTTCGCCGGGTCGAAGGCCGGTCCAGGCGAGAAGGAGCACGAGCGCCTGCCACTGCCCAGGACGCGTGGCATCGGCGAGCCTTTGGACGTCATCGGGCGTCAGGTCGTTGATCATGGTGGCCCGGACCGCCTTCGGCGTTTGCAGCACGACGCGGGCCGCGTTGTCGACGTCCCACGGATTGGCCTCTATCAGGCCTTCCTTCACTCCGGCTTTGAATACGGACTTGGCGAAGGCGTAGGCGTGGTGCCGGTAGCGGGGCTTGTCTGCGAGGCGCTGCCACCACGCCTTCACGTCGGCCCGGGTGACGCCGGCGAGCTGGCGCCCTGCGAAGTCGGCGAGGGGCCCATCAAGGTAGGCGTGATACTCCGAGACGGTGCGCGGCGCCAGAGGTGTCCCGCGGGGCGTGGTCCGATTCGTGATCCAGTCGCGGGCGTAGGCACCGAAGTGGATCGACGTCTCGGTCTCGCGCTGCTCTGCAGCCTCCTGTTCCAGGCGTCGGGTGGCCGGCGGTGTCCAGTCGCCGCGGTCGATCAACGTCTGCTCGGAGCGGAGCCAGGCCCACGCGAGTTCTGGTGTACTGAATGTGTGGCCCGGGACGTGGCGCTGATTCTGGCGCTCGTACATCGCCTTCCAGCGGTTGGCGCTCGGCTTGACCGAGCCGAGGGTTGCCTTTCGGTGGGCCGCCATGGCTCTCGCTTCCAGGGTCGGAATAGGGTCGGTTTCGGGTCCAGTGTAGCCCGTTGCGCCCGCTCTGCCGCGCGCTGCGCATCACTGCTTGAGGCTAATATCGCACCTAGTAAAGCGGCATTTGGGCTGGTCGAGCAAGGGTTCATGGGCTCTTGGGGTGCTGAGTCTTGGTTCTGGTTCAAGTCCAGTTAGGCCCACCATCGCAAACCCGCGTCTCAGGCGCGGGTTTTTTGCTGTCCCGGTCGGGCGCCCCACCCGACCGCGACGCGTCAGCCGGCGAGCGTGCCGCCGAAGACCTGCCAGGCCAGGAGCGACTTCGCCACGAGGCTGAGGATGATGTAACTGCGCTCCCCAACTAGGTAGTCCGCCCAGCGGCCCTTCGCTCGATACTGGAGCCACTGATTGAGGGCGAAGACGTTGAAGAACAGGAACAGCGACACCACGATGGCGTAGACGAAGCCGGGCGGCTCGGCCTCGGAGCCCGGCGCGACGGTGTAGTAGAGGATCGCCAGCCAGGGGACGATCCCCGCGACGCAGCCGAAGATGAACGGCAGCCATCCGCGGCCGCCGGGCTGCTCATACTTCTCCTGGAGCCAGCCGAACAGGATCATCGACACGTTGGCGCCCGCGATGCCGATGATCGCAGCCACGTCGGTGATGCCGACGAGCTGCGAGATGA
>DJWE01000066.1 GCA_002441465.1 Propionibacteriaceae bacterium UBA6238 | reverse complement strand
CTGGTCTATCGCGGCATGGACATCGGCACGGCCAAGCCCACGCTCGCCGAGCGCGAGGGGGTCCCGCACCACCTGATCGACATCATGGACGTGACCCAGACGGCGAGCGTCGCGGAGTTCCAGGGGCTTGCCCGGGCGGCGATCGCCGAGTGCCGGGGGCGCGGTGTGGTACCGGTGCTCGCCGGCGGGTCGGCGTTGTACGTGCACGCGATTCTGGACGATTTCGCGTTCCCGGGCACGGATCCGTCCGTTCGGGCACGGCTGGAGGCCGAGCTGGACGAGGTCGGCGCTGAGGAGCTGCACCGGCGCCTGAGCGCTGCGGCGCCCGACGCGGCGGCCGGCATCCTGCCCGGCAACGGCCGCCGGATCGTGCGGGCGCTGGAGGTGATCGAACTCACCGGCGGCTTCCGCTCCACCTTGCCGAGCTGGGACTACGCCGTGGCCGATGTGCTGCAGTTCGGGATCGAGGTACCCCGTGCCGAACTGGACGCGCGAATCGAGGCCCGCGTTGAGCGGATGTGGGCCGACGGGCTGGTGGCAGAGGTGGAACGACTGGTCGGACAGGGACTGCGGCGGGGGCGCACGGCGTCGCGGGCACTGGGTTACCGGCAAGTGTTGGCGCTCCTGGACGGCGAGATCACCGAGTCGGAGGCGAAACAGGCCACGGTCACCGGAACCCGGCGGTTCTCCCGCAAGCAGCTGGGCTGGTTCCGGCGCGACCCCCGGATCGAGTGGTTGCCCGGGCACGCAGCGAGCGCCGCGGCGATGGCGTCGGTGGTGAGGGGTATCGTGGCCGAAGCCTAGGAGGAGTGTGGATGCAGATCGAGTTCGCGAAGGGCCACGGTACCCGCAATGATTTCGTGCTGTTCGCCGACCCGGACAATCTCTACGACCTGAGCCCGGCACAGGTGGCATACCTGTGCGATCGCCGCGCGGGAATCGGCGCCGACGGTGTGCTCCGCGCGGTGCGTTCGGAGTTCGTTCCCGGCTTCGAGACCGAGGGCGAGCGCTGGTTCATGGACTACCGCAACGCCGACGGGTCGACGGCGGAGATGTGCGGCAACGGGCTACGCGTGTTCCTGCGCTATCTGGCCGAGGAGGGCCTGGTCTCCGGTCCCGAGGTGACCGTCGCGACTCGGGCGGGCCTGCGCACCGGCACGTTCCTGCCCGACGGACGGATCGCGGTGAGCATGGGTCGGGTGAGGATTGGCGAGGAGGTCGTGCTGCGGCTGGGCACGGACAGCTGGCGGGCGCGGAGCGTTGACGTGGGCAATCCGCACGCCGTCGCCGTGATGCCGACCGCTCGAGTGCTGCGCGACCTCGAGCTCACTCACGCTCCGACCTGGCATCCGGCGGACGCCTTCCCGCACGGCGTCAACGCGGAGTTCGTGGTGCGCGAGGAGCCCGGACGGATCCGCCTGCGCGTCCACGAGCGCGGTGTGGGGGAGACCCAGTCCTGCGGCACCGGGGTGGTGGCGGCCGCCGCGGCCATGGGCGACTCCGACCACTACGTCGTCGACACGCCGGGCGGCACGCTCGAGGTCGACCTCACCGGCGACGAGGCCGTCCTCGTCGGCCCGGCCGTGGTGGTCGCGCGGGGTACCTGCACCTTGGGCGAGGGCTGATCGTGACGTTTCCCTCGGTCGGCCCCGATCCCGAGCAGCTCGATTTCGACGGTGACCAGCAGGACCTGGCCGACCGGCTCTCGCTGCGTCGGGTCGCGGGCATGTCCACCCAGCTGGCCGACATCACCGAGGTCGAGTACCGCGAACTCCAGCTGGAGCGCGTCGTACTGGTCAGCGTATGGAGCACGGGTGGCGAGGTGGACGCCGACAACGCCATGGCGGAGCTGAAGCTGTTGGCCGAGACCGCCGGGTCGGAGGTTCTGGAGGGCCTCGTGCAGCGGCGCGGTACTCCCGACCCGGCCACTTTCATCGGTCGGGGCAAGGTGGACGAGCTGCGCCAGGTGGTGCTCGCGACCGGCGCGGACACCGTGATCTGCGACGGTGAACTCGAGCCGGCTCAGCTGCGCAACCTGGAGGATCGGGTGGGCGTGAAGGTGATCGACCGCACTGCCTTGATCCTGGACATCTTCGCCCAGCACGCCAAGAGCGCCGAGGGCAAGGCGCAGGTGGAACTGGCTCAACTGCAGTACCTGCGTCAGCGGCTGCGCGGTTGGGGCGGCAACCTGTCCCGCCAGGCGGGTGGCCGGGCGGCGGCCGGTGCGGGGATCGGCGGACGCGGTCCGGGCGAGACGAAGATCGAGACCGACCGGCGCCGGATCAAGACCCGGATCTCGGTGCTGCGTCGTCGCCTGCGGGAGCTGGAGTCCGTCCGGGAGACCAAACGCTCGCAGCGCACCCGCAATCAGGTGCCCAGCGTGGCGATCGTCGGCTACACCAACGCGGGCAAGAGCTCGCTGCTGAATCGACTGACCGGCGCGGGAGTGCTGGTCGAGGACGCGCTGTTCGCCACCCTGGACCCGACCACCCGGCGTTCGCAGACCGAGGACGGCCGGGTCTACACCCTGACCGACACGGTGGGCTTCATCCGGCATCTGCCGCACGACCTGGTCGAGGCGTTCCGCTCCACGCTGGAGGAATCCACCTCAGCCGATCTGCTGCTGCACGTCGTGGACGGCTCCGACCCGGATCCGTTCGGCCAGATCGCCGCGGTCCGGACGGTGCTCGCCGACATCGGCGCGTCCGACGTGCCCGAACAACTGGTCGTGAACAAGATCGATCAGGCCGAGCCGGACGCGCTGCTCGCCTTGCGTGGACGGTATCCGGAGGCGGTTTTCGTTTCTGCCCGCACCGGAGCCGGGCTGGCGGACGTGCGGTCGTGTCTCGAACAGCGGCTGCCGCGTCCCGAGATCGAGGTGCGGGCACTGGTGCCCTATGACCGCGGCGATCTGATCGACCGGATCCACCGCAGCGGGGAGTTCGTGAGTTCCGACCACACCGAGCGCGGCACGCTCGTGGTTGCCCGGGTGAACGCCGATCTCGCTGGAGAGCTGGCCCGCTACCGCGCCGATGCCTGAGCCCGGCCTTGCCGACCGCATCCTCGCGGCAGCTGTCGCGGGCATCGGCGGTCACCAGCGTCCCGGACAAGGGGTGATGGCCGCGGAGGTCAGCCACACCTTCGTCTCCGGAGAACATCTGCTGGTACAGGCCGGTACGGGCACCGGCAAGTCGCTGGGCTACCTCGCTCCGGCGTTGGCCAGCCTGGTGGAGCACCCCGACAGCCGGATCGTGATCGCCACGGCCACGCTGGCTCTGCAGGCGCAGCTGGCCACCAAGGACATTCCGGCGGCCGTTGCGGCCTGTGAAGTGGTGAGCGGGGAGACCGTGAGCCACGCCATCCTGAAGGGACGCACCAACTACGCCTGCCTGCTGCGCGTCCGCGAAGGTCACGGTGCCGAACAAGACGCGTTGGTGCCCGAGCCGGGCGAGGTCACCGGGGTCGGCGCCGAGGTGCTGACCCTGCGCCGCTGGGCGGAGGAGGAAGCGGACGCGGGGCGGCTCGCCGATCGAGACGATGCGCCGGCCCACACACCGGCGGCCTGGGCCCAGGTGTCCGTGCCGGTGCGCGAGTGTCTCGGTGCCCAGCGCTGCCCGTTCGGCGCGGAATGCCTGGTGGAGAAGTCCCGGGCGCGGGCGCGGGACAGCCGGCTGGTGGTGACGAACCATGCCCTGCTGGCCGTGGACGCGCTGCACGGAGGCACCGCGCTGCCGGAGTTCGACGCCCTGATCATCGACGAGGCGCATGAGCTGGTCAGTCGGGTCACCGGGGCAGCGTCCGTGGAACTCAGCCCGGCCCAGGTGGAGCGGGTGGCGCGGCGGTGCCTGACGTGGCTGAGCGACGACGTGGGCCTGGCCCTCCTCGACGCCGCGGACGCGTTGCAGCGGGGGCTCGACGCCGGCGAGGTCGGCCGGATCACCGAGCCGGACGCCGAGATCGTGGCCGCCTCGCGGACGGTTCGGACCGCGGCCCGTGCCGCGGTCTCTGGGCTGGCCGGGGGCAAGGACGACGAGACGGACCGTCGGCAGGCCCAGGCGGCCGCGCAGGAGATCTTCGACATCGCTGAGCGGATGGCGAAGCTGGACGAGCACGATGTGGTGTGGGTGTCGGAGTCGGAGCGGTTCGGACGGCAGCTGAACTGCGCGCCGCTGTCGGTGGCGGGTCTGCTGCGGAACCAGGTGTTCGAGAGCCATCCGGTGGTGCTCACGTCGGCCACGCTGAAGATCGGCGGCGACTTCCGCGCCGTTGCGGCGTCCATGGGCCTGGGCGGGGAGGACGCCATGGGCTGGCGGGGTGTCGATGTCGGCTCGCCGTTCGACTATCGCAGCCAGGCCATCTTGTACGTCGCCAAGCAGCTTCCTCCGCCCAGCCGCGACGGCAGTGGTCCCGAAGTGCTGGCCGAGATCGCCGAACTGCTCTGGGCCGCCGACGGTCACACGCTGGGCCTGTTCGCGTCCCAACGGGCGGCCGAGGCCGCGGCGCGCTACTGCCGCGAGCACGTCCCCGAGCGGCTCGTGCTGTGCCAAGGGGACGCTCACCTGACCCGGCTGACCACCGAGTTCCTCGCCGACGAGGAGGCTTCGCTGTTCGGCACGCTGTCCTTGTGGCAGGGCATCGACGTGCCGGGGGACACCTGCCGGCTCGTGATCATCGACAAGATCCCGTTCCCGCGTCCGGACGATCCATTGATGCAGGCTCGCCAGCAGGCGGTGGCAGAGGCCGGCGGCAACGGGTTCATGGCCGTCGCGGCGACCCATGCCGGACTGCTGCTCGCCCAGGGCGCCGGTCGCCTGATCCGCACGCTCACCGACCGGGGCGTGGTGGCGGTGCTCGATCCTCGCCTGGTCACCGCCCGGTACGGCTCCTACCTGCTGGCGTCGATGCCGGACTTCTGGATGACCACCGATCGCGAGACTGCAATCGGTGCGCTGCGCCGGCTCGGATCCGCCGCGCTCTGAATCGATGCGACGCCGGGTCGCGGACGACGAACTGGCGGCTCAGCCGAGGAAGTCGGCCAGTCCGTTCAGGACGCGGTCCACATCGTCGTCGGTGCTGTACGGAGCCAGGCCGAGCCGCAGACCGTGTTCGTCGGACAGTCCGAGGCGCCGGAAAGGCTCGTAGGCGTAGAAGGAGCCGGCCGGCGCCAGCACCTGGCGGGTCGCCAGGAACTGGTAGGCGTCCCAGGTCCGCCGTCCGGGCAGGCTGAGCAGCAGGGTCGGCGTCCGCTCGGCTGCGCGCGAATGCACGACGACTCCCTCAAGCGCGGCGAGGCCGTCCTCGAGGCGTCCGCGCAGCCTGAGTTCGTGGGCGTCGATCGCGGTGAAGGACGCGCGTAGGCGCTCGCGGCGCGACCCGGCCGAGCCCGGTGCGATGCCGGCGAGAAAGTCCACGGCGGCCGTGGCGCCGGCGAGCTGCTCGTACGGCAGGGTGCCCAGCTCGAAGCGTTCGGGTACCGCCTCGGTGGAGGGCAACAGCTTGTCGGGGTGCAGCGTCTCGAGCAGTTCCGGTGCCGCCGCGAGCACTCCGCAGTGCGGGCCGAGGAACTTGTACGGCGAGCAGACGAAGAAGTCGGCGCCGAGCGCGGGCACGTCGACGAACTCGTGCGCGGCGTAATGAACCCCATCCACCCACAGCAGCGCGCCGACGGCATGGGCCGCCTCCGCGATGGTCGGGAGAGAGGGCCGGGTGCCGAGCAGGTTGGACGCGGCCGTGATCGCGACCAGCCGCGTCCCCGGGGTGATTGCGGCGGCGATGCTGGCGGTGTCCACCTCCCCGGTGGCAGGGTCGAAGTCGATCCAGCGCACGGACGCGCCGCTCGCCTCCGCCGCCTGCACCCAGGGTCGAACGTTCGCGTCGTGGTCGAGCCGGCTCACCACGACCCCGTCGCCGGGCGTCCACTGCTTGGCGAGCGCGCGGGACAGGTCGTAGGTCAGCTGGGTGGCGCTGCGACCGTGCACGATCCCGTCGGCGGGGACGCCGAGCAGGTCGGCGCCGGCGGCGCGGAACGAGGTCACGGTCCGATCGGCGTTCGCCTCGGACGGGCCGGTGGTACCCCGGTTGGACAAAGGGCCGGACAGTGTCGCGGCGATGGCATCGGCCACCTCGCGCGGAGTCTGGGTTCCTCCCGGCCCGTCGAAGTGGGCGATTCCCGAGGCCAAGGACGGGAAGTGGGTACGTAGCTCGGCCACATCGTAGGGCATCCGGATCTCCTCATCGCGACGGCGATTCGGAGTCTAGGCCGGTCGGTGGCCGGGTCGCGACGCGTCCGCGACGGCGAAAGCGCTCCGTTCCACCGGCGGTCCCGGAGGCCTCGCGTCGGGTTCAGGACTGAGGCGGGTCGAGCTCTGCGGCGAGGTCGGCGAGCGCCTCGACTCCACCGGTGCAGTAGGCGATCCAGTGCCGGCCCGACGAGCGAGCCGTGTGCAGGTCCAGATCGGCCTGCCAGCGTCGACGGGCGCTCGGGAGCGCATCGGCGAGGGGGACGCCGCGCGCAGTCTCGCGCTGGACTCCGCGGAGCGCGGCCCAGCGTCCCTCGCTGTGCTTGACGCCGACCTCGGGACGGCCGGCTCGATCGGCCGCGCAGACCGGCGCTGCACAGCCGATGCCCTGAAGGCCGGCGGCGGCCGCGGTGACGCGCGTGTCGAGGAGGTCGGCGGGATTGGTTGCCGTGGTCATGGACGCCGCTCGACGGGGACGGGGCAGGCGATCTCCCCGTTCAGCCGACGGTGCAGCGCATAGCCCAGGAGGCCGACTCCGGCGACGGCAAGCCACGGCTGGATCGGCGCGAACCACTGCAGGGCTCCGGTGTAGCCCAGCGCGAGCAGGGCGAGCTTGTTGCAGACCGGGCACCCGACCGCGAGGTAGCTGAGGATGCCTCCGGCCAGGCCGGCCTTGGCCGCGGTAGTGCGTTCGGTCTCCGGCAGCCGCACGTAGGTGGCTCCGAGCAGCCCGGCGAGCACGGCGGTGACGACCAGGACCGGCCAGGCCCACCAGGTCGGGGGCACCTCGCGTCCGAAGACGGAGTTGGGGATCAAGACGGTGGGCAGGCCGATCACGGCGACCGTAGCGGTCGCGCCGAGCATTGCGGCGAGCCAGCGGCGGACCGGCCACGTCCGCAGTGTTGCCCACCCGGCAAGGCGGTTCGCGACGGTGATCTGTGACATGGGCACCTCCTCTGGCTAGACTAGCAAATACCCCGGGGGGTATGGATGAGCGAAAGGATGCTGATGAACGACGCGGCACCGCAGGTGAGCGTGGACCAGGCGCGGTGGATGGTGGCCGGCGGCTGCCTCCTGCTCGACGTGCGCGAGCCCTACGAGTGGCAGGCTGGCCATGCCCCGCAGGCGAGGCATGTTCCGCTGGGCGAGCTTGCCGGCACGTGGCTGCCGCAGTGGTCGAAGCGACGCGTGATCGTCCTGTGCCGCAGTGGCAGCCGCGCCGCTGACGCCGTCCGGATCCTGCGCAGCCGCGGTGCGGAGGCCTATGCCGTCACCGGCGGCATGAACGCCTGGAGCCAGGCCGGTGGCCCGGTGGTCTCCAGCGGCGGCGCGCCCGGTCTCGTCGCCTGACCGGGGACGGTTCTCAACTCGGTCCAGCTGAGAATGGGCTGAGATAGGAACCGTCCCCAGGTCGTTCCGGGCTCCGGGGTGCGATCAGTTGTCGTCCTCGGGATCGGTGTAGACGGGCTCGGTGACCTTCCGGGCGAGCGAGGACGCGTGGTCGGGAACCTCGTGCTGCAACGAGCGTGCGGTGCGCTGGTAGCCGGTGGACGGCGGACGCTTGGGCAGCTGGATCTCCGGGTGCGGCACGTGTTCGTACGGGATGGACGCCAGCAGGTGGGCGATCATGTTCAGCCGCGCGCGCTTCTTGTCCTCGGCCTCGACCACATTCCAGCGGGCCTCCGGGATGTCGGTGTGTACGAACATCTCGTCCTTGGCTCGGGAGTAGTCCTCCCAGCGCGTCAGCGACTCAAGGTCGGTAGGGGAGAGCTTCCAACGGCGCATCGGGTCGGTCAGGCGTGACCGGAACCGCTTCTCCTGCTGCTTGTCCGAGACCGAGAACCAGTACTTGCGCAGGATGATCCCGTCCTCGATCAGGGCGCGCTCGAAGACCGGGCACTGGCGCAGGAAACGCTGGTGCTCGTCGGGCGTGCAGTAGCCCATCACCCGCTCGACCCCGCCGCGGTTGTACCAGGACCGGTCGAACAACCGGACCTCGCCGGCCGCGGGCAGGTGCGCGATGTAGCGCTGGAAGTACCACTGCGTCCGCTCGCGCTCGGTGGGCGCGGGGAGTGCGACGATCTGGGCGACCCGCGGGTTCAGGTACTCGGTGATCCGCTTGATCGCACCGCCCTTGCCGGCGGCGTCGCGTCCCTCGAACACGATCACGATCCGGGCACCGGTCGCCTTCACCCACTCCTGCAGCTCGACCAGTTCGGCCTGGAGCCGGAGCAGTTCGGCCTCGTACACGTCCTTGGGCAGTTTCGGTGGCTTGCTCTCGCTCATGGCCCAATCGTGCTCCTGTGCGAGCCGCGTCGTGCGGGGCTCGCCGAATCGGTGAAGGAGGTACGGGCAGGGACTGTCGCGACAAAGCCAGGTGTGATGGGCTGGCGTCATGTTCGCAGCTGTGATTCATGGTCCGGGAGACGTGCGCTACGAGGAACGGCCCGACCCTGTGATTGTTGAGCCGACCGACGCTGTGGTGCGGACGGTGGCGGCGTGTGTGTGCGGTTCGGACCTATGGCGCTACCGCGGGATCGCCCCGGTGCCGCGGCCGACGCCGATCGGCCACGAGTACTGCGGCGTCGTCGAGGCCGTCGGCGACGCGGTGACCACCGTGAAGCCGGGCGACTTCGTGGTCGGCGGCTTCCTGCACTCGGACAACACCTGCCCGGTGTGCCGCAAAGGTGCGCACGCCAACTGCCTGCATGGCGGCGGCTATGCCGGCTGCCAGGCGGAGAAGATTCGCATCCCGAACGCGGACGGCACCTTGGTGGCCACGCCCTCGATGCCGGACGATGACCTGATCCCCAGCATCCTCACCCTCTCCGACGTCATGTGCACCGGTTGGCACGCCGCAGTGTCGGCGCGGGTGGGGCCCGGCACGAGCGTGGCGGTGGTGGGCGACGGCGCGGTCGGGCTGTGCGCCGTGCTCGCCGCGGCGCAGCTCGGCGCGTCCACGGTGATCGCGATGAGCCGCCACGAGGAGCGCCAGAAGGTGGCGCTGGCGTTCGGAGCGTCCCACATCGTGGCGGAGCGGGGCGATGCCGGGAGCACGGCGGTCAGGGAGCTGACCGAGGGCATCGGCGCGGACTGCGTGCTGGAGTGCGTGGGCACCGAGTCCGCCCGGGCGCAGGCCATCGGCTGCGTCCGCGACGGTGGCAACCTCGGCCTGGTCGGCCTGCCGCACGGCGACCTGCCGGTGAACGACCTGTTCTGGCGCAACGTCGGGATCAAGGGCGGTCCGGCTCACTGCCGCGCCTACCTGCCGCAGCTGCTGGAGTTGGTGCTCGCGCGGACCATCAACCCTGGGCTGGTGTTCGATCTCGAGCTGCCGCTGGCAGCGATCGGCGAGGCCTACGCCGCGATGGACCAGCGCCGGGCGATCAAGTCGCTGGTACGACCCTGAGCCTCTGGCCGTTGCTCGTGCCTGGGTTGTTGCTCGTCGTGGGTGGCGCTTGGCTGGTCTGGCGAGTCCGAGTGGCCCGCCGCCCAGCGGACGGGTCACGCGGTGCGTCTCCCTGAACCGGCTGATCTCCAGTCGCCCTGGTGCCTGAGAGGGTCGAATACGAGCCGTGAACGCGCCCGTAGGGCCCGTTCCGGGCGGGGAGCGGCTCGTGTCATCGGTGGGTGGCCAGGGATCGCTCTGGTGTGCAGAAACGGACACAGGATCGCAGGTCGACGCGGTTTCGGGAGGTTGCGCAAGGGGCGGTCGGGCAAGTGGCAGGCCGGCTACACGGGCCTCGACGGCCGGGTTCACTATGCGCCGACGACGTTCGCCACGGCCGACGACGCCCGCATCTGGCTCAGGTTCGAACAACGTGCGATCGAGGCCGACCCGGAGTCCTGGATTCCTCCCAAGGAACGTCAGGCACTGAAGGACGCCAACCTCCCGCCGCTGCTGGTCGAGCTCGCCGAGCGCTACATCGTGGGCAAGCCGCGCCCGAAGCCGCTGCGGCCGACGACCGAGGCGAACTACCGCTACGTGTTGGAGCGCCACATCCTGCCGGTGCTCGGCGGCCGCCGGATCGACCACATCACGCCGGCGACGGTGCAGCAGTGGTACGAATCACTCTCGCCGAAGCGTCCGACCGAGCGTGCGCACGCCTACTCACGGCTGCGATCGATCACGCAGTTCGCCGTGGATCGTCCGCTGGCACTGATCGCCGAGAACCCGTGCCAGACGCCGAACGCGGGTCGGGTGGTGGCAAAGGGCAAGATCCGGACTGCAACCCTTGAGGAGTTGCAGACCATTGTCGACAACATGCCCGAACGCCTGCGGCTCGCGGTGCTGATCGCGGCCTGGTGCGGCCTGCGGCAGGGCGAGACGATGGAGCTTCGACGCGGGGACGTGAACCTGACCCGCGGGACGATCACCGTCGCGCGTGCGGTGACGCGCGTGGCCGGCGAGGACCCGATCGTGGGCGACCCCAAGTCGGAGGCCGGCAACCGCGTGGTGTCGATCCCGCCGCACATCCTGCCTGCCTTCAAGGAGCACCTGAAGAAGCACACCGGCCCGGAGCGGGACGCCCTGCTCTTCCGCGGTCGGGACTCCGGGGAGCAGCTGGCGCCCTCGACGCTGTACCGGTGGTACTACCCGGCGCGGGAGGCCGCCGGACGCAAGGATCTCCGCTGGCACGACCTCCGGCACACGCCCGCGACGATGGCGGCAGAGACTGGCGCCTCGCTGAGGGATCTCATGCATCGTCACGGGCACTCGACGGCCGCGGCGAGCCTCCGCTACCAGCACTACGTCCAGACCCGCGACCAGGAGCTCGCCGCCAAGCTGTCCGCGATGGCCGTCGCGGGCATCTGATGTTCGACGGGCGGGTGACTCAGAATGTCACTCTCATGCCGATGACAGCGCGAGCCCAGGTTGCGCGGGAGGCCGTGCCGTTAGGCCTTCTTCGGACCCAGTTGTGAGCCAGCGCGCGATTGGGCCCCGCCGTCGACCCGAGTCGAGCAAGGGCGGAGCGTCGCCGCGCGTGGGGGAGTCTTCGTGGAGGTCGCAGGAGCACCGGCGATGTGCTCGTCACCTACCTTGCGCACTGATGTCGAGCCCTAGCGACCATGCCCCGCTGGCGTCTAGGGCGTGTCTCCTAAATGGGTCGGGTGTCACGCGCGACGATCTGGGTGTGTCTCGTGATGCTGTTCTGACCGATGCCCAGTGGGATCGGATCGTGGGGTTGTTGCCGTCGTCGGTGGGCCGTCGGGGTCGGCCGTTTCGGGATGATCGTCGGGTGGTGGAGGGGGTGATCTGGCGGTACCGGGTCGGGGCGCCCTGGCGGGACGTGCCGGCCGAGTTCGGGCCGTGGCAAACCCTGTGGAAGCGGCACCGCCGCTACTGCGGCGACGGGACCTGGGACAAGGTACTGGCCGTGCTACTCACCGAAGCGGATGCTGCTGGCCGGATCGACTGGTCGGTGAGTGTGGACTCCACGATCAACCGTGCCCATCAGCACGCGACGAACCTGGCCCGGGACACAGGGGGGCCTATCGAACTACAAGAATCTGCTGGTGGAGCCGGCTGATCACGCGATTGGGCGTTCGCGAGGGGGTTTGTCGACCAAGATCCACCACCTCGTCGACGGCAACGGGCTGCCGCTGGTCGTGCTGATCGGGCCCGGGCAGGCCGGCGACTCGCCCATGTTCGAGGCCTTGATGGACCACCTGCGGGTCGCCCGCCGCGGGCCGGGTCGCCCACGGTCCCGTCCGGATCGGATGCGTGCCGACAAGGCGTACTCCTCCCGCGCGATCCGGCAGCATCTACGCCGACGCGGGATCGTGGCCGTCATTCCCGAACCCGATGACCAGAAGGGCCACCGCAAACGCCGCGGCACCCGGGGCGGCCGCCCGGTCAGCTACGACACCGACGACTACAAGAACCGCAACGTCATCGAGCGCGGCTTCAACCAAGCCAAACAATGACGCGGCCTCGCGACCCGCTACGACAAACTCGCCCTCACCTACCGCGGCGGAGCCGTCCTCCGAGCCATCACCCTCTGGCTACAGGCATTAGGAGACACGCCCTAGGTCCCGGATCAATGCATCTTCCATCGCGTGACGGCCAGCCAGGCGACACGGAGCACGTGGCGCAACCCACAGGAGGAACGAGATGATCAGTCCGGAGATGCCAGTCACCGACCCGCCACCGGGGGAGTTGATCCTCCAGACCACCGCCGGCTCAGTTAGCCCACACAACCCGTTGAACATTGGGCGAGGCGAACCGGGTGCGCAGTTCTGCCTTGTTGCCCATCCGCTCCGTTAGTGGGGGACGCACGGAGCGCCTGGGCAACGTGCCCGTCGCCCAGGCGGCAACGGGCACGCGTTCGCGCATGGTGCGTCACGGGAGTGCGAGCACCGGCGCCCTAGGATTCATGGAATAACGGCGACGACGTTCAGATGAGAGCTCAGCGTGGAGTACTTCTGCCAAACAATCCACCCGGTGTCACAGGCGATGAGCGTCCCTCGAATGCTTGCTCGTGACTCGCTCGTGTTTCGAACATATACCGGCGCGCCACTGTCTCCGTGGTGGCAGATATCTCCAGACTTGGTGCCACGCCCAGTATGGGGCGTGCATGTACCGTCTGTATCGCAGAACTTGTAATCAAGCTTCTGGATTGTTATTCCGCACACCGACGAAGTGGTCTGGCCGGACTGACAGACCGTTGTTCCCACCTCGCCGTCGTTGGCTCCGGTGACAACCCTGGTGTCGAAGTTGTCTTGCCCAACGGTCCAGAGCCGGCCCGCGTACGTCGATCCCTTGAGCCGAGCCATGTCGAACTCGGGGAAGCCGGAATTGCCGGCCATCTCGCCGTAGTAGAACGAGCCTGAATCGAATGTGTCACCGTTGCTTCCGCAATGGCCAGCTGTCACTGAGTAGTAGGTCCCCGTCGTCTTGCCTTTAACGGTGAACCCGGCGGTGCAGGTCGCGCCGGAGCTGCTGATTGAGGCGCCTCCGTAGTGAGGAGGGTCATCGCTGTATCTACTCGACCTCCTCATCGGTGCGATGTCGACGATCCGCACGAGTTTGGAGAGGGCGGCCAGATTTGCTCGAGACTTATCGGATGCCCGCTCATCGAGGTCAACCACGACCTGCCCATCCTCGACACTCATTCCGAGGCTGATCTTGGCGTCGGGTTCGGCCACCCACTTCCGAGAAGAGACCGCGTCCCAGACCGCCGTGATTTCTTCAACGGTGGCCCCGGCAGTCTTGAGGGTGAGTCCGGCTGTCGCGCCCTTGCTGAGCCCGGCAAACACCGAACTGGTCACCTTGGCGGTGGAGACACCTTTAGCGACTAGAACGGTGTAGCCCCTAGTCGGTGAACCTGATATCCCGACAACCCCGCGGGCCAGTTGGTAAGGAAGGCCGTTCTTGGTGGGAACGTCTACACCATTGTTGGTAAGGATTGCTGTAACTCGGTCCGCGGCTTCCTCTTGGCCCGTCGTTGCTTGCGGGCCATCGTCAGCGGGAAATAGTGGCGTGTCAGAAATAGCTGCCGGGTTGTCTTTGTAGTCATCATTTCCAGTGTCGGCGAGGGCACCCCCTTGCGGGCCCATTGTGAGGCAGAGCGCAGCTGTCAAACCAATGCTGACGGTACGCCAGTTTTGGCGTCGACTGAAACGCATGTTCGAACTCCCTGCGGTGTTGGGGTGGTGGAACTTGCAGACTTCGGCGCCGCCAAGGACAAGGCAAGGCTACGCTGAGTCGGTGCGTCGCGGAGGCAGAACCGCAACACCATCTGTACGACAATTGGTGGCTTCTCCCAAGACTCGATCCGACCGTTCTACGGACTCGGTCTGTGCCCAGGAAGCCCGCCTTGGGGTGACGGGTAGGAGACTGCGCGGCCCCGGCCCCCGGTACGTCGCGCGCTTGCGACCATCGTCGGGAGGGGTCGGTGCAACGAATCGGTCTGCTGGAGACTTCTTCCTAGTGTGAGTGTGTTGAGTGCTGGACGGGCGGGAGCGGCTGTGGTGGCTGGCGATGTGGTTTCGTTCGACTGCTATGTCCAGGGGCGTTCCAGTGGTCTGCTGAGGCTTGCCTGGCTGATCACCCGGGACTGGGAAGACGCCCGAGACTGCGTTCAGGACGCGTTCGTGTCGGTATACCCAAAATGGTCTCGGCTCCCCACTGGGAGCGGTCTCGATGCGTACGTGTCCCGCTGCGTGGTCAACGCCTGCCTGTCGGTGTTACGAGGTCGAAGGGCGCGGTCGATGGCGGATGTGTCGATACTCGATGAGGCGCCAGTCGGAGCGGATCCGGCAGTCGGAGTCGTGCAGTCGGAGCAGCTCTTGCGCTGGTGTGGCGAGCTGCCCCCGGTGCAGCGGGCGGCGGTCGTCTTGCGGTTCTATCGGGATCTGAGCTTCGCCGAGATTGGTGAGGTTCTCGGCTGCCGCGAGGCCACGGCTCGATCACATGTTCGTAGGGCGGTCCAAGCGTTGCGAGCACGGAGTGAGGGAGATCGAGCATGACGGATGATTTCGAGCAGGAGATCCGTGACGCGATGCGTCTAGCGGACTCGGTGACGATCCCGGTAAGGCCGCTGGACCCCGAC
This sequence comes from Propionibacteriaceae bacterium UBA6238, assembly GCA_002441465.1. Classification (GTDB taxonomy): domain Bacteria; phylum Actinomycetota; class Actinomycetes; order Propionibacteriales; family Propionibacteriaceae; genus Propionicimonas. The sequence goes on along the minus strand of DJWE01000066.1, from coordinate 43,095 downwards.
GAGTTGGCGGCTGCGGCACCCTCTCCCCACCCGGTGAGGTTCATGTCCGGAACGGCTCGACGTTTGCTCGCTGTAGCTGCGTCCGTTGTTCTGGTCGTCGGTGTCGGGCTGGGAGCATGGTCGTGGCTCGGCAGAGGCGATGCCGTGCCAGCCGCGCCGAGTCCCGGCACTGAGTACATGGTTGAGGTCGACGTCCACTCCGGGCGGGAGAATCCGGAACTGACCCTGGACCCGTCGCTCGGTCGCGAGCTGTATCTGATGCTTGAGGACGCCCACGCCGCCGGGCTCGTGAAGCCCAGTGAACCGCCGATCCTCGATCTCGAGTTTAGGGGCTTCGTCGTGACTCCTACGGACCCGTCGCTTCCGGTGCTTCGGGTCCTGCCAAAGGTCGTCTACACCGTCAGCGGGAGAACCTACGCGAAGTATGACGACTACGATGGCCGCCTCTACGCCCTCGTCTATCACGCACTGCGCCCACAGCTACCAGAGGCCGTGCCCGACGCGGGCTCAACAGCGACACCCACCATCCCCAACCTCACCGCGCCGATCCCGGCGAAGGTCGGAGATCCCGCAACCTGGACCCTGGCCGAGCCAGAGCGAGTCAATCCTGAGACCACCAGCTTCACACTGAACGTGACACGGCTCGGCTGCGCCGGCGGGAAGACCGGCGCTGTGTTGGAGCCCACATTCTCGACCTCCGACACCCAGATCATCATCAGGGCAAACGTGAAGTCGATCACCGGGGGTGCAAGGTGCCCCGGCAATGACTCGGTGCCAGTCACCGTGACACTCAACGAACCGATTGGAAGCAGAGTCTTGCTCGACGCCTCCTGTCTGGAAGGCGACGCGATTGGGACCCAGCCGTGCGCCGGAGGCGCCGTCCGCTGGACACCCTGAACGGGTGCCCAAGGGTCCAGCATCGAAGACGCGACGGGCGACGTCCGCGGGGTCAATCTCACGCGGAGTTCGCGGTCGGTTCTGTTGGGCTGGGTGCGGTTGCAGGCATCGGCTGGTGGCGTCGTTCTCGTGTCGCTGCTGATCGGGAAGTCGGCGAGAGTCGTTCCGGAATCGTGTCGTTCGATAGCGACTTCAACGTGCCAACGATAAATGACTTATTGGCGGACCTGCGTTATTGAGTGCGGGTATTGATCCCCTCGGGCGGGCGTCGTGTTCGGGCTGGTGAGCTCGGATACGGTGATGGTGTGACGGGGCGTGATCCGGATGAGGACCTGGGTGGTCGATCGCTTCTTGGCGTGCTCGGGGCGGGCTTCGTTGTCGTGGGGTTGTTCATGCTTGTGATGTCGTCCCTTGATTCCGACGGCCCACGGTACGACTGGGTGTGGGGATGCGTCGCCGGTGTTGGCTTGCTGGGCCTGGTCGGAGCGGCGATGGGTCGCGCGCTCGGAAGGTGGCTGCTGGCGGGTTTTGGCGTTCTTCTGGTTGGTGGCGCCGTGGATGGCCTGCTCGAGTCGCTGACGTGGGCCTCGGGTCCGGGCCGGTTCGAGTTCGTGGTGTTCGGCTCGATGGTGTTGTTCGGCGTGGCTGCGTTGGTGGTGGCGTTCAGGTCGATGGTGGTGCGTCGCCGTGATCGGCGGCAACTGGCGGGGTCGGCGGAGCGTCTTTAGCGGTTGGCGATGTATCCGCTCCAGTCGCGGGCGGCGAGGGCTGCCCATCTGATGGCGGCGTTGGGTGTGATGCCGGTGATGTCGGCGAGCACGGGTGCGGGGATTTGACTGGCGAGTGCGAACAGGGCGGCGCTGCGGGATTGGCGGGGGTGGATGCCGTGGCTGACGAGTTCGTGGCGGACTTGTTCGGTGGCCATGTGGGTGCCGGGGTTGCGTCCGGGGAACAGCCAGTTGGTACCGTCGGCGGTGTAGGTGGCGAGCCCGTGGCTGGTCTTCTGTTCGGCGGCGAGTTGGCTCAGGCCGGGTGGCAGTTCGACGGGGATGGTGTCGAGGGTGACCAGGACCCGGCCGCCGGGGTGTTCGTCGATCTGGTCGTGGGTCATGCGCAGGATCTCGTTGAGGGGCCAGGAGAACAGCAGCATGAACAGGCCGGCGACCCGGCTGTAGTGGTTGATGTTGTGGTCGTGCAGGAGCCGGTCGACGCTGTTCCAGCGGTGGTCGTCGCTCATGGATATTGCTGGTTCGGTCCGGTCACGGATGGCCAGTTGCAGCCCGGGGTTGGTGTCGGTGGCGTTGAGCCAGCGGACGAACGGGGCGGCGGTGCGCGGGGCGACCGGCTGGTCGGTCAGGAACAGCTCGAGCTGGGATTGGCTCAGGTCGGTGAGCGTGGCGTCGTGGCTGGTGGTCCAGTCGGCGAGTCTGGTGGCGAGCAGGATGTTCGCGCGGGCGTTGTTGATCAAGGTGGCGGTCAGGGTGACGCGCTCGGCGTGCCGGCGTAGCCGCCTCAGGAGGTGCCAGTGGGCGTAGCGGTTGATGATGTCGGCGTGGTGGGGTGGCTGGTCGGCGATGAGTGGGCCGAGCCAGGCCACGATGCGTTCGATCCCGATTGGAGCCGGTGGGAGCACGCCGGTTGAGGTGAGCAGGGTGCGGATGTAGTCGTAGCGTCGGCCTTGGGGCAGGTGGTGGCGGAAGGTGTCGTGGCTGATGGGCAGCTCGCCGGTGGCGAACCGCTGGAGTACGTCAGGGGCGATGGAGCCGGGTTTGATCAGCCATCGGATGGTGGCTCGGGGTTGCCGACCGGTGATCAGCAAGTCGTACAGCGGCCGGAGATCGGCGTTGATGGTGCCGGTGGCTGGGTCGGTGAGAATGCCGGTGAGGTACTCGGTGAGCCAGTAGCGGGCGCATTGGCGGTAGCTGTAGGGGTGGTCTTCACGGCCGCAGTGCTTGCAGGCGAAGATCGACGGTGCTCCGGCGCAGTCGGCGCAGGTCACCTGCCCGTCGGGGCCGGGCCAGGCCAGCGGTCGGACGTCGTGGCAGCCGGGGCATTCAGCGGGGTGATAGTGGCGGCGCTGCCGGCATCTCAGACACAGCCGGGGGAACTTCCTGCCGGCGAGCCGGGGCCGGCCGCAGTCTTGGCAGGGGTAGTTCTTCAAGGCGTGTCGCCGGGGCGGCGCAGCGTGGTCCGGACGGCTTGGATGTTGCCGAGCTTGGGCCCTCTTTCGGCCAGTCCGGTGGCCCTGCTTGTTCCGGTACGGGCGGCAGGGGTTTCGACAATGGGGGTGAGGAGGTCTCCGGGGTCGCAAGCGAGCGCGTCGCAGAGGGCGGCGAGGATGTCGACGTTGATCCGTTGCGGGGTGTGGGTGACGAGCCGGTAGACGTGTTCGCGGGACAGCTGGATGCCACGCTCGGCGAGCAGCGGCAGGAGTTCGCTGGTTTGGAACAGGCCGCGGTCGGCCATGACCTGACGCAGGTTCCACTGCATGGTGACATTGCGGCTCACTGACGGTCTCCTCGCGGTTCGTTGGGGTGATAGACCCGGCCCAAGGCCTTCTTCAGGGCCCGGTTCTTGAAGTCGTTCGATACCGACGTGTAGATCGCGGTGGTCGAGGCCCAGGCGTGGCCGACCTGTTCGGTGACGAACCGTTCGGGATAGCCGAACTCGACCAGATGGGTCACATACGAGTGACGCAAGCAGTGCAGCGACAGGGCCGGGTCCAGCCCGAGCGCGTCCCGGGCGGCAGCGAACCGCTGATCGATGTGTCGGGTCGAGACCCTAGTGAGCCGTTCGGTCGGCCACAGCGCCGGGTGGTCCGCTGCCCGGAACAGTGGCCTGACCTGCTCGACCCAGTGCCTCATCCCGTCGACCGCCCAGTCGAACTCGGGCACGGTCAGCACGGTGCGCCGGCGCGGCAGGCTGCCCTTGCTGGCTTTGCCGAACCGGACGTGTACCGACCCGTAGCCGCCCCACTGGGGCATGTGCGGGTTCGGACGCAGATCGGCCAGATCGAGGCGGGCCAGTTCGTTACGTCTCAGCCCGTAGGCGTAGGCGGTCTTGATCATCACCGTGTCGCGCAACGCGCTGGCCGAGCCCTTGCGGCCCGCGGCGCCGATCCGCCCGACCTGGTCATCCAGGTAGTCGAACAGGCCCTGGAGTTCGTCCACGGTGAACGGTCGTCGTTGCGGCCGACCCTCGTACTCGTTGAGGTGCGCAACGGTGTTCCACTCATGGCACACCTGGGTCGGGACCTGCCCGAACCGATCGCGACACTGACGCACCCATTCGTAGCGGCTGTCGGTCAGGTAGTCGCAGAACATCCGCAAGGCCAGGTGGTAGCCGCGGATCGTCGAGTGAGCCAGCCGGTCGTCCCCCGACGTCAACGACACCGTGAAGTCCTCCACATCCGAGGCGCTCCAGCCCCACGGGAACGACTCGGCGAACTCGGTGAACCGGCGCACCAGACGCTCGCGCTGACGGATCGTCGCGTCGCCCAGCAGCCGTGAACGCTGCTGGCGTTCCCAGCCCTTCAGCATCGCTTCGAACACCGCTTGGGGCTCGTTCAGATGAACGACCCCCTCGACCAGAACCAGCCGCGCCGACCCTGGAACCGCCGCCATCAGCCCCCCGTGTGACCTGTTCCGCATCAATGTTGCGCTAACGGTAACAGACTCGGATGGATCCACTCCCCACTTGGGCCGCCGCCAGCGAGCCCCCGACGAACAATGCTCGATACCTTCAGCGAGCACGGTCGCAGTGTTGCAGCAGATGCGATAAAGCTCGCTGCCACGCACAATGCCGAAGGTGTATGCCACTTCGGTTGGGTGCTGGGTCGATGTGTCGGCTGTGGGGGGGCGGGGCCATGTGAGAGCCCTTCGGTTTCGTGCCAACGAGTTTAGGCCACCGTCGATGCATATTGTGTATCTCGATCTCATGGGCTGGCTGCGATGTGGGAGCCGGCTCGCGTGACGCCGGATGCATGGGTCTGTGTGGCACTTCGTTGGTCGGGTCGGCGTGGGGGCCGTGTCGCCGGTAGGTGATCGAGGGAGTTCTTGGGCGGAGGCGACGCTGGACTTGTTCGTGCCAACGAGTTCCGCGCGGGCCCGTTTGCACCGGGTGTATCAGACCTCGAGGCAGCTTCACCGGCCATTGCGAGCGTTCGTGTGCAGTATCGATAGTGATACTATTCATGCGTGGCGTCGATGGAGAAGCTCATCGTAGCGATGCGGGCGAATCCGACGGCGGTGAGGTTCGCCGATCTCGAGCGGGTGTGCCGGCACTTCTTCGGTGGCCCGCGACAGAGCGGCGGTTCGCACCAGGTGTACCGAACACCCTGGCCGGGCGACCCCCGCGTGAACATCCAGAACGACCACGGCAAGGCGAAGGCCTACCAGGTCAGGCAGGTCCTGGCGGCGATCGCGAGACTGGAGGAGCAGGAATGAACGTCGTGGAGCACTACACCTACCGGGTGCGCTGGTCCGCTGAGGACGGCGAGTACGTCGGCACGGTCGCCGAGTTGCCTTCGCTGTCGTGGCTCGCCCCCGATCGCGCCGAGGCATTCGCGGGCATTCAGCAGCTGGCTGCCGACGTCGTTGTGGACATGGCGGAGACGGGGGAGACCCCGCCGGAGGCGATCGCGGACAAGGCCTACTCCGGCAAGTTCATGGTTCGGGTTCCTCCCGAACTTCACCGCCAGCTCGCCCTCGAGGCCGCCGACCAACACGTCTCCCTGAACCGGCTGATCTCCAGCCGCCTTGGTGCCTGAGAGGGTCGAATTCGACCCGGAAGTGGTCGCGCCGGGCCCGTTCCGGGCGGGGAGCGGCTCGTGTCATCGGTGGGTGGCCAGGGATCGCTCTGGTGTGCAGAAACCAGAAAACCCGTTCCTGACGTCGGTATCACACCTAGTCGGGAACGGGTTTCCGTTCGTAGCGGGGACAGGATTTGAACCTGTGACCTCTGGGGTCTGAGGATGCCACTTCCTGAAGGGTATCAGAACGTCCCATCTGAGCGTGGAACGGCCCTCGTGGTGGAGTCTAGGTACCCGGCCCATCCCGCCTATTCACAACATTCGACGCGAATAAGTTGCGAATGGGATAGCCTCGCGGGCGGAGTCGCTCGACGCCTACACTGACCACCCCAGGGGGAACCATGACAGTCCAGACAGCTAGCTTCGCGTGCCACCGCGTGCACACTCACCCGGTTGGAATCGGCGCGATCACGATGCCGCACCCCAGTGCGGATTCGTGGATGCCGACCAGCGGAGAGGGCGCTCCGGCGTCGAGCATCTCCCTGCACGCTGCCGACTGGGATGCGGTGGTCAGTTGGCTAGTGAGGCAGGGTTGGGAACTTGTAGAGGCCCAATGGGACGATCCCGACAGCGATGGCATGTTTCGGATGCTGGGCATCGATCGTGAGGGCCGGGAGGCTATCGCAGTGTCCCGGGTTGGCAGTGTGGTCACCCTGAAGGACGTGCGCGAAGCCGAGGCCGAACTCTCTGCGCATGCGGGGATCGTCACGAGCTAACACGCGCGACACCAACCTTTACGCCTGCCCGTTGGTATGCAAGGCTCACCGAGTCAGCCCGAGGGGATGGCCGCGAGCACCGATAGCAGGCTGCGGAGTCCCGTTGGCGAGGGCGCCGGGTTTCAGGGGAACCGCCTGACCTTCCGCGCCGCCGAATCTAGTCACAACGCGAGACGTTCGCGCCGGATGAGGCGCGCCCTCGCGACGACCCGCAACCCCTGAGAGGGGATTCCCGCCATGCATGAATACCTCAACCCCGCCCAAGCTGGGCACGTCGCCGGGATGGCGACCTCCACGCTCGCGAACCGGCGCGCCCTCGGGCTGCCGCCCGCCTACCTGAAGCTGCCCAACGGCCTCATCCGGTATCGCTATGCCGACCTCGTGGCGTGGATCGAGTCCGGGAGCGTTGCCGCGTGAGCGACGACCTCTGCGAGCACGGGTTCCGACCCAATCCCCGGTTCGACCGGGGTAGCTGGCTGGATAGCGTCGGCGCCGACACTGAGGCGTTGTGCGTCGTGGCCGGGATTCTGGCCGAGGCTGCCGGGGAGTGTGGGCACAGCCAGCACGCGATGCGCTATCTGCTGGCCCGTGCGGCAGAGCAGGGCGTGCCCAAACTTGAGGCTGAGCGCGCGCTGTCGGTGCTGAGGCAGTCGGAGAGGATCAAGACCTTGCGGGCCGGTAGGCCCGGGGTGCCGAGCGTGATCGTGCTGCGATACGTGCCGAGGGCGTCGAGGTTCATCGAGGACAAGCCGCTTCCGACCATCACGAGGTACAACGCCGACACCGGCGCCTACAGGTCAATGGACGCCCTGGAGTATCTGGCCGAGCGACGCTTGGAGCAGGTCGCATGAGCTTCGATCCTGGAGACTTTGTGGATGGCCTCGCGGAGTTCAGGCCGGACGTGCGCCGCCTCGGGACGGCGCTTGCCGCCATCGCTGACGAGCGGGGCGTCCTCGTCCTCAGCCAGCACCGGATGCGAGCCTCATTCGCCCGACAGGCAGGGCTCACGTCGAGGCGTGCATCAGATGCGTGGCGGACGCTCGTGAGTGCCAGTCGCGTGGCCTTGGAGCGAGAGGCCAACCGCGAGCTAGGGATGGCTCGGGCGTGGCGCCTGGTGAGCCTCTCAGGGCCTGCGACAGCGAAGCCTGAGCCCACGGGTTGGCTTGACCTGGATGAGCTTCGCGAGAAGCTCACCAGTGGTGCAGAGACGAGCCATGCCGACTGACCGCCGGAGCGGGTTCGACGTGCTGGGGACTCAGCGCCAGATGCGCGACGACTCCAACCTCTCGACCGCTGAGTTCGCTGTCCTCGTGGCTGCATCCCTCCGCGCCGACAAGCGCACGGGCAGGGTTCGCATGTCCATCGCCGGGGTAGCTGAGGACGCCAAGGTGTCGAGGCGAACCGCTGGGGCGATCCTCCAGCGGCCCCACGTGGTGCGGTACTTCGCCAACGTCGCCGGGAGGACAAGGGGCAAAGACTTCTGGTTCCGCTTGGGGTCGCCTCCGATTGGGGAAGCTGCTTCCCAAATGGGCACGCCGTCAGACGGTCCGATTCGCGAAACTGGTGCATCCATTAGCGCAACTGACGACACCTATTTGGGAAGTAGCTTCCCACCTTCTACTACTCCATCTACTTCTTCATCTACTAGAGAGTCCTCTCCCGGAACCGTTAAGGATGGCCGGGAGCGATGGAACGCCGAGGTTTCCACGGAACCACGGTGTGGGGAGGCTGCACCAGATGGGCACAGGTGTGCCCTGGTCGGAGGCCATGACGGAGTTCACTCCTCAGCCTGACGGCGCTCTACTGCCTTTCCCGGCGCCCTCGCCAATCTCCCGTTTCCACGAGTAACCGGCCTTGGTGCTCGGACCTGCGGCCCGGAGGGCTGGGGTTACCTCACCGCGGCCCATGACTCACTGATCCACAACAACGAAAGGAATCACGCATGACCGAACTGAACTACGACCCCGCTAGCTTCGAGCGGATCGACCAGAACCGCGAAGACCTGCGAGAGGCAACCCGGGCGCTCCGGGAACGCCGCAAGCTCGCCGCGACCGCCTCTACCGACGTGCAGGCTTTGACCTCGAAACTTCTCCACGGGGACGATTCGATCCAGCCGCTCGACTTCGCGACCGCCAAGGCCAAGGCCGAGATGACCGAACTCCTGGTGAAGTCCGCGGAGAGCAAGCAAAACACCGTTGAGCGGGCAGCCCGCGTCCGCGATCTCGACGTGGCCGAAGCCGTGGCCTATGAGCTGGCGCCCCTGCTGGACGGCGCGAGCCTGACCGTGACCTCAGCTCTGCCGAAGACCTTTCCCAAGAAGACCCTTCCTGCTGCCTACGTGGTCCAGTCCCGCCCGACGGAACATCTCGGGGATGGCTGGATTGCAGGAACCGCTGAGGTTACCTTGGCTGCCGACACGAAGCTGATCCAGCTCCCCACGGCGCGCACTCTCGCAAGCCACTTGGAGGACTCCGGCTGGCTCAACCCGACAGTGGTGATGGGCGCACAGGCTCAGCAGGGGGGTGTGTGGGTGAATCGCATGACGGTCACTCTCCGCAAGGGCGCCTCTGCCGGGTTCGGTCCGACGCCGAGGCTCACGGCGATCCACCCGGGGAAGATGCCCCCCATGCCCGGAGGTATGGATGCGCTGCGCTCCGTCATCGGTCACGCGCTGAGCCACTACCACAAGGCCCGAATGGGTGGAACGCTGCCGCTGATCGAGTACAACGCCCTGACCGGGAACGCCACTCAGCCCGTCCGGCACGAGGACGGCACCTTGTGGCAAGACTTCACGCTCGCCGTGATCGCCCGACCTGCCGAGGGTTCCCCGCTGAGTTGGCCGGCTGCAGAGGATGCCGCACGGGCCGCGCTGAAAGACCTGTCCGGGTTCATTACCGGGCTGGGTCGAATCCACAAGGTGATGATGAACCCCAAGGGGTTCGACACGTCCGCCTACATGGGTCTGCCGGTCTTCGCCAGGGTGACCATCGCCTACCGCGAGGACTTCGAGCCGGATGAGGTTGAGGAGTTCGACGCCGACGACTACGACGGGGAGGGCGCCGAATGAGCAACCCGATTCAGGACGCCATCGCCGCCGCCCGCGCAGGGCGTGGCGTGGGGAAGGTGGTTCAGCCGCTGCCCCGGCGTGCCACTCGTGCATTCGGCAGGCCCAACCGGGTCCAAGAACTGATCGCGGAGATCCTCGCCGCCGCGCGAGACAGCGAGTGACCGTAGAGCGCGTCCGAACGACTCCGTGCAAGCGCGGGCATGACCTCGCTGAGTCGTACCACGACGGGAAGCGCTGGCAGTGTCGAGCGTGCCGACGCGGCTACGCCAAGGCGTGGGCTCAGGCTCACCCGGAGGCGATCCGGGCTGGCACTGAGCGCCAGACACGGCGACGCCGCGAGGCTCGACCTACGCCCGCGCAGAGGGCGCTGCAACGGCTCTGGACGGGCGCTCAGCGGGACGAGAACACCGGGTGCATGGTTTGGGGAGGGGGAGCGCTTGAGAACGGTTACGGACGCATCTACGCCCTTGGCCTGCCCTGGAAGGTGCACCGGCTGGCGTGGACGCTACTACGGGGACCGATCCCAGCCGGGATGACCGTTGACCACCTCTGCCACAACCGGGCGTGCATCGAACCGTCGCACCTGAGGATCACCACGCCGGTACTCAACTCGAAGAACCGACCGCATATCGACCTCGGGGTTCCCGGAGCGTTCGTGATCGTGCAATAGGCAAGCCAACCGCTCAGCTCGTGGGGGTTCACCTCACGGGTTGAGCGGTTGCGTGGCTTCCGGCGGCTGCGCGCTCCAGAGTGCATGATCTAGAGCATGGAAGCTCTCCTTCAGGTGATTGTCGGCGTCGTGATTGCGGCTGCGGTTACTTGGCTGAACAATCGACAGACAGCGAAGATCCGAGCAACTGAGCTTGCTGCGACCGCGGATGAGCGGAAGGCCGATCGTGTCGCGGGGGCGGCGGAGCGTCTAGCGGCTCGGAACCACAAGGCCGAGTTGCGGGAGCGCGAGGTGTACGAAGCTCGGCTCGCTGAACGCAGGCGGAGCGCTGCGAAGGAGTTTGCGCGCTTGGGCGGTCTCCTCAATCAGCTGGAGATGGCGATGACGCTGCTGAACGAGTCGGATGGCGGAACCCTGGATACCGTGCGCATTGCACTATCCGAGCCATTGGCCGTTGCTCGCTTCAACCCAGACTTCGAAGTCTCTAGGTGCGCAACGAGTCTGACGCGGGCCTTGGACGATCTGGTGGCCGCGTCCTATCACGGAGCGGTGCAGGAGCCTCGCATTGCCGCTGTTCGCTCCGGAGTCGGGCAGCTTATGGACGCCATGAGGGAGTATCTGGGTCAACTGTCGTGACGCCGGGGGTTTACCCCCATCGACCTTGGATCAGTGGCACATGGCGAACGGCTTAACACCGTGGGTAGGACGAGAGCGCGCGCGGGGTCATACCCCCCCACCCTGAACACTTGAACATTGCTACCCATTCACAACTAACTGTGCTAGGTTCGGCATCGAACTACCCGTGCTCGACTTGACAGGAACCCCGCAATGGCTCGACCGAAGATGCCGCCGTTCACCTTGGCGACGATCAAGTTCTGTCCGCATCCGACCCTGCACGGCATGGTGCAGGCACGGAGCCGCTACGTGGATGGGCACGGCAAGCGGCAGGAGGTCACGGCCAGCGGCAAGACTGAGGCTGCGGCCCGGCGGGCACTGGCTGCGAAGGTGAACAAGGCGCGCGACGAGTACCAAGGCGGGGACGAGGTACTCAACCAGTCCACGAAGCTGCCGAGGGCTGCGGCAATCTGGCTCGACTCGAAGGAACGTGAGCGGCACGCCGAGGCCACCATGCGGGCGTATCGCGGGTACGTCCAGACCAGCATCAATGAGGGCGTGCTGTCCGCGCTCACTGTGGCCGAGGCCAACGACGTGGCTCGGATCGAGGCATGGCTACGTGGCATCGCTGACAGTCGGGGTGAGACTGCCGCGAGGCAGAGTCGCAAGGTGTTGTCTGGCGTCCTCGCGCTTGCCGAGCGCACGGGAGCTATCCCGGCGTCCGTGATGCCTCGGGCAAAGACGCCCGGCGCCAAGCCTGGGAGCGTGGGGGACCGCCACTGCACCGACCCCGAGTGCGACATGGACTGCGGGAAACGTCATCTTGACACCGGGCGGGCATTCACTGCCGCCGAGGTTGGGCACGTGCTCGGAGCTGCCGAGGCTGCCAAGGCTGACGTGGGCGACCTCGCGCACTTTCTGTTCGGCACTGGCGCCCGGCTGAGCGAGGCGCTGCACTGCACCGCATGGTCGGACGTGGACCTCAACGGCAAGACGGTTCGTGTGCGAGGCACCAAGACCCGCGAGGCTGACCGCGTGCTGCCGCTGAGTGATGACCTCGTGGAGACGCTGCGGCGTCGCGGAGAGCTTCACGGGACAACCGGCCTGGTCTTCGGGGTCACCTACTTCACGTCGAAGCTGGGGCAACCTCGCGACCGCAACAACGTAGGCAAGGCCATGCGGCGCGTCTTCGCTACGGCGGGAGTGCCCTGGGCAGGGACGCACACCTTCCGGCGCACTGTCGCGTCATGGATGGACGAGAGCGGCGCAAGCCTCGCAGAGATTGCGAACCAGCTTGGACACGCCGACACGAACGTGACCGCTGGCTACCTCGGGCGGCGAGTCGCACCGACCCGGGCCGCTGCGGTGATGGTGCTGCCGAGTGACCGCCGTGCAACCCTCCGTGCCGTGTGAGGTGGGCCACTTCGGAGCGATTCTTTGCGAATAAGTTGCGAATGACCCTAGAGAAGCCAAGTGGCCCTGACTGTAACTGCTAGTCAGGGCCACTTTTCGTAGCGGGGATAGGATTTGAACCTATGACCTCTGGGTTATGAGCCCAGCGAGCTACCGAGCTGCTCCACCCCGCGTTGACTTGTACAGCTTAGGTGAGACCGGTGAAGGACTCAAATCCGGTGGTGGCCTCGGCCGAGGATCACGGGTGCTCCGCTAGACTCTTGGCGCTCCTCGCGTCGCGGGGAACCAACCACGTGGAGGGCACATGACCTACGCCGCCTCGTCCCGGCGTCCCCGCTCCCGTTCGGTCAGGACCGTGTCGGTCCTGCTCGGCCTCGCGTTGGCTCTGGGCCTTGCCGCGTGTAGCCCGTCGACGTCCACCCCAAGTGGCAGTGACAGTGGATCCCAGCCCGAACGCACCCTGGCCGTCGGCGCCACGCTCGAGCCGGCTTCGATGGATCCGTGGCACAACCCGGCCGCGTCGATCCCGCAGGTGTTGCTCTACAACGTGTACGAGACGCTGGTGAAGGTCGACTCCGGAGGTGACATCAAGCCGCTGCTCGCCCAGGCGTGGGAGGTCAGCCCGGACCGGCTCACCTACACCTTCCACCTGAACGCCGGTGCGAAGTTCGCCTCGGGCGCGCCCGTGGACGCGGCTGCGGTGGTCGCCAACATCGACCGGCTGAAGGCGGACGCGTCGCTCACCCCGACGCTGAAGGCCCAGCTCGCCGTCGTGTCCGGGGCCAGCGTCATCGATTCCCACCAGGTCGAGATCACGCTGCTGCACCCCTCGTTGATGTGGCTCTACGACATGTCCTCGACGCTCGGCATGATGCTCGACCCCAGCTACACCGGCGACCTGAGCACGACCAGCGCCGGCTCGGGGCCCTACCAGGTGAAGTCCCACATCCAGGGCGACAGCGTGGTGCTCGACGACAACACCAACTACTGGGGCAACCCCGCCCGCTTCGACGAGGTGACCTTCCGCTACTTCAGCGATCCGAACGCGATGAACGCTGCGATGCTCAGCGGCGACCTCGACGTCATCTCGAACCTGCAGGCTCCGGACGCCCTGCCGCAGTTCGCCGACACCAGCCAGTACACGACGATCACCGGCACCACCAACGGCGAGGTCGTGCTCGGCCTGAACAACTCCAGCAAGGCGCTGTCCAAGCTCGAGGTGCGGCAGGCGCTCACCATGGCGATCAACCGCAAGGACCTGCTGGACACCGTGTGGGCCGGGCAGGGCACGCTGATCGGCACCATGAGCGTGCCCACCGACCCGTGGTACGAGGATCTCTCCGGGCTCTACCCGTACGACCCGGAAAAGGCCAAGGCCATGCTGAAGGACGCAGGCTACGGCAACGGCCTGACCCTTCGGCTGCGCGTCCCCGAGATCCCGTACGCGGTGAAGTCCGCCCAGTTCGTGGCCAGCCAGCTGCGGGACATCGGGGTGAAGGTGACCACGGAGGAGCTCGACTTCACCCGCTGGCTCGACGAGGTGTTCACCAGGGGCGACTACGACATGACGATCGTTGCGCACGTGGAGGCCCGCGACCTCGGCAAGTTCGCCGACAAGACCTACTACTGGCATTACGGGGACGCCAAGTACGCCTCGATGTACCACGCTGCGGACCAGGCGGTCACCGAGGATGAGGGCGTCGAGGGGATGAAGGCTGCGGCCCACTACTTGGCCGAGCAGTGCGCGGCGATCTGGCTGTTCGCGCTGCCCAACCTGGTGATCACCAAGGCCACCGTCACCGGCATTCCCCAGAACGCCACGACCCTCAGCTTCGACCTCACCACCATCACCAACCGGTAGGCAGGATCGGCGCAGCAATGAACCTCGCCCTGCGGGTGGGCCGGCGACTCGGGGTGTTCGTCGTCAGCTTGCTGGGGGCGTCCCTGCTGATCTTCCTCGTCACCCACGCCCTGCCGGGCGACGTCGCGCAAGTGCTGCTCGGCACGGACGCGACCCCTGAGGCTCTCGCTCAGCTTCGCGCCCAGCTCGGGCTGGACCGTCCGCTGCCCGTCCAGTACCTCGAGTGGATCGGCGGCATGCTGACCGGTGACTTCGGCCACTCGCACCTGAACGGCCAGTCCGTGCTGGCACTGCTCGTCCCGCGGATCGCGGTCACCTTGTGGCTGGTGCTGTTCGGACTGGTCGGTTCGCTGCTGATCGCGCTACCGGCCGGCATGGTGGCTGCCCTGAAACGGCGCTCGTGGCCGGGGTTCACGATCAGCGCAGCCGCCCAGGTCGGCATGGCGATTCCGGTGTTTTGGGGCGGCATCCTGCTCGTGCTGGTGTTCTCCGTCTGGTTGCGCTGGCTGCCGGCGAACGGCTACGTCCCCCTGCTGAAGAATCCGGGCCAGTGGGCGTCCCACCTGGTGCTCCCTGCGATCACCCTCGCCGCGGTGCAGGCCGCGGTCCTGATCCGCTACGTCCGCTCTGCCTTCCTCGAAGTGCTGGACGAGGACTACTACCGCACCGCCCGCTCGATCGGCTGGACGCCGATGCGAGCCCTGTTCCGGCACGGCGTCCGCAATGCCGCGATCTCGCTGGTGACGGTACTCGGCCTTCAGCTGTCGAGCGTGCTGGTCGGGGCGATCGTGGTCGAGTCGGTGTTCACGCTGCCGGGCCTGGGGTCGCTGCTACTCACCTCGGTCGACCGCCGCGACCTGGTGGTCGTGCAGGGCACCGTGATGTTCCTGGTGCTCGCCGTGCTCGTGATCAGCGCGCTGGTGGACTTCTCCTACGTGCTGATCGACCCGCGCCAGAACTCGCGCCGAACGGCGGCAGAAGGTGGGGGATCGCGGTGAAGCGGGCCCAGCTCTTCGCCGGGCTTGCCCTGGTCGCCCTGGTCGTGGTCACCGCGGTGGTGTCGCTGTTCTGGACGCCATTCGATCCGATCCGGGTCGTCCCGGGCCAGCGCCTGTTGGGGCCCGGCTGGCCGCACCTGCTCGGCACGGACGGTTTCGGGATCGACATCGCCAGCCGGCTGATGGTCGGCGCCAGAACCGTGCTGACCGTCGGCATCATCTCGGTCGGCCTCGCCGCGGTGGTGGGAGTGCCGCTCGGCATGCTTGCCGGTCAGAACGGCGGGTGGGTCGACGAGGTTGTGATGCGCGTCGGCGACGTGGTGTACGCCTTTCCCGCATTGCTGTTGGCGATCTTGCTCGCCTCGGTGTTCGGTGCCTCGACCGTGACCGCGATGGTGGCGATCGGAGTGGCGAGCATCCCTGCCTTCGCCCGAGTTGCCCGGGCCGGCACGCTGCAGGTGATGGCCAGTGACTTCGTCCTCGCCGCGCGGGCGTCCGGCACGTCGCGCTGGGGGATCGCCCGGCGACATGTCCTGCCCAACATCGCGCCGGTGGTGGGCGTGCAGGCGTCGGTCGGGTTCGCATTGGCGATTCTGGCCGAGGCTGCACTGTCCTACCTGGGCCTGGCGACGCCTCGTCCGACGCCGACCTGGGGGAACATGCTGCGCGATGCGCAACAGTTCTTGTTCGTCGCCCCGCTGCAGGCGCTGTGGCCCGGTCTGGCGATCGCGCTGGCCGTCCTGGGATTCAACCTGCTCGGCGACGGACTTCGGGACTACCTCGATCCACGACTGCGGGAGGTGCCGTGAGCCTGCTCGAGGTGCGTGAGCTCGACGTGAGCTTCGGCCGCCGGCGCGCCCCGGCCGTGCGCGGCGTCAGCTTCAGCCTGGACGCCGGCCAGCGGCTCGGCGTGATCGGCGAATCTGGATCCGGCAAGACCGTCACCGCCCTCGCCGTGACCGGGCTGCTGCCCGAGAACGCCCACGTGGGCGGCTCGGTGCGGCTCGGCGGCACGGAGATGATCGGGCTGGACGAGCGGGGGCTGGCCCGGCTGCGCGGCGACACGGTCTCGATGGTCTTCCAGGAGCCGATGACCGCCCTCGATCCGACCATGCGGGTGGGCCGCCAGGTCGCCGAGGTCCTGCGGTTGCACCAAGGTGCCGAGTCCGGCCCGGCGAGGGATCGGGTGATCGCCATGCTCGACGAGGTGGGCTTGGCCGATCCCGAACGGGTGGCGGACGCCTTCCCGCACCAACTGTCCGGGGGACAGCGCCAGCGTGCGATCCTCGCCATGGCGTTGATCAACTCGCCCGATCTGGTGATCTGCGACGAGCCCACCACGGCGCTCGACGTGACCGTGCAGGCGCTCGTGCTGGCCAAGCTGGACGAGGTGCTGCAGGCCAGCGGCGCCGCCTGCCTGTTCATCAGCCACGACCTGGCCGTGGTGTCGCAGGTGTGCGACCAAGTGCTGGTCATGCTGGACGGGCGGATCGTGGAGACCGGCACTGTCGAGCGCCTGTTCACCGCGCCGGAGCACCCCTACACCCGGGGGCTGGTCGCCACGGCCCAACTGGAGCGCGCCGATCCCGGCCAGCGGCTGCCCACCGTGGACGACTTCTACGCGGAGGCCGAGCATGGGTGAGCGCGATGGCGCCGAGATCTTCCGCGCCGAGAACCTGACCCGACGCTATCGGGACGGCGGCAGGGACGTCCTCGCCCTCGACGGCATCGACATTCGACTGGAGCGCGGCCAGCGGCTGGGGATCGTGGGCGAGTCGGGGTCGGGGAAATCCACCCTGGTGCGGCTGCTCGCCGGACTGGACCGTCCGACCTCGGGACGGGTGTGGTTCGACGGCACCGAGATCACGGACCTCCCGGAGAAGCGACTCGGCTTCTTGCGCGCGTCGGTGCAGATGGTGTTCCAGGATCCTCGCTCCTCACTCAACCCCCGGATGCGGGTGGGTGAGATCATCACCGAGCCACTGCGGTCCCGGTTGGTTCGCCGCCAGCTCGCCGACGGGGTGGACCACGCCCGGCGGCTCGCCGAGGTGCTCGCGGCGGTGGACCTTCCCCCGGACGCCGGCACCCGCTACCCGCACGAGTTCTCCGGCGGCCAACGGCAGCGGATCGCGATCGCCAGGGCGCTCGCGCCGCACCCCGAGGTGCTGATCGCCGACGAGCCCGTCTCCGCCCTGGACGTGTCCGTGCGCGCACAGGTGCTGAACCTGCTCACCGACCTCGTCGCGGCACGCGGGTTGACCCTGGTCGTGGTCAGCCACGATCTCCTGGTGGTGCGGCACCTGTGCGATCAGCTCGCTGTGATGCGGAGCGGCCGGATTGTCGAGCGAGGGGAGACCTCCGAGGTGTATTCCCACCCGCAGACCGACTACACGCGTACCTTGCTCGACTCCGTGCCGCGGATCCGGACGTCGGGCCGGTGACGACCCGACCATGAAGGCAGGCACGGCACCGTCCAGCGTCTGGCGCGGTGTCGTCGCGGGGGCGGCCCGGCACCGGCAGGGATGGCCGGGGTGGCTGCGCCTCGTCGTCGCCATGGTGGTCTCCGGTGTGGTCGTGGGCGTCGCTGCAGCCCTGCTGACCATGCTGCTTCACGGCGTCCAGCACCTCGCCTTCGGCTACGTCGAAGGAAGTTTCCTGGTTGGGGTCGAACACTCCGATCCGCTGACTCGGATCGTTGCGCCCACCGTGGGCGGCGTGCTCAGCGGGCTCGGCTGGATGGTTCTGCGCAAGCGTCGCATCCCGCGGGTCGAGGAAGGAGTCGCACTGCGGCCGCGCCGGCTGCCCGTGGGCAGGCTCAGCGTCGACGCCATGCTGCAGGTGGTCGCCGTCGGCACCGGATCCTCGATCGGACGGGAAGGTGCGCCCAGACAGGTGGGCGGAGCGCTCGCTTCGGCGGCAAGCACCCTGGCAGGCCTGCCGATCGACCTGCGGCGTCGGCTCGTCGCGGCGGGCGCCGGCGCCGGATTGGCGGTGGTGTACAACGTGCCGCTCAGCGGCGTGGTGTTCGCCGCGGAGGTCCTGGCGGGTGGCTTCGGGCCGCTGGCGCTGCTGGTCTCGACCGTGGTGTGTGGCACCGCCGTGGTGGTGTCGTGGCCCCTCCTGGGAGACGCGTCCACCTATGTCTACCCCGGTGGGTCGCTCGACCTGTCGATCTGGTGGTGGGCCGTACTCGGTGCGCCGCTGGCCGCGGGGCTCGGAGGCCTGTTCGACCTGATGCTGCGCGGAGCAGAACGACTGCGCCCCGAGCCCAGCTGGAGGCTGCCGCTGTGGGCCGGTCTCGGGGGGCTCGTGGTAGGCACGCTTTCGGTGTGGTGGCCGAGCCTGCCGGGCAACGGCAAGGGCATCGTCCAACTGGCCTTCGCCGGAGGCGCCGCGTTCGCCGCGTTCGCGGTGCTCGTCGTGCTCAAGCCGCTGGCCACCAGCGTGTCGTACGGCAGCGGCATCGCCGGCGGATTCCTGACCCCCGCGCTCGGGGCCGGGGCGGCTTTGGGCTCGGCGGTTGCGCTCGCCGGGGAGGCGGCCGGGCAGCACTGGTCAGTGGCAGGCTTCGCGCTGATCGGTGCCGTCGGCGTGTTGGCGGCCCGTCAGGGCACTCCATGGTTCGCGGCGACGTTCGGGTGGGAACTGGCCCATCCGCCGCTGCTGATGGCGATTCCGTTGCTCCTGGCCGCCTGGGCGGCGACCCTGGTCGTCCGCCTCGTCCGGGGTCGCCGGGACGGTCCTCGCCCGGTCGAGAACTGACCCCGCAGCGGCCCGGCAGGGCTGATTCGCCCGGCCGCGCGCGGATCAGGCGTCAGTGGCGAGCCGTTCGACGACCTCCTCGTGCAGGACGCCGTTGGTGGCGATTGCCCCGGGCCCGTGCGGTCCGTCGCGTCCGTCGAGGTTGGTGAACCGGCCGCCCGCCTCGGTCACGATCACGGTGAGCGCGGCCATGTCGTGCAGTGCCAGCTCGGGTTCGGCGGCGAGGTCGACGGTGCCCTCGGCCACCAGCATGTAGCTCCAGAAGTCGCCGAACGCCCGGGTCCGCCAGCAGTCGCGCAGGAGGTCGACGAACTGCTGCCCGCGGCCGGACTCCACCCAGCCGTCGATCGAGGAGTACGACAAGAAGGCGTCGTCGAGGTTCGACACCTGGGACGTGCGCAGCGGGGTGCCCTGCAACAGGGTGCGTCCGGTGAACGCCCCGCCG
Source organism: Propionibacteriaceae bacterium UBA6238 (assembly GCA_002441465.1). GTDB lineage: Bacteria > Actinomycetota > Actinomycetes > Propionibacteriales > Propionibacteriaceae > Propionicimonas. The sequence continues at coordinate 23,841 of DJWE01000066.1, read as the reverse complement.
CCCTTGTGTGCCCACCAGCGTCGAGACAGCGCCGGCGCGGAGACCACACCTGCGACCACCTCCTCGCCCACCATCAGCCCGATCAAGGTCGCCCAGACCGGTACGCCGCGCACGAAGTTGGCCGTGCCGTCGATGGGATCGATCACCCAGCGGCGCGGGCCCCAGCCGGAATCGTCGCGTTCCTCGCCGTGCACCGCGTCCCGCGGCCGGGTGCGGCCCAGCATGGCGCGAATCGCGTCCTCGACGGCGGTGTCGGCATCGGTGACATGGGTCAGGTCGGGCTTCGTGCTCACGACGAGATCGGTGGCCTTGAACCTGGCCATGGTGATCGCGTCGGCCTGATCGGCCAGGACGTGGGCCAGTCGGAGATCATCGAGGAGCGCTTGGTCGGGCATGGCCCTCAATCTAGCGGGGGAGAACCGGACGCCCGCGGCGACACCAGCGATTGGGCCGGCGCGCGGCTGCCCCGGACCGTCGGTCAGCTCGCCCGTTGCCGGGTCAGCCGGCCGAGGTCGATCCGTCCGATGCTACGCAGGGCAGGTCCCTGGCTGATCAGCCCGACGGCGAGGATCGCCGCGGCGGTGATCGCGAACGTGGTCGGCCTGATCTCGAGGTCGAACCGGAACAGGTCGGAGGAGAAGGACGCGGTGAAGGCGGCGGCCGTGACGTAGCCGAGCACGAGCCCTGGGATCAGCCCGACCACGATCAGCAGCAGGTTCTCGCTCGTGACCAGTCGGGACACTGTCGAGGCGGACATGCCGAGGGTGCGCAGGGTCGCCAGTTCGACCGAACGCTCGGCAACGTTGGTGGTCATGGTGACGAAAATCAGGGCGAAGGCCATGATCGCGCCGAGCACCAGCATCACCGCGACGAACGCGAAGAACAGTCCCATGAACTGCTGCGCGAGCTGATAGAACTCGCGGCTGTCCAGTGCCGCCGCAACGCCGTCGACGTCGGTGAGGCGGTTCAGTACCGTCGTACGGTCGGCTCCCGGCGAGAATCGCACCAGGGCAGTGGCCACTGTCGGCTGGGCAGCGCCGTGAGCGCTCAGGCCGAACACGGTGGTCAAGGACGCGTAGCCGTAGGCGCCCAGGGGCTCGTTGGTGAACCCGGCGACGCGCAGCGAGGTCGTCCGGTTCGCACCGGTGTCCGCCTCGACGGTGTCGCCGACGGCGACATCGAGGGTGGCCTGCAACGGCGAGCTCAGCAGGACGCCTCCGTCGCCGGGCAGGGACAGCCGGGTGTCGCCGGCACCCAGGAAGCTGTGCATGGTCGTGTCGCCGCGCAGCCCGACCAGGGTGGTTGCGTAGCGGTGATCGCCGTGCACCAAGGTCACCGAGGCGTTCGCTTGCGGCTCGACGGCGGCGACGCCGTCGACGGCGAGACGGTCGAGCTGGTCGATCGGAAGGGGCTGGGCGAGCTGCACGGTGGCGTCCTGGTGCTGCACGGTGACGAACTGGCGCTCGAGCAGGATCTGGACGGTGTCGATCATCCCCCAGGAGACCAGCACCAAGGTGGCGGCCAGGGCGACGCCGATGATGGTGGAGATCGATCGGCGCGGGTTGCGTCCCAGCCCGCGCAGGGCCGCCCGCCAGCGCAACGGGAGGTGCCGCACCGCTGGCAGCAGCCGCTCCGGCCAGCTGAGCCGACCCCGTCCGATCGGGACGTCACCCCGCATTGCCTCCGCCGGATCGATCCGAGCAGCCCGCCGGGCCGGGAAATAGGCCGCGATGCCACCGGCGATCGGGCCCAGGAGCAGGCCGGTGACGACGGTGAGCGGACGCACGTCGACCACGGTCACAGGGACGGAGATGGTGGCGGTGTAGATCCGGGTGATGCTGGCCGCGGCCAGGCCGCCGACGACGGCGCCGAGCACCGACCCGACCGCCCCGATCAGCAGGCCGTAGCTGAGGTAGTGCCGACGGATGGCCGACCGGGTGAAGCCTGTCGCTCGCAGCACTCCGATCTGGCCGCGTTGCTGAGCGATCAAGCGGCTCAACATCACCGACACACCCAGCCCTGCGGCCAACAGGAACAGCAGCGGGAACGCCACCGACATCTCGCCGAACCCGCTCACGTCCTCGTTGAGGGTGGCTTCGGAGGGTTGCTCGGCGAGACTCTGGGTCGACGTGGCCCCCAGCGCGAGCGCCAGCCCCCGGACCCGGCTGCCGGTGTCGGCCGGGGCGTCCTTGGCGTAGACGAACAGCGCCTGATGCTCGACCTGTTCCGGCGCCAGCGCGGTGACCACGTCCTGGTTGGCGAACAGGACGCCCCACTGGTCGAAGGGGACGATCGCCTCTTGGCGGCTTCGGGCCGGCCACAGGTATTCCGGGGACGCGACGATGCCGACCACATGCAGGCTCGTCCAGCCGGTGGTGGTTGCCACGCTCACCGTGGCCCCGGGCGTGAGCTGGAGCGCGCCGGCCAGGTGCTGCTCGACCAGCACCTGATCGGTTCGAGCGGGATCGAGGTTGCTGCCCTGAAGGACCATCACCTTGTTCACGGCGGGGATGCCGTCGGCGGGAAGACCTACGATGCGCGCGAGCTGGCGATGCGATCCCGACTTCATGGCGGTCTCGCCGACCTGGCGCGTGCCCGCCTCGGCGACCCCGGCCAACTCGGACCCCTGCCGCGCGATCTCGTCGATCGGCCCGCCGGTGGCGATCAGGTCGGCCATGGCCAGCCGGTCGTACAGGCCGCGATAGGACGCGGTGAGGTTGGCGAAGGCGTCGTAGGACGCGCCGAACAGCGCAACCCCCAGCAGAACCGTCACGACGAGTGCCGCGACCTGGCCCGCGTGAGCCCTGGCGTCCCGCCACAGTGCGCGGCGCAGGATTCTCACCAGCGCACCTCCTCCGGCGGGATCGGCTGGGCGACCATCTCGTCGTCCAGGATCTCTCCGGAGCCGATCCGCAGCACCCGGTCGGCGGTGGCGGCGATCGCCGAGTTGTGGGTGACCAGCAGGACGGTCCGGCCGCCATCGCGACTGGCCCGGTGGAGGGCCGCGAGCACGTGCCGTCCGGTCTCGAGATCGAGTGAGCCGGTGGGCTCGTCGGCCAGCAGCACCGAAGGGTCCTTGACCAGCGCGCGGGCGATGGCGACCCGTTGTTGTTCGCCGCCGGACAGCGAGGAGGGGAAGTGGTCGGCGCGATCGCCCAACCCGACTTCGGTGAGCGCGTCCTGGGCGCGGGTGTCGGGGACCCCGACCAGTTCCGCGACCAGCGCGACGTTCTCGAGCGCGGTCAACGTGGGGATCAGGTTGAAGAACTGGAACACGAAGCCGAGCTGGGTGCGCCGATACTCGGTCAACTGGTCGTCACGGGCCGAGGTGAGATCGCGGCCAGCGACGCAGATCCGGCCCGAACTCGGTGGTTCGATCCCGCCGATCAGGTTCATCAGCGTGGTCTTGCCGGAGCCGGAAGGTCCCAGCACCACCACGAACTGACCCGCCGGCGCGATCAGGTCGATGTGGTGCAGTGCGTCCACCCGGAGCTCGCCGCTGCCGTAGGTCTTGGAGACGCCGGTGAGTTCGATCAGCGGGCTCGGAGCGGGGGAATCGTTGAGCAGGCGGCGTGCTGCGGCTGTCATCGGGATCCTTTCGCCGCGGGACGGGAGGAGGTGTGCAGCTCGAACCCGGGCTCTGCGGACGCCGGAGGGCGTTCGACCGCGACGGCGATTCGTGGATCGGTCAGCAGCCGATCGGTCAGTTGGTCGAGGAAGCGCTGCTGGGCGGGGATCGGGAAGCCGAGGCGAGCCAGCCGGCGCACCGTCGTCCACAGTGCGGCGCCCGCGAAGCCGTGGGGCAGGTCGGCGACGAGGCGGGCGACCGCGTCCGCGTGCCGATCGATCATGGCGTGCGACTCTGCCAGAAGTCGCTCGACGATCTGCTCGGCTTCCGGTTCGGACGCCTCCGCGAGCGCGGTGAAGTCGCTGAAGAGATCGACGGTGGCGGCGTCGTCTTCGGCGTCCAGCTCAGTGACCAGGTCCTCCAGCGTGGGCGGCAGCAGCCCCTGGACGGCCAGAAACACCATCACCGAACGCTCGCTCTCCACGACTCGGCGCGCAGCCGGCGTGGGCATCAGTGCGGCCACGCGGTCGTAGACCCCCGCCACCCGCTGGGACAGCGGCGTCAGCCGGTCACCGTTCTGCGCAGCGTGCAGGAGCCGGATGAGTTCCTGGCGCTGCCCGCGCAGCTTGTCGATCCGAGTGTCCACCGAGGCCAGCGCGTGGCGAAGCTCATCGGCCGCGTTCGCGGGTGCCGGCGCACCGGGCTCGGGCAGCAGGTCGCCGATCGCCGACAGCGGCAACCCGGACTCGGCCAACCAGCGAATCCGCAGGAGCCGGGCCAGGTGGTACAGGTCGTACTCCCGGACGCCGGCCTGCGACGCGGGCACCGGGAGCAGCCCGATGTGGTGGTAGTAGCGCACCGTCCGCACCGTGGTGTCGGCCAACTGGGCCAGTTCTTTGACGCGCACGAGTCCAGAGGACCATGTGACGCTACGTCACTGTCAATGGTTGGGCGAGAGAAGCTCCATCGCCACGCCGGCGGTTCGGCGGGTGGGCGGCGGGCCGGCCCGGCTCGGCTGCCCCGGGTTGGGAGCGGCACGATCGGGGATCTGCCTAGCCGAAGGCCTTTTCCATCCGGCGGAACGAGTCCAGCCGCTCCGGGGCGAGGCGGCCGTCGGCCACCGCCACGTCGAGCGCGCACTCGGGTTCGTTCGAGTCGTGCCGACAGCCGCGTGGGCAGTCCTCGACGATCTCGGACAGGTCGGGGAAGGCCGCGACGATGGAGTCGGGTGTGACGTGGCTGAGTCCGAACGACCGGACGCCGGGGGTGTCGATCACCCAGCCGCCCGCGTCGGGGAGTTGGAGCGCGATCGCGCTGGTGGAGGTGTGGCGGCCGCGTCCGGTCACTTCGTTGACCTTGCCGACCTCCCGGTCGACACCGGGGATCAGCGCGTTCACCAGGGTGGACTTGCCCACCCCGGAATGCCCGACCAGCACGCTGCGGTGCCCGGCGAGCGCTTCGCGCAGCGGATCCAGGTCGGCGCCCGGCTCGACGGCCACCACTCGCAGCCCGAGCGGACGGTAGGTGGCCATCAGCCCGTCCGGGTCGGCCAGATCGGCCTTGGTCAACACCAGCAACGGCTCCAGGCCAGCGTCATAGGCCGCGACCAGGATCCGGTCGATCATGCCCACCCGGGGCGGCGGGTCGGCCAGCGCGGCCACGATCACGAGCTGGTCGGCGTTGGCCACGATCGGACGCTCGAAGGGATCGTCGTCATCTGCAGTACGCCGTAGTACGGTCTCGCGTTCGTCCACGGCCACGATCCGGGCCAGGGTGCCTTTGGTGCCCGAGCTGTCGCCGACGAGTCGCACCCGATCGCCGACGATGACGCCGGTGCGTCCAAGGGTGCGGGCCTTGGTGGCGGAGACGATCGGCGCGCCTTCGGCGACCAGGCATCGGTAGCGGCCTCGGTCCACGGTCACCACGCTCGCCTGGACGGCGTCGGCATGGGTGGGGCGGTCCTTCGTGCGGGGCCGCGAGCGGCGGCTGGGCCGTCCGTACCCGGCGTGCGGGTCGTCGGTGATCGCGTCCCGTCCTTGCCGGCTCACCGGTCCGCTCCGAGCAGGCCAGACCAGAGTCCCGGAAAGTCCGGGAGAGTCTTGGTGGTGCAGCCGACGTCGTCGAGTTGGACCCCGGGGGTGACCAGACCGATCAGCGCGGCGGCGTGGGCGAGGCGATGGTCGGCGTGGGTGTGGAACGTGCCGGCGTGGCGCGGCCCGGGTGTGATCGCCAGGCCGTCCGCCGTTTCGAGGGCGCCGACGCCCAGGCCCGTCAGTTCGGCGGCGAGCGCCGCGAGCCGGTCCGTCTCGTGGCCTCGGATGTGCGCGACGCCGCGCAGCACGCTGGGGGAGTCGGCCACCGCAGCCAATGCCGCGGCGACCGGGGTCAGCTCGCTCACCTCGTGCAGGTCCAGGTCCGCCCCGTGAACGCCCGCCTCGCCCGATACCTGGACGCGCCGGCCGTCCCGGCTCCCGGAGTAGGACACCTGGGCGCCGAACGCGGTCAACACCGCGAGCAGGTGATCGGCTGCCTGCACCGAGCCCTCGGGCCAGGCGGTGCTCAAGGTCCCGCCGCTGACCAGGGCGGCGGCGAGCAGGCTGGCGGCATTGGTGAGGTCAGGTTCGACGACCTCGTCGAGCGCGGCGATCGGACCCGGTGCGACCCGCCAGGTGAGCTCGGCCGGGTGGTCGACCTTGACGCCACGGTGTTCCAGCAGCGTGCAGGTCATCTCGATGTGCGGCAGCGATGGCACCGAGCCGCCCACATGGCCCACGGTCACGCCGCCGGGGAACCGGGCGCCGGCGAGCAGCAAGGCCGAGACGAACTGGCTGCTCGCGGAGGCATCCAGCGAGATCTCGCCGCCGCTGAACCCTTCGCCGCCGGCCACCGTGAACGGCAGCGTCCGAGGTCGGCTCACCGAGGCGCCGAGGGCGGCGAGGGCGTCCAGGAGCGGAGCAATCGGACGGGCGGACGCGGCCGCGTCCCCGTGGAACCGCGTCGGGCTCGCAGCCAGCGCTGCAACCGGTGGCAGGAAACGCAGCACGGTTCCGGCCAGGCCGCAGTCGATGTCGCCGCCGCCGGCCACAGGGTCGGCGGGCCGGACGCGCAACCGGCCGTCGGGGAGGTCGTCGAACCCGGCACCGAGCGCGGTGAGGCCGGCCCGCATCAGTGACGTGTCGCGGGAGTCGAGCACTCCGGTGAGGACTGAGGGGCCGTCAGCGAGGGCGGCGAGCAGCAGGCTGCGGGCGCTGGCCGATTTGGATCCGGGGACGATCAGGTCGCCGTGCACGGGTCGGGTCGCGACCGGGGCCTGCCACGGGATCAAGAAAGCACGCCCTCCGCGGCCTTGCGGGCGCGACGTCCCCGCTTCTTCGCGACCTTGGCCGCCTCTGCCGCGATGCTGCGGGCGTCGCGCTCCCGCTCCGCCTTGCGCTTCGCGGCCTCCTTGGCTGCCAGCTCCTTCTGGGTACGAACCTTCCAGGCGAGGTTGGGCCTGCCTTCGGTGTCCAAGGCGGCGAGCAGCACCCCGCCGAGCAGGGCCAGGTTCTTGCTGAGCTGAGCCGCGGCGAGCGAACGTTCGGGCGACTTCGCGGCGAGCGGGTTGGACGCCAGCACGTGCGGCACCATCGTGGCGGCGAGCACGCCGGCTCCGAGTCGCCGGCCGATCCCTGTGGCCAGGCCGAGCCCGCCGGCGATCTGGGCCAGCCCGGTGCACTTCACGAGGCCGATGGTGTCCTCGGGGAGGTAGCCATGCGCCGATTCGGGCAGCACCGAGTTGACCGCGGGCAGCACGACGTTCGCGATCGGCTGGGCCGTCTCGAGGAGTTCCTCGGGGTGCCGGAAGGCCTTGACTCCGTTGATCACGAAGTAGCTGGCCAGCATCGAGCGGGCGACGAACCGCAGAAGACTCATGCCCTATTCCTACCCCGAACCCCACCGGCTGCCAAGCGCGTCCGCGGAGCCGATGTATCCCTGGGGGTCGCGCGTGCGTCAGTGGGGGTGAGAAGTAGGAGAAGGAGAAAGACAATGATCAAGAATGTCGGCAGTGCGGACAAGATCATCCGGATCGCTTTGGCCGTGGTCGCAGCCGCGCTGGGCTTCGTGGTGGGCGCAGGCCAGGTGGGCGGGATCCTGCTGTTCGTCGTTGCGGTGGTGCTGCTGGTGACGGCGCTGGTCGGTTTCTGCCCGCTGTACCGGCTGTTCGGGCTCAGCACCAACACGTCCGCCCAAGCGAAGTAGCCCTGCCGCCGCGGGCATCGCGGCTAGATTCTCCGGTGTGGGGCTTACGGGCGAACAGCTGGTCGGTGAACTGCCCGGCCTGCTGCGCTATGCCCAGCTGCTGACCCGGGACGCCGTGGCCGCGGAGGACCTCGTCCAGGACACGGTGGTGCGCGCGCTCGAACGTGCCGGGCAGTTCCGTGGGGACGCGTCCGCCGCGACCTGGCTACACCGGATCATGTTCACCCGGTTCGTCGACGACACCCGCAGGCACGCGCCCGATCCGGTGAGTGAGGAGGCGCTGGTGCAGGCGGTGGAGGCCGACTGGCGCGACGACGCTTACACCGTGACCGCCGAGGTGGTTCTGGAACGCGCCGAGCAGCGCGAGGACCTCCTGGACGCGCTGGTTCGCCTGCCGGTCACGCATCGGGCAGCCGTCGTGCTGCACGACGTCGAGGGGCTCACCGCAGCCGCGGTCGCCGAGGTGCAGGGGGTGTCGTTGCCCGCGGCGAAACAGCGCATCCGACGGGGTCGGGAGATGCTCGTGTCCGCGCTCGCCGGCACCGCGGCCCGGAAGGCGGCGATCAGCGGCGTCCCACTGAACTGCTGGGACGCGCGCCGTCGAATCGACGACTACCTCTCCGGCGAGCTCGGGGCGCCGGAGCGTCACCGGCTCGAGCAGCACCTGGCCGGTTGTCCAACCTGCCCGGCGCTCTACGCCGGCATCGTCGGGGTCACCGCCGCCCTGGGTGGTCTGCGCGATCCCGACTCGGTGATTCCCGCCCGCCTTGCTGAGCGGGTTCGCGCGGCCTTGGCCGCGTCCTGAGAGGTCGGCGTAGGGTCAAGCCCATGTGTGGACGCTATGCGCTCTCGCTGTCGGGGGAAGATCTTGAGGAGTACTTCGAGATCGACGAAGTGGCCGGCCCACTTCCGGGTCCGGACTACAACATCGCGCCCACCGATCCGATCGTGGCCGTCGTCGAGCGAGAGCGCGCCGGGGAGCTGCGGCGCCTGCTGGCGCCGGTTCGTTGGGGCCTGGTGCCGTCGTGGTCGAAGGACGCCAAGGGGGCGGCCCGACTGATCAACGCCCGCCTGGAGACCGTCGCCGAGAAGCCCGCGTTCCGCAAGGCGTTCGCGGCCCGCCGTTGCCTGCTACCTGCCGACGGCTACTACGAGTGGTATCCGGTCACCGGCCCGAACGGGAAACCCGCCAAGCAGCCGTGGTTCATCCGACCCGCCGACGGTAGTCCTTTGGTGATGGCCGGCCTGTACGAGTTCTGGAAGGCTGCGGACGGGGAGTGGCTGACCACGGCCACCGTGATCACGACCGCAGCCGCCGACGAGGTGGGCCATCTCCACGACCGGATGCCGATGGCTGTCGCCCGGCAGAACTGGGATGCGTGGCTCGACCCGCACTTCGGCGATGATCCGCACGGTCTGCTCACCGTGCCGGCCCCGTCGCTGGCCTACCACCCGGTTTCGATGGCTGTGAACAAGGTCGCCAATGACGGTCCCGAACTGGTGGAGCCGCTGGCCGGGCCCGTCCCGGAATAATCCGTCCCGCGCCGTCGGTTGAGGAGAGCGTGATCGCAACCCTCGACTCCGAAACGGCACCCGGCGGCGCCGCGCCGGGGTTGCGTCGGGAGCACCCGCTAGGCTCGTTCGTGATGAATCTGCCGACAGCTCCTGACGAAGCCGAACTCGACCTGGTTGAGACCGATGCCGAGCGCACTGAGCGGTTCGAGAGTGAGGCCTTGGCCTACCTCGACCAGCTCTACGGTGCCGCGCTTCGAATGACCCGGAATCCTTCCGATGCCGAAGATCTGGTGCAGGAGACGTTCGCCAAGGCGTTCGCCTCGTTCCGCCAGTTCACGCCGGGCACCAATCTCAAGGCCTGGCTGTATCGGATCCTGACCAACACCTTCATCAACAGCTACCGCAAGAAGCAGCGCCAGCCGCAGACCTCCGGTTCCGAGGTCGAGGACTGGCAGCTCGCCCGTGCCGAGGCGCACACCTCTACCGGGCTGAGGTCGGCGGAGATGGAGGCGCTGGATCGGATGCCGCATTCTGCGGTGACCGATGCGATGAACGCGCTCACCCCGGATTTCCGTCTCGCGGTCTACTTGGCCGATGTCGAGGGCTTTTCGTACAAGGAGATCGCCGAGATCATGGGTACCCCGATCGGCACAGTGATGTCCCGGCTCAACCGTGGACGCAACCAGCTGCGGGCGTCCCTGGCCGACTTCGCTCGCGAGCACGGTTTGATCGGCGGCGACCGCGATGCATGAGTTCCACGACTGCAGCGACGTGCTGCGCAACGTGTACACGTTCCACGATCACGAGCTCAGTGCCGACGAGGCCGACGAGATTCGCAAGCACCTGCTCGCCTGCGAGCCGTGCCTGGACAAGTTCCAGGTGGAGGAGGCCATGCGGATGCTGATCCGGCGATGCTGCTCGGCGGAGAAGGCGCCGGACGAGCTGAGGATGCGGATGCACGCCACCTACACGCACACCGTGATCATCACCGAGACCCAGTCCGACTGACTCGCGGACGCCTCGCCGGGCCGGCGATTCGTCCCAGCAAGCAGAAACCCCCGCTCGTGGCGGGGGTTTCGTGTTTCGCGGCGTCGCTCCTCAGGCGTTCGGGCGCTTGCCGTGGTTAGCAGCGCTCTTCCTGCGGGAACGGCGCTTACGGCCACCCTTACCCATCGTGGACTCCTCACGTCGGACGTGCGCCGGTCGGCGCGAGGACCCATTCTGCCAGCGGGCACCGCGAGGGACCAACTCGGCCGGCCTGGCGGTGTCGCGTGCCGACCGGCCTTTGGCGGTTCAGTATGGTGGCGGGCATGCAGACGATGGAGCAGGTGATCCGGCGCCATTGCACCCTCGAAGACGCGGACTGCGAATGGCTCACCCAGCTGGTCGATGAATGGTCCCTGCTCGCCGATCTTGCTTTCGCCGATCTGATCTTGTGGGTTCCCGACGCCGACGACAACGTGTTCTGGGCCTGTGCCCAGGTGCGTCCGGCCACCGGGCCCACCTCGCTGGAGGACGACGTGGTGGGGGAGGAGATCGCCTACGACCCCGAGCACCTGGTCACCGAGGCCTACCTCTCCCAGGAGATCTGCCGAACCAGCGGGAACAAGCTGCACGCCGGCATCCCGGTGGACGTCGAGGCGGTCCCCATCCTCATCGACGGGCGGGTGCTCGGCGTCGTCGAGATGCACACCAACCAAATGGGCGTCCGGGCTCCCGGTGCGCTCGAGGACGCCTACCTCGAAGCCGCAGAGGTGCTCGCCGGCATGGTGCACCGACACCAGTTCCCGCTCGGCGGTGACCGGCGCGTCCCCTGGGTGTCGCCGCGGGTCGGCGACGGCATGATCCGGGTGAGCAAGTCCGGTCTGATCGCCTACGCCAGTCCGAACGCGCTGAGCGCCTACCGCAGGCTCGGCCTCGCCTCGGATCTGTACGGTGAGAATTTCGTCGCGGTCACGCGAGGGCTGCTGAAGGAGCGGACGCCGGTCGAGCGTCCGCTGGCGAGCGCGCTGTCCGGCGGATCCGCCGAACTCGACCTCGAAACAGACTCGGCGAACGTGCGGCTGCGCGTCCTGCCACTGCTCAGCGAGGACGGTCCGGATGGGTTGTTGGTGATGTGTCGCGACACCACCGAGCTGCGCCGGCGTGAGCGGCAGCTGGTGACCAAGGACGCCACGATCCGCGAGATCCACCACCGGGTGAAGAACAACTTGCAGACCGTCGCAGCACTGCTTCGGCTTCAGGCCCGGCGGATCTCCTCCCCGGAGGCCAAGGGTGCGCTCAACGACGCCATGAAACGGGTGGCGGCGATCGCGGTGGTGCACGAAATCCTCAGCCAGGCCTTCGACTCGGCGGTCAAGTTCGACGATGTCGCCGACCGACTGCTCCGGATGGTGGGCGATGTCGCCGCCACGGGCGGCAAGGTGAGGATGGTGCGCGAGGGGTCGTTCGGCTATGTGCCCGCCGACGTCGCGACGAGCCTGTCGCTGGTGCTGACCGAGGTGTGCCAGAACGCCGTCGAGCACGGCCTTCGCGATCAGTCCGGCGAGGTGCTCGTCCGTCCTCTGCAGGAGAACGGCGAGCTCGTGGTCGAGGTGACGAACTACGGTGAGCCGCTGCCCGAGGGATTCACGATCTCCAGTTCGACCAGCCTGGGGCTCTCGATCGTCAACACCCTGGTCGCCGACCTGGGTGGCACGTTCGCGCTCGCCACGGAGGGGAAGGCGACCACGGCCACCATCCGCGTCCCCCTGATCTGACTGCGTACCCCGGAGTCGCTGAAGCCTCAGCGGCCGATGACCAGCACGCTGTTCGACAACTCGGTGGGTGACGGTGGAATCGGACTCCGATTCAGGAGTTGATTCAGGAGTTGCGGGTACGCATCCGCGCGGCGCGACGCTTCATGGCCCGGCGCTCGTCCTCGCTCAGCCCACCCCACACGCCATGATCCTGGCCGGCGTCCAGCGCCCACTGCAGGCAGGCTTCGCGCACCTCGCAGCGTCGGCAGACTTTCTTCGCCTCGGCGATCTGCATCAAGGCCGGACCCGTATTGCCGATCGGGAAAAACAGCTCCGGATCCTCGGTGAGGCAGGCAGCCCTGTGGCGCCAGTCCATGAAGTTACTCTCCTTGAGTAGGTGGGCCGCGGCCGGGCCCGCACACGCGTCGCCGAGCGTATCGAGAGACCAACGCCCGGCGTCCAGAGTGACAACTGTAGCTGGCCAGCACAAGACGTTGGCGGCATTTTGCACAAGTGGCGTGGTGCGCCCGCGGCGCCTGCACGGACAGCGGCGGTCGCGGGCTACGCTGGCGCGCGTGCCGAGTCCCTCGAATCCGCGTCCCGCAACCGTCGTCGTCGCGGCGTTGGGCGCGGCCCTGGTTGGCGTGGCCCTGAGCGTTCTGGGGATCGCCTCACTTGGCTCCGGTCATGGCGCTTTCACCGCCGGGGTGGCGCTGTTCCTGATCGGCTACGGCGTGGCCCTGGTCGTTGCCGCCTGGGGATTGTGGCGATTGAGCGTGTTCGGACGTGGCCCGGTGCTGGCGCTGTCCCTGCTGAACGTCGCCGCGGGCGTCGGTCTCGCCGAGTCGGCTCCGTGGGTATGGCCGTTCGTTGCCGTCTCCGCGGTGACCGTCGTGGTTGCTGCGCTGCCGGCGACGAGCCGGGCACTGCACGGCCGACGAGGCCCGGATCCGCTCACACCAGGCGACGCGCCCCGGCCGACGGACGAGCCAGGAAGGTGACCGGCTCGCCGAGCCCAGCGGAGGCGAAGGCGCGACGCACCGCCGCGGCGACCTCGTCCACCTGATCGACTCCCACCAGGGCCAGGACGCAGCCACCGAACCCGCCGCCGGTCATCCGTGCGCCGAGCGCGCCGGCAGCGAGGGCGGTCTCGACGGCGAGGTCGACGCTGGTCTCGGTGATCTCGTAGTCGTCGCGCATGGAGGCGTGGGAGGCCGTCATCAACCGTCCGAGTTCGGCGTAGTCGCCGGCCCCGAGCGCGGTGATCGAGTCGAGCACCCGCTGGTTCTCGGTGACCACGTGGCGCACTCTGCGGGCCTGGACCTCGGGCAGCCGTGCGAGTGCGTCGTCCAGATCGATGACGTCACGCAAGGCGGGTACGCCCAGGACGCGACAGGCGTCCTCGCAGCTGGCTCGCCGAGCCGCGTACTCGCCGTCCACGTGACTGTGCCGGGTGCGGGTGTCGACGACGAGGATCTCCAGGCCGGTCTCGGTGACGGCGAGGGGCACCTGTTCGGTGTCGAGGGTGCGGCAGTCGAGGAACAGCGCGTGATCGGCCTCACAGAGGGTGGAGGCGGCCTGATCCAGCAGTCCCGTGGGCGCACCCACGTAGGCGTTCTCGGCGACCCGGGCGAGCTTGGCTCGCTCCATCGGCGCGATGTCCAGGCCGTTGAGGTCGATCAGGGCGGTCAGCACGGCGCACTCGATCGCCGCCGAAGAGGACAGCCCTGCGCCGAGCGGGACGTCGGAGGTGAGCACGAGATCGGCGCCTCCGACGTCGTGGCCGGCCTCGCGCAGCGCCCACACGACTCCGGCGAGGTAGGAGTGCCAGCCCGACGTTCCGGGAACGAGGCCGTCCACGCCGAGCTCCACGGTCTCGTCGAGGTCGACCGAACGGAACCGCCACCGGCCGTCGATGCGGGCGGACGCGGCGACACACGCGGCCTGGGGCAGCGCGAACGGCAACACGTAGCCGTCGTTGTAGTCGGTGTGCTCGCCGATCAGGTTGATTCGGCCAGGACCTGCCCAGACGCCGTCGGGAGTAGTGCCGGTGAGGGCGGTGAAGGCGTCGATCGCCTGCTGGGTGAGCACGTCAGTCCTCCTCGTCGTCGAGGCGAGCCAGCCAGGTGGCCAGCCGCTCGATGGCATTCTCGTGCTCGGGGTGGAGGTCGACGAACAGGCTGAGTTTCTCGGACAGCCAGGCCAGGCTCACCTCCTCCTCGCCACGGCGATCGGCGAGTTCCTCGATGCCGCGATCGGTGAAGTACATCAGTCGGCCAGGGCGCGGGCGAGGAGTTCGGACTCCTGCGCCTGATGGACCTTCACCGAGCCGACCGAGGGCGCGGACGCCGCCGGCCGAGTCACACCGGTCATGGTGAGGTCATAGCCGGGCAGGAAGGCGGCCAATGCCTCGGGGAGGTGCAGTTGCAGGAACCACCAGGCGCCCTGGTTCTCCGGCTCGTCCTGCACCCAGCGGATGTCGCTGACGTGCGGGTACTTCGCCAGCTCGGCCGCCAGTTCGCGGGCGGGCAACGGGTAGAGCCTCTCCAGCGGGAGAATCGCGACCTGGCCGTCCAGGTTCGCGTTCGTGCGCGCCTGCACCAGCTCCCAGCGGATCTTGCCCGAGCACAGCACGATCCGGCGCACCGCTGCGGGGTCGGTGATGGTCGGATCACCCATCGCGGGCTGCCAGCGGCCCTGCAGGAACTCCGAGCGCGGCGACATGGCCGCCTTGGCTCGCAGCATCGACTTCGGGGTGGCGACCACGACGGGTCGATGCCAGTTCACGTAGGCGTGGGTGCGCAGCAGGTGGAAGTAGCTGGCCGGCGTGGACGGCTGGCAGACCGCCAGCGCGCCCTCCGAGCACAGGGTCAGCCAGCGCTCGATCCGCGCCGAGGAGTGGTCCGGCCCCTGCCCCTCATAGCCGTGGGGGAGCAGCAGCACCACACCCGACTTCTGGGTCCACTTCGCGTTGCCGGAGGCGATGAATTCGTCGGCGATCGTCTGGGCGCCGTTGGCGAAGTCGCCGAACTGGCCCTCCCACAGCACCAGCGCGTCCGGCGCGGCCACGGAGTAGCCGTATTCGAAGCCCATGGACGCGTACTCGCTGAGCAGGGAGTCGAACACGTGGAAGCCGCCCTGATCGGGGGAGAGGTGCTTCAGCGGCACATAGGCCCGGTTCGTGACCCGGTCGATCACGGCGGCGAATCGCTGGCTGAAGGTGCCGCGGCGGCTGTCCTGGCCGACCAGACGGACCGGGCGACCCTCCATGAGCAGCGAGCCGAACGCGAGCAGCTCCGCGGTCGCCCAGTCGATCGGTCCCTGCCGGATGCTGTCGGCCCTGCGCTGGAGTTGTGGCAACACCTTGGGGTGCACCGCGAAGCCATCGGGGAAGGAAAGGTGAGCGGCCGCGACCGCCTCCATCTGCTCCTCGGTGATCGCAGTGCCGCGGTCCTTGCCCAGCTTCGCCGGGTAGTAGGGCACCCTGCGGTATTCCTCGTCATCGGCTTCGATGGCCTCGCGCACCTCGCGGAAGACGCTTTCCAGGCGCTCCCGGAAGCGGGCGATCACCTGCTCGGCGTCGTCGGTGGAGATGTCCCCGCGCCCGATCAGGGCCTCGGTGTACAGCTTGCGGACGCTGCGCTTCTGCTCGATCAGGTCGTACATCAGCGGCTGGGTGAAGCTGGGGTCGTCGCCCTCGTTGTGCCCGCGGCGGCGGTAGCAGACCAGGTCGACGACGACGTCCTTGCCGAAGCGCTGCCTGAAGTCGAACGCGACGCGCGCGACTCGGGCCACGGCCTCGGGATCGTCGCCGTTCACGTGGAAGATCGGAGCCTGAACGGCCTTCGCCACGTCGGTGGCGTAGAGCGAGGACCGGGATTCGATCGGAGCGGTGGTGAAGCCGACCTGGTTGTTCACCACCAGATGCACCGTTCCGCCGGTCTTGTAGGCACGCAGCTGGCTCATCTGCAGCGTCTCGTACACCACACCCTGGCCGGAGAAGGCGGCGTCGCCGTGCATCAGGATCGGCATCACCGGCCAACCGGGTACCTTCCCGATCCGATCGATCTTCGCCCGGGCGATGCCTTCGACGACCGGATCCACCGCTTCGAGGTGGGACGGGTTCGCCGCGACGGACGCCTTGATCGTGCGACCCGACGCCGCGGTGAACTGGCCCTCCGCGCCCAGGTGATACTTCACGTCGCCGGAGCCCTGGCTGAGCCGGGGGTCGTAGTTGCCCTGGAACTCTCGGAAGATCTGTCCGTAGGACTTGCCGATGATGTTCGCGAGCACGTTCAACCGTCCGCGGTGCGGCATGCCGATGATGACCTCTTCGAGGCCGGCGTCGGCGGCGCTTTCGCACAGCTCGTCCAAGAAGACGATCGTGGACTCGCCGCCCTCGAGCGAGAACCGCTTCTGACCGACGAACTTGGTCTGCAGGAAGGTCTCGAAGATCTCCGCCTCGTTGAGCTTGTCGAGGATGCGCAGGTGCTCCTCGCGCGGCCACGGCACGAACGGACGCTCGAACCGCTCCTGGATCCAGGTGCGCTGCTCGTTGTCAGAGATGTGCATGTACTCCACGCCGACGGTGCGGCAGTAGGAGTTGCGGAGCATCGCGACGATGTCGCGCATGGTGGCGACCTCTCCGCTGTGCCCGCCGAAAGTGCCGACCGGGAACTCGCGGTCCAGGTCCCACAGGGTGAGGCCGTGGTACTCGATGGCCAGCTCGGGGTGGGTCCGCTGCCGGTACTCCAGCGGGTCGATGTCGGCCATGAAGTGGCCGAGGCTCCGATAGGCGTTGATCAGCGAGAACACCCGGGCGCTGCGCGGGATCGCGCCGAGCTTCTCGTCGGTGATGTCGCTGGCCCAGCGAATCGGGGTGTACGGCACGCGCAGGGAATCGAAGATCTCGTCGTAGAAGCCGTGCTGGCCGATCAGCAGCTCGTGGATGTGGCGCAGGAACTCCCCGGATTGCGCTCCCTGGATCACGCGGTGGTCGTAGGTGGAGGTGAGTGTGGTCACCTTCGACACCCCGAGCTGGTTGATCCGGCTGCTGCTGGCCCCCTGGAACTCCGGCGGGTAGTCGATGGAACCCACGCCAAGGATCACGCCCTGGCCATGCATCAGCCGGGGCACGGAGTGGTTGGTGCCCAGACCGCCGGGGTTGGTCAGGGACGCGGTGGTGCCGGCGAAGTCGTCGACGGTCAGCGCGTTGTCCCTGGCCTTGCGGACCAGCGTCTCGTAGGCGGACCAGAACTGGGCGAAGTTCAGGTCCTCGCAGTTCTTGATGTTCGGCACCAGGAGTTGCCGGGTGCCGTCCGGCTTGCGGATGTCGATGGCCAGGCCCAGGTTGATCGATGCCGGCGTGACCAGCACCGGCTTCCCGTCCACGAGATCGTAGGAGTTGTTCATCTCCGGCACGGCCTTGAGCGCCTCGATCATGGCCCAGCCGATCAGGTGGGTGAACGAGACCTTGCCACCGGTGGCTCGGGCGAGGTGGGTGTTGATCATCAGGCGCTGGTCGATGGCCAGCTTCATCGGCACCTGCCGGACGCTGGTCGCGGTGGGCATGGCCAGGGACGCGTCCATGTTGTTCGCCGTGCGCAGCGGCGCACCGCGCAGGGGCGTGCGGGTCGGTTCCTCCTGCCGCTTGGCGACCGGCTGCGTCCGGGGCAGATCGGGGGAGACGCCCCGACCGGATCCGGGGCTGTCCGGCTTGCCCGCCGAATGCCGCGGAGCGGGCTCGAGGGCGGGGGAGGGGGCGGCCTGGGCCTTCGCCGGCGTGGCCGGGACGGGCGTAGCCGGGACGGGCGCGGCGGGTGCCGGGGCGGCGGCGGGCGCGGCGGGTGCCGGCGCGACCGAGACCGTGGGCGCGGCGTTCGGAGCGGGTGCTGCCGTGGGGCTGGCACCGTCATGGTGGGTGAAGTAGTCGACCCAGCTGGAGTCGACGGATGCGGGATCGGCGAGGAACTGCTCACGCATCTCCTCGATCAGCCAGTCGTTGGCTCCGAAATTGCTGCTGTCCGCGTCGTTCTTCACGTCCTGCGGCGTGTGGGCCACAATCGCCTTCTTCCCTGATCCGCGCCCGGCTGCTGTCGCGCTCGATGTTACCTACGCGCCATGCCGCAGCGAATGTACCCGCCGGTGCAGTTCAGGAATGAGTAATTGGTGAAAGAGATCTGCAAGATCCTCACGGCGCCCCCGGCGCGATTCGAACGCGCGCTCCCGCCTCCGGAGGGCGGTGCTCTATCCCCTGAGCTACGGGGGCCGGGCCCTGTCGGGCCGTAGGAGACTGTATCAAAGACTGTCCTGCGGAACCGCATCGGCGGCCGGGGCGCATGACGGTCGCCTCGCGTGCGTCCAGATGCGGGTCTGTTCGGGCGGCGCGGCGTCGGGTTCTGGCACAGTTGCGGCCATGACTCACATGCACGTGGCGGGCTCGATCCACGCCGACGTCACCACGCCGGCACCGGTGTGGCTGACCCGGCCTGAGGACGTCAACGCGCTCACCTCGAAGCTGTGGAGCGCCACGGTGAAGCGGGAGGACGACGGCGTGGTGTCCGTGGGCGGCGTCCGGCTCACCGACCTCGCCGAACAGGTGGGTACTCCGGCCTACGTGATCGACGAGGACGACTTCCGGGCCAGGGCCCGGGCCTGGCGCGCGGCGTTCGACGGCTGGACGGTGTACTACGCCGGCAAGTCGTTCCTGTGCACGACCATCGCCCGTTGGGCCGACCAGGAGCAGCTCAGCCTGGACGTGTGCTCGTTGGGCGAACTGACCGTGGCCCTTCGCGCCGGGTTCGATCCGGCGCGAATCGGCATGCACGGCAACAACAAGTCCGAAGCGGAACTGCGGATGGGCCTGGAGCACGGGGTCGGACGCATCATCGTGGACTCCTCCGACGAGATCACCCGGCTGGAGCGGCTGTGCGAGGAGCTCGACACCACCGCGAGGGTGATGGTCCGGGTCACGACCGGCGTCGAGGCTCACACGCACGAATACATCGCCACCGCCCACGAGGACCAGAAGTTCGGTTTCTCGATCAACGGCGGCCAGGCGCTGGTCGGGATGTTCCGTTGCCACCACAGCCCCCGCTTGGAGCTGCTGGGCGTGCACAGTCACATCGGCAGCCAGATCTTCGACACCAACGGGTTCGAGGTGGCCGCCCGGCGCACGCTCAAGCTCTTCGCCCAGTTCCTGGAGGCCACCGGGATCGAACTGGCCGAGCTCGATCTGGGCGGCGGCTTCGGGATCGCCTACACCAAGGAGGACGACCCCGCCTCGGCCGAGGAGCTCGCTGCGGGATTGCGCGACATCGTCGCTCACGAGTGCCGCGCGTTCGGTCTCAGGACTCCTGCCGTCTCCATCGAGCCGGGGCGGGCGATCGTCGGGCCGTCCGGCATGGCGTTGTACCGGGTCGGCACGGTGAAGCCGGTGGACGTGGGCAGCGGCGTGAGCCGGCGCTACCTGTCGGTGGACGGGGGGATGAGCGACAACATCCGTCCCGCTCTATATGCGGCGGAATACTCCGCATCGCTGGTGTCGCGGGCCTCCCGTGCCGAGCCGGTCGTCTCGCGAGTGGTGGGCCTGCACTGCGAGGGCGGTGACATCCTGGTCCGGGACGAGTTCCTCCCCGGGGACGTGCGGATCGGCGATCTGATCGCGGTTCCCGCCTCGGGCGCGTACAGCCGCTCGATGGCGAGCAACTACAATCACACCCCGCGGCCACCGGTCGTCTCCGTACGAGACGGACAGGTGCGCACACTGCTGCGCCGCGAGACCCTGGACGACCTGTTGGCCCTGGATGCCGGGGTCGCGGAATTCGAGGAACGACATGGATGAGCCCACGCTGGCGGCCCCCTCGCCGGCCGCACCGGGTGCCCAGAACTCCGAGCAGGGCGCCCTCAAGGTCGCGCTGCTGGGGTGCGGCGTCGTCGGATCCCAGGTGGCCCGACTGCTGATCGAGCAGGCCGAAGACCTTCAGGCCCGCGTGGGGCGTCCGCTGGAGTTGGTCGGCATCGCGGTCCGGCGGATCTCCCTGGAACGGCCGGGGATCGACCGCTCCCTGCTCACCGATGACGCGATGGCGCTGGCCAGCCGAGCCGACGTGGATCTGGTGATCGAACTGCTCGGCGGCATCGAGCCCGCCCGCAGCCTGATCCTGGCCGCGATCGAGTCCGGCTCCTCGGTGATCACGGCGAACAAGGCGCTCCTCGCTTCCGACGGGGGCACCATCTACGCGGCTGCCGAGGCCGCCGGTGTGGATGTGTACTACGAGGCGGCCGTCGCCGGTGCCATCCCGATCATCCGGCCGTTGCGGGAGTCGTTGGTCGGCGACGAAGTGACCGCGGTGATGGGGATCGTCAACGGCACCACCAACTTCATCCTCGACCGGATGGACACCTCCGGCGCCGGCTTCGCCGAGGCGCTCGAGGAGGCCCAGGAGCTCGGGTACGCCGAGGCCGACCCGACCGCGGACGTCGAGGGCTTCGACGCGGCGGCCAAGGCGGCCATCTTGGCCTCGCTCGCCTTCCACTCGCGGGTGACCGCCTCCGACGTGCACCGCGAGGGCATCGCCGAGGTGACCGCGGCCGACGTCGAGTCGGCGCGCGAGATGGGCTGCGTGGTCAAGCTGCTCGCGATCTGCGAGCTNNAGGCGCAGGAACTCGGCTACGCCGAAGCCGATCCGAGCGCCGATGTGGAGGGCTACGACGCGGCGTCCAAGGCGGCGATCCTGGCCAGCCTCGCCTTCCACAGTCGAGTCCGACTCGAGGACGTCTCCCGCGAGGGCATCACCGCCATCACCAGCGACGACATCGACGCGGCGAACGAGATGGGCTGCGTGGTCAAGCTCCTGGCGCGGTGCGCGCTGAGCGAGGACGGCACCATCGAGGTCGGCGTGCACCCGACCATGGTGCCGCTGGCCCACCCGCTGGCGTCGATCCCCGGTGCCTACAACGCGGTGTTCATCGAGTCGCGCAACGCGGGACGGCTGATGTTCATGGGTCCTGGGGCGGGCGGCTCGCCGACCGCCTCGGCCGTACTCGGTGACCTGGTCACTGCGGCGCGCAACCGCGTCCGGGGTGCTCGTGGCCCGGCCGAGTCGACCTACTCGGCGCGTGGAATCACGCCGGCGGGGCGGGTCAGTTCGCGCTACTACGTGTCGATGTTCGTCCACGACGCCCCGGGCGTGCTCGCCAAGGTCGCCGGGTGTTTCGCCGACCAGGAGATCTCACTGCAGGCGGTACGGCAGGAGAGCGAGGGCAATCGGGCACGCCTGGGCGTGATGACCCACCGCGCGACCGCCGCGCAACTGGAGGCTGCGCTGCAGGCGTTGGGCACGATGCCCGAGGTGGCGCCCGGTGTGTCGGTGATGCGGGTGGAGGGGGCCTGATGAATCTGGCCTGCCTCGATCTGGAGGGTGTGCTCGTTCCCGAGATCTGGATTCGGGTGGCCGAGACCACCGGGATCGAGGGGCTGCGCCTGACCACCAGGGACATCGCCGACTACGACGAGTTGATGCGGCACCGACTCGGCCTGCTGGACGCGCATGGCATCGGCCTGTCCCGGATTCGGGCAGTGATTGCGGAGATGGGCCCGATGCCGGGCGCGGCGGACTTCCTGCAATGGCTGCGGACGCGGTTTCAGGTCGTGATCCTTTCCGACACGTTCTACGAGTTCGCGATGCCACTGATGGCTCAGCTCGGCTATCCGACCCTGCTATGTCATCGCTTGCAGGTGAACGAGGACCGGGTGAGCGGATACGCGCTGCGGCAACCGGATTCGAAGCGTGCGGCGGTGCGGGCCTTTCACCACTTGAATTACCGAGTGGTGGCCACGGGCGACTCGTACAACGACACGGCGATGCTCGCCGAGGCGGACGCGGGGATCCTGTTCCGGCCGCCGGCGAACGTGGTCGCCGAGTTCCCGCAGTTCGCGGTCGTGACCGACTACGACGGCCTGCGAGAGGCGTTCGCGAGCGCCCTGGCCTGATCCGCCCGGCGGAGCCACTTCGCGATTGGCGGGTCGCGGGTGCTACAGTGAATGCGCGCCGAGAGCGCACCGCCCCTCAGATCGGGCAGGACGGACGCGAAGTAGCCACCGATTCGTCGAGAAATCCCAGCACAGTTGTTTCCTGTGGTCCGGCATTTCAGATCTGGATGTCATTTGTGGAGCTCACCTGTCGTGAGCGCGGGGGAACCTGTCTGAGGGCCGGTGTCCGCCCGATCCGAAAGGAAGTCAGTGACCGACACCATCGAAGCCGCGACCCAGGACGTGAAGCGCCGGGGGTCCGGACTGGAGGGCATGCTGTTGCCCGAGCTGAAACAGCTCGGCGCGTCCTTGGGGCTGAAAGGCACCGGGGCGATGCGCAAGGGAGCCCTCATCGAAGCGATCAAGGCCGCGCAGGCCCCGGCCAAGTCCAACGGCTCGCGCGCCTCGAAGCCCAAGCACACCGACGTGCAGAAGCCTGACGTGCAGAAGCCTGCTGACGGGGCCGAGACGGCACCGCAGGGCGAGGCCAAGGGCGGCCAGCGTTCCCGTCGCGAGCGCGGACAGCGAGCCGAGACCCGGACCCCGGCTGTCGCCGAGTCCCACGAAGAGCAGCCCGCGTTGCCCTCCGGCGACGACGTGGCCGCCCGACTCGAAGCGCTGAAGGCCGAGGGCGGAGGCCGCAGCCGGCGCCGTGGCGGCGAGGAGGACGCCGAGGCGCGTCCGGCGGAAGCCCCGCGGCAGCAGCAGCAGCAGCCGCAACAGCACGCGCAGCGCAACGACGACGACGACTTCGGCAACGGGAGCCGGCGCAGTCGGCGGCGGCGCAACCGCGACCGCCAGAGCCGACGCCCCGGACGCACCAGTGGGGGCAACCTGGGCCTGGAGCGCATGGACGCCGAACCCGTGTTGTCCGAGGACGATGTCGTGATCGAGATCTCCGGCATCCTCGACGTGCTGGACAACTACGCCTTCGTGCGCACCACCGGTTACCTGCCCGGCCCCAACGACGCCTACGTGTCGTTGTCGATGGTCCGCAAGTGGGGCCTACGCAAGGGAGACATCGTCACCGGCGCGATCCGGGCGCCCAAGGAGGGCGAGCGCAGGGAGAAGTTCAACCCGCTGGTGCGCATCGACACGATCAACGCCGACGCGCCCGAGAAGGCCAAGGACCGTCCGGAGTTCCAGAAGCTCACCCCGCTGTACCCGCAGGAGCGGTTCCGGCTGGAGACGACGCCGCTGAACATGACTGGTCGGATCATCGACCTGGTCTCGCCGGTCGGCAAGGGCCAGCGCGGCCTGATCGTGTCCCCGCCCAAGGCCGGCAAGACCCTGGTCATGCAGGCGATCGCCAACGCGATCACGGCGAACAACCCCGAGGTGCACCTGATGGTGGTGCTGGTGGACGAGCGTCCCGAGGAAGTCACCGACTTCCAGCGCACCACCTCCGGTGAGGTGATCGCCTCCACCTTCGACCGTCCGGCCGACGACCACACCACGATCGCCGAGCTCGCCATCGAGCGGGCCAAGCGCCTGGTCGAGCTGGGTCGCGACGTCGTGGTGCTGCTGGACGGCATCACGCGCCTGGGCCGCGCCTACAACCTGGCCGCGCCGGCGTCCGGCCGGATCCTGTCCGGCGGTGTCGACTCGGCGGCGTTGTACCCGCCGAAGAAGTTCTTCGGGGCGGCCCGCAACATCGAGCATGGCGGCTCGCTGACCATCCTCGCCACGGCACTGATCGAGACCGGCTCGAAGATGGACGAGGTGATCTTCGAGGAGTTCAAGGGCAC
>DJWE01000026.1 GCA_002441465.1 Propionibacteriaceae bacterium UBA6238 | reverse complement strand
TGCCGAAGTAGTCGTTGGAGTCGCCCACCAGGCGCAGGGTGACCCCTCGCGGCAGGAAGGCCCCGAAGCTCTGCCCCGCAGTGCCCCGCAGAGTGAGGTCGATGGTGTTCTCCGGCAGCCCGGCGCCGTTGGTGGCCTTGGTCACGTGGTGACCCAGAATCGTGCCCACGGTGCGATCCACGTTGCGGACGGTCAGATCGGCCCGAACCAGTTCGCCGTTCTCCAGTGCCGGCCGGCAGATCTCCAGCAACTGCATGTCCAGCTTCTCGTCCAGCCCGTGATCCTGGGTGGTCACGCTGTGCAGTGGGCCACCGGCCTCCGACTCGATCCGATGCAGGATCGGTGACAGGTCCAGACCCTGCGCCTTCCAGTGATCGACGGCCTGCTTGGCACGCAGCACCTCGACGTGTCCGATCGCCTCTTCGATCGAGCGGAAGCCCAGCGCAGCCAGGTGCTCGCGCACCTCCTCGGCGATGAACTCGAAGAAGTTCACCACGAAGTCGGCATGGCCGTTGTACTTCGCGCGGAGGTCGGGATTCTGGGTGGCGACTCCCACCGGGCAGGTGTCGAGGTGGCNNAAGCCGAACTCCTCGGCGCCGAGCAACGCGGCCACGACCACGTCCCTACCGGTCTTGAGCTGGCCGTCCACCTGCACCACGATCCGGTCCCGCAACCCGTTCAGCAACAGGGTCTGCTGGGTCTCGGCGAGACCGAGCTCCCACGGACCCCCAGCGTGCTTCAACGAGGTCAGCGGCGCCGCCCCTGTGCCACCGTCGTGGCCGGAGATCAGGACCACGTCGGCCTTGGCCTTGGACACGCCGGCCGCAACCGTTCCGACCCCGATCTCGGCAACCAGCTTCACGTGCACCCGAGCACTCGGGTTGGCGCACTTCAGGTCGTGGATCAGCTGCTTGAGATCCTCGATCGAGTAGATGTCGTGGTGCGGCGGNNAGGTCCTCGATCGAGTAGATGTCGTGATGGGGCGGAGGCGAGATGAGCCCCACGCCCGGCGTCGAGTGCCGGGTCTTGGCCACCCACGGGTAGACCTTCTGCCCCGGCAGCTGACCGCCTTCGCCCGGCTTGGCCCCCTGGGCCATCTTGATCTGGATGTCGGTGGCGTTGGTCAGGTAGTCGCTGGTGACGCCGAACCGTCCGGACGCGACCTGCTTGATCGCGCTGCGGCGCTCGGGATCGTAGAGACGATCCTCATCCTCGCCGCCCTCACCGGTGTTCGACTTTCCGCCCAGCCGGTTCATCGCGATCGCAAGCGTCTCGTGCGCCTCCTTGCTGATCGAGCCGTAGCTCATCGCGCCGGTGGAGAACCGCTTCACGATCTCGCTGACCGACTCGACCTCCTCGATCGGGACCGGTGCGCGGTCGGAGGAGAACTCCAGCAGACCGCGCAGGGTCATCAGTCGCCGGGACTGGTCGTCCACCCGCGAGGTGTAGGACTTGAACACGTCGTAGCGCTTCTGCCGGGTGGCGTGCTGCAGCCGGAACACCGTCTCCGGGTCGAACAGGTGCGGCGGGCCCTCCCGGCGCCACTTGTACTCCCCGCCGCCGGACAGGGTCCGGTGCGGGAGCGGGATGCCGTCGGGCGGATAGGCCCGCTCGTGGCGTCGCGCCACCTCGTCGGCGATCTCGTCCAGCCCGATGCCCTCGATCCGGCTGGTCGTGCCGGTGAAGTACTTCTCGACCAGCTCGCTGGACAGCCCGAGCGCCTCGAAGATCTGAGCACCCGTGTAGGACGCGATCGTGGAGACGCCCATCTTGGACATCACCTTGAGCACGCCCTTGCCGAGCGCCTTGCGCACGTTGGAGACGGCCTTGTCCGGGTCGACGTGGACCAGCCACTCCCTGCGCGCAAGGTCCTCGGCGGACTCGAAGGCCAGGTACGGGTTGACCGCGGCCGCTCCGTAGCCGATCAGCAGCGCGACGTGGTGCACCTCGCGGACGTCGCCGGCCTCCACGATCAAGCCCACCTGGGTGCGGGTCTTCTCCCGGACCAGATGGTGGTGGATCGCCGCGGTGAGCAGCAGGGACGGGATCGGCGCGAGCTCGGCGTTGGAGTGCCGATCGGAAAGGATGATCGTCCGGCAGCCGCCGGCGATCGCCTCGCTGACCGCCTGGCAGAGCTCGTCCAGCTTCGCCCTCAGGGCGGCTCCGCCACCCTCGACCGGATAGAGGCCGCGCACCACGTGGGTGTCGTACTCGGGCATCGAGCCGTCCCGGTTGATCCGGACCAGCTTCGCCAGCTGATCGGAGTCCAGGATCGGGTATCCGATCACGATCTGCTTGCAGGAATCCGGCGTGGGCTCCAGCAGGTTGCCCTCCGGCCCGAAGGTGGCCGACAGCGACGTGACCAGCTCCTCGCGGATGGCATCCAGCGGCGGGTTGGTCACCTGAGCGAACAACTGAGCGAAGTAGTCGAACAACAGCCGGGGCCGATCGCTGAGCACGGCGACCGGAGTGTCGGACCCCATCGAACCGATCGGCTCCACACCGGTGTTCGCCATCGGCGCGATGATCATCCGTTGCTCTTCGTGGGAGTACCCGAACACCTGCTGGCGGCGCGTCACGGACGCGTGGCTGTGCACCACGTGCTGCTGCTCGGGCAGGTCGTCGAGATCCACCCTTCCCTGCTCCAGCCACTCCCCGTAGGGGTGCTCAGCGGCCAGGCCGGCCTTGATCTCGTCGTCGTTGATCAGCCGATGCTGGTCGAGGTCGACCAGCAGCATCCGGCCTGGCTTCATCCGGCCCTTCTCGATCACCTTGGCCGGTTCGATGTCGAGCACGCCCGCCTCGGAGGCGAACACCACCAGGCCGTCGTCGGTGACCCAGTAGCGACCCGGCCTCAGCCCGTTGCGATCCAGCACCGCGCCGATCAGGCTGCCGTCGGTGAAGGTGACCGAAGCCGGACCGTCCCACGGCTCCATCACGGAGGCGTGGAACGAATAGAACGCCCGACGCGCGTCGTCCATCTCGGTGTGGTTCTCCCAGGCCTCGGGGATCATCATCAACACCGCGTGCGGCAACGAGCGGCCACCCAGGTGCAGCAGCTCGAGCACCTCGTCGAAGGACGCCGAATCCGATCCTCCCGGAGTGCAGATCGGGAAGATCCGGCTCAGGTCGCCGTCGATCTTCTCGGTGGCCAGCAGCGCCTCACGGGCGCGCATCCAGTTCCGGTTGCCCTTGACCGTGTTGATCTCGCCGTTGTGCGCCATCAGGCGATAGGGATGGGCCAGCTCCCAGGCCGGGAACGTGTTGGTGGAGAACCGGGAATGCACCAGCGTGAGCGCGCTTTCCACCCGCTCGTCGAGGAGATCGGGGAACACCTCCGGCAACTGCTGGGTGGTGAGCATGCCCTTGTAGACCGTGGTCCGCCCGGACAGCGACGCGAAGTAGACGCCCGCCTCGTTCCGGGCCCGCTGACGCAGCGGGTACACCGCCCGATCCAGGGCGATGCCCGCATCGAGGGTGCTCGTGGAGACGAAGAACTGCTCGAAGTGCGGCATGTTCCGCGCCGAGATCGGGCTCAGCGTGGAGTCATCGGTCGGGACGGGTCGCCAGCCGTGGACGACCAGCTTCTCCTCGGTGGCCAGGAACTCGATGGTCCGCTTGGCGGACGCCCGCGCGACCGGCTCGGTGGGCAGGAATGCCATGCCCATCGCGTAGTGACCCGGCTCGGGCAGGTCGAAGTCGACGACCTCACGCAGGAACCGGTCCGGGACCTGCAACAGCATTCCGGCACCGTCACCGGCGGCCGGATCGGCGCCGGTGGCACCGCGGTGGTCGAGGTTCTCCAAGGCAGTCAGGCCCTTGGCGACGATGTCGTGACTGGCTTCCCCGCTGAGCTGGGCGACGAAGGCGACGCCACAGGCGTCGTGCTCGTACGCGGGATCGTAGAGACCCTCCCCGGGCCTGCCGGACATCGTCATCAACGCCATGTGAACACTCCCATCTGCGCGAGCGCGCGGGGCCGGTGCAGCCGATTCGGCCGACACGCCGACGGTGCACGCTTGGGGGGCGAGCCTACCTGACTCGGCCTTTCGCGCCCGTCGTGCCGACTGAATCATGGACGCACGGCCGCCTGAGCGTGCCCGGACCGGAGCGTGGACGACCCGTGAGCGCCCGACGCGGCGACGTCGATGTCCCCGGATCAGTCCTTGCCCGGCGGGTCCGAACTGGTCGCAGATTCCTCATCGGGCGCCTCGGGATCGTCGGTCGCGCCGCTCGCGTCCTCGTTCGCGGGCTCGGTGGCCGCGTCAGCAACCGCTGTGGCCGAGTCCATGGCGGGCGTCCCGAATTCCACGACCTCCTCGCGGCCGGGACGGTACCGGAGCAGCCACAGCAGAAGCACCACGCCGACCAGGCAGATCAGCATCGCCACGGCCGCGTTGAACCGCAGCGGCCCGAAGACGTCGTAGGAGTAGTCCAGCCGAATGCTCTCGGTGAACGTGCGCCCAAAGCCGTACAACGCGATGTACAGCGCGAAAACCTTGCCCCGTCCGAGCCGGAAGCGTCGATCCGCCCACAGCAACACCGCCGCGGTGGCCAGGTCCCAAATGGCTTCGTAGGCAAAAGTCGGGTGAAACGTCGCGTACTGCTCGTACCCGGGGACGCGGTGGGCCGGGTCGATCTGCAGTCCCCACGGAAGCGTGGTCGGCCAGCCGTAGAGCTCCTGGTTGAACCAGTTGCCGAACCGTCCGATCGCCTGGCCGATCGCGATGCCGGGGGCGAGCGCATCGGCCAGCGCAGCGAAGGCGATCTTCTGCTTGCGTGCCGCCAGCCAGGCCGCCAGCGCACCGAAGCCGACCGCGCCGTAGATCGCGATCCCGCCCTGCCAGATCGCGAAGGCGGTCCACGGGTTGATGCCCGGCCCGAAGTAGTCCCCCAGGTGGGTCATCACATGGTAGAAGCGGGCTCCGACGATGCCGATCGGGATCGCCCACAACAGCACCGTCTCGAAGCTCTCGGTACGCCCGCCCCTCGCGCGCCAGCGCCGAACGCCGAGGATCCAGGCGACGATGATCCCCGTGATCAGGCACAGCGCATAAATGTGTACGGTCAGCGGACCGATCTGGAAGTAGCTGATCGGTGGGCTCGGGATGAACAGGCTCACAGGCTCATCCTTACCGGGCGATCAACCCTGTTGTCGAACGCGGCGTACCCCACCGGCGAGATCGGCCAGCACCGCGCGCATCCCGGACAGGTCCTCGGGGTGACCCGCGTCCTCCGCGGCCAGCAGCGGCTTGATGAAGGCCGAACCCACGATGACCGCGTCGGCGTAGGCCGTCACGTCAGCGGCCTGGTCGCCGTTGGACACGCCCAGGCCCACCCCCACCGGCGTGGCCGGGGAGAGCCTGCGGATCCGCGCGACCAGCTCCGGGGCGGCGGTCGGGCTCGCCGACCGGGTGCCGGTGACGCCCATCACCGACGTCGCGTACCCCCAGCCGCGACAGGCCTCGGTGGTGGCGACGATGCGGTCATCGGTCGAGGACGGCGAGACCAGGAAGATCCGATCCAGCCCGTGTGCCTCGGACGCGGCGAGCCACTCGTCCGCTTCGTCCGGGATCAGGTCGGGCGTGATCAGCCCGGATCCACCCGCGGCTGCGAGGTCACGGGCGAAGGCCTCCACGCCATAGCGGTCGACCAGGTTCCAGTAGGTCATCACCACGGCCGGGGTTCCGGTGGATCGGACGGCCTCCACCGCATCGAAGACGTCTCTGGTGCGCACGCCGCGCTGCAGCGCACGGGTTCCGGCCCGCTGGATCACCGGCCCGTCCATCATCGGATCCGAGTACGGCAGGCCGATCTCGACCAGGTCCACACCCGGCCCGTCTCCGCCGTCTCCGCACAGTGCCTTCAGCGCGACCAGCGAGCCGGGCACCGACGGATAGCCGACCGGCAGGTAGCCGACCAACGCGCCGCGACCCTCCGCCTTGGCGCGCTCGAACGCCGACACCGAACTGCGAAGGTCGTCACTGCGGACGCTCATGCCACACCTCCGGTC
This sequence comes from Propionibacteriaceae bacterium UBA6238, assembly GCA_002441465.1. Taxonomy (GTDB): domain Bacteria; phylum Actinomycetota; class Actinomycetes; order Propionibacteriales; family Propionibacteriaceae; genus Propionicimonas. The sequence goes on along the minus strand of DJWE01000026.1, from coordinate 15,640 downwards.
GCCGCGTCGGGCTTGCCGGTGAGTCCGAAGTAGCGGATCGCGGTGTCCACATCCTTGTCGCCACGACCGGACAGGCAGACCACGATGGTCGGCTCCGCCTCCGGTTGCTCCACGGCCAGCCGTTGGCCCAGGCGGATCACGCCCGCGAGCGCGTGCGCGGATTCGATCGCCGGCAGGATTCCCTCGGTACGGGTGAGGAGTTCCAGGGCCTGCATCGCCTCGGTGTCGGTGACCGCCTCGTAGGTGGCGCGTCCGGTCGCCGCGAGCCAGGAGTGCTCCGGCCCGACACCGGGGTAGTCGAGCCCGGCCGAGATGGAGTGCGACTCCATGGTCTGCCCGTCGGCGTCCTGGAGGATGTAGGTGCGCATGCCGTGCAGCACGCCCACCGAACCTCCCTGGATCGCCGCGGCATGGTGCCCGGTCTCCACACCCTCGCCGCCGGCTTCGAAGCCGTACAGGGCGACTTCGGGGACGTCGATGAAGTCCGCAAAGGTGCCCATCGCGTTCGACCCGCCGCCCACGCACGCGGCGACGCCGTCGGGCAGCCGTCCGAAGCGTCCGAGCATCTGCTCACGGATCTCGGTGCTGATCACCCGCTGGAACTCCTTCACCATCTTCGGGAAGGGGTGCGGGCCGGCCACCGTGCCGATCAGGTAATGGGTGTCGTCGACGCTGGCCACCCAGTCGCGCATGGCCTCGTTCATGGCGTCCTTCAGCGTCTGGCTTCCGGACTCCACCGCGATCACCTCCGCCCCCAGCAGCTGCATCCGGGCGACGTTGAGCGCCTGCCGGTCGGTGTCGACGCGACCCATGTAGACCCGGCACTCCATCCCCAGCAGGGCGGCGGCGGTCGCCGTGGCGACACCGTGCTGGCCCGCGCCGGTCTCCGCGATCACCCGGGTCTTGCCCATCCGGCGGGTGAGCAGCGCCTGGCCGAGCACGTTGTTGATCTTGTGCGAGCCGGTGTGGTTGAGGTCCTCACGCTTGAGCAGGATCCTCGCGTTGCCGCAGTGCCGGCTGAACCGAGGCACGTCGGTGAGCGGCGTCGGGCGTCCGGAATAGTTGCGGCGCAAGTCGTCGAGTTCGCGCCAGAAGGACGGATCCCCCATCGCGGTGTCGAACTCGGCCTCGAGCTGATTGAGTGCAGCGACAAGGGCCTCGGGGACATAGCGGCCACCGAAAAGGTCGTAGTGGCCGCCCGCATCGGGCAGCGTGGAAGAGGTCACACCCCTATTCACTCACACTCGCGGCAGCCAGTCATGCCAGCGACCGAAGCGCGGCCACCGCCGCGCGCGGGTCGCCGTGCCGGACGAGCAGTTCGCCCACCAGGACGGCGTCGGCGCCCGCCGCTCGCATCCGGGCGGCGTCCTCGGTGCTGAGGATCCCCGACTCGGCCACCGTCACCGCGGCGCCGCCGGTCAGCTCAGCAAGTTCTTCGAAATGGCTCAAGTCCACCTCGAGGGTCTTGAGGTCGCGATTGTTGACGCCGACCACCTCAGCCCCCGCGTCCAACGCGCGCCGAACCTCCTCTGCCGTGTGTGTCTCGACCAGGCAGGCGAGACCGAGTCGAGTGGCGAGAGCGAGGAGCTCCTCCAGCTGCGGCTGGGTGAGCGCGGCCACGATCAGCAGCGCCAGGTCCGCACCGGCCGCGCGGCCCTCCCACAGCTGGTACTCGGTGACCACGAAGTCCTTGCGCAGCAGCGGGCTGTCCACGGCCGCACGGACCGCGATCAGGTCCTCCAGGCTGCCGCCGAACCGGCGAGCTTCGGTGAGCACGGAGATCGCCGCAGCCCCGCCGTCCGCGTAGTCACGCGCCAGTGCCGCTGGGTCGGCGATCGGGGCCAAGGCACCCTTGCTCGGGCTGGATCGCTTGACCTCGGCGATCACGCTCAGGCCGGGCGCGCGGAGCGCGGGCAGCGGGTCACGCGTAGCCGGCATGCCCTCCACCGTCGCGACCAGGTCGGCCAACGGACGCCGGGCGCGGCGGAGCTCGAGATCCTCGACCACCCCGGCGATGATCTCGTCCAGGACCGTCATGTCAGGGTTGGCCGTAGCCCATCCGGCGCAGCACGCCCCCCGTCACCAGAGACAGCACCAGCAGCACTGAGGCCACCCAGATCAGAGTCCAGTTGGGTCCGAGCAAGAACGCGATGGCCCCCAGAGTGAACGCTATGGCAGCGATGATGCTGCCAGCCCAAGCCGCGGGGGTACGGCCGTGGTGGTACTCCTTGGTGACCCTGCGTGTGGCCCGGTCAGCGCTTTCGATCATGCGATCGCTCCCTCGAGTCAGGCAGGAACTGCGGTGGTGAAAGGTGGGAAAAGCCGAACAAGGCTCCATATTGGCTGTTACCCGCAAGGCTCGCTACCCCTGCTACCAAGGATTGCGCCCGATTCCTTATTGACTTCTCAGGAACCCGGACGATCGAGCCGATGCAGGGCTGACGCCTCAGCCACCGCGCCCAGCACGGCTGCTGCCTTGTTCTGGGCCTCGGCGTCCTCGCGGGCCGGCACCGAATCCGCCACCACCCCCGCGCCGGCCTGCACGTAGGCCACGCCGTCGCGGAGCAGGGCCGTGCGAATGGCGATCGCGGTGTCGGAGTCGCCGGCGAAGTCGAAGTAGCCCACCACTCCCCCATACAGGCCTCGCCGGGACACCTCCAGCCGGTCGATGATCTCCATCGCACGCACTTTGGGCGCACCGGAGAGCGTGCCTGCGGGGAAGCAGCTCAAGGTCGCGTCCAGCGCGGTGCGTCCGGGAGCGAGCGTGCCGGAGACGGCGGCCTCCAGGTGCATCACGTGGCTGTAGCGCCGCACCTTCATGAACTCCACCACCGCGACGGTGCCGGGCACGCAGACCCGGCCGAGGTCGTTGCGGCCGAGGTCGACCAGCATCAGGTGCTCGGCCGCCTCCTTGGCGTCCTCCAGAAGTTCGGTCTCGAGGCTCGCGTCCTCGGCCGCGCTCGCCCCTCGCGGTCGCGTGCCCGCGATCGGGTGGGTCGTCGCACGCCCCTCGCTCACCTGCACCAGCGCCTCGGGGCTGGAGCCGACGATCGAGAAGCCCTCCAGCCGCAGCAGGTACAGATACGGGCTCGGGTTGGTGCGACGCAGCACGCGGTACACATCCAGCGGATCGGCCGCGCAATCGACCTCGAACCGCTGGCTGGGCACGATCTGGAAGGCCTCGCCGGCCTTGATCTCCTCGATCGCCGCCGCGACGGACGCCTCGTACTCGGCCGAGGTGCGCTGCCGGCGCACCGGTGCCGCGCTCGCGTCCGGGTCACGGACGGCGATCAGCGGTTCGGCCGGACGCAGCAGCGCGCGTGCCATGGATTCGATCCGGGCGCGCGCATCGGCGTAGGCGTCCTCGATCCGCTCGGCGGTGTCGTCGAAGTTGATCGCGTTCGCCACCAGCCAGACCTCGCCCGAATGGTGGTCGAGCACGGCCATGTCCGAGACCAGCATCATGACCAGCTCCGGAATACCGAGATCGTCGGGATTGCCGTCGGGCAATCGTTCCAGCCGACGCACCACGTCGTAACCGAGGTAGCCCACCAGGCCGGAGGTCAGTGGCGGCAGCCCCGGTTCGCGCGGGGTGTGCAGCGCGTCCAGCGTCTCGGCCAGCACGGCCAACGGGTCGCCGCCGGCGGGCAGGCCGCTGATCGGGCGTCCGCTGAATCCCCACTGGGCCACGCCGCCCACCTCGAAGAGGGTGGCGACCGCGTTCACGCCGACGAAGGAGTACCGCGACCACACGCCGCCCTCGGCCGACTCGAACAAGAAGGTGTTCGACCGTTCGCCGCAGAGCTGGTGATACAGCCCCACCGGCGTGAAGTCGTCCGCGAGCAGGCGGGTGTGCACGCTGACCACCCTGCGGGTGGCCCCCTCGGCCAGGAACCCGGGCAGGTCCGGGCTGATCTCCAGCTTCATCCCAGGTCCTCCGCCAGCACCCGGCCGTCGAAGCAGGTATCCGTCCCCGTGTGACACGCCGGACCTACCTGGTCGACCCGCACCAGCACGGTGTCGCCGTCGCAGTCGAGTCTCACCTCGCGCACCGACTGGGTGTGCCCGCTGGTCTCGCCCTTCACCCAGTACTCCTGGCGGCTGCGCGACCAGTAGGTGCCACGCCGAGTGGTCAGGGTGCGGTGCAGCGCCTCGTCGTCCATCCAGGCCAGCATCAGCACGGCTCCCGACGTCGCGTCTTGGACGATCGCCGGAACCAGGCCGTCGACGTTCCGCTTCAACAGGGCTGCCACCTGCGGGTCGAGCTCACTCACGAGGGTCATTGTGTCAGGCCCTTCTCGCCCCGGCGTCAGGCGCTCAGACCACTCGGGCGTGCCGGGACCCCCGTCCACTCGCCAGGACCGGCGATGGGTAGGGTTCGAGCATGAGCCAGCATCTGCGTCCGGCAAGCCAGCGCGACGCCCTGTGCGACGCCCTCGCCGCGGTCGATCCCGCCGCGCCCACGTTGTGCGAAGGATGGACGGCCCACCACCTTGCCGCGCATGTCTGGGTGCGAGAGCACGAGATCGCCGCCGCAGCCGGCATCGCGCTCCCAAGCCTGGCCTCGCGCACCGCCAGGCGCATCGACCAGATCCGGGCCGAGCGTCCCTACGCCGACCTCGTGGACGCCATCCGCCGCGGCCCGGCTCGGTTCTCGCCGTTCCGCCTTCCCGGCGTCGAGGCGGCCGCTAACACGCTCGAGTTCTTCGTGCACTGCGAGGACGTGCGCCGTGGCTCGGGAGATCTCACTCCACGGCCTCGCGATCTCGCCCTGGAGAACCTCGCCTGGAAGAGTGCCGCAGGCCTCGCCCGGATGTCGTTGCGGCACTCCCCCGTGGCCGTGTGGCTGGCCCGCGACCTGCCCCCCGGCGAGCCGGTGCGCATCGGTCGCGGGCCGGACATCGTCACGGTGAGCGGACCGCCGACCGAGCTGGTGCTGTACCTGTTCGGACGCCGCGCGGCCGCACAGGTCGAAGTCTTCGGCGAGCCGGCCAGCGTGGCCGCCATGATCAAGGCGACCGCAGCCTTCTGATGGCTCAGCTTTCGGCGCCGCCTGCCGGCTCCGGCCCGGTTGGCAGCAGTACCGACGTCACCCGCTCCGGACCGTCCTGACGCACCCACCAGCGGCTCGCCACCGAATCGATCATCGACTCGCCCAGACCCGTACCCGTGCGCCGTGGGGCGGGGCCACCGCCGGCGGATTCCCGCACCTGGATCCGGATCAGGGCCGACCCGCCCGTCCGCACCGACACGTCTGCCTTGGTTGCCCCACCGTGGCGCACCGCGTTGAGCAGGATCTCCCGCACCACCTCCACGCACGCGTCCGCGGAGTCCTCGTCTCGATCCAGCAGGTTGGCTGCGTGCTCGCTCAGCGTCAGGTCTACGGCCATGATCCCCGACCAGACCGTGCTCACCCGCTCCAGCCGGTCGCGGGTCGAGCCCGCGCTGCGGCTGTCCACCCGCCACGCGAACCGCATCGCCTCCCGGACCTGGTCGATCAGCTCGACGTCCATCGCGCCGTCCTCGGCGAACCGGTCCCTGACTCGCTGCAACAGCAGGCCCGCCGCGGTCAGGTTCGCCTGCACGCGTCCGTGCAGCGCCAAGGCGAGCCGACGGCGGCGCGCCCACAGCTGCTGTCTGGTTCGGCCCAGGTTCGCTCCGGTCAGCGAGACGATCCGTTCGGCCCGTGCGGACTCCGCGCGGTACTGCGCCGACGCCGCGGACACGCCGCCGGCGAGGAAGGCGTAGACCGAGGGAAACAGATGCGCCCCCAGGGGCGTGGGGACACCGGCATCCGCGTCCCGCATCAACAGGACCACGCCGATCAGGTACATCCCCACGTAGCTCGCGAAGGCGAGCGGGATCGCGGCCCGCAACGGCAACCGCCTGAGCACGGGAGTCAGCGCCACGGCGGCGATGGTCAGCGCCGCGAACTGGACGCCGAGGCCGAGGAGCGAGCGCTCCGCGAGCGCAAGACGCACCTCGGCAGGAGCCATCACCACCTCCGCAAACACGACCGGGATCGTCAGCACCGCCACCGTCCCGGGCTGGAACGGACGCGCCGTTGGCCAGCGCCGCACCATCGCGGCCACGCGGACGCCTGCCGTCGGCCACAGCGACGCGGAGGGCTCCGAGCGAACCTCGACCGGCATCTGGGCCAGTTGGTGACTGGACGGCCGCACCTCGCGGTCGACCAGCACTCCGATCCGCTCGATGCACTGGTCCAGCTCGCTCGGCGTGACGCCGTCGCGCAGGAGCTCACCGAGCTCGCTGATCGAGGCCCGGGTATTCGTCGTGACCTCGGCGAGCTGGGTCTGGGTTGCGGCCAGCGCTGCGGTCGTCGCCGCCCGGGTGGCGGACAGTTCGCGGTAGGCCTGGTCGAGACGCATCCGCTGGGTCGCTGCCCGATTCATCCACTCCAGCAGGACCGTCGACACCGCGAACCACGCGATCGTGCCGATCGTCGTGGGCAGGACGTGTCCCAGCCACAGTGCCCAGCTCGGGTTCCGATTCGAGACCACCAGCAGGGTCACCCGCAACACGCCGCAGAAGGTGAACACGCCGAGGACGACAGCCGGACGGAGCACGGCGTCGATCCGGAGCCCGGCCAGCCACCCGAGCACGGCCACGCAGACCACGCCGACCACGATCTGCGTCGCCACAGCCACCACGACCGCACCCAGCAGGTCGACCTGATGGCGGAGGTTGAAGGCGAGGTCGGAGACGAGCATCCCGCTCAGGGCCACCGTCAGCCCGAGCGGCCCGGGCGGATCGCCTTGCAAGGCGGTGACCATGACCGACGTGAGCCGGCGCGGGGCCAGGTCCCTGGCGTGCATCACGATCAGGTGGGGCTGGGCCCGTGGCGGTAGTAAACGCGGGCGAGCTGGACCCGGGGGTTGGAGCCGCCGCCCTTCTCCACCCCGAGCCGGCTGATCAGACGCTGCACGATCTGTTCGACACCGTGGACGGAGGTGCCGCGGCGCGCACCGATCTCGGCATTGGTCAGCCCGGACGCGACCATCCGGAGCACGTCCAGCTGGTCCCGGCTCAGCCCGCTCAGCGGATCCTCGGTGGTCTCGTCGTCGCGACGGGGAACCTGGTCGAGCAGCACTCCCTGAAGCGTCTCCAGCAGGCTGTCGACGTCCCGGAGCAGGCGCTTGTGCAGGTAGGCCGCGCGATCGGGGATCCGCGCCCGCTCGATCCCCACTACGGCCGGCGAGGACGCGTTGGTCAGCACCACCAGCGCCACCCAAGGCGTCGCGCGCTCGGCGTAAGCGAGCACCTCCGCGCCGCCCGGCCCGTCGCCGAGATCCAGGTCGACCACGAGCGCGTCCGGGTCGAGGTCCCGCAGCGTGGCGATCGCCGCGGCAGCCGAATCGGCCCCGCGCGCGTCGAAGCCGGCTGCGTTGAGGGCCGAGACCACCAGCGATCTCGTCATCGGCTCGTCCTCGACGACCAGGACGCGACGCGTCGCGCCCGACGACGCTGTCTCCATTGCCACCCCCTGGCCGACCTCGGTGGCGAAGCCGACCCCTGATCGTCCCATTTCAGTCCGGCTGACGGCAGTGGCGCCGCGCGGGCACATGAGGATAACCGCTTGTCGGAGTGCCCCAACTACGTAGCTTGGCCCACAATGACTGCCATGGACGTATCGGCCGGCGTACGCGCGACCCCTTCGGCCACTGTGCTGCGTCCTCGATCCGGTGAACGTGGTGCTGCTCGCTTCCCCTCCGCTGGCAGCACCATCACCGGGACGGAGAGATTCGCTCGGGCCCTTGCCGCAGACCGCGTCCCCACGGACACCCCCTCGTTCGCGTGTTTCCCGGCCGCCACCGGGAGCTACGGGCGGTACCGGCGCAGGCCTTCCGAATCCAGCTCTCCGTCGTGATGGCAGGTGCCGCGACGTCATCGCCGCCGATGACGTCGTGGCACCTCCGTAATGTCCTGGTCGTGGGCGCATCCGACTGACCCGTAACGAAGCTGACACAATGACGCCCATGCGCGTCTACAACTTCTCCGCAGGCCCCGCCATGCTCCCGCTCGCCGCCCTCGAAGCGGCCCGATCGGAACTCACCGACTGGCAGGGTTCGGGGATGTCGGTGATGGAGGTTTCGCACCGGGGCAAGGCCTTCGTCGAGTGTGCCGCCGAGACAGAGGCGCTGTTGCGGGAGCTGATGGGCATACCCCAGAACTACCGGGTGCTGTTCCTGCAGGGCGGCGCGTCCGGGCAGTTCGACGCGATCCCGATGAACCTTGCGGCCGAGGGAGACCCGGTGGCCTTCCTGAACACCGGCCAGTGGTCGGCGAAGGCGATCAAAGCGGCCCGCACGCAGGGCCTGGCGGTGAGTGTGCTCGCCGACGAGGCTGCGTCCAACTACACCACGACTCCTGCCGCCGGCAGCTACACCGTCGATCCCACCGCGTCCTATCTGCACTACACACCCAACGAGACCATCGGTGGGGTGGAGTTCGGCTACGTGCCGGACGCAGGAGCGGTGCCCCTGGTCGCCGACCTGAGCTCGACCATCTTGTCCCGACCGATCGACGTGGCGAAGTACGGCCTCATCTACGCCGGCGCCCAGAAGAACATGGGCCCGTCCGGCCTGTGCGTCGTGATCGTCCGGGACGACCTGCTCGGCCGGGCTCGTCCCACCACGCCGGCGATCTGGAACTACCAGGCGATGGCTGCGGCCGACTCGATGCTGAACACGCCACCGACCTTCGGCATCTACCTGCTCGGCAAGATCCTGGCCTGGGTGAAGGAGTCCGGTGGGCTGGAGGGGATGGCCGAACGCAACCGGGCCAAGGCAACCGCCCTGTACGGCTTCATCGACGCCAGCGACTACTACTCCAATCCGGTCGCGCTCGATTCGCGCTCCTGGATGAACGTGCCGTTCCTGCAGGCGCACCCCGAACTCGACAAGACCTTCGTGACCGAGGCGACCTCGGCGGGTCTGACCAGCCTCGCCGGCCACCGCTCGGTGGGCGGTATGCGGGCCAGCATCTACAACGCCATGCCGCTGGAAGGCGTGCAGGCACTGATCGACTTCATGACCGACTTCGAACGACGCAACGGGTGAGTGCCAGATGACCTACACGATCAAGACCCTCAACGCGATCAGCCACACCGGGTTGTCCCGGCTGAGCAAGGACGAGTTCGAGGTGTCCTCCGACATCGAGAACCCCGACGCGATCATGCTGCGTTCGGCCAATCTGCACGGCGTGGCGATCCCGCCGTCGGTGCTCGCCGTGGCCCGTGCCGGCGCCGGCACGAACAACATCCCGATCGCCGACTACTCGGCGAAGGGGATCCCGGTGTTCAACACGCCGGGCGCCAACGCCAACGCGGTCAAGGAGCTGGTGCTGGCCGCACTGTTCCTCGCCGCCCGCAACATCGTCCCGGCCGCGACGTTCGCGCATCGGCTGGAGGGTGACGCGGCGTCCATGGACAAGGCCGTGGAGGCAGGCAAGAAGAACTACGTCGGCTTCGAACTGCCCGGACGCACCCTGGGCGTGATCGGCTTGGGCGCCATCGGCGTCGAAGTGGCCAACGCCGCCACCGGCCTGGGCATGCGCGTCCTCGGCTACGACCCCGGGATCACTGTCGAGCACGCCTGGAAGCTGAGTTCTTTCGTCGAGCACGTGACCAACCTGGACCAGCTACTCAAGCGCGCCGACATCATCACCCTCCACGTCCCGCTGGCGGACGGCACCCGCGGCTTCGTCGGGGCGAAGGAACTGGCGACCATGCGGAAGTCGGCCGTGCTGGTCAACTTCGCGCGCGGCCCGATCGTTGACGAGCCCGCCGTGGTGGACGCCCTGGAGAGCGGTCAGCTGCGCGCCTACATCTGCGACTTCCCCTCCCCCGCGCTGAACAAGCGGGACAAGGTCGTCACCCTGCCCCACCTGGGCGCGTCCACCAACGAGGCGGAGGAGAACTGCGCCCGGATGGCCGCCGACCAGCTGCGGGATTTCCTGATCGAGGGCACGATCCTCAACTCGGTGAACTTCCCCAACGCTTCGCTGGCCCGGGCCGAAGGCACCAGCCGGATCGCGATCGCCAACAGCAACGTGCCGAACATGGTGGGTCAGATCTCCACTCTGCTCGCCGGCGCCGGCCTGAACATCGCCGACCTGCTGAACAAGTCGCGCGGAGAACTCGCCTACACCCTCGTGGACGTGGACGGATCCGTGCCGCAGTCGGTCATGGACCAGATCTTGTCGATCGAAGGGGTGCTCTCGGCCCGGCTGATCTGACCTCCTCGGGGCCGTCCGCGCGCGATCGTCGCAGAGCAGTTCTGCGGCCGGAGCCGAGGACGCGTTCGACCGCGGCCTTGGCTAAGGTCGGCGCATGGAGTTCTTGATCAATGTCTTCGTCGTTCTGCACCTTCTCGGCATGGCCGCCATCGTCGGAGGCTGGCTCGCGATGCGCCTGGGCGCGCCGCGCAGTCTGGTCGCGATGGTCTGGGGCGCCCGCGCCCAGGTTCTCACCGGCCTCATCCTGGTGGCGCTCAACGAGCTCGCCCACGAAGACCTGAACAACGTCAAGATCGCGGTGAAGCTGGTCGTGGCCCTCGGCGTCGCCGCGTGCGCCGAGATCGCCCGCGCCCGCTCGAAGAAGGGCTCCGAGCAGCCCGCCCTGCTCAATGCCGCCGCCGCGCTGACCCTGGTCAACGTGCTGGTTGCAGTGCTCTGGCACACCGCTTCCTGACCCGACGAACCAGAACCGCCTCCGCGTCTCGCTCGAGACGCCGGGGGCGGTTTCACGTCCGGCCGGCTCAGGCGCTGGCGAGCCACTCCCGTGCGAGTCGGATCCGGGCCTCCACCTGCTCGGTCGTCGCCTGGGCCAGCGGCGGTCCGCCGGCTTGTCTGCGCAGCCCTGCGTGGATGTGGCTGTGCGGCACGCCCCTCACCCTGGCCACCTGCGAGACCAGGCTGTTCAGCTCCTTGCGGCGGCCCTCCAGGGCCCGGAACAGGCTGACCTCGGCCGGCACCGACTCCTTCTTCTCGCGCCGACTCGCCCGAGCCAGCTGGCGTCGCTGCCGGTCGGCCAGCAGGGTTGCCACCTGATCGGCCTCGAGGAGACCCGGCAGCCCCAGGTAGTCGGCCTCGTCGGCACTGGTCGGTTCGGCCTGCAGCCCGTAGGCGTGGGCGTCGAAGAGCACGTGGTCGAAGACGGCGTTGGCCTCCAGCGTCTCCTGCTCGCCCTCCAGATCGGCCGTCCGTCGGGTTCGGTTGGCCTCGGCGAGGAGCGAGTCCTCCTCGCTCCACAGGTCGTCGGCGTGCTTCGGGCGGCCCAGGACGTGATCGCGCTGCCGTTCGAGCGCACCGGCGTGCGCCAGCAGGATCGGAACGGTCGGCAGGAACACGCTGGCCAGCTCACCGCGGCGACGGCTGCGGACGAACCGTCCGACGGCCTGGGCGAAGAAGAGCGGCGTAGACGTCGCCGTCGCGTAGACGCCGACGGCCAGTCGGGGTACGTCCACGCCTTCGGAGACCATCCGCACCGCGACCATCCAGCGGTCCCCCGACTCGCCGAACTGTTCGATCCGACGGCTCGCGCCCGGATCGTCGGACAGCACGATCGTCGGTTGCTCGCCGGTGATCGATCCGAGGGCCCGCGCATAGGCGCGGGCCTGTCTTTGGTCGGTGGCGATCACCAGACCTCCCGCGTCCGGCACGTGCCGGCGCACCTCGCTCAACCGGTGGTCGGCGGCGCGGAGCACGGCGGGCATCCACTCCCCAGCCGGATCCAGCGCGGTCCGCCAGGCCTGGGCGGTGACATCCTTGGTCAGCGGCTCGCCGAGGTTCACCGCCAGCTCATCACCCGCGCGGGTCTTCCACCGCATTCCTCCGCCGTAGGCCAAGAACACCACCGGCCGCACGACGTGGTCGCGCAGCGCCTCGGCGTAGCCGTAGGTGTAGTCGGGCACCGAACGGCGGATCCCATCGCCCTCTTCGGCGTAGCGGACGAACGGGATCGGGGTCGCGTCGGAACGGAACGGGGTTCCGGTCAGGGACAATCGCCGAGTTGCCAGAGCGAATGCCTGCGCGACCGCTTCCCCCCAGCTCAGCGCGTCCCCGGCATGGTGAACCTCGTCGAAGATCACCAGGGTCTTCGCGTTGGCCGTGCGGGCTTCGTAGGCAAAGGTCGCCGCCGCCACTCCGGCGTAGGTCACCGCCTGACCTTGGAACTGCCGCGATCGCCCCTTGCGCCTGCCACCCAGGCCGGGGTCGAGGTGCAGCCCGACCTTGGCCGCCGCGTCCGCCCACTGCACCTTCAGGTGCTCGGTCGGTGTCACCACGATCACCTGCTCGACGACGCGAGCGTCGAGCAGGTCGGTCGCCACCCGCAGGGCGAAGGTCGTCTTTCCCGCCCCCGGGGTGGCCACGGCCAAGAAGTCGCGCTGGCCGAGCTCGCGGTAGCGGGAAAGGGCCTCCACCTGCCAGGCCCGCAGCCGTGCCGCCGTGCCCCAGGCGGCCCGTCCGGGGTAGGCCGGGGACAGGTCGTCGATCGGCACGGCTCACCTCCCCGGACGTCGCTTGAGCAGCAGGACCGCGACACCGATCCCGGCCAGGTCGGCCAGGGCGTCGAAGGGGTCACCATCCCGGTACGGGATCACCCGCCACTGGACCAGTTCGCTCACGACAGCGTGGACGGCGAACAGCCCGGCGACCAACCCGACACGCCGGGTGAGGCGACCGAACAGGTAGGTGGGCACGGCGAAGATCAGGAAGTGAACCACCTTGTCCGCGCCCGGTAGCCAGGGCAGCTCGAGACTTTGGCTGGGGTTTCCGGGCAGGTAGACCGCGACCAGCTGGACGGCCAGCGCGAGGACGGCCGAGGCCGCCAACCACCGGCTCCCCCGCCCTGAGCCGCCCGTATCGTGCCTCACCGGGCGCTGCTCGGGAACCGTGTCGCGGCGCACCCGCCGACGATCAGGCAAGCTTGTCCAGGATCAGCTCGCGGACGCGGGCGGCGTCGGCCTGGCCGCGCAGCTGCTTCATCACCTCGCCGATCAGCGCACCGGCCGCCTGAACCTTGCCGCCGCGGATCCGCTCGGCCACGTCGGGGTGAGCCTGGATCGCCGCGTCCACCGCTGCGGAGAGGGCACCGTCGTCGGAGACCACGGCCAGGCCTCGGGACGCGACCACGTCGGCCGGCGAACCCTCCCCGGCCAGGACGCCATCGATCACCTGGCGGGCGAGCTTGTCGTTCACCGAGCCCGCCTCAACCAACGCCTGCAGTTCGGCAACCTGGGTGGGCGTGATCGCGAGGTCCGCCAGCTCCAGGCCAGCCTCGTTGGCCCGTCGGGCGAGTTCGGTCGTCCACCATTTCCGGGCGGCCTGAGGGCTCGCGCCTGCCGCCACGGTCGCGTCCACGAGGTCGAGCGCCCCGGCGTTCACGACGTCCTGCAGCTCCAGGTCGGTGAAGCCCCACCCGGCCTGCAGCCGCGCCCGCCTCAGGTTGGGCAGCTCGGGCAAGGTGCCACGCAGCTCTTCCACCCACGCGCGGCTCGGCGCCACTGGCACCAGGTCAGGTTCGGGGAAGTAGCGGTAGTCCTCGGCCTGCTCCTTGGAGCGGCCCGGGGTGGTGTAGCCCTCCTCGTGCCAGTGCCGGGTCTCCTGGTGCACTTTGCCGCCCGAGGACAGCACGGCGGCCTGCCGCTGGATCTCGTAGGTCAGCGCCCGCTCGACGCTGCGCAGCGAGTTCACGTTCTTCGTCTCGGTGCGCAGCCCGAACTCGGTGGCTCCCTTCGGCATCAGCGAGACGTTCGCGTCGCAGCGCAGCGAACCCTGCTCCATCCGGACGTCGGACACACCCAGGCTGAGCATGAGGTCGCGCAGGAACGAGACATAGGCCTTGGCCACCTGGGGTGCCTTCGCGCCGGTTCCGGTGATCGGCTTGGTCACGATCTCGATCAGCGGGGTTCCGGCCCGGTTGTAGTCGACCAGCGAGTGCTCCGCGTCCCCGATCCGGCCGGTGCTGCCGCCGACGTGGACGAGCTTGCCCGCGTCCTCCTCCATGTGGGCGCGCTCGATGTCGATCCGGAACGTCTCCCCGTCCACGTCGATGTCGATCCACCCCTCCGAGGCGATCGGCTCGTCGTACTGGGAGGTCTGGAAGTCCTTGGTCATGTCCGGGTAGAAGTAGTTCTTCCTGGCGAACCGACACCACTCGGCGATGCTGCAGTTGAGTGCCAGCCCGATCCGGATCGCCGACTCGATCGCCTTGGCGTTCACCACTGGCAACGAGCCGGGCAGCCCCAGGCACACCGGGCAGGTCTGGGTGTTCGGTTCCGCGCCGAAGGCGTTCGCGCAGCCGCAGAACATCTTGGACGCGGTGTTGAGCTCGACATGGACCTCCAGACCCAGCACCGGGTCGAACCGGGCCAGGGCCTCGTCGTAGTCCAGCACGTCCACGCTCATCGCGCGCCTCCCACCTTCAGGTACGCCCCGGCCGGCGAGGACGCCAGCTGGTCGAGCAGCCCGCCACCCCAGCGCGACGCCAACTCGCGCTCCAGCGCCGCGCCGACCCGATAGAGCCGGTCGTCGGCCAGCGGCGGGGCCATCACCTGGAAGCCGACCGGCAGCCCGTCGTCGGGGCTCAGCCCGCAGGGGATGGACGCCGCGCAGTTTCCGGCGAGGTTCGACGGAATCGTGCACAGGTCGGCCTTGTACATCGCCAGCGGGTCGTCCACCCGCTCGCCGATCGTGAACGCCGTGGTGGGCGTGGTCGGCGAGACCAATACGTCCACCTTCTCGAACGCGGCGTCGAAGTCCCGAGTGATCAGCGTGCGCACCTTCTGCGCCGAGCCGTAGTACGCGTCGTAGTAGCCCGCACTCAGCGCGTACGTGCCGAGGATGANNGCAGGCCGTAGCGCATCGCGTCGAAGCGGGCCAGGTTGCTGGATACCTCGCTCGGCATGATCAGGTAGTACGCGGCCAGCGCGTAGTCGAAGTGCGGGCAGGAGACTTCGACGATCTCGGCGCCCAGCCCTTCCAGGATGGCCAGCGCCTCGCCGAACCGCTGCTCGACGCCGGGCTGGTAGCCCTCACCACCGAATTCCTTCACGACGCCGATCCGCATACCGCTGACGTCCCCGTTGCGGGCGGCACCCACGACGTCCGGCACGGGCGCGTTGATGGACGTGGAGTCGCGGGGATCCCAGCCGGCGATCACGCTGTGCAACAGCGCCGCGTCCAGCACGGTTCGGGCGCAGGGGCCGGGGGTGTCCAGCGAGGACGCCATCGCGACCACGCCGTAGCGGGANNAGCCGCCGGTGTCGGTGCCGATCGCCAGCGGGGCCTCGAACGCGGCCAGTGCGGCCGCCGAACCGCCGCCGGAGCCCCCGGGGATCTTGGTGGTGTCCCACGGATTGTGGGTGGTGAAGAAGCCCGAGTTCTCCGTGGAGGAACCCATCGCGAACTCGTCCATGTNNTCTTGCCGAGCACCACCACGCCCGCCTCGAGCAGCTTGTCGGTGATGGTGGAGTTGTAGGGCGGCACCCATCCCTGGAGGATGCGGGATCCGCAGGTGGTGGGCGCGCCGGTCATCGTGAAGATGTCCTTCATGGCCAACGGCACCCCGGCCAAAGGCCCGAGCTCCTCACCGTCCGCGCGCTTGGCGTCCACCGCG
>DJWE01000073.1 GCA_002441465.1 Propionibacteriaceae bacterium UBA6238 | reverse complement strand
TCATCAAACAAACCAACACCACCGAGACGGCGGCCGAGGCCGAGCCGGTCATGGCGCCACCCGCTCCGGCGCGGGCGTTTCCCGAGGAGCCGGCCGGGGCGTCCGAGGTGACAGCCTCTGCGGTGGACGCGTCGTCAGCCGACGCCGCGTCGGGAGTGTTGCGGCTGTCGTCGATCGTGTTGTCGGGAGCCGCGTCCGATCAGCCGGCCGCGATCGAGGAGGCAGGCCGGCTGCTGGTCGATGCCGGAGCGGTGGAAGCGGGCTATGTCAGCTCGATGCACGATCGGGAGAAGTCCGTGTCCACCTATATGGGCAACTTCTTGGCCATTCCGCACGGCACGAACGAGGCCAAGGCGATGATTCGGACCTCGGCGATCTCCGTGGTCCGGTATCCGGCCGGGATCGACTGGAACGGCAACCAGGTGAAGTTCGTGATCGGTATCGCCGGCGCGAACGACGAGCACCTCGACCTGTTGAGCAAGATCGCCGAGGTGTTCCTGGACCCCGACGCGGTGGCACACCTCGAGCAGGCCACCACCGCCGAACAGATCGCCGACGCGTTCAAGAAGGTGAACGACTAGATGAAAGCAGTCCACTTCGGAGCAGGAAACATCGGCCGTGGGTTCGTCGGCCTGCTGTTGCACAACGCCGGCTATGAGGTGGTGTTCGCCGACGTTGCCGAGTCGCTGATCCAGCGGTTGAAGGACGCCGACAGCTACGTCGTGCACGAGGTCGGGGAGGAGCCGCGGGCCCAGGAGGTCCGCGGGTTCTCCGCGCTGAACTCGGCCGCGGAGGCACAGGCGTTGGTCGCGGCGATCGCGTCCGCCGACATCGTCACCACGGCGGTCGGCGCGCACATCCTGAAGTTCGTCGCGCCGGCCATCGCCGCAGGGATCGCGGCGCGTCCCGCGGGGGCGCCGAAGGTGGCGGTGATGGCGTGCGAGAACGCCATCAACGGCACCGACATTCTCGCCGGCGAGGTGCTGAAGGCCTATCCCGGCAGCGACATCGACGCGAGAGCGATCTTCGCCAACACCGCCGTCGATCGGATCGTGCCCAACCAGGACCCGGACGCCGGGCTGGACGTCACCGTGGAGAGCTTCTACGAGTGGGTGATCGAGACCGGCCCGTTCGGCGGTGCCCACCCCGACATCCCCGGGGTGACCTGGGTGCCCGACCTGGAGCCCTACATCGAGCGCAAGCTGTTCACGGTGAACACCGGGCACGCGACCAGCGCCTGGTTCGGCTACGCGGCGGGCATCGAGAGGATCTCCGACGCTCTCGCCGACCCGGGGGTGAACGCACAGGTGCGAGCCGTGCTGGTCGAGACGGCCTCGCTGATCGTCGCCAAGCACGGCGTCGATGCCAGCACCCAGGCGAGCTATGTGGAGAAGATCCTCAAGCGCTTCGCGAATCCGTACCTTCCGGACACGACGCTGCGCGTGGGCAGAGCCCCGCTTCGCAAGCTCAGCCGTAACGACCGATTCATCAGCCCGGCCGCCCAGCTCGCCGAGCGGGGGATGGGCCGGGGCGCGCTGCTCGAGGCCATCGGGGCCGGCCTGCGATTCGATCCGCCCGACGACCCGGAGGCGGTCGAGCTGCAGTCCCTGTTGGCCACTGCTTCGGCGACCGAGGTGGTCGCGACGGTGACCGGCCTGCCCGCCGATCATCCGTTGTACGCCGACGTGGTGGCCGTGGTCGAAGCCAGGCAGGGCCACTGATCGCTCACCCGTCGGTGGCCGTCCGCGGCGTGGATGACGTCGCGGCGGCCACGACGGGTCGACGAGAAAGGGCGCGGCGCGGGCTGAGGTACGATCGCCCGGTGCCGCAGACCCTGCTAGCCGAGACCCTGCTCGGCGACGGCCGCACGGTGAGCATCGTGGAGCCGACGTCCGCCGACGCCGCGGCGATCTGCGACCTGATCCGGGAGGCCTTCGGCAGCCGAGCCACCGTGGAACCGCCGCCGCCGGCTCTCGCCGAGACACCCCAGAAGGTGGCTGCGGCTCTCGCCGAGGGATTCGGTGTGCTGGCGGTCGTGGACGGTGTGCCCGTGGGCGTGGTGATCGTCAGCCTGGACGGTCCGATGGCGGGCATCCACCGGGTCTCGGTGCGTCCGGGCTACCAGCGCCAGGGCATCGCGTCGGCGATGGTCGAGGTGGCGATCGAACTGCTTACCGCGCGCGGGGCGTCCGCAGTGGAGCTCGTCGCCCGCGAGGAGTTCCCGCAGGTGGTCGCCTGGTGGCGCAGGCACGGCTTCGTCGAGGTCGGCCGCGAGGGCACCAGCCTCACTTTGGCTCGGCAGCTCCCGGTGCGATTGGAAGCGCCGAGCGCCGACGACACCCGAGCGATCGGACGGCGGCTGGCCGGCGTCCTGCGGGCCGGGGACGTGATCATCGCGTCCGGCGACCTCGGTGCGGGCAAGACCACCCTCGCCCAGGGGCTCGGTGCCGGCCTCGCGGTGGCGGGTGCGATCATCTCGCCGACGTTCGTGCTCTCCCGGGTGCACCCGTCCACGGTGGGGGGACCCGCTCTGGTGCACGTGGACGCCTACCGGCTGGGCTCGTTCGCCGAACTCGAAGATCTCGACCTCGAGGTGTCACTGGACGACTCGGTCACCTTCGTCGAGTGGGGTGCCGGCATCGCCGAGGGTCTGGCCGAGGACTATCTCGAGTTGGACATCCGGCGCTCGCTCGACCCCGATGACGAGACGCGCTGGATCTTCCTGACCCCGATCGGCGGACGCTGGACCGCGTCCCGCCCCGAACTGGAGGCGCTGTGACGACCCCACCCGCCGAGTTGTCAGAATCTCATTCGGCTATAGGCGAATGAGATTCTGACAACTCGGCGGGTGGGGAGGCGGACGGAGAGGTCGTCACACCGTGCGAAAATGGCGGCCATGCTGTCCCTGCCGTCCTTGTTGAGTGAACGCGTCCAGGCTGCGGCCGGGATCGACCCCGAACTGCGTCCGGCGACGCGTCCCCAGTTCGGGCACTTCCAGACCAACGTCGCGCTCCGGCTGGCCAACGCAGAGGGACGCCCGCCGCGCGAGGTGGCGTCCCGGCTGGTCGCGCAGATCGACCTCGCCGACCTGTGTGAGCCGCTTGAGGTCGCCGGCCCGGGCTTCATCAACCTGCGCATTCGCGCGGACGTGCTCGCCGCCGCAGCCACCCAGGTGCTGGTCGAGCCGGGTGCGGGGATCAGCCCGGCCGAGCAGCCGCAGACCGTGGTCGTGGACTACTCCTCGCCCAACGTGGCCAAGCAGATGCATGTCGGCCACCTGCGCTCGACGATCATCGGCGACTGCTTCACCCGCATCCTGCGCGCGCAAGGACACGTGGTGATCCCGCAGAATCACATCGGCGACTGGGGACGCCAGTTCGGCATGCTCGTCGAGCAGACTCTGGACGAGGGTCTCGACGTCGGCACCCTTGATCTCGCCGGCGCCGAGGCGCTCTACCAGCGGGCGAACGCGCATCTGAAGGCGTCGGAGGAGTTCGCCGACCGGGCCAGGGAGCGGGTGGTGAAGCTGCAGGCCGGAGACCCGGAGACCCGGCGCATCTGGCGGCAGCTGATCGACGTCTCGCTGGTGGGCTTCAACGCGACCTACCGACGGATGAACGTCCTGCTCAGCGACGCCGACCTGGCCGGTGAGTCGATCTACAACGCCGACCTGCCGGTGGTCGCTGCCGACCTCGAGGACCGCGGCATCGCCGTGGTGGACGACGGGGCTCTGGTGGTGTTCACGGAGGGCTTCAACGCCCCGGCGATCATCCGCAACGCTCAGGGTGGCTTCGGCTACACCTGCACCGACCTCGCTGCGATCCGGCACCGCGTGGGCGCGCTGCACGCGAACCGGCTGATCTATGTGGTCGGGGCGCCGCAGGCGTACCACTTCGAGCAGGTGTTCGCGGTGGCCACTCGCGCCGGCTACCTGCCCGCTGAGGTGAGTGCGGAGTTCGTCGGGTTCGGCCAGGTGCTCGGCGCGGACGGCAAGAAGTTCTCGACCCGCGAGGGCACGGCAGTCACGCTGAACAGCCTGCTGGACGCGGCCGAGCAGGAGGCGGCCCCGTCCATCGCCCTGGCGGCGATCAAGTACGCCGACCTGTCCAACGGCCTGCAGAAGGACTACGCCTTCGATGCCGAGCGGATGGTGGCCACCACAGGCGACACCGGCCCGTACCTGCAGTACGCGCACGCCCGGGTGAACCAGATCCTGCGCAAGGCGGAGGCGGAGGGGATCGGCGTCGAGGCGGTCACCGTGCTCGCCGAGCCGGCCGAGCACACGCTTGCGCTGCTGCTGTCGCGGTTCGGCGAGGTTGTTGCGCAGGTGGGCGAGACGCTGCAACCGCATCGGCTGTGCGGCTACCTCTACGAGCTGGCCGGCGCGCTCAGCTCGTTCTACGAGCAGTGCCCGGTGCTGAAGAGCGAGGGCGAGGTGCGGACGTCCCGGTTGGCGCTGTGCGCGGCGACCCGCAGGGTGCTCGGGATCGGCCTGGACCTGCTCGGCATCGAGGCGCCCGACCGGATGTGACCCGAACGGGGACGGTTCCGAACTCAGTCCATTCTCAGCTGGACCGAGATCGGAACCGTCCCCGTTTCGAGTCGGGACCGGATCAGGAGTCGCGCTCGGGGTGGTTGGCCTTGTCGGCGGCCAGCCAGGCGGCACCGATGATGCCGGCGCGGTTGCGCAGGTGAGCCGGCACGATCGGGGTGTGCAGGTTCAGCTTGGGCAAGAACTTGTCCGACGCCTTTGACACGCCGCCGCCGACCACGAACAGGTCGGGCCAGAAGAGGGCCTCCACCGTCTCGTAGTAGCGCTGAAGCCGCGGCACGTACTCCTCGTAGGACAGCCCCAACGCGGTCTTGATGGACGCGGCGGCCTGGCTCTCGGCATCGTGGCCGTCGATCTCGAGATGGCCGAGCTCGGTGTTGGGCACCAGGACGCCCCGGTAGATCAGCGCGCTGCCGATGCCGGTGCCCAGGGTCGTGACGAGTACCAGCCCCTGATGCCCCTTGGCTGCGCCGTACATCACCTCGGCGACGCCCGCGGCGTCCGCGTCGTTGACCAGGACGACCTCGCGACCCAGATGCTCGGCGAAGATCTGGTCGGCGGGAGCGTCAATCCAGGACTTGTGGATGTTGGCCGCCGAGCGAGTGACGCCATGGGTCACCACCGCCGGGATGGTCACGCCGATCGGGCCGTCGCCCATCTGGTCGGCGAACTGGGACACGATCTCGCCCACCACATCGGCCACGTTGGCCGGGGTCGACTTCTCGGGCGTGGGAATCCGCACTCGCTCCGTCGCGAAGTCGCCGGCTTCCAGATCGACCAGGGCGCCCTTGATCCCCGAGCCGCCGATGTCGATGCCCAGGACGGGTTGGTTCTGCATGGGTCCACCCTAGCCAGCGCACATCCTGCAGCGATCCCATTCCCATAGACTCGCAGCCGTGACGACGTGGTTGGTTACCGGCGGGGCCGGGTACATCGGGGCGCATGTGGTCCGCGCACTGCAAGCCAAGGGACTGGCACCGGTGGTGCTGGACGACCTCTCCTCGGGTGTCGCCGCGTTCGTGCCGCCGGGCGTCCCGTTCGTCCAGGCGGACATCCGCGACACCGCCTCGGTGAGCGACGCCTTGCGGGACTACGGCTGCACCGGGGTGATCCACGTCGCCGGCTTCAAGTACGCCGGAGTGTCGGTGCAGCGGCCGCTGCACACCTACGCGCAGAACGTGACCGGCACCGCCAGCGTGCTGGAGGCAATGGCGGACGCCGGGGTGAACCGAATCGTGTTCTCCTCCTCGGCCGCGGTCTACGGCACCCCGGACACCGAACTGGTCACCGAGGACTCTCCGAACCGTCCCGAGTCGCCCTACGGCGAGTCGAAGCTGATCGGGGAATGGCTGATCAACGACGTGGCGCGATCCACCGAGGGCTTTCGCGGCGTCAGCCTGCGCTACTTCAACGTGGTCGGATCCGCCACCGACGAGGTCTACGACGTGAGTCCGCACAACCTGTTCCCGCTGGTGATCGAGGCGCTGTTGGCCGGGCGGACGCCGCGGATCAACGGCGTCGACTACCCGACGCCGGACGGCACGTGCGTGCGGGACTACGTGCACGTGGGCGACCTCGCCGACTCGCATGTGGCCGCTGCGCTTGCCCTGACCGAGGGACGGCCGCTGCGTCCGGCTTACAACCTGGGCAGCGGCGAAGGACTCAGCGTCCGGCAGATCATGGACGCGATGGCGAAGATCACCGGGATCGAGTTCACGCCCGAGATCGCGCCGCGGCGTCCGGGCGACCCGGCCAGGATCGTCGCGGACGGCTCGGCCGCCGCCGCCGACTTCGGCTGGACGATGAGCTATTCGCTCGACGAGATGGTGTCGTCGGCCTGGTCGGCGCGCCGCGCGTCCGGGCCCGCCTGATCCCTGACCCCACTCGCCGAGTTGTCAGAATCTCCGCCGCCTATAGCCGTCTGAGATTCTGACAACTCGGCAGAGGTGGGCGGCTCGGTGAGGTCCACCGGGGCGGGATGGTGCACCAGCCGTAGCAGTTCTTCTTGTCGTTGCAGGACGTGGGCCGCGTCCAGGCCCGCGGCATGGGGAGCGATCTGCCCGCCTGCGGTGTGGAACTCCAGGTTCGCCAGCGTGAGGCTTCGGGACGCGATGCCCTGGGCGACCCGGACGGACTGGATCCGAGCGTGCGGCACCACCTGCCAGCGCCGCACCAGCCAGCCGTGCCGAGAGACCACCAGCGAATCGTCGTGCCCCCACCGCAGGAAGGGCTGCGCGAGCGGGTGCAGCCAGCGCGCGCGTGCCGGCGCTCGGTGAAGCTGGACCGCCTCGAAGTCGGCGCGGGGCCAGATCGCCCGCAGGGCCACTCGAACCTGGTCGAGGGTTCCGGCCGGAAGCAGGATGGTCGAGACCCCGGTCTTCTCCTCGTTGTCGGTGACCTGACCCCAGCCGATCACCTCCAGATCGATCCGGTACAGGCCGAGCCAGCGCCACAGGGGCGACTGGCTGATCTGCACCGCCTGGACGCGTCGCGGCGGCAGCGACTGGCTGGTCAGGCTGGTCAGCCCGCGTGAGATCCGCAAGCCATGGGCACGCTGGGAGAGCGTGTAGTTGAACTGGCTGGTCACTCGGCGTCCGACGAAGCCGACCAGCGTGCTCGCCGTGGGGATCGCGATCACCAGCATCAGCCACGGGAGGTTGAACGCGATGCCCACTACCGCGGCGACAACGCCGGTGGCCAGGATGACCCAGAACTCGTGGGAGGTGACCGCAGCGAGCAGGAGAACCTGTGCTGCGACCCGGACGAGCACCTCGTCCTGCGCGCCGAGATCGACCAGCACCGAGGTGGACTCGACGTGGTCCGCGGCCTCGGCCTGTACCCCCTTCGCCCGGGCCAGCAGATAGTCGCGCAGCGCATACGCGCGGGTCCGGGTCAGGTAGCGCAGCCGTGGACGGTCATGGGAACCGACGTCGATCTGCAGTTCGGCCAGCCCGAACAGGCGTGCCGCCAGCGGCTGGACGACGTCGATCGACTGCACCTTGTCGAAGCCGACCCGCTGGGATCGCCGGAAGACGACGCCGGAGTCGATTCGGAGCACCTCGGCGTCGATCACGAATCGGGTGAACCGCCAGGAGAAGTAGCCGGCGATGCCGCTGGCCAGGGCGACCACCCCCACCGCGGAGAAGATGACCTCCAGCGGGGGCAGCGGCTGCGGATCGCGTCCGATCGGCAGGTAGTCCCTGCCGAACGCCACGATCACCGCGAGCAGCACGACCCAACCGCGGATGAACGGAGTCAGCGGATGCGGCCGCTCGGTGACCTCGTGGCGGCGATCGTCCGTCGGGTTGTGCGGGCCGGGTTCGACGAGAGGATCCGGCCGGTCAGGGTCGGGTCCGGTCGGTGGGGGCGGGACGGGGGAAGCCGTCATAGCGGAAGGGCCTGGGCTTCTCCGGCGGCGATCAGACGGTCCCGCAAGGACGCGGCTTCCGCTTGGGGCAGGCCAGGGATGTGCCCTGCGGAATGGACGCTCGCCGTGACCAGTTGGAGCTTCGCCAGCCCCCAGGCACGCTCGATCGGGCCAGACTCGACGTTCACCGAGAGCATCCGTCCATAGGGGATCGCGGTGAGTTGGCGGTTCCACAAGCCGTGAGTGATCAGCAGGTCCTCGGCGCGTTCGGCGTAGCCGAAGCTGCGCACCCAGCGTCCGGCGCGGATCACCCGCCACAGCGTCCAGCCCAGTCCGGCGACCACGATTCCGATCACCCAGGG
Organism: Propionibacteriaceae bacterium UBA6238; assembly: GCA_002441465.1. Taxonomy (GTDB): domain Bacteria; phylum Actinomycetota; class Actinomycetes; order Propionibacteriales; family Propionibacteriaceae; genus Propionicimonas. Next base: position 114,845 of record DJWE01000073.1, on the reverse strand, counting down.
CCACTCCAGGAAGAACTGGGCGGCCACTGCGACGATCGCGGTTGCGATGAGGTTGGAGACGAGCGCTCCGAGCCGGCGCACCGTCGCGTAGGCAGACGGCAGCCGCTGCCAGTCCGCGGTGGGCGTGAACAGGTCGCTCATGACCGTCAATCTAGATGACGAACGCCCCCAACCGCGGCTGCGGCTGAGGGCGCGAGGCTAGTGACGCCGACGATCCTTCGGGTTGCGCACGTCGACGCCACCGAAGCCGCAAAAGCCCTTCACCAGGAGTCTGGGCGCGGCACCGTCGGGTGGGACGAGCTTGTGTATGTCGGAGCCGCCGAAGACAGCGATCACCTGGCTGTCCACCTCGGTGCCGGGTGGAACGATCACGTTCACGCCGCCGAACAGGCAGAACACGTTGAAGGTGAGTTCGCGTGCTTCGAAGGTGGCCTCAGTGAGGTCGAGGTCGATGCCGCCGAACATCGCCAGCACCGAAGTGTTCTGGCGTACCCGCCAGGAGTGCTTGCGCGAGGTGCCGCCGAAGATGGCCACGATCTGGTCGGCCACCGCGGTGGAGTGTCCTTCGTCGTAGTTCACGACGGGCCGGGCGGCCGGACCGGTCGGGCTGACCAGGTCACGGGTGAGCGGTACGAGGTCGTCGAAGGTCTCCGCCGTCCGGGCCGCGGCGATTCGTTGGTCGCGTTCGGACGGGGTCAGGCGTCCTTCGGCCTGGGCGGCGGTGAGCAAGGTGATCACGCGATCGCGATCGGCGTCGGACGCGGCCAGGTCTCCGCCGGCGGCGGGGCCCACGTCGGTGGGTTCGAGGGGGTTGGACATGCCTCGAACCTAAGCCAGCCACGCGTGCGTGCGGAAGCCGGAAAGGAGGCTTTGAGGGTGCTTTCGGGGCGATCCCCGAGCGGCCCGGCAGGTCGAGGACGCGATCCGCCCCGATAGGGGGTCGGACAAGGCTAGGGTGCCCCTGTGCGCAGGATGTTGATCCTTGCCGCGATCTTCTGCGGCTCATCAGTGGCGGGGCTGTTGGCCGCCGCCTGGCTGGTGCCCGGCGTCACCGTCGGCGTCCGCGGTTTCGTGGTCGCCGTGGTCGTGTTCACCGTGGCGCAGAGCCTGCTGACCCCGCTGGTCACGAGGCTCGCCGCCAAGTTCTCCCCGCCACTCGTCGGGGGCGTCGGGCTGATCTCCACGGGGATCGCGCTGGTCATCGCCAGCTCCTTCGTCGGCGGCATCACACTGCAGGGGCCGATGGCCTGGGTGCTGGGCACGCTGGTGACCTGGTTGGTCACGGCCCTGGCGACGTGGTTGCTGCCGTTGTGGCTGCTGAAGAAGGCCGTCCGGAACGTTCGGGGAAGCTAGCCTCCGGACTCAGGCCGCGATCAGGCCCTGGGCGCGGGCGATGCTCACCGCCACGAGCCGGTCGTGGACGCCGAGTTTGCTGTAGACGTTGCTCAGGTGCTTGTGCACGGTGCGAGGCGAGAGCCCGAGCCGGGCGGCGATGGTGCGGGCGAGCAGGCCCTCGGAGAGCAACTGGAGCACCTCGACCTCGCGGGCGGTCAGGTTCAGCGCCGCGGCCGCGTCTGCTGCGGTACGGGCGCGTTGCTCCCTGCGGCAGGCGTCGGCGACGTGCGGCATCAGGAGCAGAACGGGAGCGACCGCCTCAGCGAAGAGGGCCTGTGTCTCCGGACCGAAACCGCCGCGCCGAGACAAGGCAAGCTGGCGCGCACGCTCCGGGGAGTCGCCCCGATCGAGGTCCGGGCCGATGATCACGATTTCGCCGAGCACCGAGTGCTGGCCGAGGTGGAGATTGCCCTCGGCGTGGCGTCCGCCGTGACCGACGACTTCCACCAGGGCTGCAGCGCGGCGCTGGTCCGGCCACGCCGCGTGCACACGCAGCTTGTGCCCGACCTCGAGGCCGACGAGGACGGCGCTTTCGGCATGGGCAGCCTTGGCGAGTGTGCTGCACATCACCTGCTCAGCCTGCTCGCCGTTGTCGATCGCCGCCATGGCGCGTGTCATCAGATCCACGATCGTGATGGCCCGGTCTTCTCTGGTCACCCGCCTCGCTCCCTGGTCTGCGCAGCCGCCAATCGCGTCTGAGCCGTTCTCAGATGCAGTCTGGCAGACGTTACCCCCCTACTGACCCGGTTTCGCTCCATTGTGCGCTCGCGTCGGCGGAATCGGGGGAGTTCGCGGGGCGCGTCCGGCTCCGGCTAGACTGCTCCACGCGCCGAAGCTGACGCCCGACGCACGCGGATGTAGTTCAATGGCAGAACATCAGCTTCCCAAGCTGACAGTGCGGGTTCGATTCCCGTCATCCGCTCCAGTGAATTGCCTTGTCAGAGGCACCTTCGAGGTCCAGCAAACACCGCTCTCGCCGACCGTGTTACCGGAAATTGTTACCTGGCCAGGTCACATTCGAGGTAACACGGTCACTTCGGCCGGGCGGCGTCGAGCAGCGCAAGTACCGTCGGGCTACGCTGAACACTCTCGACGGTGCCTGTCTTGAGCCCGGCGGAACATCAGCTCGAGAGCTGAAGCCTTGATGTCGCCTAGCCCGCTCCTCGGGGAGCGCGCCCCTTTCCGGTCCGGTGTACTGGCCGGATGCGGCGGGCGAGTGATGGGCACCTCGAAACGACCGGATCTGCCGATGAGCGTGAGCGTGCTGGGCTCGGCTGGCATCGATGGTCTCGGCGTCCGACTCGGCTGTCAGTACTTCGGCGGGCCACCCTCGAAAGCCGCGTAGGGCATCAGTGGCAGGAGAACCTCCGGCTCGGGACGATCTAGCCTGATTGCACGGATAGCCTTGCGAAGCCTCGACTCAAGATCTTCGTCTCCGATCTCCTGTGCAACGGCAATCAACTGCCTGATCTTGGGGATCGCGTCCGTCGAGTCCGACCTGAGAATTGTGACCACTTGGCCGGCGACAGTCTTGTGCAGCGCGGCCGGTGTCCAGAGTGGCTCGCCGTTCTTCTCGCAGGAGAGCCCCAGTCGAAGCCAGTAGACGAAGCGCTCAACGTCGCCGTCGGGGAACCCGAGCCGGATCAGCGAAGTCGGCCCTGAATACACGCTCACGGTGCCCTCGTCAGGCAGCTCAAGTTGAAACGCGTCCACCTCCTCGAGGACAGGGCCGAGCGCTGCGACGATTGCTAACGGGGGCATTGTGGGCTTGGGTTCGCGGGCGAAGCTCACGTGGACGGCACTGCCCGACACATCAACGGTGACACTCTCTCCGAAGATGTGCGGCAGGACTGCCTGCGCTAGATCGAGAGGGGTCATCCCGATCGCCTCGAACAGATCTGGAGCGTCGCCTCCCAGTCCACGCTGGGCAAGCCATGCTTTCAGCGCCCAGATCTCCGCTTCGACTGACTCAAGAGCCTCGAAGACCGAGTCGATTAGTTCCTCCGTGGACTTCGAGTACTGCACGTCTCGAGCGACATACTCGATTCCTGAGGCGCCGTAGGTCACCTGCTTGTGGTCTGCTGCGATCCTGAGTTCGGCGTCGAGGCCGCCGAGCATTGGGACTTCCTCAAGCCGCGCGTGAACCGCTCGCACCAGTTCGGTCGCATTCTGCCGTCGGAGCTTCTCGTAAGGAGCGGACCTCAGCCCTGCCACGCTCAGGATCACCCGGGCGAGGAACCCCCCGGGGCCCTCGAGTAACTCCGCCGCTAATCGAACTGCTGCGCTCTGTTGTCGTCGGAGGGTCTGTGCATTGTCCGTGAGAAGGTGGAAGGTCCAAAGATCGGCAAAGAGTTCGGCTTCGCAGTTGGCCAAGTCGTCCAGCACGCCGTCATCGTGAACGACATCCAAGGTCGCTTCGTGAGCCTGCCAGAATCTGTAGGCAGACTGCACCTTCCGCTCGAACGCAACCGGGTCGAAGAGACTCCAGGACTCGCTCTCCAGCCACAGTATTTGCAGGCCGACTGTTCCCGTCCCGGACACTCCCAGGAGTTGGTGTGCACGTCTTTCGCCAGCATCAACCAGTTGCTCGTAGGTCGTGGCGCCAATGCGCTGCATCTGCCCCACCAGGGAACGCTCGGCTACCTCTTTCGGCGTTTGTGTGTCGGAGGCGGAGAGCGCAGCTTGGTGCGCTTGGTACGCCTCCAGCACCGTCGAGATGTTATCGAGGTGGCTTTGCGCCCGTGCTGAGGCCTCTTGCGCGTGGATGGGAACCGTCGCACCGAATGCATCTGCGTAGGCGCGAACCATGGCCAGCCACTCGGCGCCAACCCTCTCGTGAAGCCGTACCCCAGCGGCCTGGGGACGAAGAGGAGGGTGCTGACCGATCCACGCCAGGTAGCTACGAACACTCAGGATTCGGCCCGCTATCCGACTCGCATCCCCATTCAGGGCGCTCCCAAGCGCGTCAAGTGCGTGGTCAGGCATGAGCAACGACGAGGGATCGCCAGCGCATGCTGGCTGGATCTCGGACGCGAGCGCATCTTGGATCAGGCCCACTGCCTGCGTCCTGTTCACTACACCCAGATTGACTTCCTCGGGCCGTGCCTTTCGTCCACAGTCGGGGCACGCGACTCCCTTGATTCGAGTCGAACCGCACTGGCAGTCGACTAAGTCCCAGCCCAGTTTAAAGGCAATCCGCGTCATCCCTAGCTCCGTATGAGTGCTGGCTGATCCGCAATGCGTCTGTCTCGGAATCGTCGCACACCAGGTCCGCTTCGGACAGTGTGGAGCGAAAGTAGGTCCGGGTCCAACTCACTTTGGCCGAGGCAGGTGGGAGGCGTCATCGCCTGAACGTATCGTCAGCCTGTGACCGATATCACTGAGACGTCTGGAGCGACCGCTTCTGCCTCCGGCTGCGCAGGTGCTTCGAATCGTCATCGACTGTCGTGACTCGGATCTGCTCGCCGCTTGCGCTAACACGTCGACTTCGGGTGGGGGCTGGTGGGACGCGCCGAACTGGCAAGCGCCCCTACGTTTGCCGGCAGATCTTTCGTACGATCTGCTCATGGAGAAGATCACTGGCGACTCCCCAGGCGAGACGTCTACGCCATCAGCTGAGTTGTTCACGACCAATGAGGCCACGAGCCTCAGCCACCTAATCGTCTTCGATCCCGACATGAGCGAAACCATGCTGGCAGTGGGCTATGACGATGCCGCTCAACGGTTAGCAATGAGCTACAAAGGGGAGCCGTGGGACGACGTGATCTTGTTGCCCCTTCTCTTCCTGTGGCGGCAAGCCATCGAGCTTTCGATGAAGGCCACGATCCGAGACCTCTGCCGACTGCGCCGGACCAACGGAGATTCGGACGACAAGTTGATCCCAGCGAACGTCGACAAACGTCTACGAAGCTACCAAGTGGGCCACCGGCTAGGAGCTCTCTTGCAAGAACTTGAGGAGCACCTGGCAGCCGTGGGCGGGCCACCAGTGCCACTCGAGGTTCTGGAAACGATTGAGCAGCTTGCGAAGCTAGACGAGAGCGGGACCGGCTTCAGGTATGCCAACAGCCTCAAGGTGAAGGAAGCTCGGGTCAACATCGCCACTCTTGCCGAAACGCTTCGGCGCGCGTGGTTGTTGGTGCACGTCACTATTGACGCAGTCACCAATGGTGAGGGCGTTCCAGGGGGCGAATAGGTTGGCGGAGCAGAACCCTCGTTGCATGGTCGCACGACCGCAGACGCCCCAAACGGCGGCCGGCGACTCACCTAGCATCTGGGTTGCGCGCCACCATTTCGCAGCCGCCCTTCGCGATGTGAATACCCTCAGTACCGGCCGGTGGACCCTTTCGGCCGAAGCGCGTTGTCAGCCGCATCGCCCAACCCGCACCCTCATGCCGCGAGTTCAGCGGACGATTCCACCGAAGGTCTTGCGCTCCTGATGCAGCCGCACCAGTCAGCATGGATTCGGCCACCTTCCCGCGTTCAGCCATTGGAGGCGTGTGAAACGTCGGCGGCGGCCGACCGCAATAGATGTCGCCCAGGCGGGGTCTTCATCCCGGGTCGGGTGGGGCACGAGACTGGTGGGGTGCGATTCGGCGCTCTGCTCGGTGTGCTCCTGACCCTCCTGGCCGGCTGCGCTATCTTCACCGAGCCCTTCCTTGACATGTATGTCTACTTCGACAACACCACCGACCAAACCCTGCAACTGCGCGCCCGGAACCTTCAACCGGGTGAGGACAGGGACTGGTACGTGGAAATCGGACCAAGTCGAAGGGGAGGCGTATCGCTTCTTAGCAAAGGGAAGTGCAGTGATCATTGGGTGATCACTGATGAGGCGGGGAACCTGGTGAAGGACCCCGGAAGGATCTGCTGGCACGACACCGTCACAATCCCCTAGCCATCACCCAGCGCCGGAAGGCCAGCGAGACGTCCGGCCCGCTACACCCGGAACCTCCGGATCTGAGATCGTTATGTGGCTCGCCCGGGGACGCGCCGCAGCCCTCCTTCGCGGAAAGCCACAATGATCGCGGCCGAACCGATCGCGGTCACGCCTAGAAGGACCGCCGCGACGAGTGGACGTCCCGCCAGGCCGGGGTGAAGCACCGCCACGATCGCCGCGCCTGCACCCGCCACCAACCCGTAGAGTCCTGCGGCGATCCGAGAGGCCGGCCCACCGACTCCTGCAAGAACGATGCCGACCACAGCCATAACGGCAGAAGTTGCGCTCACCCCGGCGGGGATGCGGAATCCCCGTTCGATCATGACCAGATCGATGGTGACGAGCAGGACGCTCACCACCACGGACCCGACCGACAACACACCCAAGAGCACACGGGACCAGAGGAACCGGTCATCCGTGACGCTCGACACAGTCGCAGGCTACCCGCGCCGCCAACGCGGACGCCCGGTGCCTGCCCAGACGCACTGTCATGCCGCAAGCTGCGAGGTTCGTTGCGCTAGGCGGGACGTATGACGGCAGGTGGGGGTCCAGCGACCAGACGTAGGGCTTCCTCGTACCCGCCACCGATCTCGATCCTGGTGATGTCCTCGAGGTCGATGGCACGGGGCTTGCGACGCCACTCGCCCTGGGTGTCTATCTCCAGAAGGCGGAGGGTCTGTTCGCCCAACGACATCACAGAGCCGATCCAGCAGATGCGGGGCCGGTCGTCCTCGACGAACACCGTGATCACCGGTTCAGCCCTCGCGGCTGATCTGACCAGTGCGGCGACATCGTTGAGGGCGACGCCTATCGGCGTGGGTGGCCACAGGTTGCGAGCCCGAAGGGCCCTGATCTCGAAACAGTCGGGATCGGGGTCGATGGATACGGACTTGATGTCGCGCAGCCGCAGGAGACTCCAGCCGTCGGGGCGAACGCGGTCATCAAGCTTCGCCAGTGCGACCCAGGCGGCGCCAATGCCCGTGACGAAACCATCGACTCGGTCCGCGCCAGCAATCCAGCGCCTGACTCCGACGAGCTGGTGGGTGTCGAGGGCGCGCGCGAGCCGGCCCAGCACCAGGCTGGTGTCAGTGGACGGCCTCTTCGGCTTGCTCTTCTTCGGCATGGCTAAAGCATGGCTGACCCGCGGGGGTTCAGGTGGCGACAACAACTCGGTGAGCCGGGCAGGTCCCTTTGATTTGGTGTGAACCGATCGGTGACTAGCCCGTACCCAGCGTCCACAGTTGCTACCGATCATGCCGCAGACTAGGCGCTCGCCAATTTCGCTCGGCCACAAGTCGACCATGTAGTGAGGTGTTTTCGGCTGACGCCAGCACCTCAAGGATCGTGCGCGGACCTACCGCCAGTTGATCCGGAGGCTTCAGTCGGGCGTCACTGAAGCGATGACGGAGAGGATGGTGCGATCCTCATCGCTCATGATCTGAACGTCGCCACCCAGCCGATCCCGGAAGCTCAGGTACTGGCGCATGGCAACTACGTCGACGTCGTCGTCATCCGAATCGAGCCGCATGAGTTCGATGCCCTGCGCCCGCATCTGGCGCTCGATCTCGGCCGGCGGGTCGGGAGGGGTGGCAGCAAAGGCGTCAGCGGGCAGGGTTGGCCCCACCACGTCCGCGGCCTGGCGAACCACCGCCTCCGATCGTCCGGCCCAGTCCGGGAACGCGGTCAACGGCTGATCAGCAACCCACCGAGTAGTCACGAAGACCCGCGCCTTACGCTTCGAGGGCCCGCCCTCTTGACGACGGAACTCAAGGCCGAACTCCCGCCCGAGCCCTGCGGCCAGCGACTCGATCAGGGGCTCGTACCGATCGCGGGCAGCCCTCGTCGCGATCACCGGGCGCCTATTCGACTTGGCCGCACGTCTGAACTCACGCATCACCCGAAACAGACCAAGTAGGCCGATGCGCTCAGATTCCACCTACGAATCATGTCAGGCGACGTCGCTGACCAAACGTCCGGACATGCCGCGTGCTGCGTGGAACGATTGGGCCGACTCAGGATCAGCAGGCGGCTTCTGGTTCGACGTGAGTCCGTACGGGTGGATGGATGGAATAGTGCTCCTATGAATCTGGGTGGCTGGCAGTACGCGATCGCTAGGCGTGAATGGACCGACCTCCTCGACGAGTACCGAAGTGCCGCCGAGAGTGTGCCAACGCTCGCCCCGCTGCTATCCATCATCGAATCAGTGATCGAGAACCAGATGCAGGACCGGCTTGCCGCGACAACTTCCATGTGGGATCTAGTGATCACCACAGCCCCTGCACGCGAGCCTCCGCTGGACGTCATCGTCGTTAGGTCCGCGGTGTCGATGAGCCCGCCGCCGGCAGGTGAGGTGAGGATCGAACAGTTCGCGACCAGCGGGCTGAAGGAGGAGGTCACTCGGCCCGTCGAGGAGGTACTGCCCCTCTTCTGGCGGTTTGTCCTCGAGAAGTACGGCTTGCAGCCGGCCTGACCGAATCGCACTGACATACCGCGCAGAGTGTACGAGGGTAGCCTGCGGCTCCGGTTCCCGAGCGCACGACCGCTTCTGCCGCCGAGTGCGCGGGCGAATCATCGAGGTTCGATCTTGAGCGGCCGGCGCTACTGGCCGGTGGTGGATTGCGATGGAACGGCCTTGTGGCGGGGTGAGTCCTCGCTGAGGATTGCGTGGTGGAGTTCTGGGATGAGGTGGTCGTGGCAGGGAAGCTGTCGACGGCAGAGTTGTTGACCGCCGCGCAATTGGAGGTCAACCAGGACGGTGTCGAGATCCCTGTGCCTCATCTGGTCGCCCTGCAGGATCGTGCGACGCAGGAAGTGTTCGACGCCGCGGCGCGCGTGCTGGCCAGTGAGGACTCGCGAGCGCGGGAGCTTGGCGCGCGTGTCCTGCGCGAACTGGGGCCAGGGGACGAGGCTGGCCGGCGACCGTTCAGTTCTGAGGCGGTGCCGTTGCTGACGGGAAGGCTCAGCGAGGAGCACGGCCCGCGGGTGCTGGGCTGGATCATTTCCGCGCTCGGCTACAACGCTGCCCGGGAGTCGCTGGATGAGGTGCTCCCGTTCGCCGAGCATCCGCACTGGCGAGTGCGCTTCCACGTCGCAGCCGCCCTGCCCGCACTGGTGGACCCTGACCAGATCCAGCCGCGGGCTGCCGACGCCTTGATGGCGCTGTGCCGAGACGACTATGCCGAGACCCGCTATTACGCCCTGTACGCGCTGCTCGAAGAGGTCGCAGGTGTCGATCAGGACGAGCTCGCCCACGCGATCACAGCGCTCCGGGAGGATCCTGACGAACAGATCCGAGCCATGGCACGCGCCCGCCACGTAGACGCCTGACGCGCCGGGTACCGCCAGCGAAGCCGACTCGCGGAACATCCGACTTTGCCGCAAGTCATTGACTCATTGGTCTCGCTTCGAGGCTGCTGCGCGCAATCAGGCGAAGTTCGCGGGTCGTCGCGTCCTGATCGCGGTGTTGTTGGCCTAGGGATGGTAGAGGCTGCGGGGTTTTCGGTCGGGAGGGAGGTGATGCCTGGGAGACGGCCGGCGGGCCCGTGTTCGATTTCGAAGGCGGACGGGAACCGTGTTACCTCGAATTGTTACCTCGGTTCCCACGTTAGCCACCGTTGTGAGCGTGACGGCCACGTTGCCAAGGTTGCGTTTCCCCTAGCCACCGGCATGAGTTACATTCCCAAGCTGACAGTGCGGGTTCGATTCCCGTCATCCGCTCCATGTAAAAGGACTTGTCAAGGCCGGTCTGGCCTGTTCGATTTCATGTGCTAACAACGGCGTGTCGTTCCCCACGCGTGCCCCACGTGAGGGCATAGCTGGGGCACGACCGCGCAGGGCATCGACGTGATGGCAGGAAGCGCCGGCTGAGGGTGTCTGGATGTGCCGTCCGACAAGGGCATATGCGTTGCACCGCGCAGAAGCTCGGGATATGGTCCCTCGACTCAACATCAGCTCCCGAGCTGTTGCTGGCAGCGGGGTCAGGCGGCCTGGGTGGCTCGTAGCGTGGCCGCGGCGGAGCCTCATCCTGACGCTGAGCGCGGGACCTGGCCAGACCTAGCGGCACCAGACCCGAGGGTGGCGCCCGTCGACGCGGGAGGTCTGTCTGTGGCGCTCGATATGTTCGTGTTCGGAGGGGATGGGATGGCCAGGGCGCGAGCACATCACTATGTCCCGCAGGCATATCTGAGGCAGTGGGCGGCGGACGTTGGGCACGTGGCGGTTCGGCGGCGGGGCAACCTGACCGCGTTCGTGGCCTCCACTCGGAAGGTCGCGCAAGAGACTGACCTGTACACGGTGGAGACCGAGGCTGGGCCTTCGGACTTCGTGGAGCGTTCGCTCTCGCGGATGGAGGGAGTCCTTCCCGATGTGCTGGCCGCGATGCGGCGAGGGAACATACCGAAGGCCGGCTCGCCAGGAAGGGCTCTATTTGCCGGTCTGCTTGCGCTCCAGTTCATTCGCACCCCGGATCGTGTTGAACATCAGCGGTTTCCCGAAGATGCTCTGGCGGCAGGTGGCGGGGTCTTGCCGGTCCCCAAGGCCGTGATCGAGGCGCTCTTGGCTGAGCGTTGGGGACAGGTGCCTCACGAGTCCGAGGTTCAGGGCGCCTGGGACTACGTCAACGTGTTCCTCAGAAGCGGACCGCGGCTGACCCAGGCCGACTACCTTGCGGCATCGTTCGGAACGCTACCGAAGCTCACGGATCGACTCGGGAGCATGCGGTGGTCAACCGAGGCAACGAAAGGGATGCCTTTCGTGACCAGTGACCAGCCTCTGAGCCTGTGGGTGAAGCATCCCGACGGGGGCCGAGGCGTAGGGATAGACGGCGCGGAAGAGATCCGGTTCCCGGTGGGCCCGCGCAACCTCCTTGTTCTGCGACCCGATGGCCGTGAACCATCCGGCCTGGTCCCAAGAAGCCGGGTTCTATCGGTCAACGCTCACGCTGGGGCAACGTGTCGACAGATGGTGATCGCGGAGCCGAACCGAACAGGCCTGCTCGAGGATCTGCAACTGCGAGACACACGACCGATGTGGAAGTTCAACGAAGGGCCGCTGTACGAATCGGGACCCAACGGTCTCGAGTACCAGGGCGAAGTAATCCAGTCCTACCGGCCATACGACGACAGGGTCGCCAGCGAGTACGCCGCAGGTCCCTACTCCTCCCGCCCGGGGTCACGCCAATGACTGCCAGCAACTCTGCGGCTCGCGGCCCCCAGTTCCTTGGCGGGAGGCCGCGATCGCGTGTCTGCGCGCTTTGCGGACGGGCGGGTGGCATCACACGAGCCCACGTCCCCCCTCAGGCAGCCGGCAATACCGGTGAGGTTCGCCGCTACCGCCCCGGCGTTCTAGCGGGGACTCTCGGGCCGCAAGGCGTGCCTCAGAAAGGAGGGCTCTTCATTGAGTCGCTCTGCGCGGACTGCAACAGTTGGGCAGGGGCGAACTACGACCGGGCCTACGCCGAGTTTGCGAAGCGACTCGAGTTCGCCACAAACCCGGGCACCCTTGTGCTGCCGAGGGAGGTGCCGGCAGTGAACCTCGCTCCGGGGCTGGTTGCGCGTTCGATCCTCGTCGGACTGATGGCGGTCAACCCGAGGATTCGAATCAATCACCCAACGATCGCCGAACAGCTTCTGAGCGAGGCTCCTGAGATTCGCTTGCCCGGCCAACTTCAGCTGAGAGTGGCAATGACCAGACAGCGGTCGGCTCGCCTTGCGGCTGCGTCGACGATGATGCGGGTGCTCGGTCGCCGACAGTTCAATCTGTCTCTCGCCGAAGTCTGGTTCAGGCCACTTGCCTGGGCGCTCATCCCTGAGCCTGGCAACACTCCCCAGTTCGGCGAGGATCTCGTCACGCTCGAGGGCTGGCCCGACGTCACCGAGTGGCTTTGCTATTCGACCGACCGGACCAGCGTTGACCTGCGCAACATCGTCCGTGCCTTTCCAACGGTCGTTCACCCGCGTACCGACCCTCGCCAGCGCGACAGCTGGGTGGAGATGCTCAGTGACGAGGCTCCGCTCCTTGAGGGCGTCATCCCGAGGTGAGCCGCGGCTCGATGGTGATCCGGTTCAGCCTGTCGCACCGGAGGTCCGCTGTCGACGGTGGACGATGCAGGTGTGACCTCAGCTGACGTGTTCGACCCGCTCTATCCAGTCGCCTTCACAATGCACCGGACGCCCGGCAGCTATGCGGCGCTCGTGGGAGCCGGGATGTCAATCGACTCAGGGCTACCCTCGGGCTGGCAGGTGGAACAGGAACTTATTCGAGAGGTTGCCGAACAACGGCGCGTCGATCTCGGTGAGTCAGACCCGCACCTTTGGTGGCAAGAGGTGTTCGGAGGGAAGGCCACCTACCAAACTCTCCTGTCCAAGTTGGCGCCCAACAGGGTCGAGCGGCAACGTCTCCTGAGGCCCTATTTCGAGGGCGGCTGGGAATCGGAACGCGAGCCGGTGGGCCCATCGTCGGCACACCGATCGCTCGCCGACCTAGTGCGGCTCGGTGCGGTTCGGATTGTCATCACCTTGAACTTCGATCGGATGATTGAGCGTGCGCTCACCGACGCCGGGATCAATCCCTTAGTCGTGTCATCCGCCGCGCAAGTGAAGGGTCTGGCACCGCTACACAGCATTCCGGCGCTAGTGGTTCACCTTCACGGGGACTATCTCGAACCGGAGACCATGCGCAACACTGAGCGCGAACTCGCCTCCTATCCCGCGCCAATGAAGAAGCTTGTCGGTCAGGTCCTGAGCGAATACGGGCTGGTGGTTGTGGGCTGGTCGGCGAACTATGACCCGGCCCTGAGGGATCTCGTGGACCGCAGCCCGCGATCGCCGTTCACCGGGTGCTGGATAGATCCGCGCCCTTTGGAGGCACCTGCCGAGGGCCTCCGACAGCGGCGAGACCTCGGGCTGATTCAGTCCGGCGCGGGAGAAGCGCTCGACATGCTCAGATCCTCCGTTGCCGCACTCACGGACAGGGCCCCGCGGCACACCCTGAGTACGGCCGCGCTGATCGGCTCAGCCAAACGCGAACTCATTGAACAGGAAACGCCGATTCGGCTTCACGACCGGCTGCGGAGAGAGTTTGCTCGTGTTTGGTCGCTACCGGAGATGAACCCGACGCAGTTCGACACGCCTTCGGAACAGCAGGGCCTGGAGGCGTTGGTGGCTCGGCTGATCTCTGAGAGCGTGACAGCCAGCGCCTTGTCAGCTGTCTGCGCCTACTGGGGCAGCGACGAAGCGCAGAACTGGTGGTTCCCCGAGATTGAGAGACTCGCGGCGCCACGGCGCGGCTCCGGATCCACCTTCTTGCTCAAGGTTCCCAATCTCCCGGCGCTCATTCTCACCTATGCAACCGGCGTCGCCGCAGTTGCTGCAGGCAAGTACGGCGTGGTCTACCGCATCCTCACGGAGCCCCGTGTGCAGAGCCCTTACAGCGGCGGCTACGAAACCGTGGTCGGATTCCACGACTGGCAGCAGTGGCCTGGAGCCGCGGCTGCCGCGATGGACGCACTCTCCGGGCCATTGGCAGATGACCTAGCCATCGGCCGCCAGGCTTACTCCGAAGCGTGGGAAACGCTCGAACTCCTTCGACTGGTACAACTCGCCTTCCAGAGGGGGATGCACAAGCCCATCGCTGCCCTCGCGAACTGGGTGAAGGCCGAGATCCAGGAGGCCCAAGGTTTCGTTGACGCTGCCGCGGTCCCGCAGGCACGCGAGGCCTATCGACGCGCCATTCATGGGTCGTGGGGCATGGTTGGTGAGTGCCCCCACGTCCGTGTTCGAACTGGCATCGAGCGGGGAAGCCACCCGCCGGTGATCGCGAGCGCGCTGCTTGACGGGTTGTGGGCTCAGCGGGACTCTCATGTGCTGGCTCTGGCCGGGTTCTGCGATGGAAGATGGGAAGCCGTCTACGCGAGCCTTGACGCCGTCGCTTATCGCGTCGGTCAACTCGGCCACGAACGGGCATTTGGTGGAATGGGAGGCGGCGCGCGTGACTACTTCTGGCTCGACACGCTCGACGTTCCCTCGATCTAGCGGAGCGGCGCGCCCATCGAACGCGGCCCAGGCGCTCGCGCTGGGCCCGGGTGACGTCAGCTGTCAGCCCTCGCGGCTTCAATAGGGCCATGACGTTGCACACTCAGAGCCCCGGCGACGGCGACGCTTCCGTAGAACTCCCGCCCGATCCCCTGGAGGTTCTGCGGAGATGGCCCGATGCATGCCGTGCCGATCTGGACTGCGAGATCTCAGGGACCCGCTATCCAGCGCCCAATGGGTTGGACGGCGAAGATCTGCGGTGGTGGATCGACGTCACCGAGATGCGTGTGAACGCTTCACGGAACCTTCTGAACGGCTCGGTCTCCGCTGTCCTTGGCGGGCTTGTGGGAGCCGCAGTCGGGACCGCGAGCGGGTGGGCCTCGGGCTCAGCCTGGATCGCGGCAACGGCGGGCGGTCTTTCGGTGGTTGCTGTCGTGCTCGTGGGCAGGTTCCTTCTCGGGGATAGCGACCACTTGGCGCTTGAGCAACGCCTACTCCTCTATCGGCGACGTGGCCGAACGCTGAGCCATCAAGCGCGTGTCAGCGCCGCGGATGACGAGCACACGCCACGAACGGTGAGCGTCGAGCTCTAGGCTCGGGAGCATGCCGGCGAACCCCTTGGCCACCCCTGAGGGTGCAATCGACGTCGTTGGAGAGATGGTTGCTGAGCATCGCCGGATCATGGGGCTGGGCAGGGTGACGACGAAGCCCGGCGTTCACCCTGGACGGTTCGCTGCTGTCGCCGGACTCAACAGTCATGCGCATGCGCTAGCCGAGGCTGCGCTTCCTCTGTGGAACTCCACGACTGCTCAGGTCGCATGCGTTCCGTTGGCTCGAGCTGCGTTCGAGTGCGGATTGCTTGCCCAGTGGTTGAGCCGCGATCCCGAGGCCATGAACGCGATGGTTGTGGAGTACGAACGACAGCAGCGCGCTCTGGCCGAAGAGGTCTCCCTGGTTCCCTTCCTTACTCATCTTGTCGAACCGATGCTGGAGGGCCTGACAGGGGCCACGAGTCCGAAGTCCGCGACCGCCCGCAGCTGGAAGCTGATCTGCAAGCAGTTCGTTGGCGGGGACGTCCTGTATGCCCACTATCGACTCCTGTGCCGCTACACGCACGCGAGTATCCCCGCGTTGGAGCAGTGGCTGGACACCACCGAGGTAGGCACCGGCCTTCCATTCACCCTGCGCGCGATCCGGGAGCCGGAGAAGGCATTCATCGTGTTCTTCGGCTGGGCGCTGCTCTTCACGGCCAGCGCGTACGGCGACCTGGTCAGGGTCGACCGTGGCTACAACAACCGGCTGAACCGGTGGGCGTTCCGGATGAGTATCGACCGAAGGCTCAGGCTCGTGTGATCCGGAACGTCGCGGAGGCGGATTGTCAGTGGCCTGTGCGACCGTGGTGGCATCCGAGATCGATTGCTCAGGGAGGACGGAACGATGGTGGATTTCAAGTTCAACGAAGGGGGTCCGGCCGATCTGGAGCGACAGGTCAGACAGCAACTCAAGACGGCTGAGGCTGAGGCGAACCGGGCGGCGGCGCTCGAGTCGACGCCCGAGGGCAAGGCCCGCACGTTCGCTCGGGTGCTTCGAGAGCACGGGCTCGAGAACGTGAACGAGGCCGAGCTGCGCCGGCAATTTGGTGGTTGATGCGCCCGATCGAATGGAAGCTTCCGGGGGTAGGCGCGTGGGCTCGTCGGCTGACGCATCAGAATTCGAACGGGTTTGCGGGCCGCGTGCCCCAGGCGTGCCCCAGGCGTGCCCCGCGGACGGGTACCGGGCGGTGTTCAGTGGGGCCGGGATGGTGCATGGGGGGCTTGCCTGAGCGAGAACAGGGACGCGGCGAGGACCTCTGGCGGGATTCCCAAGCTGACAGTGCGGGTTCGATTCCCGTCATCCGCTCCAGCGAAAGGCCTTGTCAGAGGCGCCGAACGAAATCGAACAACCCCGGGGTGGTCGGGGTATGTTGCCCAGAAGGTTACCTGACCCCCGGAATTCGTGTTTCGCGTGGGTGCTCGGGGCCTGGGTGTGGGGCGTCCGATGTTCCATTCCTAGCCAGAGCTGGAACCGCCGCACCTATTGGCAGGACCAGACGGTCGCGCGTGAGACGGTCGGGCGTTGCGGGGGTTATCCCCCGGATGAAGCCGGGAGGCAGTCGGATGTCGGTGGGCCCTAGGGTGTTCCTAGGGTGAAGTCACCGCTGCGATCGGGCCCGAACAAGGCGCGGTGCGGCGTCAACGACACCACTGCCGAAGGAACTCGAATGTCGATCGACGGTCCCGCTCCCGCCCCTTGGCTGAGCCGCTACCTCGCCTCGTGGACGCGCGTCCCCGGCACGAGCGCGTACCTCCTGGTCAGCTTCGTGGTCTCGATGGTCGCGATCTCGGTACTCAGCAGCGTGTTCTTTGCCGGGCTGGGCATGGTGATCCTCCTGATCGGCCTACCGCTGATGAGCGGCTCGCTGTTGCTGGCGAAGGGCCTGGGCGTCGCGGAGCTCGGCATGCTGGGGTGGACGGGCCTTCCGCAGATCGAAGCGCCCGTGTGGCCGAGGACGTCCGCGGACGCGCACTGGACGTCCCGCCTCCTCGCCCCACTCCGCTCCGGACACCACTGGTCCTACCTGCTCCACCAGATGCTCATCAACCCGATCGTGAGCACGGTCACGTTCGCCCTGACGGTCACGTGGTGGGCCACTGCGCTCGGCGGACTGACCTACTGGATCTGGAACGTCTTCCTGCCCGAGCCGGACGTCGACCCGTGGGCGGAGTGGCTCAGGAATCACGTGCCGTTGCTGGGCGGCTTCACGGCCAGCATGGCCGAGACCCTCGCCTACCTGGTCGCAGGGGTCGTGTTCGGGGTGACCCTGCCGTGGGCGATCGGTGGCCTCGGACGGCTCCGGCACGCCATCGCCGCGGCCATGCTCGGCCGGTGGCCCTCCGACGAGCTGGCGGCCCGGGCGGAGGCCGAGGCGCAGGCACGCCGGTCGGCCGTCCACGCCGAGGACAGCGCGATGCGCCGGCTGGAGCGCGACCTGCACGACGGCCCCCAACAGCGGCTGGTGCGGCTGCAGATGGACCTGGCTGCGACCGAGCGGCGCGCCGCGGCCGGGGACGCCGATCAGGCTGCCGCCTACGCCCGTGAGGCTCAGCAGCAGGCGAAGGCTGCGCTGGACGAGCTGCGCGCCCTCTCGCGAGGGGTCGCGCCGCCGTTGCTGGCCGACCGAGGGCTGGTGGCCGCCCTGAGCGCACTGGCCGAGGAGAGCCCGCTGCGGGTCGGCACCGACCTCGATCCTGCGCTGGACGCCTCAGTTCCTCCAGAAGTCGGACGCGCGGTCTACTTCGTCGTCGCCGAACTCCTGACCAATGCCGCCAAGCACTCCGGCGCGGGCGAGGCGACGGTGAGCGCGCGGGTGCACGGGGACGACCCGGCGCGGCTACGGCTGACGGTCAGTGACGACGGACGCGGCGGGGCGCAGTTCCGCGATGGTCACGGCCTGAGCGGGCTGCGGGAGCGGCTCAACGGGCTGCGGGGGACGCTGGCCGTGGAGAGCCCTCTCGGTGGCCCGACCCGGATCGACGTGGTCGTGCCGCTGGCCGCCGGGGTTCTGCCCGGACAACCGCCGTCCCTATCCTGAGCGGGTGACGTCCGACCACGCCCAGCCCGGGGACGCCGGGGCGGAGGCGATCCGCATCCTGCTCGTCGAGGACTCCGTGCTGCTCCGCGAGGGTCTGGCACGGCTGTTCGACGAGGCGGGCTACACCACGGTCGGAGCGTTCGCCGACGCCGTGGACATCGTCGAGCGGGTCCGCTCGGCGCGACCCGACGTGGTCGTGATGGACGTCCGGCTGCCGCCGGGCTTCCACGACGAGGGCATCCGGGCAGCGCTGGAGGTGCGACGCGCGGTTCCGGAGGTCGCCGTTCTGGTGCTGAGCCAGTACGTCGAGACGGTCTACGCCCGCGAGCTCCTCGCCGACGCGCGCGGGGGAGTGGGCTACCTGCTGAAGGACCGGGTGACCTCGCTGGCCGAGTTCACCGACGCCGTCCGCCGCGTCCGCGCCGGGGGCACCGTGCTCGACCCGCTCGTGGTCAAGCGACTGATGGCGACGGCGCGCGATCCGCTGGCTGCGCTCACCCCGCGCGAGCGTGAGGCGCTCGAGCTCATTGCGGAGGGGCACAGCAACACCGGCATCGCCGAACGCCTCGTGATCGGGACGGGTGCGGTGGAGAAGCACGTCAGCTCCATCTTCGCCAAGCTGGGCCTGGCCGATTCCGGCTCCGGGAACCGTCGCGTCCTCGCCGTTCTCGCCTATCTGCAGCGGGGCTGAGGGCGAGCAGGTCAGGCCACGCCGCCCCCCGAAACCCCAACACTCCACGGGACTCTCGCGCTGCGGCGTCAGCGCGAGAACGGTTGTGTCGCGTCGGGGCGGACGACGTTCACCGTGGCGCGGGGCACTCGGGAGGACGACGCGAAGACGATCCGGTACGACCCCTGCTCCTGATGCCATGCCCGACCGGTCGTGTCGGCGAGGGCGAAGTCGCGGTGGTGCAGCGTGAACCTGGCCATCCGTGATTCACCCGGGTTCAGCCAGAGCTTGGCGAATGCCCGGAGTTCTCGGACGGGACGTTCGGCGAGGTGCGGCGGTTCGACGTACACCTGCACCACTTCGGCTCCCGGCCTGACTCCGGTATTCGTGATCCGGACCCCGACCTCCACATGGTCGGGGGAACTGGTGACGACTTCGGCGTCGGCGTAGCCGAAGCTGGTGTAGGACAGCCCGTGGCCGAAGGGGTAGCGCACCGGCAGGTCGTGCTGGTCGTACCAGCGGTAGCCGATGAAGACTCCTTCGTCGTACGAAACCCGACCGTCCACGCCGGGAAAGTCGCGGTAGCCCGGGGTGTCCTCGAGCGAGAGTGGATAGGTCTCGCCAAGGCGTCCGGACGGATCCGCGCGACCGAACAGCACCGCAGCCGTGGCCGATCCGACGCCTTGCCCGCCGAGCCAGGTGAGCAGGATCGCTCCGGCCCGGTCGTGCCATCCGTCCATGGTGACCGCCGATCCGGCGGACAACACGACGACCAGCGGCTTGCCGGTGTCGGCCAGGGCGGCCAGCAGCCGAACCTGATCCTCGGGGAGCGCGAGCGTCGACCGGTCTGCTGCTTCGACCTCCGAACTGAGTGGCAAGCCCACGAAGGCCAGCACCAGGTCGGACTCGGCGGCGAGTCGTACAGCGTCCTCGCGGAGCTGTGCTGGATCGGACGGGTCGGGGACAAGATCGCGGTAGAAGTCGGTCTCCGCCACGGGATAGCCCTGTGCGTAGGCGATCCGATCGCCGGCGAGGTCGCGCAGGCAGACCAGCGGATCGTCGACGCGAGTCGGATCCACCCCCGCCGAGCCGCCGCCCTGGATCCGAGGCACCCGCGCGTAGCCGCCGACGACAGCGATGCGCTGCGCGCCATCCGGGTCGAGGGGCAGGAGATCGTCCTCGTTGCGGAGCAAGGTGATCGCGGCGGTCGCGACCTCACGAGCGAGTTCGTGATGCTCATCTGCGCCCAACTCGGCCAGTTGCGCCCGGTTCAACGGCGCGCCCGGCACGATCCCCGCCTCCCGCACCGGACTGTGTGCCGGCCTGCCGTCGGGGCGACACCGACGAACGAACTCGATCACGCGGATCGCCGCCTGGTCGAGGGCGGCCTCGGACAAGGTTCCGTCCTCGAGTCCGCGCCGTAGGGCGGCCGCGCTGCGTCCGCCGGTACCGGGCATCTCCAGGTCGAGCCCTGCCGCGACGGCGGCAACGGGATCGTGGACGGCGTCCCAGTCGGACACCACCAGCCCGGGGTAGCCCCACTCCTGCCGCAACACCTCGGTGAGCAGCCAGCGGTGCTGCGACGCGTGGACGCCGCCGATCCGGTTGTAGGAGCACATCACCGCCCACGGATCAGCAGCGCTGATCACACGTCGGAAGGCTTCGAGATAGATCTCGCGCAGCGTGCGCTCGTCGGCCTCGACCGAGATCTCTGTTCGCAGGGTCTCCTGGTTGTTCGCGGCGAAGTGCTTCAGGCACGCCCCGACCCCGGTGGACTGAAGGCCCTGGACGTAGGCGGCGGCGAGATCTCCGGCGAGAACCGGATCCTCGCCGAAATACTCGAAATTCCTCCCGCACAACGGCGTTCGCTTCATGTTGACACCAGGCCCGAGCAGCAGGTCCACGCCGAGCGCGCGGGCCTCCTCACCGAGAGCCAGGCCCACCCGTCGCACGAGTTCGGGATCCCAGGTCGCTCCCAGCGCGGAGGCCGTCGGGAAGCAGGTGGACGGGATCCACACCATGTCCACGCCGGTCTCGGTGCGCAGCCCGTGCGGGCCGTCACCCAGTTCGACGGGCGGCAGGCCCACTTCCGGGATCTCCGTGGTGTGCCAGTCGTCGGCACCGCTGAGCAGGGACAGCTTCTGATCCAGGGTCAGCATCGCCACGATCTTCGCCACTTCCGGGCTCATTCTGGTCTCCTCCCGGTCGGGGTGCCGGTCACGTGTCGAGGAATTCGGGCGGATGCAGGAGCTCAACGGTGCGACGGGCGAGCTCGGGGGTGAGCGCAACGCCACCCTCGGCGAAGGCGTCCAGTACGCACCCGGCCAACGGCGGTCCGGACGCCACCACGGGGGCGCACTCCGGATAGCGCGCCCGCAGCGCCACGATCAACGCCTCACGCAGGACGGGGTTCTCCGAGGTGCCGATCGATCCGTTCAACACCACCGGCAGGTCCGGGCCGGGCCGGGCACCGACCTGCTCGGCGACCCAGCCGGCGTAGCGGGCGAATGCCGCGGCCTGCTCGGCGACCAGTCTCGATGCGACGGGGTCCCCCGAGCGTGCGGCATCGAGCACCGTGCGTGTCGCCCGCAACTCGGCGTCGGCCGGGAGCTTCCGATCCCGGCGGGTGAGCTGATGGCGAAGGGCATACGGATCCGGGACATCGAACAGGCGGCACAACGCGTCGGCGAGCACAGTCGGTTCGGCCAGCCCCATCCAGGCAAGGCACGCCGCCCGGATCGCGCCCTCGGCCAGGCCCCACCCGCCGAGGTTGTCGAACACCCACCAGCCCGAGCATGCCTCACGGCGATCCCGGCTCCGAGCCGCGATCGCCGGTCCGGTACCGATGGTGATCGCCAAGCCGACGCCGTCGAGCGCGCCCAGTCGCAGCGAGGCGAAGCCGTCGTTGGCGACGGAGAATCGGCTCAGTCCAGCCAGGCCTGCCTCGATGCGGTCGCGCCACCACGGTGCGTCCTCGGGCCAGTCCACCCCGGCCAGCCGGAAGGCCGCCGCGTCGAGCTCACCGGGGCTTGTCCCGGCCTCGGCGAGCGCGGCGCGAGCGGCCGAGAGGACCGCCTGTGCCGCGTGGTCCGGAGTCGGCGCGTTGTAGATGTCTCCCCGTCCGCCCCTGCCCCGGCCGAGTGCTGCGCCGTCGCCGTCGACAACGACGGCCACGGTCTTGGAGTTGCCGGCGTCCAGCGCGAGGAAACGTCCGCTCACCGCAGCAGCCGCTCGGGGAGGTAGGCGGCGTGGGCCGCGGCCATCTCGTCGAAGAGCTCCTCGGCCACGCGCAGTCCGGGCACCAGCGGGTTCGCAGCGAGGGCGGCGATCGCGTCGCGTCGGGTGCCGATCCAGGCGGCTTCCGCGGCCAGGTACTGGTACTCGGCTAGCTGCTGGGTGATCCCTCGGACGGTGTGCGGCAGCGGCTTCTGCGGTTCGGGGTGGACGCCGGAACCGTCCACCTGGCACCACACCTCCACGACGACGTCATCGTCGAAGCCGGGCAGGATCCCGCCGGTGTTGGGTAGGTTCACGGGCAGCCGCTGCGGGGTGTCGTTGTAGTAGGCGTCCATCACGTCCAGGGCCAGCTCGAGCTCGTGGATGCCGCCGCGGGAACGGTTCGGATCCAGGTCCGGGACCTCGGCGAAGGACTGCTCGGTGTAGTGCTGCCAGTAGTCCGGCAGCGCCTGCATGATCGTCTCCGAGCGGGTCAGCCGAGCACCCTGCAGCTCGCGCAGGATCTCGGGGCCGTAGTAGTAGTACTGGAAGTAGTCCGCCGGGACCGATCGCATGGTCACGGCCAACTCCAGCATCCGCCGTTCCAGGATGTCCATGGACGGGTCGTCGCGACGCTCCTCCCAGGCCCGATCGAGCAGCGGCATGATGTCGGCGCCGTCGTAGAGGTGTTCGAAGGACCACCCGTTGTGGTTCACCCCCGCCATGGTGATCTTGGCCCGCGCCGGATCCAGCCGGGCCGCCCGCAGGGTGGTGTTCGGGAAGTACATCAGGCCTTCGCACATCGAGTAGATCGGCACGTCGGTGAACCGGCTGACCGCTTGGGAGACGATGTTCACCGGGTTGGTGTAGTTGAAGATGACCGCCTTCGGTGCGACCGCCTTGATGTCATCGACGATCCGAGTGAACTCGTTCAGTGAGCGCAGCGCCATGAAGAAGCCGCCCGGACCCTGGGTCTCCTGGCCGATCACCCCGTGCTTGAGCGGGATCCGCTCGTCCAGTGCGCGGGCCTCGAAGTTGCCCGGACGAAAACTCGTCAGGACGGCGTCGGCGTCGCTCAGCCCAGCGCGTCGATCGGTGGTGGCGGTGATCGTGATGTCCAGGCCCTTGTTGTCGGCAATTCGCTGGGACATCCTCCTGACGATCTCCAACCGCTCAGGATCCAGGTCGACCAGCACCACCTCCGAGCCGCGGAAGTGCTCGCCGCGCTCCAGGAAGGACGCCATGGTTCCGGCCCCCCGGGAGGAGCCGCCGCCGATGTAGACCAGCTTGATGGATGCCATTGTGAGTTCTCTCTCGTTCCTACTGTCGGTGTGTGGGTGAGGTCAGGCGCCGGCCGCTGCCGCGTCGGCGAGGATGATGTGGTCGCGGCACTCGGCGACGATCGTGGCCGGCCAGTCGGGCTCGTAGCCGGTGGCCGCGGTGATTCGGGCAAAGGCGGTGCGCTTGTCCGACCCGGTGAGCATCATCACGGCTTGCCCGGTGTGGTCGGCGATCGTGCTGATCCCGACCGAGAGGCCGTGGCGTGGGACTTCGGCCAGGTCGGCGAACACCGGGAAGGTCGACATGTTGTCGATTCTGGTGCTCTCCTGCAGTTCGATCACCCGGGTCACCGAGTCGCGCGCGGAGCCCGGCGGGTTGAACGCGACGTGCCCGTCGCTGGCGCCGGAGGCCAGCAGGAACACGTCGATCCCACCGGCCTCGGCAATCCGTCGATCGTAGCCGGACGGGTCGCGCGGGTCGGCGTGCCACAGCTGGGGACGTGCGCCGAATGCAACCTCCAGCGGGGAGAGGATCTGGCGCTCGGCGTATCCGACGCAGCTGTACAGCCGGTCGGGATCGACCATCTCGAAGCCATCGGCTGTCGGTAGGACGTATTCGTCCATGAGCAGCACGACCAGGTTTCCGATCGGTAGCTGCTCGTCGGCCAGCGCGGCCAGCGCCGGGAACACCGGTGCCGGGGTCCGTCCGGTCGGGCAGCCGAGCAGGAAGGGACGCCGCTCTGCGGTCGCGCGGATCAGGCCGTCCGCGACGATCCGGGCTGCCCGGGCGGCGACCTCCTCGGCGGTCGCAGCGATGATGGGGGCGTGGGTCATGGTTCTCGCCTTGTCTTGACTGTGGTGAATGGGTTGATGGAGCCGCAAGGGATCGGGCTCATTCCTTCAGCGCGCCGGCGAGCATGCCGGAGATGAACTTGCGCTGGAAGATCACATAGAGGATCAGCACCGGCGCGGCAACGATCAGCCCGCCGGCCGCCATCAGGTTGAACAGTGTGAGGTGCCGCCCCTGGAACACGCCCAGCGCGACCGTCGCGGTCTGGTTGTCGCCATGCAGGAACACCAGGGAGAGGAAGTAGTCGTTCCAGGTCCACATGAAGCTGAGCAGCATCAGAGTGGTGATCGCGGGACGGACCAGCGGGAGGGCGATGCTCCACAGCATTCGAAGGGCACCGGCTCCGTCCAGCTCGGCGGATTCGAACAGCGATGCCGGCAGGCTGCGGAACGCGGCGCGCATCCAGAAGATGCCGAAGGGCACGCCCATCCCGAGGTGGATGAGGATGATGCCGGGGATGCTGTTGGTGAGCCCCAGCGAGCGGAACTGGTAGTACAGCGGGACGATGATGGCCTCGGTGGAGATCATCATGCCGAGCACGATCAGGGGATAGAGAATGCGGTGGCCCCAGACGCCGAGCACGCCGAAACCGAATCCGCCCAGTACGGCGAGGACGAGCTGGCCGAGCACCGCGCTGACCGCGATGGTCGCCGACACGGTCATGGCGCGAGCGAAGTCGGCCTCCTGCCATGCGGTGGCGAAGTTGGACCACTCGAGCCCCCCCACCAGGCGACCGGCGCGGTCGGGGCTCAGCGCCGCGCCGACGAAGGTGGCCACCGGGAACAGGACGGCGACCGCGAGGACGGTGAGGATCGCGTAGGTGATGATCGCTTCGATGCGTCTGGACATGTCAGTCACGCTCCGCGACGCGGCCGATGGCCAGGGCGATCACCAGGCAGAGCAGCGCCATCACGATGCCGATGGCCGCGGCCTTGCCGACCTGAGGGTTCACGAAGGCCGCCCGGTACAGCGCAACTGCAGGGGTGAGCGTCGCCGTCCCCGGGCCGCCTCCGGTGGTCACCCAGACCAGGTCGAAAGTGCGCAACGCACCGGTGACGGTCAAGGTGAGCGCAACTGCGATCTGCGGCCGGAGCCCGGGCAGAGTGACGGCGAAGAACTCCCGCACCGGCCCAGCGCCGTCCACCCTGGCCGCCTCGTACAGTTCGGTCGGGATGGAGGAGACTCCCGAGATGAACAGCACCATGCAGAACCCGAAGGTGGCCCAGGTGCCGATCAGGCCCAATGCCGGCAGCGCCCAGGTGAAGTCACCGAGCCAGCTGCGGGTGAGCGCGTCGAGCCCGACCGAACGCAGCAGCGCGTTGAGCGCGCCGTCGGGGGAGTAGATCCGCTTGAACACCAGGGCGACGACCACGCTGGTCAGCACCTGGGGAAGGAAGTAGACGAACCGGTAGCCGGCCATCCCGGCCAAGCGGCGTCGCGTGATCAGGGCCGTCGAGAGGAGGCCGAGGACGATCGGCAGCAGGGAGAAGAAGAAGATCAGCACGAGCACGTGGCTGAGGGTGGACTGCAGGACCGGATCGGTGAAGAACTGGATGTAGTTGCCCAGCCCCACCCAGGTCGCGCGCGACACTCCGTCCCAGTTGTAGAACGAGTACTGGAAGGACTGGGCCAGCGGAACCAGGACGACCACGGCGTAGAACACCAGTGGGACAGCGACGAACGCCAGGCCGATGCGGCGGTTGCGGCGCCTCGGATTGTGGTTGGCGCGCCGCCGGGCCTGGCTCGCGCCACCCCCGGGGAGGGTGGCGCGAGCGATCAGGTGACTCATGCTGTCTGACCGACTACTTCGACTGCTCGAGGAAGGTCGTGCGATCCTTGTCCACCGCGGCGACCAGTTCGTCCGGGGTGGTCTTGCCCGCGTAGAGCATCTGCATCTGCTGGTTGAGCGTGTCCAGCATGGTGGGGCTCGTCCAGTCGAAGTAGGGCACGAAACCGTTGGAGGCCGAGATCTGCGCGGCGCCGGCCGCCTCGGTCTTGAGGGTGGCCATCGAGTCGGCGATGGTCACGTCATCGTGCAGCAGCGGGATCAGACCGTTGTCGGCGGAGGCCTGGGCCGCGTCCTTGGACATCAGGAAGTTGAGGAAGGCTGCGGCCACGTCGGGATGCTTGCACTTGCTGGCGATCACCATTGCTGCGGGGGCTGCTCCTACGCCGACGGTTCCCGTGCCGGTGACCTGGGGCAGCTGGATGTACTTGAAGGTGCCCTGCTGCTTGTCGGTGAGTCCGAGTGAACCGGTGTACTCGAACCGGAAGACGCCCTTGCCGTCGAGGAAGTTGGCCACCGCGTCCTGATAGTTGATGCCCTCGTGATGGGGGGTGAACCAGCCGGCGTCGTTCCACTTCTTGACGGTCTGGGCCGCCTCGTTCAGCCCGGCCTGAGCGGCGGTGACAGAGCTGTCGCCGTAGGTGAAGTTGTTGATCGTGTCCGCGCTGGCGTACAGCGCCTGGAGACCCAGCAGAACGGCCGTCGGCGAGTCCTGGCTTCCGTAGGCGATCGGGATCTCGCCGGCGTCCTTCGCCTTCTGGGCTGCCGCCTCGAACTCCGCAAGGGTGGTCGGTGGTGCGATGCCGAGCTGAGTGAGCTTGTCGACGTTGTAGTAGATGCCGATCAGCGAGACTCGGGCGACCGGAGTGGCGAACAGCGAACCGGAGCCGATGGTCTTGAAGTCGGTGGTGAACTCGTTCTGCCGGGCGATCGTGCTGGGGATCAGAGAGTCCCAGCCGTAGGCCTTCGAATACTCGTCGAGGTTGAGCACCAGGTTGCCCTTGGCGAGCGTACCGAGCGACTGCCAGCCGTTGTTCGCCGTGGCCAGGTCGGGGCCGTCGGCATCCGACAGCTGGAGGTTCAAGGTGGAGGTCAGCTGTCCCCAGTCCTCCTGGGTCCGCTCGATGGTGACGTTCGGGTACTGCTTCTCGAAGGCCGTGATCATGGACTTGATCCACTCGCCCTCGCTGCCGCCCCAGAAGTCCGACAACTTCAAGGTGACCTGGCCGGCGTTGGCGACGTCGGTGGAGACCGAGGTCGGCGCGGAGGCCGACTCCGTCCCGCTCGGTCCTGGCGCGCAGCCGGCGGCTGCGAATAGCGCAGTGAGGACGGTTGCTGTTGCGATGGTTCGGCTGGCCAGACGGTGTTTACGCACTCCAATGCTCCTTTGCACTCGACCCCACGGCGGGTGTCGCTCACGGCAGTGAACATACCAGATGGTCCAGTTTGGTCAATATGGTGCACCACTTTCATACCAGTGTTGAAACTGGTATGGTCTGGCTGTGAACGCAGTGACAGACCACGCCCACCGGCAGTTGCGCAGCGCCCTGGAGCGAGGCGAGTTCTCCCCCGGTTCCCGCCTGCCCGGCGAACGCGACCTCGCCGATCGCCTCCGGGTCAGCCGGGTGACGCTGCGCAGAGCCCTGGCACGGCTGGAGGACGAGGGCCGGCTGCAACGGTCAGCCCAGCGCGGCTGGTTCGTGACCGGCGAGGTGGTCGGCGAGGCACCAAGCGTCCTGCAGTCCTTCAGCGAGATGGCTCGCTCCCGCGGCCTCCGCCCGACCTCGCGGGTCCTGGCGCAACAGCTCCGGTCGGCGACCCTGGAGGAGGCGACTCAGCTCCACATCGCGCCCGGGGCCCCGGTCGTCGAACTGCGCCGCCTGCGAGGCATGGACGGCCACCCAATCTGCGTCGACCTCAACATCGTCACCTTCGAGGGCGCCGAGGCGCTCGCGACCGTCGACATGACCGACCAGTCTCTCTACGAGCGACTGGAGACCCTGTGCGGCATCCGACTGCACCGCTCCGCCTACTCGGTACAAGCCGACCTGGCCGACCCCGAACTGGCCGGCCTGCTCAACTGCCCCGTCGGCGCTCCCATCCTGGTCGGCACCGAGGTCGCCTACACCAGTGGGGGCGACCCGATCCTGATGGGCGTCAACCGATACCGCGGTGACGCCTACCGATTCCACGCCGACCTCTACCGACCGGCCTGAAGCTCACCGCCTGCAGCCACAGAGACCAGAAGGACCGCTACCGGCGTCCAGCCCCGGTTCTCTAGGCCGCGGCCGCCTACCCACTCGCCAGGTCGGACGGCTCGTCGGCGTCGGCGCGAGCGTATGAGTCGAGCAGCTCCTTCTCCTGGACGTGGCGGGGTAGGAACAGCGCCACCAAGATGGTTCCAGCGGTGATCGCGACGGCGCCCACCAGATAGGCGGCCCAGGCGCCATTGACCAGGCTCTGGGTGGCGGCTGCGACGATCTCGTCGCGATACTGCGGGTTCTGGTCTGCCACGTGCAGCGCGGACGCGTACGACGCCTGCAGGGCCTGGGTGACCGAGTCGCTGATGGTCGACGCCTCCGGGGAGGAGGCGATCTGCCGCCGGAAGGAGGCAGCGAACCCGGCCGCGAGGATCGCTCCCAGGAGCGCCTGCATCACCGAGCCGCCGAGATCGCGCTGCAGGTCGGACGTGGCCGAAGCCATGCCGACCTTGCGCACCGGTGTGCTCTCGGTGAGCGCCCGGGAGGCGGGGGTCATCGCGAATGCCGCACCGCTCCCGATCACCAGGAACCCGAACCCCACCAGCGCATACGGCGTGGTCGGGTTCCACAGCAAGGTGGTGAGGAAGCCCAGCAGCACCAAGGAGTAGCCGACGAGCATGGTGGCCCGCGATCCGCGAGAGGTGAGCATCCGCGCCGAGAGTGGGGAGCACACCAGCAAGCCCAGCGCGGACGGTACGATCGCCAGTCCCGCTTCGAGCGTGGAGTACCCGAGGATGTTCTGCATGTACTGCTGACCCACGAACAGCGCACCCATCAGGGAGCCGAACACGATCGTGCCACCCACGGCCGGCACCCAGAACATCCGCCGGCGGGCAATGCGCAGGTCGTAGAGCGGGTAGCGGATCCGCAGCTGGCGCCAGGCGAACGCGCCGAGCAGGACGACGCCGGCCGCGAGCAGAGTGGAGCCGAAGGTGGTCTCGCCCGGCGCGAACACGGTGCTGATGCCGAGCACCAGTCCGGCCACGGCCAGCGTCGACAGCACCCCACCGATGTGGTCGACCGGGTCAGTGGACTCCTCCACGTGCGCGGGCACGAACAGGGCCACCAGCACCAGGGCGAGCGCTGCCACCGGAGCCGCGACGAGGAAGGCCGATCCCCACCACCAGACGGAGAGCACGAGCCCGGCGAGAACGGAGCCGGCCACCGAGGCCATCGCGCTCACCCCCGACCACAGTGCGATGGCCTGCGTGCGAGCCGGTCCGGCGGCCCACAGCGCGGTGATCAGCGACAGGGTGGTCGGGAAGGCCATTCCGGCAGCGATCCCGGTGAACAGGCAAGAAGCCATCAGCATCTCCACCGACACCGAGAACGCGGACAGGAAGCCGGCCACGACCGTCAGCGCCAGCCCCAGCATCAGCAGCTGCTTGCGTCCGTACCGGTCGGCCAGGGCGCCGAAGTAGAGCACCGACATCGCCAGGCCCATCGAGCATCCGACCGCCACGATGTTGAGTGCCGTCTGCGTGGCGCCGAACGCCTCTCCCACCCCCGGGAGCGCGACGTTGGCCGCAGCGAGATTGATGTTGCAGACGAGAGCGCCGAGGATCAGTGCCGCGAGCACCAGTCCCGGTCGGGAGGGTGCGTCCTGCCTTGCCACCGTGGGGTTACCGGTCACGCGGTCACACTATCCGTTCCTCCGGTGCCCCGCTGGCAGCCCTGCCGCGTCCGGGACCCGGCGGCCGGGTGCCGGGTGCCGGCGGGGAAGGCGGTCGTGGTGGCTGCGCCGCTGAGGGTGGTCCTCGGCTGCGGGCCTCCCAACAACTGCCCAGACCGAAGCCGGGCACCTGCGCGCTACATTCTGTGAGCCGAAGAGCGTCGACAGATCGAGGAGCGCGATGTCCCTGACTCGGGTGCACAACCTGTCCATCTCCCTCGACGGCTTCGCCACCGGTGAGCCGCAATCCCTCGACGCGCCGTTCGGGCATGCAGGGCAGCGGTTGCACGAGTGGATGTTCGCTACGCGGTTCTGGGACGCAAGCGGCTCCGCCGGCGTCGACGACGTGTTCGCACAGCGGCACGGGGTCGGTATCGGCGCGGAGATCATGGGTGCGAACAAGTTCGGTCCGCCCGGGTGGCAGGACGATCCGGGCTGGACGGGTTGGTGGGGCGCCGAACCTCCGTTCCACACGCCGACGTTCGTGCTCACGCACCGTCCCCGTCCCGACCTCGTGATGGAGGGCGGGACGACCTTCCACTTCCTGGACGCCGCCCCGGCGGTCGCCCTTGCGACGGCCCGGGAGGCGGCCGGCGGGCAGGACGTCCGGATCGGCGGCGGCCCCACGGTCGTGCAGGATTTCCTCACCGCCGGTCTGATCGACCTGATGCACCTCGTGGTGGTGCCGATCGTGCTCGGCCGCGGCGTTCGTCTCTGGGACGGGCTGGAGGGGCTTGAGCAGGGCTATGACGTCGAGGCGGTCTCCTCGCCCCGCGGCGTCACCCACCTGACGTTCACCCGGAAGGCCAGCGCGCGGGACGGCCAGTCCGATCGCCCTGCCCAAGGCGGCGTGTCATGAGCTGGCTGCCCGACGATTTCGTCCATCCCCCGGTGGTCGCGGTGGGCCCGGGGCATCACCTGCGTCCGATTCGTGCCACGGACGCCGAGCGGGACCTTCCCGCCGTGATGGGCTCCCAGCCGCGGCTCTGGTCGATCTACGGTCAGGCCTGGGGCTGGCCACCCGCCACGATGACCCTGGACCAGGACCGGGACGACCTGCTTCACCACGAACGCGAGATCGCCGCGCACGAGTCGTTCAACTACGTGCTGTTCGACGACGCGGAGACCGAACTGATCGGGTGCGTCTACATCGATCCCCCCGAGAAGGTCGGAGCCGACGCGGAGGTGTCCTGGTGGGTGCGCGAGGAGTACGTCGGTGGCGCGGTCGAGGCGCTGCTGGACGACCTGGTGCCTCGCTGGCTGCAAGCGGAATGGCCCTTCGGCGCCGTGCGGATGATCGGCCGCGACCTTACCTGGCCGGAGTGGCTCGCACTGCCCGACCTTCAGCCCGGGGACGCCGGGGCGACCGATCCGAGCTGAGCGCCGTCCCGGGGGCTCCGGCCGGCTTCCGCCGGTGGGCGTCACGAGTAGCGACGCGGCGCCTCCTCCTCGATCACTCGGGTGCGGAAGGCCCTCGGGCTGGAGCCCGTCACGGCCCTGAACTGCCGGGAGAAGTAGAACGCCAAGGATCGTGTTCGGCGGTCCGGCTACAGATCCGGGGCGAGGCCTGCTCGATGACCGCGGATGACGATGTCCACGCGGTCCCGCGCGCCGAGCTTGCGGAGGATTCGGTTGATGTGGGCTTTGACCGTGCTCTCGGAGAGAACGAAGCGGGCGGCGATCTCGGTGTTGGTGAGCCCTTCTGTGATGGCGCGGGCGATTTCGCGTTCGCGTACGGTGAGGACGTCGAAGTCGCTGCCGGCCTCCGCGTCCGGACGGACCTGGAGATGGGCGCGCTCGAGCATCCGCCGCGTGATGCGGGGCGTCACCACTGCGTCGCCGTTGTGGACGGCGTGAACAGCGGCGGCGAGTTGGTCGGGCGTGGCGTCTTTGAGGAGGAAACCGCTGGCACCGGCGGCGAGCCCGTCGAAGGCGTACTCATCAAGGTCGTACGTGGTGAGGATGAGGACGCGAGGGGCCGGGTTGTCGGCTGTGATTTGCCGCGTGGCTTCGATTCCGTCCATGCGCGGCATCCGCACGTCCATCAAGATGACGTCGGGCGCGCAGGCGGCGGCGCTGTCGATCGCTTCGAGACCGTCTGCTGCTTCGGCGATGACAGTGATGCCCGGTTCGGCCCCGAGCATCATGGCGAAGCCATTGCGAGTATCGGAGTTGTCGTCCACGATCATGACCCGGATGTTCATGACGCGCTCTCCGTCCCGATGGGGATCGTGGCGGTGACGTGCCATCCGCCCGCGGGTGCTGGCCCTGCGTGCAGTTCGCCTCCGAGGAGGACTGCGCGTTCGGTGGCACCACGCAGGCCGTTCCCGAGTTGAGCCGTCGACGTCGGCGTCCGTCCGTCGTCGTGTACCTGTACGAGGATGCGCTCCCGAGATTGGTCGAGCGTGACGGTGAGTTGGGTCGCATCCCTGGCGTGGCGCATGGTGTTGGTGATGGCTTCCTGCGTGATCCGATACGCAGCACTCTGCACGTCGGCGGAGGCGGTCGCGAGTGCAGGTTCGCCCTGGACGATCAGCCGCGTTGTCAGACCAGTGCCTTCGGCGGTGTCGAGGAGCCCGCGAATCCGGAGTTCCGTGTCCGGCGGGGTGCTGGTCGCGGTGCGCTCGTCCGGGGTGGGCGCGCCGAGGGTTCGAGCTGGGGAGCGCGGCGCGGCCTCCCCCTCGGGACGGAGGGTGCCGAGGATCGTTCGCGTCTCCGCGAGGGCGTCGCGCGCGATGCTGTTGATGCGGCGGAGCCCTGCTTCGAGAGCCTCGGGGGTTGCCGTCGATGCGCGCTGCGCGCCGTCGGAGAGATTGACGATGGCGGTGAGCGAGTGCCCGACGACATCATGCATCTCTCGTGAAAGCGCTGCGCGTTGCTGGGTCGCCGAGAGTTCCGCGGCGTGGACTCGTTCCTGCATCTCGTGGATGACGCGCAGTTCTTCGGCTTCGCGGAGCTTGGACAAGATGTTCACCAGCAACCCCAGCAGGCACGCCGGCACGAACAGCACCAGGTTCAGGATCATGAGGGTATCGACCGGGAGCGCCTCGGGTGAGAGTGGTGCCCCGATGAGGATCGCCAACACGACCAGGACGATCGCCGATGAGATTGTGACCCACGCTCGACGTTGGGGCAGATATGCGCCCGCCGCGTACCCGGCGACGGCGATCCCGAGCGGGTCGGTGAGCCCGCACGCGAGCGTCTTCACGATCAGCGCAAGAACGAGCACGGAAGCGAGGACGACGACGGGAGCGCGGCGACGGAACACCAGGGCGACGCCCGCTCCGAGAGTCGCTGCAAGACCGATCCCCGCCTGGGCCGCGGAGGTCCCGACCGAGTAGATCAGGCCGTGAACGAGGCCTGGCAGCATCACGAGCACGTAGAGCACGGCCACGCTGACATCGACCAGCACCGGGTGCTCGGCGAGGAAGCCGCGAAGCCCACGCCGTGCCGGCGAGGCTGGCGCTTGTCGTGTCGCCAGGGTGTCGCTGCTCATTTCAGTGCTCCCTCCTGCGAAGTACCAGCCTGCCAACGAACACTGCGACCAGGATGAGCAACAGGTTCCCCGTCAGGTACCCGAGGGTCTCGGGGAGGGTTGGCCAGTCCAGCGCGCGCACTCGCATCCCGACGCCGATCTGCGCGTAGGGGTAGACCGCCTCAAGAAGCGGGGCGACCAGGGTGACCATGAGACTGCCGATGGACGCGACAAGCCCGATCGCGACGTTGGTGGCGAAGCTGCGCACGAGAATGCCGACGAGTAACTGGATCGCCGCGACGGTCATCCCGCCGACCGCGCCCAGCAACCCCCAGCTGAGCATCGCCGCGACGTCCGAGGGAGTCAGGTCGAACCCGAGGGCAAGGCTCACGACGAGGACGGCGGCCACGAACATCGCCTGACACAGGAGGACGAATCCGGCCAGCAGGACGATCTTGCCCCGGTAGATGCGCAGGTGCGCGCCGTAGGAAGCCAGGCGACGCCAGTTCGCCTGCTCATGCTCCATCCGGGTCAGCGAGGCGGCCCGTACGGTGATCAGGAACGGAAAGAACAGGATCGCCCACAACAGGCCCGCCTGCCCCCACACCGCGATCCACGTCAATCCCTGAGCCTCGAAGATATCGGCGTTGCCGAGGTAGTTGCCGGCCCCGTTGAAGACGTTGAGACCCACCAGGAGCACAGCCACGACAAGGAGGATCCAGGCCCGCTTCGACTTCTGGCGTTCGATGCCCAGCGCTGACATGCTCTGCACTTCCTTACCTCGAAACCCTGTGAGCGAACACGGCAGTCCCCGCCGCCGTGCAGGCGGCGCCAACCACTCCGACGAGGGCAATGAGCACGCCGAGATGATCGACCAGCGGGAAACCCGTGATCGTTCCACCTGTCTGCTCCATCCGCACCGGAGTCACCAGGCCGGGATACTGCCACGGAATGAAGGCCGCGATCGTGGGGGGCACGAATCCCGCGAACGACCCGACCAGGCCGCCCACGATCCCCACGGTGAGGGTGACGGCTTGCCGCTGGAACAGCAACGCCAGCAGGAGCTGGATCGCGACGATCCCGAGGTTCGCCAGTACCAGACCCAGCAACCACGCGATCATCAGGCCCGGGTCGGCCGGGACGCCCTGCCCGCCAGCGACCAGGGCTACCGCTGCGACCACGATGACCGTCGCGGTGGTGGAGATCGTCGCGGCAACGGCGTACTTCGTGAGGAACAGCGACCCGCGCGACTGGTTCGCCGCGAACAGCACGGGCAACATGGCGCCGTCGTGTTCCATCGCCGCGAGCCGAGACACCACAACGGTCGCGAGGATCGGCGCAACGATCGCATGAACCTGGGATGCCTGCCCGATCGCGTACCCCATGGTGTGCGGCGCGGTCGTCTCACGCGACAGCGACACGGTGAGGATCGCCACAATCCACAGCAGCTCGAAGCCGAGCACCAGCAGCACCGTCAGCCACAGGCGCTTACGGCGCAGCTTCGACACTTCGACACCCATCGCTGTCATGCCGCGACCTGTACCGTCTGTGCCCGCTCGGTCAACTCCAGGAACGTCTCTTCGAGAGAACGACGACGAATCTCCACGCGATAGATCCCGACTCCGGCGTTCACCATGCTGCTCACGAGTTGTGGGATGTGCTTGTCCTCGTACACCGGGAGCGTGACTTCACGTCCCTGTACCTGCTCGATCTGCCAGCCCTGGGCGCGCAGCATGGCGGCAGCCTGCTCGGCGTCCTCCAGCGTGAGCACCAGCCTCCCCGCGTCCTCCAGACCGGACAGCGACCCTTGATAGAGCATGCGGCCCTGGTTGATGATCCCGATGGTGTCCGCCATCTGCTCGATTTCGCTCAACAGGTGGCTGGACACAATGACCGTCAGCCCGTGAGTCCGGGGCAGGCTCTTGATGAGTTCGCGAATCTCGTGGATGCCCGCGGGGTCGAGTCCGTTGGTCGGCTCGTCCAGGATCAGCAGTTCCGGGCTGCCGAGCAACGCCATCGCGATCCCGAGCCGCTGCTTCATCCCGAGCGAATACTCCTTCGCGAGCTTCTTCGCTGCCTGCGTCAGACGAACCGTCTCCAACGCCGCGTCGACGGCGGTGGTCGGTGCGCCCTTGATCCGACGCACGATGTCCAGGTTCTCCCGCCCGGTCAGATGCCCGTAGAACGAGGGCGACTCGATCAACGACCCGACGCGAGGCAAGACGCGCTTCGCGGAACGTTGCGAGAACGGCTCGCCGAGCATCTGCACCCTTCCCGAGGTGGGGGCGACCAGGCCCAGGAGCATCTTCATCGTCGTGGACTTGNNTGCCGGCGCCGTTCGGGCCGAGAAACCCGAACACCTGTCGGGGAGCGACCGCGAGGCTCACATCCTCGACCACGGCCACACCCCGATACCGCTTCGTGAGTCCACTGGTGAGAACCGCCCACTCGGACGCCTGATTCACGCTGACACTCCAATCGCTGAGAGCTTCTCCCTCTATCCCAGCCAGCACGCACGATCAGCGCATCAACCCAGGGTTCACACCGCCAGCGGGCAGCCTCGGTGATCGGGCAGCCGGGACACCCTCGCGCGGCCGTCAGCCAAGGACTCGAAATGGTCACAGGTCGGTGAAGGGTCTTGACCTGTGCGCGAACACCCGTCAGGATGCGAGTAAACGATTACTCGGATGGAGGGAACGAGAAGTTGACATCCCTGCCTCGCACCCCAGAAGCACCGCCGCGTGACCTGATCAAGCGTCAGGGCACATGGATCCACGCGCTCATCTCGGTGGGCATCGTCGCGGTCGTGGCCGTGTTGGGCTGGCTGATCGCGATGTCAGGCGCGATCAAGTGGCACACCGTATGGACCTACCTGTTCGCGCCGCCCGTGCTGGCCGGATTCTTGATCACCTTGGAGCTGACCGTGCTGTCGATGCTGATCGGCGTCGGCCTGGGCATCGCCGCCGCGCTGATGGTCCGCTCTCGGGTTGCCTCGATCGCCTGGCTCGGAAAGGCCTACATCTGGTTCTTCCGCGGCACGCCCGTCCTGGTGCAGTTGATCTTCTGGTTCAACATGTCGCTGGTCTTCCCCACGATCGGGTTCGGCAGTTGGACCGTCCCGACGAACGACGTGATCACCCCCTTCGTCGCGGCGCTGCTCGGATTGGGGATCAATGAGGGCGCCTACATGTCGGAGATCTTCCGGGCCGGACTCGAAAGCGTCGACAAGGGCCAGACGGAGGCGGGGCTGGCCAGCGGCATGACGCCCTCGCAGGTGATGCGCAGGGTGGTACTGCCGCAGGCGCTGATCGTGATCACGCCGCCGACCGGCAACCAGGCCATCGGCATGCTCAAGACGACCTCCTTGGTCTCGGTCATCGCGGCCCAGGACCTGCTGACCAAGGTCCAGCACATCTATGCGACCAACTACCAGGTGATCGACCTGCTCATCGTGGCGTGCTTCTGGTACCTGCTGGCGACGTCGGTCGCCACCTACGGACAGTCCAAGCTGGAACGGTCCTTCGCCGGAGTCGACCCCAATGCCGTGGGCACCCGCCGGTGGCGCCGCAAAGGGGCATCGGGCCCGCGGATCGACGCTCAGGCAGCGGGGGTGCAGTCATGAGCGAGCCCATTCTCGTCGCCGACAAGATCTGGAAGTCCTTCGGCAGCCTGACCGTCCTCAAGGGGGTCAGCATGAGTGTGTCCCGCGGGGAGGTCGTCGCCCTGCTGGGGCCGTCCGGATCGGGCAAATCCACCTTTCTGCGCTGTCTGGACTTCTTGGAGCAGCCCGACTCGGGCGTCGTGACGCTCGGTGGCGAGCGAGTGGGCGTCATCGAAACCCCGAAAGGGCTTTTCGAGCGCAAGTCCCACGACCTCGCCGAACAGCGAAGCCGTCTCGGCATGGTCTTCCAGCGGTTCAATCTGTTCGGCCACGTCAGTGCGATCGAGAACGTCGCAATGCCGCTTCGCCTGGTCAAGCACGCCCCGCACGCCGAAGCCCATGAACGGGCTCTGGAAATCCTCGGCAAGATGGGACTCGCCGATCACTGCCACAAGCGACCCGCCCAGCTTTCCGGCGGCCAGCAACAACGTGTCGCGATCGCCAGAGCAGTGGCCCTGAATCCGGACGCGATTCTCTTCGACGAGCCCACCTCGGCACTCGATCCGGAACTCGTGCACGAGGTACTGGACACCATGACGGCTCTGGCCAAAGAGGGCATGACGATGATCGTCGTCACCCACGNNGCTCACCGGCGAAGTGCTCAACACCATGCGCGCGCTGGCCGAGGAACGCATGACGATGATTGTGGTTACGCATGAAATGGCCTTTGCCCGCGAGGTGGCAGGCCGTGCCGTGTTCATGGACGGCGGCGTCATCGTCGAAGAGGGCACGGCCGCCGACGTCCTGGATAATCCGCAGAACCTCCGCACCAGATCGTTCCTCGACAAAGTGACCTGATCCGGTCGCTGACAACCCAACAGCCGCAGATTCGTTCATTCAACCAAGAAGGAGACACCATGAAACTGAAGAGATCAGCGAGTCCGCTGATCGCGCTCACCGCCCTGATCGCGCTCGTCGGCTGTTCTGCTGCTCCGGCGTCCTCGACCGCACCGTCGGGGGACGCGTCAAGCCAGAGCGGGTCCGGCGCCACCAACGTCATGGGTGGGCCCGAAGGCACGACCACCTTCGCGGTGACCGCGAGCACCGATCTCGCGAGCCAGGCCGCGGCGATCATCACCGATGGCACGGTCGAGGTCGTCACCCGGGCCGGCGTCCCGCCCTACGAGTACATCGTCGAAGGCACCGATGAACTGCGCGGCGTCGACATCGACATCACCAAGGCCATCGCCGCCAAGCTCGGACTGAAGGCCAACTTCAATCTGGTCGAGTTCGCGGGCATCTTGCCGGCCATGCAGGCCAAGCGCTACGACTTCTCGATCGCATCCATGGGTGACACGCCCGAGCGGGAGAAGGTCGTCGATTTCGTGGACTACTCGACCGATTCGAACTCGATCGTGACGGTCAAGGGCAACCCCAAGGGAATCACCGGCATGGATTCGCTGTGCGGGCTCAAAATCTCCTCGGTCGAGGGCTCGGTGATGCTGGGTCTGCTCGAGGAGCAGAACAAGAAGTGCGATACGAAGATGGACATCACGATCTTCCCGGACAACGCCAACTCGCTGCTGCAGGTGCAGACGGGCCGGGCGGACGCGACGATGTACCAGACCGGCATCACCGCCTACCTGATCAAGACCGATGAGGCCGCGACGAACCTCGAGATCATCGGAAACACCGAGTTCGGCAAGGGGTACAACGCGATTGCCGTGTCCAAGGACAACTCGGCGCTGCGCGATCTGATCCAGAAGGCACTCATCGAACTGCAGTCGGACGGCGTCTACGACGCGGTTCACGACGCCTGGGGCCTGGGGCCGAACAAGGTCGCCGAAATCACTGTCAACGACGGACTCAAGTACAACCAGCCGTCGTAACCATAGGAAAGGAACCTTCGAGAAAAATGGTACGTGTACTGTACGTTGGCGACACCCAGGTGGAAACCCTGATCGCCGCCAAGGGAATAGATACGTTCACCCACACCTATTACCGGGATTCGGCATCGGTTCTGCGGGATGCGCTGGGCCCGCGTCCGGGTATCGACCTCACCCACATGCCGGCGGCGGACATTCGTACCAAGTTCCCGAGTTCGGCAGAGGCGCTGTCGGAGTACGACGTCATCATCTTGTCCGACGTCGGCTATCTCAACTTCAAGATGCCGTTCGGCAACCGGGAGCGGATGACTCCGATGGGCCCCAACCTGGTGACGCCGTTCAAACAGTGGGTTCTCGACGGTGGCGGGCTGATCATGGCCGGCGGGTGGCTGACCTTCTCCGGCATCTACGGCAAGGGCATGTGGGGCGGTTCTCCGATCGAGGACGTGCTCCCCGTGACAATGCGGCAGGGCGTCGATGACCTCATCGATCACCCCGATGGCGCCACGATCCAGCTCACCGATCCCGACCACGCGATCCTGAAGGGGATCGAGATGCCCGAGGACCGGCTGATCCTGGGCTACAACCTGGTGCAACCCAAGCCGGAGGCGAAGGTCATCGCGACCAGTCGCAACGACCCGCTGATGGTCGTCGGCGAGGCCGGGAAGGGCCGCTCCATCGCCTACACCACCGACCCGACCTATCACCTGTGCGGAAACCTCCCCGACTGGCC
The DNA here is from genome assembly GCA_002441465.1 of Propionibacteriaceae bacterium UBA6238. Classification (GTDB taxonomy): domain Bacteria; phylum Actinomycetota; class Actinomycetes; order Propionibacteriales; family Propionibacteriaceae; genus Propionicimonas. The sequence continues at coordinate 75,423 of DJWE01000073.1, read as the reverse complement.
CGACTACGGCCTGTGGTGGGAGCGCATGTGCAAGTGGGCGGCCGGCGAGATCTAGCTGGAAGACCCGTTGGTGGGCCTGGTGTCCAGACCCACCAACGATTTGAACACAACTCTGTTTGGAGAAACTCACTAAATGAAGAAACTGAAGCTCACGGTGGCCTTCGATGACGGCGACTATGTCGTGTACGCAAAGCTCCACTACGACCGAGCGCCCAACCTGATCGCCGCGATCGAAAAGGTCGTGCCCTTCTCCAATCCGGTTAGGCATGCCCGGATCTGCGAGAGCGAGTGGATGCTGTCCACGCCCTATCTCGGCGTCGAGGATGAGAATTTCTCGTACCCCGATCCTGGGGACATCAGCCTGCATCGTGCCGGCCCTCATTTCTGTGGCTGGTACGAGCGGATCTCGCCGATCGGCACCACCGACATCTTCGCGAGCGTCGCCTCCGAAGACCTGGAGGAATACCGCAAGAAGATGGGTCGGGCGTGGGAGCATCCCGGCGCGAAGATGACGGTCGACATCGTGGAGGTTGACGCATGAACCCGATTGCACAAGAGCTCTTCGAGACCGGCGACCGATACCTGATGGAGCGGCCCGAAGACATCGCGGCCATGCGGTCCCGTATGGGCACCCGCGGCCAGAACATGACCGTGCAGATCTATGCGTTCAGCGCCCTGGGCAGCTCGGTCGATGCGATGTACCTGCTCCAGGAGGCGGTCGCCAAGGACGACTACGACTTCGATACCGTCGTGAAGTTCGCCGTCGATTGGCTCTCGACGCTGGCCCCGCCGGCCGACGGCAGCCAGGGCGCCGCCATCATCGGGCATCGGGCCTCCGTCCACTACCGCCTGGACCAGCTCGCCGATCTCACCTCGCGCGCCAGCGCCGCGCTCAAGCAGGCCACGACGCGTGCGGAGGTCCGCGAGATCCTTCAGGCACTGGAGCACTACTACAACCAGGTCAGGACCTGGATCGACCTGGAGTTCCCCTGGCACGAGCTCGCCGTCAAGTACGCCGAGCTCATGGGCGACCCGGCTCCCCGTCCGGCACCCTGAGTGGGTGGGGCCGGGTCGGTCGTTGCGGCCCGGCCCCCACCCCGTGCGGCCATCCGCCGGCGCCTCGGCGCACGGCGTCCGGTAGCGGATCCATCGGCCGCCGATGCTACGGTTTGAGACGATGGAAACCGATCCCAGTTCGTCAGACGCCATTCGCCCCCGCAAACGGCGACGCAGTTCCATTGCACACGGCGTAACCATCCTTGATGTCGCCAGAGTGGCCGGCGTATCCACTGCGACGGTGTCGCGCGTACTCGCCGGAAACGATCGAGTGGCGCCGGAACTATCGGATCGGGTGAACGCGGCGGTAAAGCAACTCGACTATCGCCCCGACCGGGTCGCGCGCAGGCTCCGAGCCCCGGGCCGACAGTTGTGGGCATTGGTCGTTTCCGACATCGAGAACCCCTTCTTCACAAGCATCGCTCGCGGCGTCGAAGACGCAGCCCACGACTCCGGTGCGGTGGTAATCCTGTGTAATTCCGATCTGGACGCCGAGCGGGAGCGACGCTACTTCGAGATCGCGGTTACCGAGCGGGTCGGCGGGGTCGTGCTCGCGCCCAGCTCGCCGCGCGTCGACATCGGCGTCCTGCAGCAGGCGAAGATCCCGGTGGTCGTCGTCAACCAGCCCCTCGCGGACGCCGCCGTGGAAACGATTACCTCTGACAACGCCACCGGGGGACGCCTGGCCGCTGGGGAGTTCCTCGACCACGGCTATCGCAGGGTCGCTGCGATCGTGGGCCAGACCACGGCCCAGGGCTGGAGCAGCCGCCTGATCGGACTCCGCGAAGGGCTCGCCGCGAACGGCGGAGAGGTCGTCGAGGTCAAGTACATGAACAACCGGATCGACGGCGGAGTCAAGGCCATGGAGCAGTTGCTGAGCCGGCGGGACGACTTCGACGCGATCTTCATCTCGAACAACCAGATGACCGTGGGCGCACTGCGGGCACTCCACGCAGCCGGATTGTCGGTGCCGCAGGACGTCGGCGTGATCGGCTGCGACCTGGGCAGCACCCCGATGACCTACCCGGTCGAGATCACCTCGGTGAACCAGGACCCGCGGCGGATGGGCTTCCTCGCCGGAGCTTGGGTGATGCAGGCTCACGACGAGACAGAGGTGCAGCAGACCACCTTCCTCACGCCTCGGCTCTCGCGAGGAGACAGCCTGCTCCAGCGTCCGCTTCGGTAGTCCGGAGCCGGGTCACCCTCACGTGGCCGGCCGCGCCGCTTCCACGATGTGATCGAGCGCGGTGTGGAAACCGACGTCGTTGGCGACCTCGCGCCGAACCACCTCGGCTCTGCGTACCTCCAGGCCGAGGTTGGTGATCAGGCCGGCGAGATGCGCCGGGGTAGTCAACAGGTCGGGGTCGGACGGTCCGCCCCAGCCCGAGTCGAGGTTGGACGCGTCGTGGCCGACCACCAGCACGGTGCCGCCACTGGCCAGCCCGGGTACGCAGTTGGCGAGCACCCGCCGCCATTGCGGCTCGGGAAGATCCAGGTAGGCGAGCAGGATCAGGTCGAACGATCCGGGGCGCGGCCGGTAGTTGATCGCGTCGGCGAGGATCGCGTCCACCGGGTGGGCCAGCAGCGCCGAGCGGGCCTGGACGCGTCCCACCGAGACCATCTCGCGGTCGAGGGCGGTGACCCGCCAGCCGCGTCCGGCCAGCCAGATTGCGTTCGCGCCCTCGCCGGCGCCGACATCGAGCGCCGTGCCCGGGCGCAGGCGACCGCACGCCGCCACCACGAACTGGTTGGGGGTGATATCCCAGGCCGTCGCGGCAGCGGCGTGACGTTCGACCCAGTTGGCTGCGTCCGTCATGCCTCACCTCTTCGAGCGAGGTTAGGTGCTGGTAATGGGACGGCACTACCTGTGCAACAGAGCCGTACCTAACCTGTAACCATGCCGTCCCTTTTCGACCCGCTGACGCTGCGGGATCTCACCATCCCCAACCGGATCTTCCTGGCACCGATGTGCCAGTACCAGTGCGAGGCGCGCGACGGCGTGCCCACCGATTGGCACCTGATGCACCTCGGCGCCCGGGCCGCCGGAGGGTTCGGCCTCGTACTCACCGAGGCCACGGGAGTGCTGCCCGAGGGGAGGATCACGCCGCAGTGCGCGGGCATCTGGAACGACCGGCAGGCCGAGGCCTGGCGCCGGATCGTCGACTTCGGTCACGGCCAGGGCGCGAAGATGGGCATCCAGCTCGCCCACGCCGGACGCAAGGCCTCGACCTACCGCGACTTCGAGCAGGGCAAGTCCGGCTCCGTGCCGTTCGAGGACGGTGGGTGGGAGACGTTTGGCCCCTCGGCGATACCGTTCCCCGGCCTGGCTACCCCGATCGAGGCGACGCCGGAGTATCTCGCCCACGTGGTGGAGGCATTCGCGGACGCCGCGCGCCGGGCGGACGCGGCGGGTTTCGACGTGGTGGAGGTGCACGCCGCCCACGGCTACCTGCTCAGCGAGTTCCTCTCGCCGCTGTCGAACCAGCGCACCGACAGCTACGGCGGCGATCTCGCCGCCCGGGCCCGGCTGCTGCTCGAGGTGGTGGACGCCGTCCGCGAGGCGTGGCCGGTGGGCAAGCCGATCTTCGTGCGGATCTCGGCCACGGAGTGGACCGAGGGCGGGTTCACCGTCGAGGACGCCACCGAGGTGGCGCGGATGCTGCGACGGCACTCGGTGGACCTGGTCGACGTGTCCAGCGGCGGCAATGTGTTGGCGAAGATCCCGGCCGGGCCTGGGTATCAGGTGCCGCTGGCTGCGGCCGTCCGGCAGGCCGGGTTGCCGGTGAGCGCGGTGGGGCTGATCACCGAGCCAAGGCAGGCCCAGCAGATCCTCGACGAGGGCAGCGCGGACGCGGTCGCGCTGGCGCGGGTGGCGCTGCGGGAGCCGTCCTGGCCGCTGCGGGCGGCCGCCGAGCTGGATTGCGACGCCTGTGCTCGTTACCCCAGTTCCTACCTGAGGGGCCGCTGGCCGGCTGTGGAGCCCGTCCGCTGAGCCGCTGCGTCGCCGGCGGCGCCCCGTTCGCACCGGATTCCGCCCATTGGGGACGGTTCCGAACTCGGTCCACCGGCGTCTCGCGGACCGAGTTCGGAACCGTCCCCAAGTCGGGTCGACCGGGCTGGCCGGGCCGGTGCGTCATGTGGACGTCCCGGTCGGGCCAGCTGAGGCTCCCCAGGGGGTGGTGAGGTGCTGGTTGCACTGGTGCTCGGCGTCGTCGTCGGCGGACTGATTCCGCTTCAGAGCGCGATCAATAGCCGACTGTCCGGGCGGATCGGCGCCGTGCTGCCCGCCTCCGGAATCTCCTTCGCCGTCGGAACCGCCGGTCTCGGCCTTGCCGTCCTCGTAACGGGCACAGCCGTGCCGTGGGCCACCACGGCGACGACGCAGCCATGGTGGATCTGGCTGGGTGGGGTCTGCGGGCTGGTCTTCTTGACCATGAACATCGTGCTGCTGCCCCGGATCGGGGCGTCGGCGACGGTGGTGCTCCCGCTGGTCGGCCAGGTCCTCGGTGGTCTCGTGATCGACGTGACGGGCGCGTTCGGAATGCCGGAGCACGCGATCACGCTGCTGCGTGGGCTCGGCGCCGCCCTGGTCGTGCTCGGAGCGGCCGGGGTGAATCTGCTCGGACGGACGGCGGTGACCGATCTGTCCGAACACCACCGGCCGCACCCGCTGCTGTGGGTGGTCGGCGTGCTGGCCGGGACGCTCGGAGCGATCCAGACCGCGGTCAACGGACGGCTGGGTCAGGCAATGGGCTCTGGGCTCGCCGCGGCGCTGGTCTCGTTCCTGGTCGGCACCGTCGGCTTGACTGTGATCATCGTGGCCACCCGACAGCGCGTCCGCCGGGTCGGCGAACTGCGCGGCTGGATGTTCAGCGGCGGGCTGCTGGGCGCGGCGTTCGTCCTGGTGAACGCGGTGAACGCACCGATCCTGGGCACGTCGCTCGCGGTCAGCGTGGTGTTGCTGGGCCAGGTGGCCGTCGGGCTCGTCATGGACCATTGGGGCTGGCTCGGGGTGCCGCGGCGTCGAGTCGGTCCGGCCCGAATCGCCAGTGCGGCGATCGTGCTGCTCGGGGTGGCGCTGGTCCGCTTCGGATAGCGGGGGACGGTTGCCGCTCCGGCTACTTCGTGACCACGGGCAGACCGGCCCAGCGGTCGTAGTGGGCGAGCACCGTGTAGCCGTCCGTCCCGGTCTGTACGAGTGCTTCGTAGAGCACTCGGAGCTTCGCCCCGCTGCCCAGTTCCTGCCGTCCGGTCACCGGATCGGTCCAGACGATCAGAGTCTTGCTGCCGGTGGTGAGTTCGACGGTGCAGTCCAACTGGACCAGGCTCAGCGTGCCCTCCTCCACGGCGAAGCTGGCCACTGCCGGACCGTTGGGCACGCGGCACTCGGCTGACTTCACCGTGTAGTAGTCACCGCCCCAGGCCGCGACGCCTGCGGTCACAGTCGTACGCCGGGCCGCGACGGTGGCGACCTTGCTCCGCGGACGCGCGGCCTCGGTCAGCGCGTCGAGCAGGTCGGCGTTGGCGCCGGTCGTCCCGACGTCGACGTCCGGCTGCTCGGCCAGCGGCGTGAAGGAGCCGGTCAGGCCCTTCTTCGCCGGGGTCGTGCCGTCGACGCCTTCGCTCCCGACTCCTGCCGCGTAGCGCCACTCGCCGGTGCCTTCGCGCAGATAGAGCTGGATCGCGTCGCTGTCGGCGATCGCCTTCTTCTTGGCATCGCGGTAGTAGCCGGCCACCACCAGGTATTCGGCGCCTCCCGTGGTCGAGTGGGCGTAGACCCGGGTGAGGGTGAACGTGTTCGAGAACGTGGACGCGCGGTAGCGGCCCGCCGCCTGTTGGGCGGNNTCCGCCTCGATGGCGGCGTTGTCGGCGATCCGGGCGGGGAAGGCGTCGACCGCGTCCCAGGCGGCCGGGCTCCACGAGCTCTGGTGCGCCGTCTTCCAGCCGGCAACGATTCGGTTCGCGATCTGCTGGGCTTGCTTCACGGTGACATCGGACGGCGCCGTCGGGCTTGGCGAAGGAGTCGGCACTTCACCGGCGGTGCAGCCCGCGCCGACGAGGCCCAGCACCGCCGTGACCAGCGCCGCGGCCAGGCGCCGGGCACGGGGGGTGAGCATGCCTTCGAGAGTAGCTGGTCGTCCTTGAGCCGCTAGGCGGGGTCGGTGGCGGCGATCCGAGCGCGGAGCTCGGCGAGTTGGTCGAGCAGCGCGCCGGGGAGCTTGTCGCCGAACTGGGCGAAGTACTCCTCGGTGAGGTCGGCTTCGGCGGCCCAGGCGTGGGGGTCGAGGGCGAACAGCGCCTGGAGTTGTTCGGGCGTGATGTCCAGGCCGTCGACGTTGAGTTCGCCGGGCGCGGGAATGCGTCCGCTGATCGCGTCGACGGCGCTGGCGTTGCCGGCGACCCGCTGCAGAGCCCATTCGATCGGACGGGAGTTCTCGCCGAACCCGGGCCNNTTGTAGCCGCAGAACGGCAGCATGGCGAACGGGTCGCGGCGCAGCGAGCCGACCGTCCCCTCCGCGGCGGCGGTTTGTTCGCTGGACACCGTCGCGCCCACGAACACGCCGTGCTCCCAGCTGTAGGACTCGCTGATCAGCGGGACGTTGCGGGCCCGGCGTCCGCCGAACAGGATCACGTCGATCGGGACCCCGGCGGGATCCTCCCAGTTGTCCGAGATCGATTCGGCCTGGGATGCGTGCACGGTGAACCGGCTGTTCGGATGCGCGGCGGGCCGCCCGCAGTCCGGGGTCCAGTCCTCACCCTTCCAGTCGATCAGGTGCGCCGGCGGTTCGGGCGTCATGCCCTCCCACCACACGTCCCCGTCGTCGGTGAGGGCGACATTGGTGAAGATCGTGTCTCGGGACAGCGCGTGCAGGCAGGTCGGATTGGTCTCCTCGCTGGTGCCCGGTGCCACGCCGAAGAACCCGGACTCGGGGTTGATCGCGTGTAGCCGTCCGTCCGGGCCAGGACGCATCCAGGCGATGTCGTCGCCGACCGTCTCGACCTTCCAGCCGGGGATCGTGGGACGCAACATGGCCAGGTTCGTCTTGCCGCACGCCGAGGGGAAGGCCGCGGTCAGGTGGAACACCCGGCCCTGCGGCGAGGTGATCTTCAGGATCAGCATGTGCTCGGCCATCCAGCCCTCGTCNNGCGTTGCCGCCGTAGCCCGAACCGTAGGACCAGATCTCGCGGGTCTCCGGGAAGTGGGTGATGTACTTCTCGTCGCTGCACGGCCAGGTCATGTCCGGACGCGGGTTGCCCTCGGCGTCCACCAGCGGGTAGCCCACCGAGTGCACCGCGGGCACCCAGTCGGCCCCGGCGGCGATCGCCGCGAGTGCCGCGGTGCCCATCCGGGTCATGATCCGCATGTTCGTGACCACGTACGGGCTGTCGGTGATCTCGACGCCGAGTCGGCTGATCTCGCCACCCAGCGGACCCATCGAGAACGGAATCACATACATGGTGCGGCCACGCATCGAACCGGCGAAGACCCGAGCGAGTGTCTGCTTCATCTCGGCCGGGTCGGCCCAGTTGTTCGTCGGGCCCGCGTCCTCCTGCTTCTCCGAGCAGATGAACGTGCGTGCCTCGACCCGAGCCACGTCGGACGGCTCCGAGCGGGCCAGGTAGCAGCCCGGACGCAGCTCCTGGTTCAGCTTCACGAAGGTGCCCGAGGCCACCATCTCCTCGTACAGCCGGTCGCGCTCGGCCTCCGATCCGTCACACCAGTGGACCGCGTCCGGCTGGGTCAACTCGGCCACGCGGGTGACCCACGAGACGAGGGCCTCCGGGGCGCCCGAAGGGGTGGTGGTAGCGATGACGCTGGTGTCCAGGGCCATGTGGTCTCCTCACGCTGTTTCGCATCGATGCGACTGGGGTGCCGTTCCATCTTCCCAGCTTTCGGGCCCGTTCAGGCGGGCCCGCGTTTTCGAAAACGGTCAATTAACGACGTTCAGGCACTCGGCTGTACTCTGGGCCCGAGGGTAAACCGCCGACGTCACGTCGGAGCAGGCTGCAGCGAAATGCACCGCTGAGTGCTGAGAGGGGTGCCAACGGGGAGCTGGCCGGCACCCGGTGCATTTCGTTGCTCCCTTGAGCAGCCCTCGTCCGCTGGTTCGGTACGGACCGTGCTCGGTTGGACGCCTTCGGTCCGGTCGAGTAGGGTTGAGCCCGCTTTCCGGCGCCCGTGGCTCAATGGATAGAGCATCTGACTACGGATCAGAAGGTTGGGGGTTCGAGTCCCTCCGGGCGCGCCAGTGGTTCACGTGTCGACGGCGTATGACGACCGTCGCATTCGCGTGTCGGCGCTCGACCTGGGCGCCGGGAACGGCGCGGCGTCCAGCCGGACGGGATCGGGTCGGCGCGACGATTCGGGGCCCGGCTTGTGGCGTGTGGTGTTTCGTCTGGCAACCTTGGTCGTGTGAATCGACATTTCGCGTCCCCTGAAGACCCCTGGTTCCGGCTGGGTCGGCTCGACGTGTCGACATCGGTGCTCGTCGGCCTGATCGGCGTGGTGTCCGGCCTGGTTTGGGTGATCGCGCCGGGTCTGCCTTCGCTGCTCTTCTACGCTCCCAGTCTCGTTGCCGAGGGCGAGGTGTGGCGGATCGTCACCTGGCCGCTGGCCAACACGATCTGGGTGGTGCTGACCGCGCTCATCCTGTGGTACTTCGGCTCCGAACTGGAGCGCCTGATCGGCCGGCTCCGGATGCTGTGGCTGATCGTGGGAACCTGGGCCGGGCTCACCGCCGCGTCCACGTTGGTCTCCATGCTGCCGGTGCTGAACGGTTCGGCCCTGGCCGGGCTCGATCTGATCGAGTTCGCGATCCTCCTGCTGTGGATCGCCGAATACCCCAAACGCCCGTTCTTCTTCGGCATCCCGGCGTGGGTGTTCGGTGCGGTGATCGTGGGCCTGCAAGTGCTGAGCATGATCGCCGCTCGTGCCGTGGGCAGCCTGCTCAGCTTGGTGTTCAGCCTGATCATCGTGGCGGTCATGGCCCGCCGGTTCGGCCTGCTCAGCGCCTACGACTGGATCCCCGGCCAGCCGGCGCCGCGCAAGCCCGCGCGGACGAGGACGCGCCACGTGCCCCGTGCCCAAGCACGCCAGGACCAGCGCCGAGCCTCCGACCGCGAGCAGTTGGACGCCCTGCTGGACCAGATCAATGCCAACGGCATCCAGAGCCTCACCGACGCTCAGCGCCGAGAGCTGATGCGGCTGCGCGATCGGCTGCGTCGCGGCTGAACGCTCAGCGCAGCGATTGGGCCGCGCCTGCCCGCACCGCGGCGGCGACCGCGTCCAGGCTCGGCGTCTGCAGGGCCCACTGCTGCCAGAACAGCGCCACATCGACAGTGCGTAGCGCCGAGTCGGCGCGAGCCGCGAGATCGACTCCGGGCCAGGCCCGATCCTCCAGGTCGGGCAGCATCCCCCAGCCGTAGCCGTACTGCACCGCCTCGGAGAACTGGGTGCTGGCTGGGACGGTGTGGCGCGGCGGCGCGTCCGCGGGGACGCCGGCCTCGGCCAGCCGATCGTTCTGGAGCCGGTCCCGGGCGTCGAAGATCACCACCGGCGCCCGGGAGAGTGCCTGTGGGGTCACGCCGTCACTGAACCATCGCTCGGCGAACTCCTTCGAGGCGACCGGACGGTAGCGCATCGCACCCAGCGCCTCGACCGAACACCCCTGGACGGGCGTGCGCTGGCTCGTGATCGCCGCCATCGCGGTGCCGTCGCGCAGGAGTTCGGTGGTGTGATCCTGGTCCTCGCGCAAGAAGGTGATCCGGACCTCCCCGGCGACGGGCGCGAGCGCCGGCAGCGTCCAGGTGGCCAGGGAGTCGGCATTCACGGCCAGCCGCACCTCCGCCAGCCCTGCGCCGGTGGACGGCAGGATCGCGTCCGCATCGGCGGTGAGCGCGGCCAGTTGGCGAGCGAGCCGCAGCACGGGCCGTCCGGCCTCGGTCGGAACCGCCGGTCGGCTGCGACGCAGCAGCACCGCGCCCACGGACCGCTCCAGCGCCTTGAGTCGCTGGCTCACCGCGGACGGAGTGAGATGCAGCGACGCGGCGGCGGCGTCGAGCGTGCCGTGGTCGACCACGGCAGCGAAGGCGCGCAGTTGGGGGAGGTCCCAGTCCATGGCCCTATCTTAAGCGACGCTAATCAAGCCCGAAAAACATTCGCTGGACTGAAGGAGCCCAGCGTCGTACCGTCGAACGGTGCTCACCACAGCCCTCTCCGGCCTCGGTTTCGGATTCAGCCTCATCGTCGCGATCGGCGCGCAGAACGCGTACGTGATGCGGCAGGGGCTGCGGCGTGAACACATCGGCGTCGTGGTTGCGATCTGTGCACTCAGCGACGTCGCCTTGATCAGCCTGGGCGCGGCCGGAGTCGGCGCGGTGATCTCGGCTCACCCGGCGTTGCTGGTGACGGTGACACTGCTCGGCTGCGCGGTGCTCACCTGGTACGCCATCCAGGCGCTACGCCGGACGGTGCGATCCGAAGCCCTGGTGGCGGACGGAAGCGGAGAAGCCGTCCAGTTGGTCTCGGTCGCCACGACCGCCGCCGCCCTGACCTGGCTCAACCCCCACGTGTACCTCGACACGGTGGTGCTGGTCGGTTCGGTCGCGTCCACCTACGCGGCCCCCTGGGTGTTCGCGGCGGGGGCGATGATGGCCAGCGTGATCTGGTTCTCCGGGCTCGGGTTCGGCGCCCAAGTGCTGCGTCCGCTCTTCACCCGGCCGGTGGCCTGGCGCGTGTTCGATCTGGCCGTGGCCGCGATCATGATCTCGGTCGCAGCCGGGATGCTGCTCGGCCTGCGCGACTGGTTGGGCTAGCCGGCCTTCCCGGGTTCAGCCGCAGAGAGAACTGATCGCGGTGACCTCCTGCTGGAAGGTCGACATCGCCGACATCGCCTCGGTCATCTTCAGCGGGTCGTTCAGGCCGGCCTCGAGCTTCGTGATCATGTCGGTCAGGGCGTCGGTGGCCTTCTGCACCTGCGCCTTGACCTCGGGGTTGTCGACCTTCGCCGCGGCCTTCACGAAGGAGTCCTTGAACTCGTTGAGCGCCTTCACCGCCTTTTCGGGGTCGGAGCCGAAGTCTTGGGCCGCGTCCTGCAACGTGTTGCCGGCCTCGGACATGGCGCTCCCGATGGCGAGGCAGGCGTCCGCGGCGGACTGGTCGGACGAACCGCCGCTCGCCGGTGCCGACGTCGCCTCGGACGCGGCCGGGCTGGCCGCCGACGAGGCGGACGATCCGCCGCCCGGGATGACGCCGCCCAGCGAGGAGCAGCCGGAGAGGAGTAGGAATCCGGTGACGATTCCGATGGACGTGCGGGCCAGGGTTCGCATGAGTTGTCTCCCGTGGGGTTGGCGTCGGGCAGAGCTGACTCTAGGCGAGAGCTGTGAGCCTCGGCGACCCCTGGCCGCGCGCGTAGGGTGAGCGGTGCGAATCGAACCGATGGAGAGGGCATCGCGATGGACGGACGGGTGGTCATCACGCAGGCTTCGTCTGCTGCCGATCTCGAGGCGCTCTACCGAGATCTGCACCGCCATCCGGAGCTCTCCTTCGCCGAACAGCGGACGGCGTCGATCGTGGCAGAGACGCTGGCCGGGCTCGGCTACGAGGTGCACACCGGCATCGGGCGGACCGGCGTCGTCGGCGTCCTGCGCCGGGGGAGCGGCCCCACGGTGCTCGTCCGCGCGGACATGGACGGGCTTCCAGTGCAGGAGGACACCGGCCTGCCCTACGCCAGCACGGCCCGCGGCACCGATCCGGACGGCCTCGACGTTCCGGTGATGCACGCCTGCGGCCACGACGTACACCTGACCTGCCTGCTCGGGGCCGGACGCCTGCTCGCCGCCGACCCGGACTGGTCGGGCACGCTCCTGCTCCTCGCCCAACCCGCCGAGGAGGTCGGCACCGGCGCGAAGGCGATGCTCGCCGACGGTCTCTATGAGACGGTGGGCGTGCCGGACGTGGTGCTGGGCCAGCACGTGGGTCCGCTGCCGGCCGGCGTGATCGGGCTTCACCCGGGACCGGCCTTCGCCGCGTCCGACTCGCTCACGATCACGCTGTACGGCAAGGGCGGACACGGCTCGCGTCCGGAAGCCTGCGTCGATCCGGTCGTGATGGCGGCCTCGCTGGTGATGCGACTGCAGGGGATCGTGGCCCGGGAGGTCGCCGGCGCCGACACGGCGGTGGTCACCGTCGGCGTCCTGCGGGCGGGCAGCAAGGTGAACATCATCGCCGACACCGCGGAGCTCCAGGTCAACATCCGTTCGTACGACGAAGAAGTACGTTCCAGAGTCCTCGCCGCCGTCGAGCGGATCACTGTGGCCGAGGCGCAGGCGTCCGGCGCCCCCCGTCCGCCCGAGATTCGGCACACCGACGGCTTCCCCGCGGTCGTGAACGACCCGGACGCGAGCGCGCGCACCGCGACGGCGCTGGCCCGCGGCTTCGGCCCGGCGGCGGTGATCGATCCGGGCGCGGTCACCGGCAGCGAGGACGTGGGCGAGCTCTCCCGCGCGGTCGGAAAGCCCTGCGTGTACTGGATCCTCGGCGGTGCCGACCCGACCGCCTTCGCCGGAGTCGACAGTGCGGCGGGCATGGTGCGGGTGATGGAAGGCATCCCGTCGAACCACTCGCCGCGCTACGCCCCGGTGATCGAACCCACGCTCAGCGCCGGCATCGCCGCACTGACCCTGGCCGCGAAGGAGTGGCTCGGCACGCCCGCCTGACCGGCCCTGGGTTTACGCGGGCAGCTCGGCCTCGAACCGGCGCAGCCGGGCGAGGAACTCCTCCGGGTGCACGAGATGCCGGTAGTGGCCGACTCCGGGGTCCGCTTCGGTGACCGCGCCCGGGATCCGGGCGGCGAGCCATTCGGCGTAGCCCGGTCCGGGATCGAAGCCGTGCAGCGACAGGTATGGGGCGGTGATGCCCGAGGTCATGGCCGTGATCTCGGCGTCCAGTTCGGCGGGCGTGGTGTCCAGGAGCACCGACCAGACGCCGAGGACGACGTCCTGGTCGTAGCGGCGCAGCGCGCTCAGGCGGGCCCACTCCTCATCCGAGGCGCTCCCGCGCAACGAGTCGAACAGGGCGTCCATCACCGCAGGGAACGCCGGGCCGCGCAGCAGTGCGTCCTGTTGCTTCAACCCGGCCTGCATCGGCGCGAGGTCGAGGCTCTGGTCGACGTTGATGACGCCACGGGCCGGGAACAGCGCGGCGTAGGCGGTCACCACCGTGCCGCCGAAGGAGTGGCCCACCAGCAGCGGGGGCGCGTCGACCAGGGCTTCGACGTCCGCGGCCAGGTCGGCCACGCCGTAGCCGGGGCCCTTCGGCGATTCGCCGTGGCCGCGCAGGTCGACCCGCAGGACGCGGTGGTCGCGGGCCAGGTCGCTCAGCAGCGGATCCCAGGAGTGCCGGTTCTCGGTGATGCCGTGGACGAGGACGAGGAGCGGGCCCTCGCCGGTGATGTCATGTGCCAGTTCGACCGTCATGGCGGGAAGCTACCAGTGCGGGCTGTGCGCGGGCAGGGGTCCGTCCGGGGAGCGATGACCGGAGGGGTCTGCGTCCTGCGTCCGGGACGTCGGTGACAACGCCTCGCCTACGGCGCGCTGGTTGCCGACGCCGTCGCAGCCTTCGGGGTGTGGAGGGTCGCGGTTTCGGCCATCTGCTGCAGGATGTGCGCGGTCTGGGAGTCCAGGCCGGCGGTGAAGCTGTTCCCGACCGGGCTCACCTGGAAGATCGTCGCGTAGGCGACGCAGCCGGCCAGGTAGGTGCCCTCCGGAGTCGGGTGGCCGTCGTTCTGGTTGAGCACGATCTGCGGGTGCAGGGACAACGACCGGTCGAACGCCCGTCCCGCAGGGATGACGGTCGCCTGCAGGCTCTTTCCCGCCTTCGTGAATGCGGCCTCGAGGGCGCCGGCGGTGATGCCTCTGCTGTCCGGGCGGGCCCACGTCTGGAGCAGCATCGGGCGTGCCCCCAGCCTGCGGGCCTTCACCGTCAGCGTCCGCGCCGAGGACAGGTAGCGGCTGAACGACCAGACCGGACCCTGGCTCTGCTCCTGGATCACCACGGCGTCCCAGCCGCCCTCCTGAAGCTTGCCCATGGTCGAGGAGTCGCGCAGGTGATCCGCCAGCGTGTATCCGCCCACCGTGGCGCTCGCGGTTTCGGTGTGGGGCGCCAGGCCGTGCAGGACCTGGTCGAGGCCGCCGTTGTAGAAGGTGTAGCTGTTGCCGATGAACAGCACCCGCATCGCCGGGAGGGCGGTGTTCCCGGACGGAGTGCAGCCGGTCAGGACCAGCGCTGCGAAGAGGGCGAGGACGGCGAGCAGGCGCGGCGTACGCGCGGACGCGTGGGTGCTGAGGGTGGTCAAGGGAGGACTCCTCGGGGGCGGGGGGTGGTACCTGCGCTCCCAACCTAACCCGGCACGGGCGCCGTCCGCTGGACCCCTTGAGAGTGACACGGAGCAGGACGCGAGCCGCCGCTCAGCAGGTCGCAGGGACGGTCTCGGACGCCGGGTCCGGTTCGGGCAGCGGCACCTGCACCCACGGCAGGAACAGCTGCACAAGCGGGCCGATCGACACCGCGTAGGCGAGCGTGCCGATGCCGACCGTCCCGCCGAGCAGCCAGCCGGCGCCGAGCACGGTGAGCTCGAGCGCCGTCCGGACCACGCGGATGCTGAGCCCGGTCCGTGCGGTGAGGGCGACCCACAACCCGTCCCTGGGGCCGGTGCCCAACCGCGCCCCGACGTACAGCGCCCCGGCCAGGCCGTTCGCGACCACGCCGGCGACCAGCAGGGCGATCCGCTCGACCCAGCCGTCCGCCTCGGGGATCAGGGCAAGGCCCGCGTCCACGGCCAACCCGATCACGATCACGTTGAGCACGGTGCCGATGCCCGGACGGTGCCGCAGCGGGATCCAGAGCAGCAGCACCAGGGCGCCCACGCCCATGGTCACCTGGCCGAAGCTGAACGGCAGCTGGTTGGTCAGGCCCTGATGGAAGACGTCCCACGGGTCCAGGCCCAGCTGGCTGCGCACCAGCATGGCCATCGACCAGCCGTAGAGGGCGAGGCCGACAAGCAGCTGGGTGAACCGGCGGACGGGGCGGACGCGGAGTGGCATGGGTTCGATCTTGGCGACAAATGGCCTGTTACTAAAGAGCCATTTGTGCCACAGTGGACTGGTGAGTGTGTACCAGAGAGCCGGATCGGCTCCGGCCGCGCGCTACCGCGCGCTGCTCCCGCTCCCGGATGACCAGCCGGCCTATCTCGGGCTCGCCCACGCGCTGCGCGGCATGGTGATGGACGGACGCCTGGCGGTCGGCGCACGGCTGCCGAGCGAGCGCGTCCTGGCCGCCGACCTGGGCCTGAGCCGCACCACGGTGACTCGCGCCTACGGCGAACTGGTCGCGTCCGGCTGGGCCAGCGCGCGGCAGGGGTCTGGGACGACCATTCACGTTCCCGGTGGCGACCGCAGCCCGTCCCTGCCGCTGGTGCCCGGCGTCCACGGCGACGACCTGGACCTGTCCGCCGCGGCCGGACCGGCGCCGTCCGGCACCTCGCAACTCGTGGCCAAGGCGCTGGACTGGCTGCCGTCCGTGCTCGGCAGCGCGGGCTACGAACCGTTCGGAGCCGAGCATCTGCGCCGCCGGATCGCGCAGGCCTACGCCGAGCGGGGCCTGCCCACCGATCCCGATCAGGTGATCGTCACCCCGGGCGCGCTGGCTGCGCTGTCTGTGGCCCTGCACGCGATGGTCGCTCCCGGGGAGCGGGTGCTGGTCGACTCGCCGACCTACCCCGGCGCGCTCGGGGCGCTGGCCGCCGTCCGGGCCCGGCCGACCTCGATCGCCCTGCACGACCGCTGGGACCTCGCCGGTTGGGCGGAGGCCGCGCGCCGCGCCCGCCCGCGCGCGGCCTACCTGATTCCCGACTTCCACAATCCGACCGGGCTGCTCCTGGGCGCCGAGGAACGGGTCCGGCTCGCTCGGCTGCTACAGGACGCCGGTGCGGTCGCGATCATCGACGAGACCCCGGCCGAGCTCGGCTTCGGCGAGCTGCCGCAGCCGCACCCGTGGGCGGCGACGGACGCCCGCGCGATCACGATCGGCTCGCTGTCGAAGGTGCTGTGGGGCGGGGTGCGGATCGGGTGGCTGCGTTGCCCGCCCGCCCTGCTGGACGCGCTGCGCACCCGGGCGCTGCAGCTGACCATGGGCGCGTCCGTGCTCGACCAGCTGATCGCCACCACCTACCTCGAGGATCCGGACGCGATTCGCGCCGAGGTGATCGGACGGCTGCGGGAGGCGCGCGACCGGTGGCGCTCAGAACTCACCGAGCGGCTACCGGACTGGCGGGTGAACCGTCCGTCCGGGGGATTGGCGCTGTGGGTCGAGCTGCCGCGGCGGGCGGCGTCCGATCTCGCCGTGGCCGCGTCGGCGCAGCGGCTGATGGTCACTCCCGGCCCGGCGTTCTCGGCGGACCGGACCCACGCCAACCGGGTGCGGCTGCCGCTCACCCTGCCGGTGACCGCGATCCCCGAGGCAGCCGAGCGGCTCGCCGAAGCCTGGTCCAGAGCCGGACGCGGCGCCGCAGGGACCGGCGGACTCCAGTCAGTCCCCCTGTAGCGCGGCGCTTCAGCGGGCGAGCGAGCGTACGGTCTCGATCGTGTCCGCGGTGTCGGCGCTCTTGTCCTCGCGGTAGCGCACCACCCGGGCGAACCGCAGCGCCATCCCGCCGGGATAGCGGGTGGACCGCTGGATGCCGTCGAAGGCGACTTCGACCACCTGTTCGGGACGCACGAACACGACATGCCCCTCCCGATGGGTCTCCAGGGCGAGGAACCGCTCGGTCTGCCAGGCCAGCATCTCGTCGGTCATTCCCTTGAACGTCTTGCCCAGCATCACGAAGCCCCCCGAAGCCGGGTCGCGCGCGCCGAGATGAATGTTGGACAGCCGTCCGCGGCGGCGCCCACTGCCCCATTCGACGGCGAGCACCACCAGGTCGAGGGTGTGCACGGGCTTCACCTTGACCCATGCCGCGCCCCGGCGTCCGGCGGCGTAGCCCGCCTCGAGCGCCTTGATCACCACGCCCTCGTGCCCGGCAGCAAGGGCCTGGGCCGAGAACGCCTCGGCCTGAGCCGCATCGGCGGTCACGATCCTGGCCACCCGCAGCGTGGACGGCACCAGCCGGGCCAGCCACTCCTCGCGAACCGTGGTCGGCTCGTCGACCAGGTCGAGGTCGTCGACGTGCAGCAGGTCGAAGAAGAACGGGCTCAGCTCGGCGCGAGCGGACGCGGTGTCCTGGAACAACATCGGGCGACCGTCCGGACGCAGGGCCAGCGCTTCGCCGTCCAGCACCAGTCGTTGGGCGGGGAGCCCGGCCACGGCCGCGACCACGCCGGGCAGGCGAGCAGTGAGGTCGTCGAGACTGCGGCTGTAGACGGCGATCTCGTCGCCGTCGCGGTGCACCTGGATGCGGATGCCGTCCAGCTTCGCCTCGACCGCCACTGCGACACCGACGCCGAATCGCTGCAGCGCCTCGGCGATCGAGGGTGCGCTCGAGGCGAGCATGGGCAGCACCGGGCGTCCGACCTGGAGGGTGATCGCGGCCAGCGCCGGCTCCCCGCCCGCCCGTGCGGCGACCGCGACGACCGGGATCGAACCGGCGAACATCGCTGCGCGACGCACGGCGTCCACCGGCACCGCGAATGCCGCGGCGATCGCCGGCAGCAGTAGCCCTTCCAGGGCACCCTGCCGGGTCTCGCCGGTGACCAGCCCGGCGAGGAATCCCTGCTCCGCGGCGGTGGCGGCACTCATCAGCTCGACCAGGAGTTCTTGCCGGGTGGCCTGGGAGCCGGGCCCGGACAGCATCGCCAACTCCGCGAACGCCTCGTCGACCTCCGCGATCGTGAGCGACGGCGCGTCCGCCGGCTCGGGACGCGCGAGCAGCGAGCGCCAGCCGACCCCGGTGCGGCGCTGGCGCAGCGAGCCGGACAGGTAGTGGGCGACGATCTCGAGTTCGCCGGCGTCCGCGGCGGCCAGCGTCTCGGCGAGCGCGGCGACCTTGGCCGTGCGTGAACTCGTGCCGGCCACCCGCGCGGAGGCCTGGACGACCTGATCGAACAGCATGGCTCCACTATGGGCGCCTGCACTGACATCCCGGAAGCCCGACGTCGAGGGCGCACCCGCGCCGCTCGGACGACGGCAGCAGGCTGGCGTCCGGTGCACGAGGGTGAATCACGATGTCGGGCTTCCGGGCTAGGTTGCGGGCATGGAAACCGCCCGCACGCGAGACTGGCGTCCGGGCTGGCCGTGCCCGGTCGAGCAGGTGTGGGGATCGTTCAAGCGGGGGCTCGCCGATCCGACCTACCGGGTGCACGACGGACGGCACTGGCGCGCACTGAACACCCCCGATGGCGTGGCGACGCTGGCCGTCCGGCCGCTGGACGCCGGTGGCGTGATCGGCGCTCAGGCGTGGGGTCCGGGCGCGGAGTGGGTGATCGACGCGCTCCCGACGCTGCTCGGCGCGGACGACGACCCGTCCGGGTTCGAGCCCCGGCACCGACTGCTCGCCGAGCTGTACCGGCAGCGTCCGCACTGGCGGTTGGGGCGTACCGCGAGCGTGTGGGACGCGCTCGTCCCGGTGGTGATCGAGCAGAAGGTCACCGGTCAGGAGGCCACCTTCGGCCTGCGCTCGTTGCTCGCCCGGCATGGCCGGCCGGCGCCGGGGCCGGGCGAGGCGTTGGGGCTGCGCGCGTTCCCGGCGGCCGAGGAGGTTCGGCGGATCCCGTCCTGGGAATGGCTGGCCATGCACATCGATCCGGCCCGATCGCGCGCGCTGGTCGGGGCGGCTCGGGTGGCGGCGAGCTTGGAGCGGGTGCTGCCCGCCGATCCGGACGGCGCGGACGCCCGGCTGCGCAGCCTGCCCGGGATCGGTGTGTGGACCAGCGCAGAGGTGCGCGCCCGGGCTCTTGGTGACGCGGACGCGGTGAGCTTCGGCGACTACAACGTCCCACGCGATGTCGGCTGGGCTCTGGCCGGCGTCCCGCTCGACGACGCCGGCCTGGCCGAGCTGCTGGAGCCCTACCGTCCGCACCGGCTCCGGGTGCAACGACTGGTCGGCATGGCCGGGATCAGCCCGCCCCGCCGCGGTCCGCGGCTCGCCCCCCGGACCCACCTGCCCTGACTCCCCACTTGCCGAGTTGTCAGAATCTCGTGCGCCTATAGCCGCACGAGATTCTGACAACTCGGCAGGTGGGGGTCGGAAGTCGGGCCTTTCGAGGACGCCGGGACGCGCTTAGGCTGGCTGCCTGCACCCGTGGAGGCAGGCAATGACGCAGGTTGAGGGTCGTGAGCGGGCATCGGTGGACGATGCGCTGGCTGCGGTCGCCGACGACCTGGCCGGCGAGTTCCGGCTGCAACCGCTGCTCGAGCGCATCCTGCGCAGCGCCGTCGAACTGCTCGGCTGCCGTAGCGGATCGCTGTGCCTGATCGACCAGGTCAGCCGCACCTACCGCAAGGAGATCGACCTCGACGAGGGCTGCCAGACCGGCATGGTGTTCTCGCTGGAGGAAGGTTGCACCGGCGCCGTCGCACGCGCCGGCCGTCCGGTGATCTTCGAGCGGTACGGCGAGGTGCGCAACGGCCACATCCGACCCGAAGAGGACCGCTATCGGCGGGCGGTGATCGGCGTCCCGATCATGCTGCGCACCGACCTGATCGGCGCCTGCATCGTGTTCGCGGCCACCGACGAGCGGCGCTTCGACGCCCCCGACGCCCAACTGCTGCAACGGTTCGCCACCCACGCCGCGATCGCGATCGCGAACTCGCGCCTGCACCAGGAGGCGTCCGAGCGGGCCAAGGCCGCAGCCGTCGCCTCCGAACGCGAACGGGCGATGCTCGAGGTGCACGACAGCATCGGACGCGGCCTGGCCAACGTCACCTTGCGGATCGCCGACGCCCACGCCGCGGTCAGCCGTGGCGACGACCCGCTGCCGGCGCTGACCCAGGCCCAGCAGGCCGCCCAGGAGACGATGAACGAAGGCCGCAGGGCCGTGTGGGGTCTCGGACCGGCGGGTATGGCCGGACGTCCGCTGGAGGAGAGCATCGGGCTGGAGCTGGAATGGGTGCAGGCCACCTCCGAGCTGACCCCGACCTTCCGCGTGTTCGGCGATCCACAGCCGCTGTCGAAGAATGTCGAGACCCAGGTGTTGCGGATCATCCAGGAGTCGCTGACCAACGTCGTCCAGCACGCCCGGGCGTCCATGGCGCGGGTGGGCCTGGTCTACGGCTCGGAGGGGCTCGCTGTGATCGTCGAGGACGACGGCTGCGGGTTCGACCCCGAGGCGTCCGCGCACAAGGGCGTGGGCCTGTCCGGACTGGTCGCCCGCGCAGCGCAGGTGGGGGGCAAGGTGCGGATCGACTCCACGTCCGGATGGGGCACCCGGATCCGCGCCGACCTGCCCTTCCAGCCGACCCTGAACGGCAGCTCCGACGGTCCGCGGCTGCGGGTGGTCGTGGTGCACCCGCTGCCGGCGATGCGCACCGGCCTGGTGCGGCTGCTCGACGCGAGCGAGCCGGGCGTCCAGGTGGTCGCGGAGGTGGCCGAGATCGGTGCGGCCGTGGAGGCGGTCCGGCTGCTGCGTCCCGACGTGGTGCTGGCCGGAACCCGTGTCCCCGGCGCGTCCGGGACGGATCTGGTCACCGGCTTGCGGCGGGCCGCGGCGTCCGCCGGTGTGGTCGGGGTGATCGATCCGGGCACGCCCGAGACCGAGCTGCGCGACTGGGCCGCGGCCGGCGTCCGCGGGTTCGTGCAGGCCGATGTGGACGCGACCACGCTCGGACGGGTCGTGGTCGGCGTGGCCCGCGGCGACGTCCTCGTCTTCGGGGGAGTGCTCGCGCAACTCGGCGGACTGCCCGCCGTCGACGCCGAGAGGCTCACCGGCCGCGAGCTCGAGGTGCGCCAACTGCTCGATCAGGGCCTGCCCGACAAGCAGATCGCCTCGCGCCTGGGCATCTCGGTGAAGACCGTCGAGAAGCACGTCAGCGCAATTCTGCGCAAGGGCGGCGTCCGCTCGCGGACGGAGCTGCTGGCCCGCTCCTGACCCGCACGCCGGGACGGTTCCTGGCCCGCTCCACCGCTGCGGAGAGCCGAATCAGGAGCCCTCCTCAGCTCGCTCCGGGGTCGCGTCCCCCATAGCCGACCCCCAGAAGGGCTGGGGGGTTTACCCCATTCCTCGCGGTCGGGCCGCCACCTAGCGTGAGTCCCGAACTCACCGTTGAGAGGGGACATCGTGGCCGTCCAGCCCCTATCCGAGATCCTCAAGCCGGCCTTCGCCCAACGCTACGGAGTACCGGCCATCAACATCGTCAACGACCTGACCATGGAGAACGTCCTGGCCGGGGCCGTCGAGGCGAAGTCCCCCGTGATCCTGCAGACGTCGGTGAAGACCGTCCGGTCGATCGGGGTGGACACGCTGTATGCGATGTGGACGTCGATGACCGCCGGGATCGAGGTCCCGTGCGCCTTGCACCTCGACCACTGTCCCGACCGCCAGGTGATCAGCGACTGCCTGGCCGCCGGCTGGAACTCCGTGCTGTTCGACGCCTCCCAGTTGCCCGTGGAGGAGAACCAGCGCCAAACCATCGAGGTGGTCGCCGAGGCCCGCCGCTACGGCGCGGACGTCGAGGGCGAGATCGAGTCCATCACCGGCCAGGAGGACGGGGTCGGCTCGGACGAGGAGTCCCGGCGGCAGACCCTCGAGGTGTCGCTGCGGTTCCTCGAGGCGACCGGGGTCGACGTCTTCGCCCCCGCCATCGGCAACGCACACGGCACCTACAAGCGAGCGCCGGTCCTGGACTTCCAGCGGGTCTCCGACCTGGTCGCGGCCCATCCGATACCGATCGCTCTGCACGGTGGCAGCGGCCTGAGCGACGAGCAGTTCCGCGACTGCATCTCCCGCGGATGCGCGAAGGTGAACATCTCGACCGCACTGAAGGAGACCTTCATGCAGTCCAGCCTGGCCTTCCTCAAGGACGCCGAGGCGCGGAACAAGTGGGATCCGCCGTCGCTGTTCGCCGCGGTCGCCTCGTCCATTCGCGACCTGACCACGCACTTCGCAGGAATCTTCGGCAGCGTGGGCAAGGCCTGAGATGCCGGCCCTGATCTTCGACTGCGACGGTGTGCTGGCCGACACCGAGCGGGACGGTCACCTGCCGGCCTTCAACGCCGCCTTCGCCGAGTTCGGCCTGCCGATCCACTGGGACGAGGCCACCTACGCGGAGAAGGTGAAGATCGGCGGCGGCAAGGAGCGGATCGCCTCCGAGTTGCCCGACGCGGACGGGTCGGCCGAGCTGATCCGGCAGCTGCACGCCCGCAAGACCCAGTACTTCACCCAGCGGGTCGGCGACGGCCTGCTCCCCGGACGTCCGGGCATTC
Source organism: Propionibacteriaceae bacterium UBA6238 (assembly GCA_002441465.1). Taxonomy (GTDB): domain Bacteria; phylum Actinomycetota; class Actinomycetes; order Propionibacteriales; family Propionibacteriaceae; genus Propionicimonas. The sequence continues at coordinate 52,954 of DJWE01000073.1, read as the reverse complement.
ATCGGCTGATCTCCGACGTGCTGGGCAGGGGCTGGACGGTGGCGGTGGCGTCCACGTCCGCCGAGCCGTCGGTGAAGGCGGTGCTCGGGCATGCGGTCGGGCCCGAGCTCGCGGCCCGGTGCCACGTGTTCGCCGGCGACATCGTGGCGAGGAAGAAGCCGGCCCCGGACATCTACCTCACCGTGCTCGACGAACTGGGCCTCGACCCGGCCGGCTGTCTGGTCGTTGAGGACTCCGGGATCGGCGTCCAGGCGGCCGTCGCGGCCGGGCTGACCACCATCGTCACCGTCAGCGCCTTCACCGCCGAGGACGACTTCGCCGGGGCGTCCCTCGTGCTGAACCACCTCGGTGACCCGGGCAACCCGCTCACCGTGATCGCCGCACCGGCCGGCGTCCGCCCGGAACAGATGATCACGGTCCCCGACCTCGAGCACCTGATCGCAACCAACCAGGAGGAGTCCAGATGAGCGGATCGATCGCCGACGTCGAGTTCGTGATGCGCAATCTCGCCGAGAACATCGTCGCCAACGAGACCTATTTCGGAGAGCTGGACGCCGTGGTCGGCGACGGCGACTTCGGCTACTCGCTGGCGCGAGGCTTCGAGATCGTCCTCGACCAGTGGGACAGCTTCGATCGCAGTGATCCGGGGGTCTTCCTGACCAGGATCGCCGCGGCAACCTCGGCCCGGATCGGTGGCACCTCGGGTCCGATCTGGGGCACCGCGATGCTGCGGGCCGGCGTCCAGCTGAAGGAACACCCGCAGGTCGAGGGCGCGGACGTGGTGCGTGCGCTGCGGGCCTCCATCGATGGCATCAAGACTCGCGGCCAGGCCGATGTCGGCGACAAGACGCTGCTCGACGCGCTGGTGCCGGCCGTCGACACCCTCGAGGCCGAACTCGCGTCCGGTCATGGTCCCGGGGAGATCGTGGCGGCGATGGCGAAAGCCGCCGACGAGGCGGCGGAGAACACCAAGACGATGCAGGCCATGCGTGGCCGCGCGTCCTACACCGGCGAACGCAGCATCGGGTCGGTGGACGCCGGCGCGAAGGCGGTCGCCGTCCTGCTCGCGTCCCTGGCCGAGGCCTGGCCCGAGCGCTGACCCGCGAACGGTCTGTGCGCCGCTTGCGAGGGACAGCGGGCGTCACGCAGAGGCCGCCGACGTAGCTACACCCACTCAGCCCGGCAACCCAAGGAAGGGAAACCATGAAGAAGTTCGTCAACGATCCCAAGCAGTTCGTCCCCGAGATGCTCAAGGGCATCGCCCTGGCCAACCCCGACACGATCAAGTACGTGCCGGAGTACAACCTGATCATGCGGGCCGACGCGCCGAACAACGACAAGGTCAGCATCGTGCAGGGATCCGGTTCGGGCCACGAGCCGGCACACGTGATGGTGGTCGGCCCGGGCATGCTGGACGCCGCCTGCCCCGGCGACGTGTTCGCCGCCCCGCCGAGCGACTACGTCTACCAGACCGCGAAGCTGGTCGCGTCCGACAAGGGCGTGCTGCTGCTGGTGAACAACTACACCGGCGACAAGATGGCCTTCNNTGCTGCTGGTGAACAACTACACCGGGGATCGGATGGCCTTCGAGATGGCCTCCGAGCTTGCCGAGGCCGAGGGCATCAAGGTCGACACGCTGTTCATCAACGACGACGTGGCCGTGCAGGACTCCACCTGGACGGTCGGCCGCCGCGGTGTGGCCGGCAACTTCTTCGTGATGAAGGCCGTGGGCGCGAAGTCCGAGCAGGGTGCGTCCCTGGCCGAGGTCAAGGCGGTCGGCGAGAAGGTGAACTCGGTGACCCGCACGATGGGGATCGCGCTCACCGCCTGCACTCCGCCGGCGAAGGGCAGCCCGCTGTTCGAGTTGGCCGAGGACGAGATGGAAGTCGGCGTGGGTATCCACGGCGAGCCCGGACGCCGTCGCGCCAAGCTGGTCAGTGCCGACGAGATCGTCGACGAACTCCTCGGCGCGGTGGTCCCCGACCTGCCGTACTCCTCCGGCGATCGGGTGGCGCTGATGATCAACGGCCTGGGCGGTACCCCGATCAGCGAGCTGTACCTGCTCTACGGCATCGCCGCGCAGAAGCTGGCCGACCGTGGCATCACGGTGGCGAAGAGCTACGTCGGCGAGTACTGCACCAGCCTGGAGATGGCCGGTGCATCGCTGACCCTGGTGAAGCTGGACGACGAGATCGAGGCGCTGCTCAACGCCCCGGCGTCCATCGTGAACCGCATCTTCTGATCGTCCGCTCGGGTTGCCAGATCCGTCCACCGTCCTGAACCAGAAGGGGACAGGTACTTTTTCGTTCAGCTGTCCTGCCCTGAACAAAAAGGTACCTGTCCCCTTTTGGTTCAGGTGTCCGGTCCGAACAGACGCGCGGACGGCTTCCCCGGCTCAGCCGCGCTCCAGCAGCGCCAAGGTGACCGGATAGCCCTGGCTGACCTGGACGGTCCGGGTAGTCCGGTAGCCGAGCCGGGCGAAAGCCTCCTCGGTCTGCGCCAGCCGCAGGCCGCCGTCCGCCCACACCCAGATCCGGTCCACCGAGCCGAGGCGACCGGCGATGCCGGGGACCTTTCGGGAGGGCTGCTTCAGCGACACGCTCCGCCACGCGTTCCTGGTGTCGGCACCGACATTGCGTAAGCCGGCCACGGACTCCGGGAACGACCAGGCCAGCGCGTGGCGGTCGTAGCGGACGATGTAGAGGCCGTCCCCGGGCCGGCTCAGGTCGGCGAGTATCGCGGCAGCAGGACGGGCGGTCTGCTTCGCGTCCGGCCCGCGCGACTCGACGAAGGCCGGCGCGCAGACGGCGACGAGAACCACGCCGGCCAGCACCGCCCGCCAGCTCCTCAGCCGGCTCAGCGGCAGGCTCCCCAGCAGGGCCAGCGCAGGCACGGAGAAGGTGACGTAGCGCGGGTGATAGGCCGGCGTCTGTGTGTTGAGCAGGACGAGCACCAGGCTGGGCACCACCAGCCAGGCCAGGACGCCGACCAGCGGGGCCCGCAGCGCTCGATCGCGCAGCGACCAGCAGGCATAGCCGATTCCGGCCAGGCTCAACCCGACCCCGATCCAGGTCGCCGGATCGACCGGGCCCCAGAACGCGCGACCCACGATGTCGGTGACACCGAGGGTTTGGTCGGCGAGCCAGGAGACCTGGCCGGTCTGGGTCGGGACGACGATCAGCAGGGGCAGCACGGCGAGCGCGGCGGCCGCTGAGGCGAGCGCCGCGGCGATCCGGGTGCGGGACGGGAGCCAGATCCCGACGACGGCCAATCCGACCAGGGCGAGTGCGGAGTACACGAACACAGCCACGCTCGCGGCAGCCAGGACGGCATAGCCGACCCACCACCAGCCGCCTTTGCGGACCGAGAGCCAGAAGAACAGCATGGTGGCGGTGACCAGGGCCGCCGACAGTGCGTACGAGCGGGCCTCCGTAGCAGCCCAGGTGAGCGGGGGGAGCACGGCGTAGGTCATCCCGGCCCACCAGGCGGCGCGTTTGCCGAACAGTTCGGCAGCGAGCAGGCTCATCAGCGCGGCACCGACTGCGATGGCGAGGACCGACAGCAGGCGCAGGCTCACCGGCGAGCCGCCGAACAGATGCTGCCAGACCCGGACCAGAACGTAGTAGGCACCGTGCACGGCATCGACGTGGCCGAGCATCGACCAGAGCTGTCCGATCGAGCGTTGATTGGCCAGGTGGGTCGCCGCTTCGTCCCGCCAGGGCAGTGGGACGCCGACGGCGACCGCGTTGAGCGCGAAGGCGACTGCCCCGACGACTCCCGCCAGGTACAACGCCGCGCGTGGGATGTGCCCTCCCGACCCCCTCACCGAGTTGTCAGAATCTGGTGCGCCTATAGCCGCATGAGATTCTGACAACTCGGTGAGGGGGTCGGGAGCGGAGGCGCTCAGTGGAGGCCCAGCGCCATCGGGAGGACCGAAAGCGGCAGCGAACCGAGGTTCAGCGCGCGGGTGTGGAAGTCCTTGAGGCTGAATCCGGCACCCGCTCGAGCCGCCGCGTCCGCTCGGTAGGTCTCCCAGAGCCGCTGTCCGATCTTGTAGGACGGCGCCTGGCCCGGCCAGCCGAGGTAGCGGTTGAGTTCGAAGCGCAGGAAGGCGTCGTCCATGTTCACGTTGGCTTTCAGGCAGTCCCAGGCCTTCTCGGCGTTCCAGACGCCGCCGCCCCAACGTTCGGGCGCCCGCTTACGCAGGTGGACGCCGATGTCGACGACCACGCGGGTGGCCCGCAGCCGCTGCCCGTCGACCAGGCCGAGGCGATCGCCGGGGTCGGTCATGAATCCGAACTCCTCCATCAGGCGCTCGGCGTACAGGGCCCAGCCTTCGCCGTGACCGGAACTCCAGCTGGCCAGGCGTCGCCACGAGTTCAGCTGGTCGCGGTTCAGCACGGCCTGCGCGATTTGCAGGTGATGGCCCGGGACGCCCTCGTGGTAGACGGTGGTCTTCTCCTGCCAGGTGCTGAACTCGGTCACGCCCGGCGGAACCGACCACCACATCCGTCCCGGTCGGCTGAAGTCGTCGGAGGGCCCGGTGTAGTAGATGCCGCCGGTCTCGGTCGGCGCGATCCGGCATTCGATGGTGCGCATCCTCTCGGGGATGTCGAAGTGCACCCCGTTCAGCGCGGCGATCGCGGAGTCGGCGGTTTCCTGCATCCAGTGCTGCAAGGCGTCGGTGCCGTGGAGGAGACGAGCGGGGTCGCTCTCCAGCTTGGCGATCGCGTCGCCGATGGACGCGCCGGGTCCGGCGATCTCGGCGACGATGGCGTCCTGCTCGGCGGCCATCCGGGCCAGCTCCTCCAGCCCCCATTCGTAGGTCTCGTCCAGGTCGACGGCCGCGCCCACGAAGGTCCGCGACCACAGCGCGTACCGGTCCGGCCCCACCGCGTCCTCGGTGGGGGCGCGAGCGATCAGCTCGTCCTCGAGGAAGCCGACCAGCTCGCCGTAGGCCTCGGCGGCCTTGCGTCCGGCCATCGCGAGATCGTTGGCGAGCGCGCCCGTCGCGGGCTTCCCATCCGGCTGCGCACCGGCGAGGAAGGTGACGAAGAAGGACGACGTCGGGTCGGCGAGCTCTGAGGCCTGCTTGATGCACTCCTCCACCTGGAGTTCGGCTGCGACGACGCCGCGGCCGGCCGCAGCCCGCAGGGACTCGATGTAGCCGTGCACGGCCCAGGGCACCCGGCTGACCCGGGCGGCGATGTTGGCCCAGTCGTCGGTGCTGGCGCTCGGCATGATGTCGAGCACGTCGCGAAGGCCTTGGACGGGCGAGGCGATCACGTTCAGGCTGGCCATCAGCTCACCGGACTCCTCCAGCTCGAGCCCGAGCGTCAGCCGGTCGGTCATCGCCGCGACGGTGACCCGGTCCACGTCGTCGACCGGTTCGGCCTTGGCGAGTTCGGCGAGGGTGGCGCGGTCCAGGCGGGCTCGCTCGGCGTACCCGTCCGGAGAGAGGTCGGTCATCTGGTGGTCGTGGCCCGCGATCCCCATGCTGGTGGCGTCGAGCGGGTCGAGTTCGGCGATCCGGTTGGTGTAGGCGTCCGCGATGGCGTCGATGGCAGTCGGCTGGCGTACAGTCACAGAGCCGACACTAACCCTCAGCAACCAGGATCGCCATGACCCAGATCTGGGCCCACCGCGGCGCGCGTCGCCAGGCACCCGAGAACACGTTGCCCGCCATTGAACTCGCGCTGGGATTCGGGGCGGACGGCGTGGAGTTCGACGTCCAGCTCAGCGCCGACGGAACGCCGGTGGTGATCCACGACGAGAGCGTCGATCGGACCACCGACGGCACCGGCGCGGTGGCGGGGCTGAGCTTCGCGCAGTTGAGAGCGCTGGACGCGTCCGCCGGATTCGCCGGATTCGGCGGGGTTCGGATTCCCTCCCTTGAGGAGGTGCTCGATCTACTCGCGCCGTCCGGCGTCCGGGTGAACATCGAGCTGAAGAATGCCGAGGAGGACTACCCGGGGCTGGAGGAGAAGGTGCTGGCCGCGATCGAGCAGCGCGGCATCGCCGAGCGCGTGGTTCTGTCCACCTTCAACCACTATTCGCTGAAGCGCCTGCAACGCCTGGGTGCGCCGTGCGAGCTCGGCATGCTCTACACCGATCCGCTGTATCGGCCCTGGCGCTACGCGGCCAAGCTCGGCGTCGCCGCGATCCACCCGCCGGCGAACGTGCTTTTCGGTGAGCGCTACGTCCGCAGGGCGCACGCGCTCGGGCTCGCCGTGCGTCCGTGGGTGGTGAACTCCGAGGCCCGCCTCTCCCGCATGTTCGAGTGGGGGGTGGACGCCGTGTTCACCGACCTGCCCGAGTTGGCTCTGCGGGTGCGGGACGGCGCCGCCTGAGCGGTCGTTCGGCGTCGATGACCTCGTGCGGCCGTCGCGGGGACCCGACTCCGGCTAAGATCCGACGACATCGTGTTGAGGGGGTCGTCGTGAAGGTCACTGTGGTCGGGGCGGGGTATGTGGGGTTGTCGAACGCCGCCCTTCTCGCGGTTCACCATGAGGTGACGCTGCTGGACATCGATGCCGCGAAGGTGGCGCTGATCTCCGCGGGCAGGTCGCCGATCGTGGACGTCGAGGTCGAGGACGCGCTGGGTTCGGGCACGTTGAACCTGGTCGCGACGACCGACGAGGCGCAGGCGTACGGGACGGCCGAACTGGTCGTGGTGGCGACACCGACCGACTACGACCCGGTCACGAACCTCTTCGACACCAGGTCGGTGGACGCGGTGGTCGAGCGCGCCCTGGCCGCGAAGGCGGACACGCTTCTGGTGATCAAGTCGACCGTCCCGGTCGGTTTCACCGAGCAGCTGCGGCTGCGTCATCCGGGCGCGCGGATCGTGTTCTCCCCGGAGTTCCTCCGGGAGGGCCACGCGCTTCAGGACAACCGGTATCCGTCCCGGATCGTCGTCGGTGACCAGGGCGAGGACGGCGAGCTGTTCGCCGGTCTGATGCGCGATGCGGCGCTCGCCGATGACGTCCCGGTTCGGTTGATGCCGCCGACGGAGGCGGAAGCCGTCAAGCTTTTCGCGAACACCTATCTCGCGCTCCGGGTGGCCTATTTCAACGAGCTGGACACCTACTCCGCGATCCACGGCCTGGACTCGGCGCGGATCATCGAGGGGGTCGGGCTGGACCCCCGGATCGGCCTCTACTACAACAACCCGTCATTCGGTTACGGCGGATACTGCCTGCCGAAGGACACCAAGCAGCTGCTCGCCAACTACGCCAACGTGCCGCAGAACCTGATCAGCGCCGTGGTGGACGCGAACACGACCCGCAAGGACTTCATCGCCGCGGACGTGCTGTCCCGGAACCCGCGTGTGGTCGGCATCTACCGGTTGGTGATGAAGGAGGGTTCGGACAACTTCCGCTCCTCGTCGGTCCAGGGCGTGATGAAGCGGATCAAGGCCAAGGGCGTCGAGGTGGTCGTCTTCGAGCCGGCGCTCGAAGCCGATCAGTTCTTCCACTCCGAAGTGATTCGGGATCTGGAGGAGTTCAAGCGCCGCAGCGACGTGATCTTGACCAACCGGCGCACCCCGGAGCTGGCCGACGTGGCCGCGAAGGTCTACACCCGCGACATCTACAGTCGCGACTGACCACCCGGACGCCCGTCGAGTAGCCGTCTCCTGGCGGCAAGAAGGGGATGGTCGCTGACCTGGAGCTCGGCGACGTCGCCGCTGGTCTCGAGCGTGATCCGCCGCCACCTTCCGCGCACGGACTCGGCCTGGTCGGCCACCTCATCGGTGGGAGGCGGTCGGCGCATCCAGCGCTCGGCGTGTCCGGTCGGGGTGTGGAACCAGAGCCGGAAGCGGTAGCTGCCCGGACGCAGGCTCGACAGCGGCAGGGCGACCTCCGCGGTGAACACCGCGGGGTCCTCCGTCGGGGTCAGCACCAGGCGCTGCCGCAGCTTGCTGCCGTCGGAGTGGAGGAGGTGGAGCACGACTCGTTCGAGCGCCGTGTCCAGGCGCTTCGTGCCGCGGATCCGCAGTCGCGTCCGGAGCCGAAGGCTCTGGTCGACGACCGTCGGCTGGTCGATCCACGCCCGCGTCGAGCCGGCCCGCAGGAGCTCGCGGAGATCGCGGTCGGCACACGGGACGGCCAGGTACAGGTCGCCGTCGTGGGCCTCCAGCCGTCCGGTCAGCTCGTCCAGCGAGGCGAAGGACGCGAAGTCGTTCGCGAGCATCGCGACGTAGGCGGCGCGCTCGAGGGCATTACGGGTGCCGGCCTCGATCGCTTCCACGGGCAGGGTACGCACCACGGCGCTGGTGCGATCGAAGAACTCGCGCAGTCGATCCTGGGGCAGCGACTGCGGCGCACGCCAGGCGAAGCCCTGGAAGCTCCGCGCGATGAACGTCGCCAGCAGCGGACGCCGGGACTCGGCGATGTCCGGGGACATGGCCGCGAGTGTCTCGATCACCTGGAGGTGGTCCCAGAAGTTCTCGATCCGAGTGAAGTGGGAGTCCATCACCGAGCCGCCTTCGGCGCGCTTGCGGTAGCGGTGGACGACATCGCCGATCAGCATGAACTCCGGGTTGCGCAGCATGGCCGGGACGTTCACGACCGTGTCCTGGTGGTGGATGCCTTCGGCGAACCGGAGTCCGCTGGCGACCAGCGGGGCGGTTCGGTAGAGCTTGTTGCAGGTGCGGGCGTCGTGGACGAGTTGCGGGAGCTGTTCGATCCGGACCCGCTCGACCCGGCCCGGGGCGAAGTAGGTAGACCACGGCCAGGTGCGTTCCTCGGGGAACTGCTCGGTCGCGCCCACCGCGAGGTCGAGTCCGGAATCGTCCAGCGACCGCGCCAGGAGTTCGATCGCGTGCGGGGTGAGTTCGTCGTCGCCGTCGAGGAAGATCACGTACTCGGTGTCGACCAGGTCGAGGCCGTGGTTGCGAGCCGCGCCGGCACCGGGCCCGCCGTTGGGCTGGTGGACGACCCGGACGCGATCGCCGTCCTCGTAGCGCCGGGCGACGGCGGAGGTGCCGTCGGTGCTCCCGTCGTCGACGACCATCACCCGACAGCGCGGCCAGGCCGTCTGGCCGAGGACCGAGTCGAGGCAGGCCCCCAGATAGCGTTCGACGTTGTACGCGGGAACCACGACGGTCACGGCAATCCTGGACTGGCCCACGACCACACTCTTGCGGCCGGAGCCGGTTCCGGCAAGCCGGGGTGCTGGTGTGGACTCCGAGCCGCGATGCAGACCTGCGAGGCCGTCGTCGACGCAGGTCCACCCACGCTCAGATGCACAGGCTCGAGTCCGTGTGACAGAGTGCCCTCATGGCTGAAGGTGCCGCTGATGACGATGGTCAGTTCACTGTGATCGAGGTGGGCGATCGGAGCTATCGGATATGCCTTCCGCAGGTCGATACCGATTACATCCAGGCGAGGCTGGCGGATACCCACCGGCCCTACGAGGAAGAGATGCTCGCCGCGATGGCGAACGTCCTGCACCCCGACGACCTGGTGCTCGACGTCGGAGCCAACATCGGCAACCACACGCTGTATCTGGCCGTCGTGGCCCAGTGCCGAGTCATCGCCTACGAGCCGAACCCTGACTTGCTCGTCGGCATGCGCCGCAGCATCGCCAGCAACGAGCTCGGCGACCGTGTCGTCGTTCGCGACCGCGGGGTCTCCTCGCGGCGAGGGTTCGGACGGATGGCGAACCTCAACCCGGAGAATCTGGGCGCCCAGTCGGTCGAGGTGTCCGACCTCGACGGCGACTTCGAGGTCGTCGCCCTGGACGAGGAGGTCCTGGACGGTCGCGTTGCCGCGTTGAAGATCGACGTCGAGGGATCGGAGTTGGAAGTACTCCGGGGTGCTCAGGAACTGATCGCCCGTGACCGGCCGCGGATCTACGTCGAGTGCGCGCAGCCGGCCGAGTTCGCCGCCGTGTCTGAGTTCTTCGACGCTATGGACTACGTCCTCGCGGGCACCTACAACTTCACCCCGACGCACGAGTTCGTCCCCAGGACGACTCCGTCGGTGGAGGTCGAACTCGTTGCGGCATTGCACCGCGTCGCTGCGGAACGCTATCGGAGCATCGAAGAGCACTACCGGACGCTCGAGGATCGGCGTCTCACGCTCGAGGAGAACGCATCGCTGCGCGCTGCGCTGGCTGCGGCGAACGCGTCCCACGCGCAGGAGACCGCACGTCGGTCCGAGTCCGACCGTGCCCTGGCCTCGGCCCGGGAGCAGAACGCGAACCTGGCTGCGGAGGTGACCGCGGTGACTGCCCGGGCCGACGCCGCGCAGCAGCGGGTCGAGGAGCTCGTCGGGGAGGCCGAGACACGGGCACGCGAGCTCAGTGAGGCCCAGCAGAAGCTGAAGGCGAATAGGGCGGCGCTGCGGAGCAGTCAATCCCAGGTGGCGGCCCTGGAGTCGAGGCGGTCGGTTCGGATCGCGAATCGCGTCGGGGGGTTGTGGAGGTCCTTCGGGGTGCGCTTCGGTCGAACGCGCCGAAACACGTCGGCGTAGTCGAATTCGGCGAGTGGTTCACGACTGCCCAGAGTCGGAGCAAAGTGGTCGATATAGTGACTGCCCGATCGAATACGCGCGGCTCCGGCTTCGGTAGCTCTGACTGCGGGCTCCTGGCGTCCATGTTCGCTGCATTCGGTCATGAAGAGCCCCGATCGCGGGTTTCGTTATGAGACAGCCGGAGGAAGACGGAATGAGGATTCCAAGAAAGGCCTTGGCCGTCGCCGTGCTCGCGGCCGTTGCGTTGCTCGCCCTGGGTCTGCTGGGCGTGTCGCGCCAGGAATGGGGCACCGTGCTTGGCGCTGTCGCCGGGCTGTCGGTGGTAGTGCTCCTGGTGATGCTCAGACGCGCCGCAGCCGCCGAGGCACGATCGGTGAAGAATGTGCTCAACCAACTGGCGGAGATCGAGCGCCGAGTCGGCCTCCTCGCCGCCGCCGTTCGAGACGAGCCGGCGCCGGCGCCAGCACCGGCACCGCCCAGAATGCTCGATGGGAGCCTCGAACGGCGACTTGCCGAGACCGCAGGGCAGTTCGACTGGATTGCCCGAAGGCAGGCCGAGCAGAGCGACCTTCTGATACGGCTCGAGCGACGTGTCCAGGAGCTTTCCGCGCAGCGTGAAGCAGCGCCGAGTCCCGAGCAAAGCGGAAGCGAGGAGCGAGCGAGGCCGTGAACTTCGAGATCGGCGCGATCGGCGCGACTACGGAGTACGAACGCCGTACTGGCACCTTGTTTCACTTCGCCCGGCTGAACGGGGTGAACGCAACCAACGACGTGCTGGCCCGCGCAGCATCCAAGAACCGGTTCACTGCGGACGAGCTGATCGCGGTCATCAAGACGCTCCACGCGTCCGGCGCCCACGCGCAGCTCGGCGAGCTCCTTGACGGCTTCGAACGCTTGCCCTTCCTGGATCTGATCACGGTTCTCGCCGACCAGGCGGCCCGTCCCGCAGATGCCTTCGACGCACGGAAGGTCCTCGAAGCCATCGTCAGGTCCGGACGCGCAGGCAAGCTCCGCAACGGCGACAAGTTCCTGCTGCTCGAACTGCTGGCGCAGGCGCGTGAGGCGGACCTCGTAGCCGAGTACTCGGCGCTCCTCGGCATCGAGCGCCTGGATCGGGTCCAGTCGCGCCTGCTCGCCGCGAACGCCATCCGTCCGCACTCCGGCGGCGAACAGGCGGACGATCTCGCCGCCTGGCTCGACACGGTGAATCAGGTGTTCGAGTGGGACGACCTTGAACCGATCGCGATCGCTCCCGGCTCCGAACCACTCATGGATCGCATCGTCGCGGCCGCGTCCTCGATCGTCGAGAGTGGCCCACTCGTCACCGTGATCGTGCCGACGTTCAGGCCCGACGCGCGGATCTTCACGGCGATCGAATCACTGCTGAGCCAGTCCTACCGATCGCTCGAGATCCTCGTCATGGACGACGCCTCCGGGCCTGCCAGCGCGCCGATCTTCGAACGCATCAGCGCTCGCGACGCCAGGGTCAAGGTCGTGCACCTGGAGACGAATCTGGGCACCTACCATGCGCGCAACGTCGCGGTGCAGTTCCACGCCACCGGAGACCTCATCACCGTGCACGACGACGATGACTGGTCTCATCCGCGCAAGATCGAGTTGCAGGTGGCGCATCTGCTGGCCGAACCGGATGTCCCCGCCAACATGTCGCTCCTGGTGCGAGCGACGTCCGGTCTGGAGTTCTCCCGGATCAACGACAATCCCGTGCTCACTCAGCGCAACTATTCCTCGCTGATGATGCGACGCAGTGTGGTCGAGGCGATCGGCTATTGGGACGAGGTCAACCGTGCGGCGGATGCGGAGATGTACGACCGGATCATGACCTGGTGGGGCCAGAAGGTGCCTGTGGTCGGACGGGTCCCGACATCGTTCCTGCGCGTTCGCGGCACCTCACTCACATCCGGAGAGATCGCGCGCGGCTACTTGGATCCGCGGCGGCGCTGGTATGTGGGCTCCTACCAGCGATGGCACCAGGACTGCGCCGATCGGGGCGTTACCCCCTACCGTGCCGCGGGTCGTCCGGCTGACCGCGATTTCTCCGCGCCGGTCAGTCTCCTGGGGTCGCGCCAAGCCAACGCCTGCACCGCGGTGGATGTGCTCTATGCCACCGATTTTCGATTCCCCGGGGGCAACTCGACGCTCGCGTGCAACGAGATCGAGATCCTGCTTGATCACGGCTTCACCGTCGGTCTGCTTCAGCTGGACTCGCCCATCCTCGGCCAGGCGAACCGGCTTCACGTCAGGGCGCTGCGCGCTGCTCTGCATCCTTCGGCCCGGGTGGTCTCGACCCGCGACGAGGTGCACGCCGGCCTCACCATCGTGCGTCATCCCACGGTCCTGCAGTATGCGCGGCCGATCCGGTCGCGGGTGCAGAGCGAGCGTGTGGTGGTGATTGTGAACCATGCCCCGTTCGACGTCGACCGCACCGGTTCGCACTACGACATCTCGGCGGTAGTGAACAACTGTCAGGCCATCTTCGGTGTGACGCCGATCATCGCGCCCGAGGCCGGAGTGGTTCGCTCTCTGCTTGCCGGGCTGGTGGACGAGAGCCTGCTCAGCCCGCAGGACTGGAGTGGAATCGTCGATCTCGAACTGGGGGCTCCCCGCTGCTCGGTGCCGGCTCGTCCCTTCGTCGTGGGGCGGCACTCACGAGACCATCTGTTCAAGTGGCCGCTCGCGGAGATCCTCGGCGAGGTCTACCCGACCGACGGATCGATGGACGTCAGGGTGCTCGGGGGAGCAGACTCGTTGACCAGGCGTGGCCTCGACCCGGACGCGCTCCCCTGGACGATCTACCCGTTCGGCTCGAAGCCCGTGGCGGAGTTCCTTTCCGAGTTGGACTTCTGGATCTACTTCCACGGGCCGGAACTGCACGAGTCGTTCGGCATGGCTGCGCTGGAGGCCATGGCCGCGGGACTGGTGGTCGTGCTGCCGCACTACATGAGTGCGACCTTCGGATCCGGGGCGGTCTACGCCGAACCGTCCGGCGTGTCTTCGCTGCTCGCACGGTACTGGAACAACCCGTCGGACTACGAAGCGCAGAGCGCGCGTGCCATCGAGGCCGTGGGACGCCGCTTCGGGGCGGATGCGCTGCTGAGGAGAGTCGCGGGGCTACTGCCTTTCCCAGCGACTGGGCAGCGGGTAGTAGACGTCGAAGAAGTCCTGTAGCGCCGCCGCCACCGCGCGCTGCCGCGCAGGGTCGTCCTGTCCGGAGTCGTTGATGCACAGGCACTGGCGGTCGCGGGCGCGCAGCCAGCGCTCGAGGGCCACTTCCGGCTCGGGCGAGGCGAGGTCGATATAGCCGTTCTGGACGCGTCCGGTCACCGACCTGCCCTGGGCGAAGGCCCAGTACTGGCTCAGGGAGCTGGGCAGGGAGTAGTTCGACCGGTGCCGGTACTTCGAACGCATCACATCGTCGAACAGTTTCGGGTACTTCGCCTCAAAGGACTGGAGTACCGAGCGCACCTGGGGCTGCGGGGTGTGCCGCAGCTTGTTCGTGATGGTCCGTCCGGCCTGCGACTCCAGCCAGTCGCGGTTGTTCTTCGCCGCGGCAGTCACCGCCAGATCGGACGCCTGGTGCCCGGTGAAGTCGATCAGGCTCGGCGAGGTGAAGAACTTGCTGATCCCGTTGCCGTGGAAGAAGTCCTCCGGCCGAACCGGGTACCCGAAGAGCATGTCGTCGTTGAGGTACAGGTAGTGCTCGGCCAGGCCGGGGATGTGGTGGAGCTGGGATTCGATGGCGTGGGAGTTGAACACCGGCAGCGCGGACGGATCGGCGAAGATCTCGCTGTGGTCCACCACGGTGAGCCGCTCGTCGCTGCGCAGCCAGTCGGGACGCTGCTGGTCGGTCACGATCCAGATGTGCCGTACCCAGTTCGCGTACATCTCCACCGAACGCAGGGAGTACCGCAACTCGTCGTACCCGACGAACCGCGCGCTGATGTTGGCGTCCGCGCTGTAGCCGGCGACCGGCTTCCCCGATCCCGCGGCCTTGCGGGCCAGCCACACCGGGTCCGTCCCGTCGACCCAGGTGTAGACCAGGTCGACCGGCTCGGTGACGCTGAGCAGGTGCGGCGCGGTGGCGTCGAGCCGGTGCCCGTTCTGCTGGATCCGCTGCCACAGTGCGGGGCCGATCTGGTCCAGGACGCCGTTGAAGGTGGGAGCGAGCAGCGTTCCGGCCGGCCGCGTGCCGCCGCCGGGCGAGCGGGTCTCGGTGGGCAGGACGTCCCAGAACCCGAGCAGGACGCCGAGTTCGCTGTGGGTCAGCGCCAGCCCGTCCGCGGTGCGCAGATCCCGGCTGACCATCACCCCGTTCTCCCGGCCGAGGAGCGGCAGCGGCCAGCGCGCCGGGACGGGATGCCCGACCACGGCGTGCACCGACCGCGCGAACCACCAGCGTCGAGACCGGGCGTCCTTGCGCAGGGCCGCCAGCGCCGTCCTGCGATCGCGGTGCGCCACAACCACGATCGGGGTCTGCAGCAGCCGGTCGTCCAGCAGGAGGTGGTCCACCCCGTGATCGCTCAGGATCGCGGAGACCTGCTCGCCCAGCTGCTCCTGATAGTCCCAGGCGTCGAACTGATCGACACTCTCGTGCGGACATCGCAGGGGTCCGGCTGCGCGCCACACCGCGACCGGTACCCGGCGGCGGAGCCGGAGAGCTCCGACGTAGGCCGCCACGGCGGCGCTGCGAATCGCTCCTGTCCTCATCGGTTCTCGCTCAGTTCGAACGGACTCGGCAGCGGGAAGTAGCGGTCGAGGAACTGGCGCAGCTGGCGCTCGTCCACCGGTGAGTCGTAACCGCCGACGTCGTTGATGCAGAAGCAGTCCCGGTCGCGGTTCGACAGCAGGCTGGCGAGGTGCTCGGCCGCGGTCGGCAGGCCGATGTCGACATAGCGGAAGGCGAAGGTCGCGGTCACGGCCCGCCGCTGGGAGTAGGCGTAGTAGTGGCCCAGGTCTGAGGCGAGGGAAATGTCCGCAGCACTGCGGAACTGCGAGCGCGCGACCCTCGCGATCAGCTCCGGGTCGGATTCTTCGAGCTCGGTCAGGGTGCTGCGGATGTGGGCGTGCGGAATGTGCTGCATGCGGTGGGTCACCGTCCGCCCGAGCCGGGACTCCAGGAACTGCCGGTTCCGGCGCGCGGCAAGGATGGCGCCGTTGAAGGACTCGTCGTCCTCCCGATCCAGCGCCAGGGACGAGACCGCGAACTTCGCCACGCCGTTGCCGTGGAAGAACAGCTCCGGCCGAACCGGACGCCCGAAGAAGACGTCGTCGTTGAGGTAGAGGTAGTGCTCGGCCAGCCCGGGGATGTGATGCAGCTGGGATTCGATGGCGTGAGAGTTGAAGGTGGGCAGCGCGGACGGGTCGGCGAAGATCTCCGGGTGGCTGACCACGGTGAGCCGTGGCTCGTCCCGGTTCAGCCAGCTCGGCACCTGCCCGTCGGTGACCAGCCAGATGTGGCGCACCCAGTTGGCGTACATGGCCAGCGAGCGCAGCGAGTAGCGCAGCTCGTCGCGATTGGTGGTCCGGGCGGGGTCGAGCGCATCGGTGGCGAGAGCGGACTCCGGAGGCGGCACCGACGCCCGGCGCTTGCGCCACTCCGGGTCGGTGTCGTCGACCCAGGTGTAGACGACGTCGACCGGCTCCTGCAGGTCGAGCAGGTGCGGGGGAGTCTCCCGGCGTGGGACGCGTTCAGGATCGGACTGGGCCCGATCCCACAGCTGCGGGACGAGGTAGGGGGCAACCGGATTGGGGACGCGGGCTCGGCGCGTCCCCACCTCGAAACGGCCGCCGTCCACACGTCGTTCCGGTCGGGTGAGCGTCTCCCAGAACTCCAGCACGACTCCGGCCTCGGCGCCGGCGACCGGGATGCCCCCGGGTGCGGCCAGATAGCGGAAGACGGTCAGGGCATCCTCGCGAAGGTGGAGGCTGCGCCGGTCGCCGAAGGTGCGGGCCGTCGTGGTGGGAGAACCCACCCACAGCCCCGACGTTCGGGGGGACGCGGTCAGTGCGGCCAGCGCGTCCGCGCGGTTGACGTCGGACACCACCAGAATGCTGTGGCCCTGCCGGGACAGGCACACGAGCTCGACGCCGGCTTCGGTCAGCACGTCGCGGAGCACAGAGGTCAGCTCGTCGATGGCCTTCCAGACATCGAGCTCGGTGACCAGTTCGGGACGGGCGGAGCGGGGGAGTCGGATCCGGGGCACCGGCGCCACGCCGAGCCCGAAGCGCTCGGCCACCGGCCGGAACCTGCGGCGAAGGTCCGCGGGCAGGTGTTGAGCACTGGGGACGGCCCTGCGTTTGATCCGGGCCTTTACGGACCGGTAAGGGCGTCTCATGTACTGCGCTGCCTTGTGATCTGAGGAGCTGATATGGGGTGGTGCGTCAATCGAGCCGAGTATGTCACACGATGGCTGTGTGACAGCGGTAGCCATGTGGGGAGAGATCCCCAGATGCTCGTCGAGCGTAGGCGAATGGCTAACCTGAGCCCATGAGCAACCCTTGGCAGCCTGAACGCTGGCGGCCCGTCGACGGATTCGACTTCGCCGACATCACCTATCACCGCGCGATCGGCGTGCCTGCGGTGCGAATCGCGTTCAACCGTCCCGAGGTGCGCAACGCCTTCCGCCCGCGCACGGTGGACGAGTTGTACACCGCGCTCGACCATGCCCGGACCAGCGCCGACGTGGGCTGCGTCCTGCTGACCGGCAACGGGCCGTCGCCGAAGGACGGCGGCTGGGCCTTCTGCTCGGGCGGCGACCAACGGATCCGTGGCCGTTCCGGCTACCAGTACGCGGACGGGGAGACGGCGGACACCGTTGACGCCCGGCGCGCGGCTGCCGAGGGAGGACGGCTGCACATCCTCGAGGTGCAGCGGCTGATCCGGTTCATGCCGAAGGTGGTGATCGCCTTGGTCAACGGTTGGGCCGCGGGCGGCGGGCACTCGCTGCACGTGGTCTGCGACCTCACCCTCGCCAGCGCCGAGCACGCCAGGTTCAAGCAGACCGACGCCGACGTGGGCTCCTTCGATGCCGGCTTCGGCTCGGCGTACTTGGCCCGCCAGGTGGGCCAGAAGGTGGCCAGGGAGATCTTCTTCCTCGGGGAGACCTACGACGCGCAGCGCGCCTACGAGATGGGTGCCGTGAATAAGGTCGTTCCGCACGCCGACCTGGAGACGGAGGGACTGGAGTGGGCGGCGAAGGTCTGCGCCAAGAGCCCCACCGCGCAGCGGATGCTCAAGTTCGCATTCAACGCCATCGACGACGGCCTGATCGGCCAGCAGGTCTTCGCCGGCGAGACCACCCGGCTGGCCTACATGACCGACGAGGCGGTCGAGGGCAGGGACTCGTTCCTGGAGAAACGTCCGCCGGACTGGTCTCGGTTCCCCTACTACTACTGAATTAGGCATATAAGGCGTAGTCAGAGCGAAATCAAGCTTCGTTGGTCCGCACAGAGTCCGCAGGAAGTCCGAGAACGGTGGCCATCAGACCGCTGGCGGCGGCCCTCGTCCGGTCCTCCGCGGAGGGCCACAGGTGGGCGTAGGTGCTCCAACCAAGCCGCCGGTGTCATGAACAGCCTCGGCGCCCGCACCTACGGACTCGTCATCCCACCGCAGGAGTACAACACGAACGGGATCACCGTCTTCCTCGCCCACTGAAGGTCCGTCGGAGAAATCCCAGGTCTGCCGGTCATGAGATCGCAGATCCGACGGTCTCCGCGCGCGAGTGGTGGCTGGTCAGCGCTCGAGGAAGATGCGCAACCCTGCGCACGTATTCCCTCTGGCGGCCGCCAACCGACCAGCCTAGGGTCAGTTGTGTCGCCGTAGCAGCGACCGGAAGGCTGCGAATCGACCGAGCACGCGGGGGGTGTCGGTTGAGTCGTTCTGTTGGTTGAGCGTCGGACAGAGTTCGGGGGAACGTGCCGGACGCTCAACCAGCAAAAGCCCGCTCCGCGCCCGCACACCTCGCGTCCGATCAGGCCGGCGGCGACATCTGCGTCTAGACTCCGGAGCCATGTTCGGCAAGCTCAACCCGGTGCCCGCGCTGGATCGCCCCGACCTGTTGCCCGAGGCGGTCTACGCCGCTATCCGCGGCTTCGTCCCTGCTGCTCAGGTCTTCGAGATCGACTCCGAACACGCTGACACCGAGACGCTCTGCCGCGTCTACGACCTTCCCATGGACGCGATGGCGAACGCTGTGCTGGTGCTGGGCCGACGCGGTGGCGAGGAGCGGTTCGCCTGCTGCATGACCCTCGCGCACCGCCGTGTCGACGTGAACAACGTCGCCCGGCGTCGACTGGATGTCCGGAAGGCGTCGTTCGCGCCGATGGAGGTTGCCGTCGAGCGTTCTGGCATGGAGTACGGCGGGATCACCCCGGTCGGGCTGCCCGCCGAGTGGCCGGTCTGGGTGGACGGGGCGGTCGCCGACCGCGATCTGATCTGCGTCGGCGCCGGGGTGCGTCGCGCGAAGCTGCTGCTCTCTGGCGCCGAGTTGCTGAAGCTGCCCACGGCTGAGCGGGTGGACGACCTGGCCAGGGACGTCGGCGTCGCCTGACCCGCTCGCCGGCCGGAGAGGCGCGCTGCCACCGCCCGGCTCACACCCCGCCGGGCTCCTCAGGGAGCGCGGGGCTGGAGTCGAGACCGATGAACGTCCGGAACGCCTCGGCGCCGGTGACGGTGAGTTCAGGGCCGCGGACGAAGGACTCCGGGGTGAGCAGCCACTGCTGGGTGTCGTGCCACTCCTCCGGACGCCGGGTCTTGCGGACCACGCCATTGGGCAGATAGCCGACCTTACGGCTGACCGCGTTCGACGCCGGATTGTCGGTGAAAGCCGCGGAAACGATCTGGTCGGCGTCCAGATCGTCGAAGACGAACGCGCAGATGGCCCTCCGCATCGCCGTGCCGATGCCTCGTCCGTGGTATTGCTGGCCCAGCCACGAGCCGGTCTCACCGCTACGGGTGACCAGGTAGTGCTCGCTGAAGAAGCCCTGGCAGCCGACGACTCGGCCGTCCCATTCGACCGCGAACTCCAGGTTCCAGTGCTCCCTGCGCCAGGCGGCGCGCAATCCCCAGTGGTACTGCACGTAGTTGAGTGGAAGTTCGGCGGCGGGCGCGTCCGTCCAGGGCACGTAGAAGGGCATCAGTTCGGGTGCGTGGATGCCCGACTGTGCGAGCGAGATCAGCTCGGGCAGCACCTCGTCGGTGATCGGACGCAGCACCAGCGGACCGGCTTCGATCCGAAGGCCGAACGGCGGGAACGCGTCGGCGAGCAGGGTCACTGGGCCAGACCGTACAGCCGATCGCCCGCGTCCCCAAGGCCGGGCACGATGTAGCCGACCTCGTTGAGGCGCTCGTCGAGTGCTGCACACACCAACGTGCACGGCACTCCGATCGGGTCGACCAGCTCGCGCATCCGCTGGATGCCCTCCGGCGCGGCGATCAGGCAGATGCAGGTGATGTGGTCGGCACCGCGCTCCACCAGGAACTGGACGGTGCCGCCGAGCGAGCCTCCGGTGGCGAGCATCGGGTCGAGCACGTAGCACTGACGTCCGGAGAGATCCTTGGGCAGGCGCTCGGCGTAGGTGAACGGCTGCAGCGTGGTCTCGTCGCGAACCATGCCGACGAAACCGACCTCCGCGGTCGGCATCAGCCGCAGCATTCCCTCGAGCATGCCCAGCCCGGCTCGCAGGATCGGCACCACCAGCGGACGCGGACGGCTGAGCTCGACCCCCGTGGTGGTCGTGATCGGGGTCTTCACCGCCACCGGCTCGACCCGCACCTCGCGGGTGGCCTCGTAGGCGAGCAGAGTGACCAGCTCCTCGACCAGCTGACGGAAGGTGGCGCTGGCGGTGTGCTCATCCCGCAGCAGGCTGACCTTGTGGGCGACCAGGGGATGCTCGATGACGTGTAGTTCCACGATGGATAGGTTCCCACACCCCGCCCGACCCTCAATGACCTGACCGGACTGTGCTCAGTCCCCGACATCTGCGACGATGGGGGCGTGGTCTGGCTGAGGAGGCGGCGATGAGCGCATCGGACGAGCAGGAGTTCGAGATGCCGAATCGCGGCGACGACCGGGCCGGATTGGATGAACTCGACGACCTGGTCACCGGCGAGGAGCTGGACGCAGAGGAAGACCTCGATGACGCCGACGACGCCGACGAGGACGAGGACGACTACCCCGAGGACGCGACCGAGGACGACATCGACTTGGTGATCGCCTGCTACCGCGAGGATTCCCAGCCGGTGGCCGTGCCGCTGGAGTTGGATCTGGCCAACGACCTGGACGGGCTGATCGAGCAGTTGCGACGGTTCCCCGGCGATGCCGGTGCCATCGGCATGGTCTCGGTGGCGAACGAGGTCTTCGTCCTGGTGCGGGTGCGCGGCAAGCGGGTGCAGGTGTTCTGCTCCGACGCCCTGGCCGCCGACGACTGGCCGATCGCCCGCGACGTCGCCGACTTCCTGGAAGCCGATCTGCCCGACGATGACAGCGACGAGCCCTACCCGATCGGCGATGCCGACATCCTGGCCGACGCCGGGCTGCCCGACTTCGAACTCGAGGCGATGGCGGAGGACGTCGAGGAGGACTCCACGACTCTGCTGGAGCTGATCGCGAACAAGCTGGGGTTCAAGGCCCCGTTCGCCAAGGCGCTCGCGTCCTTCGAGTGAATCGCTGGCAGCCCGCCATGGCCGCGGCTCTGGCCGAGGCCGCGCTCGCTCCCGTGCACGGTGACGTCCCGATCGGTGCCGTGGTGCTGGACGCGTCCGGAGGCGAACTGGCCCGCGCGCACAACGAGCGCGAACTGAGCGGCGACCCGACCGCGCACGCCGAGGTGCTCGCCCTGCGCCGAGCCGCCAGCCGGCTGGGTTCGTGGCGGCTGGAGGAGTGCACGCTGGTGGTCACTCTGGAGCCGTGCACGATGTGCGCGGGCGCGCTGGTGCTGTCCCGGGTGCGTCGGCTGGTGTTCGGCGCCTACGACCCGAAGGCCGGCGCGGTCGCGTCCTTGTGGGACGTGGTCCGCGACCCCCGCCTGAATCACCG
This sequence comes from Propionibacteriaceae bacterium UBA6238, assembly GCA_002441465.1. Lineage (GTDB taxonomy): Bacteria > Actinomycetota > Actinomycetes > Propionibacteriales > Propionibacteriaceae > Propionicimonas. The sequence goes on along the minus strand of DJWE01000073.1, from coordinate 31,422 downwards.
TCCGGACGTGATCGGCGGGATCTCGGCCGAGGAGTGCGGCGCGCTGCTGCACGAGTTCTTCGCCGCTCAACGCTGAGCCCGGCGCGCTGCCGGCGGATTGGCCCGTCCCGACCTCGGCTCGGTACACTCCTGCGCGGTGGCGTGTCTGAGCGGCCTAAAGAGCGCGCCTCGAAAGCGCGTGAGGGGAAACCCTCCGAGGGTTCAAATCCCTCCGCCACCGCCAGCGCTCCACCTGGGGCCGTAGCGGCCGATGGTTCGGTAGCCGGACCGTCGACCCTCGGCACCAGGGGAGTGCCAGCCGGACGGGTTCCACCACTGGTGCCTGTGCAGGCCGGCAGGCGAGGCCGAGACCCCTGCTTGGAGGGTCGCGCACCGGAAGGGGGCACCATGGCGGCGAACCCGTCGTTCGTATTGCACCTGGGTGCGCACAAGACCGGTACCTCACTTCTGCAGAAATACCTTCGAGACCGCCCGCACGAGATCGCAAAGCTGCGGATGGCGTCCGTGCGCCGGGACGCCAGCAACGACCTGATCGGCTGGGGTCGATTCCCGATCGAGCACCCAGAGCGGCTGCGGGAGGCGCTTCTCGCCGTCGCACGGACCCCGGTCGGTGTGCCCCCGAGACGCCACCTTGCTCGGCTGGCCGACGCGGTGTTCGGCAGGCCTGAGCCGAGGACCGTGATTCTTTCCAACGAGAACTCATTGGGACGGCCGTTCGACCGATCCGGCGCGTCCCGGCTCTATCCACAGGCAGCTGGGTCTGCGAAGGGCCTGGCCGCGAGCGTGGGCGATCTGCAGCCCCGGATCGTGTACTACATCCGTTCCCAGGAGGGCTATCTCGAGAGCTACTACCTCCAGACCGTCCATCAAGGAGGCACGGCCCTGTTCTCTGAGTGGGTCGCGGGGATCGACGTGACATCGATCTCGTGGGTTCCGGTCGTGGCGGCACTGGTGGAAGCCTTTGGCGAGGATCGGGTTATCGTGCGCGATTTCGCCGAGATCGGGCGGGGCCAGAACTGGTTCATCGAGACGTTTCTCCGTTCCTGCGACCCCACTGTGAACCCCACGATCGACTATCAGCCGATGCGCAACATCTCGGTCTCGCAGCGAGGCCTGGAGATCGCTCTGGCCATGAACCCGCTGCTGGAAACGTCCGACGAACGGCATGCCGTGCGTACCTTCCTGCAGAAGACCTTCAACAACACCACCTCGCCACGGCCGGTCCTGCTCAGTGAGGATGAGAAGGTGCGGCTGCGCGATCGCTACGCCGCGGAGAATCGCGATCTGGTGGCTCGCTATGGCGGCGGCCCCGCCTGATTCGCCAGATTCCGCACCGGGCCGCCCGCTTCTGACGCGCCCGTCGGCCTGCCGACGAGGGGTTTGCGCTCACACTCGTTCAACCAGCGCGCCTCCCGTGCACGAAAGTGCGTGGCGGCGCCTCTTTTGCCGCGTCCGCGGACACGGCAGAGTTGGCAGTGCCCACCCGCAACGCGCCTCAAAGGAGAGCCCTGTGAAGAAACTGATCAACGATCCGGCCAACGTCGTGGCCGAGACCCTGTCCGGGTTCCAGGCTGCGCATGCTGATCTGGTGACCGTTCATTTCGATCCTGACTACGTGGTTCGAGCCGATGCGCCAGTCAAGGGCAAGGTCGGCTTGGTCTCCGGTGGCGGTTCTGGCCACGAGCCTCTGCACGCCGGCTACGTCGGCAAGGGCATGCTCGACGCCGCGGTCCCGGGCGCCGTCTTCACCTCGCCCACTCCCGATCCGATCCTCGAGGCGACCAAGGCCGTCGACGGTGGAGCCGGCGTGCTGCACATCGTGAAGAACTACACCGGTGACGTGCTCAACTTCGAGACCGCAGCCGAGATGGCCGAGATGGAGGACATCACCGTCAAGGCGATCGTGGTCAACGACGACGTGGCCGTCGAGAACTCCACCTGGACCGCAGGACGCCGCGGCGTCGGTGGCACGGTCATGGTCGAGAAGATCGCCGGCGCTGCCGCCGAGCGTGGGGACGACCTGGACTCCGTCCTGGCGATCGCCACCCGGGTGAACGACAACGTCCGCTCGATGGGCATGGCGCTGACCGCCTGCACCGTCCCGCACGCAGGCAAGCCCTCCTTCGACCTGGGCGAGGACGAGATCGAGATCGGCATCGGCATCCATGGCGAGCCGGGTCGGCACCGCGTCCCGATGGCCGCCGCCGATCAGATCACCGAGATGCTGGTCGCGCCGATCCTTGAGGACATGAAGCCCGAGGCCGGCAGCAAGGTGCTGCTGTTCGTGAACGGCATGGGCGGCACGCCCGAGGCCGAGCTCTACATCGTCTACAACCACGCCCGCAAGGTCCTCGAGGACGCCGGGCTGGAGGTCGCCCGGTCGCTGGTCGGCAACTACATCACCTCGCTGGAGATGCAGGGCTGCTCGATCACCGTGCTGAAGCTGGACGACGAGCTGACGGCCTTGTGGGACGCTCCCGTGCTGACTCCGGCCCTGCGTCGGGGCCTGTGAGGTAGCGGCTCGTGAGCGACACACTGTCCATGGCCTGGGCCGAAGCGTGGATCCGCGACACCCAGGTCGTCCTCGCCGAACACCGCATGGAGCTGATCGACCTCGACCGGGCGATCGGTGACGGCGATCACGGAGAGAACATGGACCGCGGCTTCAAGGCCGTGGTGGCCAAGCTGGACGAGGGCGGCATCGCCGACGTCCAGGGCGTGCTCAAGCTGGTGGCGTCCACCCTGATGTCCAAGGTCGGCGGCGCGGCCGGTCCGCTCTACGGGACGGCGTTCCTGCGGGCGGCGAAGTCCTCCGACGGCGACCTGGACTCCCAAGGGGTGGTCGCGATGATTGAGGGCGCCCTGGACGGCATCGTCTCCCGCGGCAAGGCGACCACGGGCGAGAAGACGATGGTGGACGCCTGGACTCCGGCGCTGGAGGCGGCGAAGGCCGCAGCCGAGAGCGGTGCGAGCCCGGCGGCGACCCTGCGTGCGGCGGCTGATGCCGCGGCGAAGGGAGCCGAGGCCACCATCCCGCTGCAGGCCACCAAGGGACGCGCGTCCTACCTGGGTGAGCGTTCGATCGGTCACCAGGACCCCGGTGCGACCTCGACCGCGTACATCCTCGGCGCGGCCGCTGACGCGGCGGAGGCGGAGTGAACGTCGCTCTCGTGATCGTCTCCCATTCGGTGCAACTCGCCGAGGGGGTGGTGGAGCTGGCCGCCCAGATGGCGAAGGACGTGACCATCAGGGCGGCCGGCGGCACCGATGACGGGCGCATCGGTACCTCGTTCGACAAGGTCAACGACGCCGTAACCGAGCTGCGTGCCGCCGGTCACGACGTCGCGATCCTGACCGACCTCGGGTCGGCCACCATGACCGTGGAGTCGGTCCTCGACCTCCTCGACGATGACGAGTTGGCCCATGTGAAGTTCGTCGACGGCCCGCTCGTCGAAGGAGCCGTGGCCGCAGCCGTCACCGCCCAGGTCGGCGGTGACCTCGACGCGGTGGTCGTCGCAGGTCGAGCCCGGGAGTTGTTCAGCTGATCCCTCCGAGCACCGGGGACGGTTCGGTTCCGTCCCCGGTGCACCGGAACCGCCGCCACTGCGCCCATCCGAGGGTTCAGGCGGACGGATGAACTGGGTCAGCGCCGCCGGTTTCACTAGACTCCGGGCAAAGGGAGGCGGCGCGTGGAACTGGACCAGGTTCTGTTGCTTGGTTCGGTCGTCCTGCTCATCGCCGTTGTCGCCGCCCGGTTGGGTGCTCGCCTGGGCCTGCCGTCCCTGATCCTCTTCCTGGGTCTCGGCGTGGCGCTGAGTGCCCTTGTCTACGACTTCGAGGACGCCAATCTCGCCCACACGCTGGGTTTCGCCGCGCTCGTGCTGATCCTCGGCGAGGGCGGGTTCACCACGCGCTGGTCCGAGATCAAGTCCGCGCTTCCGGCGGCGATCCTGCTCGCGACCGTGGGCGTCGGGGTATCCATCGCCGCGGTGGCGGCGTTCGCGCATCTCGTGCTGGGCCTCGATCTCCCGACCGCCATGCTGCTGGGTGCGATCACCTCTCCCACGGACGCCGCCGCGGTCTTCTCCGTTCTCCGACGGGTGCCCCTTCCGGCCCGAATCCGGGCGATCATCGAGGCGGAGTCAGGCCTCAACGACGCCCCGATCGTGCTCCTGGTCGCCACCGCGACGAACTGGGCGCTCGGCACCACCGGGGAGGAGGGCCCGGTGATCATCGCGGGCTCGATCCTGCTCGAACTGCTCGGCGGTGCGCTTCTCGGCGCCGTCGTGGGCTGGGTCGGCGTGCGGGCGCTGCGTCGGATCGCGCTCCCGGCGTCCGGGTTGTACCCGTTGGCTGGGCTCGGCTGGGCGGTGATGGCCTACGGTTTGGGTGGCTGGCTGAACCTGTCCGGTTTTGCCGCCGTCTACGTCACCGCCGTCGTCCTCGGCAACGGCGAGTTGCCCCACCGGCATGCGACCCGATCCTTTGCCGAGGGGGTCGGCTGGATCGCCCAGATCGGCCTGTTCGTGATGCTCGGCATGCTGGCCGAGCCGCAGCGGGAGTCGTGGTCGACGATCCTGGCCGGAATCTCGGCCGGCGCCTTCCTCACGTTCGTGGCCAGGCCGCTGTCGGTGTTCGTCTGCCTGGTCTGGTTCCGCATCCCGTGGCGGGAGCAGGCCTTCATCTCGTGGGCGGGACTGCGCGGCGCGGTTCCGATCATCATGGCGACGGTGCCGCTGGCCGCGGGCGCCCCGAACGCGGCCGGCCTGTTCGACATGGTGTTCGTCTTCGTGGTCGTGTTCACGCTGCTGCAGGCCCCCACGCTGCCATGGGTGGCTCGCCTGCTGAAGGTCTCCACGGGCGAGGACGCGACGGAGGTCTCGATCGAGTTCGCGCCGCTGGACACGATCAAGGCCGACATGATGCAGGTGCACGTCCCGGAGGGCTCCCGGCTGCACGGCGTCACGATCCGTGAGCTGCGGCTGCCGAAGAACTCGGTGGTGTCCCTGGTCGTCCGCGAGAACGAGCCGTTCACGCCCAAGCCCGACCAGATCGTGCGCACCGGCGACGACCTGCTGATCGTGACCAACGGAAATGACCGGCACAAGGTGGAGAGCCGACTGCGCAGCATCTCCCAGGGCGGACGCCTGGCTCGCTGGGTGCCGGAGGCCTGAGGTCTACTTCTTCTTCGTTGCCGAGCCGGTCGGGCTTGGCGACGTGCTCTCGTCCGGCGACGGGCTGGCCGACTCGGTCGCGGTGTCAATCGCCGGCAGGCACACCGGTCCGTCCACGGCAATGCTCGTTGGCATCTTGGTGACCACGCTGAACTTGGTCGGCACGATTACGTCAACGACGTGGTCGGCCCGACCATCGCCCTCGGTGGCCACGGGCGCGTTGAACGCCTGCGCCACCAACCTGACCTCTGGATCGTTGGCCGAATTGCCGATCACCGTCACCTGCGTCACTTCGCGGTCGGAGTTTCTCCAGGTGATGATGTGGTAGTCGCCATAGCTCAGTAGCTTGTATCTGGTGTCGTTGGCTGCGCGGGGCGTGTCGCCGCCGTTGAACACGCGGACGGAGATCTTGTCTGCGGTGAGCGTCTTGCCCACGTCCTGCATGACGCAGGTGGCCTCGGGGTTCGCAGTGTCCAGCGTCACCTGCTTGTAGCCCCAATAGGCGCCGTAACCGAGGATGGCGAGGAGCAGCAGCAGCGTCACCGGGGTCTTCAGCACCCGGATCACCTTGCGCGCATTCACTCCTGGACTCTCCTCACAAACACGCCGGACACCCGGTCAAGCCTACTGGAGATCCAAAACCCGGGCGTGCATGGTCTGGCGCTGCTGGAGCGCGGCTCGCAACGCGCGATGCAGCCCGTCCTCGAGGTAAAGCTCGTCCTGATACCGCACGACGTGGGCAAAAAGGTCGCCGTAGAAGGTGGAGTCCTCCTCCAGTAACGCATCCAGGTCGAGATTGCGCTTCGTCGTGACCAGCTCGTCCAGCCGCACCTGCTGCGGCGCGATCGCCGCCCACTGCTTCTGCACGTAGCCGTGCTCGGGGTAGGGACGGGAGTCGCCGACGCGCTTGAAGATCACGCGCCGAGTCTACGGGACGGGTCTGAGCGCCTCCTGAGACGTCGCTGCCGGACGCCGGCGTCCCGCTACAGGAGCGGTCAGCGTCCCGTGCCGGCGTAGACGATCGCCTCGCCCTCGGCGTCCAGGCCGAAGGCGGTGTGACCTGCCCGGACGGCCGCTTCGACGTCCTCGATGTCGACCACCACCGAGATCCGGATCTCGGAGGTGGAGATCATCCCGATGTTCACCCCGGCGGCGGCCAGGGCCCGGAAGAACTTCGCGGTGACACCGGGGTGGGACCGCATCCCGACCCCAACCACGGACACCTTGCCGACCTGATCGTCGAAGATCACGTCGACGAAGCCGATCCGCTCCCGGGCGGCCTGTAGCGCCGCGATCGCCTTCGGGCCGTCCGCCTGGGCGAGGGTGAAGGAGATGTCGGTGGCCTCCTCGTGCTCGCGGGAGACGTTCTGCACGATCATGTCGATGTTCACGTCGGCGTCGGCGATCACGGTGAAGATGTCCGCGGCCTCACCCACCCGGTCGGGCACGCCGACGATCGTGATCTTGGCCTCGCTCCGGTCGTGGGCGATGCCCTCGATCAGTGGCTGTTCCATGCCACCCTCCTCGTGGTCGATGTCCTTCACCCAGGTGCCCGGCCGGTCCGAGAAGGACGAGCGGACGTGCACCGGCACCCGCTCCCTGCGTGCGTACTCCACACAGCGCAGGTGCAGGATCTTGGCGCCGTTGGCGGCGAGCTCGAGCATGTCCTCGTAGCCGATCTGCGGAATCTGCCGTGCCCCCGGCACGATCCGGGGATCGGCGGTGAACACGCCGTCCACATCGGAGTAGATCTCGCAGTAGGCGGCGTCCAGTGCGGCGGCGAGCGCAACTGCCGTGGTGTCGGACGCGCCGCGGCCGAGCGTGGTCACGTCCTTGGTGGTCTGGGAGACGCCCTGGAACCCGGCCACGATCACCACGTCGCCCTCGGCGAGGGCTGAGACGATCCGGCCGGGCGTGATGTCGATGATGCGCGCGTTTCCGTGGGTTCCGGTGGTGATCACCCCGGCCTGTGAGCCGGTGAACGAGCGGGCCGTGGCGCCCAGGTCGTTGATCGCCATCGCGAGCAGGGCCGCGCTCATCCGCTCCCCGGCGGTGAGCAGCATGTCGAGTTCGCGGGGACGCGGCTGCGCGGACACCCGAAGGGCGAGGTCCATCAGGTCGTCGGTGGTGTCACCCATCGCCGAGATGACCACGACCACCTCGTTGCCCTCGGCCTGGGTGGCGACGATCCGTCGCGCCACCCGCTTGATACTCTCGGCGTCCGCTACGGAGGAGCCGCCGAACTTCTGAACCACCCGCACCGGACCACTGTGCCAGATGTGGGGCCAGGGAAGGATCCTGGACTCACCTGATGGGCGATCGTTGATCGCCGACCTACCGTTGTTGGCATGACCTACAGCCCGTCCGAGCAGAACTGGGAACAGCCGACCTTCTCCGAACCCGTGGTTCCGCCGCCGGTGAGCGGTGAGGTTCTCCCCGTCTTCTCTCCGCTCGCCGGTGCGTCGCAGGTCCTTGCCACACCGCCCACTCAAGAAGAGGCCACGCTGCGCACGATTCGGCGTCTGGTCTGGCCGGTCGCGCTCGTGCTGGGGATCGTCTCGGGCCACTGGCTTCCGCTGTTCGCCCTTGCGATCGTGGTCAGCGCGATCCTGCGCCGGCGGGTCTGGGAGCTCAGGAGCCGGCGCTTGGTGCTGCGGAGCGTTCCGTCCAGCGGGCCGGGTGCCGACCTGCGCTGAGCGTCCTACGATGATCCGGTGAGCGACACGGCGGCCGCGGGCGAGTCCGAACGGCACTGGGAGCAGCCGGGTTTCGACCCCCTGCAAGAGACCGGCGCTGCGGCCTCGCCCGGTCAGGAGCTGGCGCCGGTCGCGCCGCGGCCGGTCCCGGTGCCACCTCCCTCGGTCCTGGAATCGACGCTGAAGGTGCTCAGCGGGCTCCCGTGGGTGGTGATGATCGGGCTCGCGCTGATGGGGATCGGCGGCTGGGTATCCAACATCGTGATCGCCATCGTGGCCAGCGGTGTGCTCGGGGCCGTCGTCGCCGAGTTGGACCGTCGCCGCAAGGCGCGCGCCGAGTTCGAGGCGAGCAGCCGGCCGGAGGAGTTGCGTTGACCGTCCGCTGGGGGATCGCCGGGCCGGGACGGATCGCCGCGACCGTGGCCGCGGAGTTCGCGTTCGTGCCGGACGCGGAGCTGGTTGCGGTCGGATCGCGGTCAGCAGACCGGGCGCAGGTGTTCGCCGAACGGTTCGGCGTCCCACAGGCATACGGCAGCTACGCCGAGTTGTTCGGCAGCGACGTGGACGCGATCTACCTCGCCACCCCGCACGGCCAGCACACCGAGCTGGCGCTGTCGGCGATCGAGGCGGGCAAGGCACTGCTGGTCGAGAAGTCGTTCACGACCACCGTCGCCGACACCGAGGCCGTCATCGCGGCCGCCCGACGACGCGGCGTGTTCTGCATGGAGGCGATGTGGACGCGGTTCCTGCCCGCCGTCGCGCATCTGCGCGAGCTGGTCGCCTCCGGTGCGCTCGGTGAGGTGCGTTCGGTCTACGGCGACCTGCTCGCCTTCCGTGAGTTCGACCCGTCCGACCGGCTGTTCAACCCGGCGCTCGGCGGGGGAGCGGTGCTCGATCTCGGCGTCTACGTGATCTCCTTTGCCCAGCAATTCCTCGGCACGCCCGAACTGGTCCACGCGGTCGGCGGCGTGTTTCCCAACGGCGTCGAGGGTGAGGCGGGGATTCTGCTCGGGTGGCCGGACGGGCGCTACTCCACCCAGGCGATCGGCTTCACCGCGCCCGGGCCCGGCCGCCAGGTGGTCGCGGGGACGAAAGGCTGGGTGGAGGTCAAGCCGCGCTTCCACCGAGCCGAAGAGCTGTCGGTGCACCTGCTCGGCGAACCGCCGCAGGAGTTGTCCTTCCCGAAGCGCGGTGCCGGCTACAGCTACGAGTTCGCCCACGTGGGCGAATGCCTCGCCGCAGGGCTGACCGAGAGCCCCGTGATGCCGCTGGACGACACCCTGGCCGTGCAGCAGGTGATGGCCGAGGTGCTCAGCCAGCTGGGTCGGTGACAGTCGTGGGTGCCGACGGCGACGCGTCCGCGCTCACCGTGCGCAGCGCGTCCCGGTAGGTCACCCAGCCCACCGGCGATCCGGACGCTCCGAACACGGGGATGCCGCCGCACCCGCTCAGGTTCAGGGCACGGATCGCGTCTTCCACGGTGTCGGTGTCGGTGACCGTCGCCGGGAACTCGGTCATGATCGCCGCTTTCTGCGTGGTGTCCTCCCCGGCGGCGAGGGCCTCGGCGACGGCTCGGGCGGTGAGGATGCCGAGGAAGCCTCCGTCCACGTTCGTGACCGGCAGCACACCGTAGGGCGTGTGCGAGAGCTGGTCGGCGGCCTTCGGCAGCGGCGTCCGAGCGTCCACCCCGGCCGGGAGCGGGCGCATCACGCGAGCCAGCGGCACCCGTGCGCGGGACGGCGTCCCCGGCGCGGTCAGGTCGATGCCGCGGCGGCGCAGCTTCAGGGTGTAGATCGTGTCGGGGCTGAGCGCATGACTGATGCTGGTGGCGAGCACGATCGCGGCCATCAACGGCAGGATGATCGAGTACTCCCCGGTGAGCTCGAACATCATCAGCACGGCGGTGATCGGCGCCCTGGCTGCACCGGCGAATACCGCGCCCATGCCGATCAGGCCGTAGGCGCCGATCGGGGCGACCTGTCCGGGCAACAGATAGGCAGCCACCATGCCGAACGCGCTGCCCAGCGCGGCACCGATGAACAGGCTGGGCGCGAACACGCCGCCGGAACCGCCGATGCCGATGGTGAGGGAGGTGGCGACCATCTTCCCGACCAGGAGGATGATCAAGAAGCCGATCGTGTAGCTGCCGTTCATGGCCTCGCCGATCACGGGATAGCCCACGCCGTACATCTGCGGCAGTACGAGCAGCAGCAGGCCCAGCACGATGCCGCCGACCGCCGGACGCAGCCACTCCGGCCAGCGCCCGAGGTGATCGCAGAGGTCTTCGATGGCGTACAGGGTCTTGCTGAAGCCGACGCCCACCGCGCCGGCCACGACGCCGAGCACGGCGTAAAGCAGGTACTCCATCGGGCTGGTCACGCTGAACGCGGGCAGGGTGAGGAAGGGCGCGTCGCCGAGGATCGCACGTCCGATCACGCTGGAGGTCACCGAGGCGATCACGACCAGCCCGAACGCGTTGGCGGTGAAGTCGAGCAGAATCAGCTCGAGCGCGAAGAACACTCCGGCGATCGGCGCATTGAAGGTCGCGGAGATCCCGGCCGCAGCGCCACAGGTCACCAGGACGCGCAACCGCGACTCCGAGGCGTGCACGACGCGTCCGAGCGTGGACCCCAGGGCGGAGCCGATCTGGACGATCGGGCCCTCGCGTCCGACCGAGCCGCCGCCGCCGATGCACAGGGCGGACGCCAGCGCCTTGACCACGGCGACCTGCGGACGGATCCGTCCACCTTGCTGCGAGACGGCGTACATGACCTCGGGGACGCCGTGTCCGCGCGCCTCGCGAGCGAAGGCCTGCACGAGCGGCCCGTAGAGCAGGCCGGCGACGACGGGGGCGAGCACGACGAACCAGATGCCCAGCCAGGGGAGGTTCGGGTTGCCCGCGCCGGGGACCGCCGCGTAGTCGGCGTGCCCGGTGAACAACCAGGTGAAGCTCGCGATCAGCCAGCGGAAGAGCACGGCGAAGAGTGCCGAACCGGCACCGATCAGCATGGCCAGGGTGATCTGACCCCAGTGGCTCGAGCGCAGGCCGACTCCGAGAGAGACCCACGTCTGGCGGTCAAGAGGCAGCGGCCAGAGCGGGCGGCGGCGGTTCGTGGATGCACGGGACACAATTGCATTATGCAATGATTGCCTTATGCAACGAAATTCCCGACCGTCCGACGCTCCCGATGGTGCGAGCCTGGACGAGATCATCAACGGGATTCTGACCGCCTCGCGCGTCCTGGTGGGTGTGTCGGCGCGCTCCCTGGCCGACATTGGGGTGACTCCGGCACAGTTCCGCACTCTGGTGGTGCTCTCCACCCGCGGCGACAGCCGGATGGTCGAGTTGGCCGAGCGGCTCGGCGTCGGCCCGTCCACGGCGCTGAGATCGGTCGATCGACTGGAGTCGGCCGGGCTGGTGCAGCGCGCACCGGCCGCGCGCGATCGTCGCGAGGTTATGGTCAGCCTCACCGGAGCCGGTCGTGAGCTGGTCGAGCAGGTGACCCGTCGCCGTCGGGGCGCGATCGAGGCGATCGTCACGGCGATGCCGGAGCAGCACCGGCGGGAGCTGCTGGACGCCCTTGGCGCGTTCTCCGCTTTCGCTGCCGCAGCCGAGGAGCCGCCCGTCGTCGACTATCCCAGCGAACTCGGCTGGTAGCCGAGGCAGCTCCCCGATACTCATAGGCGCGGACGGTGCGGAACCGTCCCCCGTCGTGGCCGGTCAGCGGAGCAGGGCGTCGGTGAGGCCGCGGACGATGCGAGCGCCGAGTGCGTCCAGTTCAGGACGAGGGTGCGTGCGCAGCGGGCCGCTCGTGGCGAGAGTGGCGAAGCCGTGGACGGTCGACCAGCAGGTGATCGCAGCCGGTTCGGCGCGCTCGGCGGCGAGCAGGCCTACCGCGACCAGATCGGCGATCGCGTCCGTGAGCAGCTGGAACGGCGTGCGTCCGGTATCCCCCATCGTCTCGGGAGCGAAGGCGTGCTCCATCGTGAACAGCCCGAACATCGCGATGTCGAAGGCTCCCGGCGAGTCCAGGGCGAACCCGATGTAGCCCTCGCCCACGGCGATCAGACGCTGCCGGGCCCGGACGGCGGGATCGGGATCGGTGGCGTCGGCCTGGTGGACCTCGATCGAGCGGGCCAGGTCGGCCATCGCCCGCGCGCCGACCGCCAGTTGGAGGTCCTCGTGGGAAGAGAAGTGGCGGTATGCCGCTGCGGGCGAGACGCCGGCGCGCCGGGTCGTCGCACGCAGTGTCACCGCGTCCGCACCTCCAGCGCGAGCCAGCTCGTAGCCCGCGGCGACGAGTGCTGCGTCCAGGTCGCCGTGGTGGTAACTGCGCGTATTTCCCGCCTCCACGGGGCCAGCGTACGGTCGTGTCGACCGAATGTGAACAACGTAAACATCGGAGTCGACCATGTCGGTGTCGCTGGTTCCCTATCTCAACTTTCCATCGGGCAAGACCCGGGAGGCGATGACCTACTACCAGGACGTGTTCGGCGGCGAGCTGAGCGTGAACACGTTCGCGGAGTTCGGTATGGAGGGCATGCCGCCCGATGGGGTGATGCATGCCCAACTGATCACCGATCAGTTCACGGTGATGGCTTCGGACGCCATGCCCGGCGCCGAGGCGACCTGGGGTGGGACGCGGGTGTACCTCTCGCTTGTCGGCGATGCTGCCGACACCTTGCAGACGTGGTTCGCGCGGCTCGCCGCGGACGGCACGGTGAGCATGCCGCTGGAGAAGCAGATCTGGGGCGACCAGTACGGTCTGGTGACGGACAAGTTCGGCCTGGAGTGGATGGTCAACATCGCCGCGCCGCAGGCTTGACCCCGCCCACCTGAACCAAAAGGGGACAGGTACCTTTCGGTTCAGGGCGCGAACCGAAAAGTACCTGTCCCCTTTTGGTTCAGGTGGCGGCGCGGGCGCTAGTTCATCACTTCGGGATCGCCGACCAACTCGGCCGGACGGCGGGCGTGGCGCAGGCTGTCCACCGTGAGCACGACCAGAGCGACCCAGACCAGGCCGAAGCCGATCCAGCGCGGCGCGGGCATCACCTCATGGTTCACCCAGACGCCGATCGAGAACTGGATCACCGGCGTGAGGTACTGAACCAGGCCCATCATGCTCAACGGAATCCGGGCGGAGGCCGCGGCGAACAGCAGCAGTGGGATCGCCGTGACCACGCCGGCCAGGCTGAGGCCGATGGTGACCCCAGGACCGTGGGCAAGGTAGTTGCTCGCTCCGGACGCCTGCAGCCAGACCAGGAACACCAGCGCCAGCGGGGCCAGGACGGTGGTCTCGACGGTCAGCCCGACCAGCGGCGACACCCGTCCGCCCACCTGCTTCTTGACCAGCCCGTACAGACCGAAGCTGGCCGCCAGCGAGAGGGCGACCCACGGGATCTGCCCGTAGCCGAGCGCGATCACCACGACCGCGACCGTTCCGACGCCGACGGCCACCTTCTGGGCCGTCCGCAGCCGCTCGTGCAGTACGACCACCGCGAGCGTCACCGTGACCAGCGGATTGATGAAGTAGCCCAATGCCGCGTCGACCACATGATTGTTCAGCACGCCCCAGACGTAGATCGACCAGTTCAGCGTGACCAGGACGCCGGCGCCGGTCAGCCCCCAGAACAGCCGGCGGTCGGCGAGAATCTCGCGCAGGTGCGTCCACTCCCGCCACACGAGGACGCCGCCCAGGCAGAACACGAACGTCCACAGCACTCGGTGGCCGATGATCTCGAACGGACCGGCCGCGGAGAGCGCCTCGAAGTACAGCGGGAACGATCCCCACAGGAAGTAGGCGGCGAAGGCGAACGCCAAGCCCCGCGGATCGACGGCGGGCGACGGTGGACGTTCGGGCACGCGCACACCCTAAGCCCCAGCCGGCTCACCCCAGGGCCGCCGTCCACGGCGTCCGAACTCAGCCGTGCTCGGACAGGAACCCGACCAGCAGAGCGTTGTAGTCCTCGGGAGCGTCCAGGCTGGGGTTCGCCCCCGCACCGTCCAGCTCCGTGATGCGCGCGTCCGGCAGCTGCGCGGCCAGCTGTCGCGCCGCGGCCCGGCTCGGGTCTGCGGTGCCGGCGATGACCAGAACCGGGACGGCGATCTGCCGCAAGCGAGCGCCGATGTCGGCGGTGGCCATCAGTTCGAGCGCGCGGATGAGGTCGTCCTTGGTGGCCCCGCTGTCCGCCAGCGCTCGGTTCGGCATCATCCGGATCAGCGACTTCTGCAGTCGCAAGGCGAGTTTGCCCGGCGCGGCGAACGCGCCGGACAACACCAGTCCGGCCACCCGGTCGGGCTCGGTCGCCGCCACCTGCAGTCCCACCATCGCGCCGAGCTGGTGGCCGACCAGCCACGCCCGCTCCATGCCGTACCGATCCAAGGTGGCGGTCACCTCCGCCGCGGCGAGACTCAAGGAGAGCTCGCCGGGCCGTCCCGGCCGCAGCCCGGCGAGCCACGGCGCGATCACCTGCCGTTGTGCCTCGGCCGCACCGATCGCTTCGACCTGCGCCTGCCACATCTGCGGGGTGAACCCCGCCGAGTGCAGGAAGACGACCGGTCGCGGTGCGCTGGGCATCAGGACCGCTCGACCCGGCTGAGGGCGAACCGGAAGCCCAGGTCCTCGTCGGCGAACCACGCCTCGGCGGGCTCCGCCTCGTTCACCTCGACGGCAAGCACCTCGTCCCCGATCAATGCGGAGTGGGTGCGCAGCGCCGCGGCCGTGTTCGGATCGGACGCCGCCCAGGCGAGCCGGATCCGGTCCGACACCTCGAAGCCGGAGGACTTGCGCGCCTCCTGCACCGCCCGGATGAACTCGCGGGCGACGCCGGCCTGGACCAGCTCGGGGGTGAGCTCGAGGTCGAGCGCCACCGTCTCGCCCTGCTCGTTCACCACCGACCAGCCCTCGCGTGGACGCTCGGAGATGATCACCTCCTCGGGGCTCACCTCCACCTCGCCGAGATCGGTGACCAGCACGTACGCCTTGCCGTGGGTCGCCAGGTCGGCAGCGAGCACGGCGGCGTCGGCCGAGGCGATCGCGCCGGCGACCAACGGAGTCTGCTTGCCGAAACGCTTGCCGAGAGCCCGGAAGTTGCCCTTGGCCGAGTGGTCGACCAGGTCACCGGCGGACGCGAACGACTCCACCCGCTCGACGTTCAGCTCGGCCATGATCTCGGCGCGCAGGTCCTCCTCGAGCACGCCGAACGCGCTGGAGGGGATCAGGGCCCGGCCCAGCGGCTGGCGGGTCTTCACCTTTGCCTCCGACCGCGCCGAGCGGCCGAGTTCCACGATCCGGCGGGCCAGCTGCATGGCGTCGTCGAGGCGCTCGTCGATCACGGCTTCGTCGGCCACCGGCCAGTCGGCCAGGTGCACCGATGCCGGGGCGTCCGGGTCGGTGCTGACCACCAGGTCCTGCCAGACCCGCTCGGTGAGGAACGGGGTCAGCGGCGCCATCAGCCGGGTCACGACGTGGATGGTGTCGTGCAGGGTCTGCAGCGCTCCGGCGTCCCCGTCCCAGAAGCGGCGACGGGAACGGCGCACGTACCAGTTGGACAGGTCGTCGACGAAGCTCGCCAGCAGGGCGCCGGCACGCTGGGTGTCGAAGTCCTCCAGCGCCTCGGTGACCTGGCGAACCAACTCGTTGCGGGCGCTGACCAGCCACCGGTCGAGCACGTGGACCGGATTGGGGACGGTTCCGAACTCGGTCCGCGGACCGAGTTCGGAACCGTCCCCCACCTGGGCCGGCGACCAGTTGTTCGCCCGCGCGTACAGGCTCTGGAAGGCGACCGTGTTCAGGAAGGTCATCAGCACCTTGCGGACGGTCTCCTGGATGGTCTGGTGGCCCACCCGCCGGGACGCCCAGGGCGAGCCGCCGGCAGCCATGAACCAGCGCACCGCGTCCGCTCCGTGCTTATCCATCAGCGGAATCGGCTCCAAGATGTTGCCCAGATGCTTGCTCATCTTGCGTCCGTCCTCGGCCAGGATGTGGCCCAGGCAGAGCACGTTCTTGTACGACGACTGGTCGAACACCAGCGTGCCGACGGCCATCAGCGAGTAGAACCAGCCACGGGTCTGGTCGATCGCCTCGCAGATGAAGTCGGCCGGGTAGGCGGGGGCGAACTGCTCCGCCGAACCCTCGACCCACGGGTAGCCCCACTGGGCGAAGGGCATCGAGCCGCTGTCGAACCAGGCGTCGATCACCTCCGGAACCCGCTGCGCGGTCTGCTGGCAGCTCGGGCAGGCGAAGGTCACGTCGTCGACGAAGGGACGGTGCGGGTCGAGATCGGAGTAGTCGCGTCCGGTCAGCTCGGACAGCTCCGCGCGCGAACCAACGCAGGTCTGGTGACCGGACGGGCACCGCCAGATCGGCAGTGGCGTGCCCCAGTAGCGCGAGCGGGACAGCGCCCAGTCGATGTTGTTGTTCAGCCAGTCGCCGTAGCGGCCCCACTTGATGTGCTCGGGGTACCAGTTGGTGCCCTTGTTCTCGCGCAGCAGCGCATCCTTGACCTGGGTGGTGCGGATGTACCAGGACGGCTGGGCGTAGTACAGCAGCGGGGTGTGGCAGCGCCAGCAATGCGGGTAGGAGTGCTCGTAGGGCTGCACCCGGAACATCAGGCCGCGGTTGACCAGGTTCTCGATGATCACCGCGTCCGCGGTCTTGAAGAACAGCCCGCCGACCAGATCCAGGTCGTCCTCGAAGGTGCCGTCCGCCCGCACCGGGTTGACCAGGGGCAGTCCGTAGGCGCGGCACAGCTCGAGGTCGACCTCGCCGAAGGCCGGCGCCTCGTGGACGATGCCGGTGCCGTCCTCGGTGGTCACGAAGTCGGCCAGCAGCACCTGATGGGTGCCGCCGACCACGTCCGGGAACTCGACCAGATCGAGCGGGCGGGCGTAGCTCCAGAACTCCATCTCCGCACCGGTGAAGGTCTGGCCGAGTGCCCAGCCTTCGCCCAGCACCTGCTCGGCCAGCGCCTCGGCAAGGACGAGGGATTCTCCGCCCGGCTCGTTCTTCGTCGCGACCACGTAGGTGACGTCGGGGTGGACGGCCGCGGCGGTGTTGCTGACCAGCGTCCACGGGGTTGTGGTCCACACAAGCAGGGACGCCTTGCCGGCCAGCGGGCCCGAGGTGAGCGGGAACCGGACGTAGACCGAGTCCTCCTTGACGTCCTCGTAGCCCTGCGCGAGCTCGTGATCGCTCAGCGTGGTGCCGCAGCGGGGGCAGTAGGGCGCCACCCGGTAGTCCTCGACGAGCAAGCCCTTGGAGTGGATCTGCTTCAGCGCCCACCACACCGACTCGACGAAGGCAGGATCCATCGTCCAGTACGCCTGGTCGAGGTTGACCCAGTACCCCATCCGGTGGGTGAGTTCGGTGAAGGCGTCCACGTGCCGGCTGACCGACTCGCGGCACTTGGCGTTGAACGCCTCGACTCCGTAGGCCTCGATGTCGGGCTTGCCGTTGAAGCCGAGCTCCTTCTCAACAGCGAGTTCGACGGGCAGCCCGTGGCAGTCCCAGCCTGCCTTGCGATCGACGTGGAACCCCTGCATGGTCTTGAACCGCGGGAACACATCCTTGAACACCCGGGCTTCGATGTGGTGGGTGCCGGGCATTCCGTTCGCGGTCGGGGGACCCTCGTAGAACGTCCACTGGCGACCGCCCTCGGTGCGGGCGAGCGAGGCGGTGAAGGTGTCGTTGGCCGTCCAGAAGTCGAGGATCTCGTGCTCCATCGCGGGCAGGTCGAGCATCGCGGGGACGGCGCGATACAGCGGACGCGGATGGGAGTCGGTGGTCATCGGGTGCCCTTCGTCGGTGTTGCGGACGAAGGGACGAGGCGAACCCCGCGGTACCACCCTTCTTGGACGTCGATGACGTCCCGCTCTTGCTCGCCGCGGCCGGTTCTAGTGGGAGCTCGGTGCTCTGTTCTTCCGGCAGCTCCGGGGTGATGGCCCCATCAGTGCCTTGCGGACCCGCTCAGCTTACGCGGGCCGATCCCCGGCACCAAGCGCGTGTCGCCCGACGACCTGGGGACGGTTCCGGACTCGGTCCNNGGACCGAGTCCGGAACCGTCCCCAGAGTGGGCCGGGCAGAACAGGACCCGGACGGTTCAGCCCGTCCGGGTCCAACGCCGAGGTGGCGGCGGCGAGGAGGTGGCGCTCTCCGCCAGCTTCGGATCAGTCGACCGCTCAGCCTGCGGATTCGCCTTCGCGCTCGGGTTGAGCGGGTTCGGGCTGGGCCGGGGTGGGCGCCGGGGGCGTCCACTCATTCGTTGCCGGGCCGCCGCCACCGAGCAGGGCGGCCTTGCGAGTCATATAGTCCTCGACCTCGATCTCGCCGCGGGCGAGCCGTTCGTCCAGGATCTGCAGAGCTGGGGGCATCGGACGATGGTGCATGCCCATCGGACCGGGGCCGCCAGGGCCGAACTTGTTCCGCTTGGCCTTCTTGACCACGAAGATGACGAAGACGGCGATCAGGGTGAGCACCACCAAGGTGCCGATGAAGCCCAAGAAACCCCACAGCAGGCTTCCGCCGCCGTACATGCCGCCCCCTGGGCCCGGGAAGTGACGCATCTGAACCTCCTTGATGAACCTCGTTGCACCACTATGCGTCCGCTTGCTGTGGCGAGGCTGTGAATACCCGAAAGCCGTACCACAGCCGGGCGGAGGCGGCCAGCCCGGCCCCGCGGGGTCGGCGGAGATGAGTCACCGCATGGGTGAACCGAGTTCGGGTCAGTCCACGACGATGGCGCACGACGCCGGAGCCGGTTCGGGTGGCTCCGCGCTGAACACCGCCGGACGCAGGGTCTCCGGCAGCTCGTCCCACTGGCGGCGCCGCTCGAAGCCGGACGCGAAATCCTGCTCGCAGGGGGCGCTGTTCAGCGTGATCGCCTCGACGGCGAGGTCGGCGGCCTCCCTGGCCAGCGAGGCGTCGTCGACGCTCGCCGCGGCGTTGGCGGCGGCCCGGTAGGCGGTGGCCAACGCCCGGTACCCGTCGTCCTGAGCATCCCGGGCGGCGAGCTGAGCTTCGAAGGCCGCGTCCCGGCAGTCGTCCACGTCCCCGTCCCCGGCGGCCCACGCGTGCGCAGCCGCGAGCGCGGCCAGGGCCCGTCCGTGGCCGGCGGGATCGCCGAACTCGGCCAGCGCCCGAGCTGCGCCGGCTGCGGCCCAGTCGGTCAGTGCCGGGTCCCCGCTGGACGGCGCCGCGTCCGGGGTGTTCGGGGCGGCGGTGCGGAAGGTCTCTGTCTCGCTCATCAGTTCTCCTGTCCGGCCAGGACGTGTTCGATCGCCAGTGCCACGCCGTCCTGATCGTTGGAGGCGGTGACCCAGGTGGCGACCGCCTGCGCCTCGGGCACGGCGTTGCCCATGGCCACACCCACACCGGCCCAGCCGATCAGTTCGACGTCGTTCTTCGCGTCTCCGGCGGAAAGCACCTCGGCGCGCTCCACCCCGAGGTGCTCGCACAGACGGGTGATACCGCTTGCCTTGGTGACGCCGGCTCCGGCGATCTCCAGGAACGGCGCGCCGGACGTGGTGGCGTGGAAGCCGTCCAGGCCGGACCCGTCCAGGATGTCGAGGAGATCATCGGCGCTGAGCTCGGGATGGCGGGCGGTGAGCTTGAGCGTCGGCGTTGCGACCAGGTCGGCGAGGCTCTCGGTCTCGACCCGCCAGAAGGTGAGCTCGCGCGGTGAGAGCAGGTCGAGGTAGCCGGGTTCGGCGGCATGCCGACGGCCGCGGTCACGAACCGCCGAGAAGCGCACTCCCTCCAGTTCCGAGGTCAGGTGGGCCACGATCTCGGCGGACACGGCCGGGTCGAGGAACTCCTCGAAGAGCAGATCTCCGCTGGCCACCTCGATGCCGATGGCGCCGTTGCTGCCGACCACGTGGGTGAGTTCACCGGTGCTGAGCGCCTCGGGGATCTGGGTGATCTGGCGCCCCGTCGCAGCAACCATCCACAGGCCCGCCTTGACCGCGCTGGCGATCGCCTTGCGGGTTCGCGGGCTGATCAGCTCGCGAGAGTCGAGCAGGGTGCCGTCGATGTCGCTGGCGATGAGCCGAATCGGACGGGTGAGGGCAGGGAAGGTGGTTCGGTCAGTGGTGGCGCTGGTGGTCATCTGCTCGGTTCTAGGCGGTCAACGGACGGCGGCCCTGGAAAGCACGACCGAGAGTCACTTCGTCGGCGTACTCGAGGTCGCCACCCACCGGCAGTCCGCTGGCGAGCCGCGAAACGGTCACGCCCATCGGGATCAACAGCCGGGAGATGAACGTGGCGGTGGCCTCGCCTTCCAGGTTGGGGTCGGTAGCCAGGATAACCTCTGTCACCGTCCCGTCGGCGAGCCGCTTGCACAGCTCGCTGATCCGTAGGTCGGCCGGGCCGACATTGTCGATCGGGCTGATCGCGCCGCCGAGCACGTGGTAGAGCCCCCGGAACTCGTGCGTCCGCTCGATCGCCATCACGTCCTTGGACTCCTCGACCACGCAGATCGCGGTGCGGTCCCGGCGCGGATCGCGACAGACCCGACAGGTCTCCTCCTCGGAGATGTTGAAGCAGATCTCGCAGAACCGGACTTTCTCGGTGACCTCGCGCAGGGTCGCCGCGAGGCGTTCCACATCGGCCTTGTCGGTGGCCAGGATGTGGAACGCGATCCGCTGGGCTCCCTTCGGACCGATCCCGGGCAGTCTGCCCAACTCGTCGATCAGGTCCTGGATCGGGCCTTCGTACACCTACAGGTCCAGCTCGGGCAGCGGCGGCATGGTGGCCTGGGCCAGCGCCATGGCCTGATTGTTGGCGTCGCGGACGGCGGCGACGATCAGGTCGGCGAGCGTCTCGGTGTCAGTGGGGTCGCAGGCTTCGGGCTTGATCACCAGGCCAACCAACTCACCGGTCCCGGTCAGGGTGGCCTCGACCAGGTCTCCGCCGGCCGTGCCGGTCACGGTCCTCGCCGCGAGCGCGGCTTGGGCCTGCTCCAGCTGGTCCTGCATCGCCTGGGCCTGGGCCATCAGGCCTTGCAGGTCAATGCTGCCGGGATCGAACATCGTGTGCTCCTCAGTTGTGCAGGCTGATCATCGTAGTTGGCTGGGGGTGGACTCAGTCCTCGTCCTCGGCGATGAGTTCCGCGCCGAGGTGCTTCATCATCAGTTCGTCCGCGGACGCGGCGTCCTCTGCCACTACGGCGTCGTCGCGACTGGGCTCAGCCTCCGGTTCGGGTTCGGGTGGCGTGGCCTGGGATCGCATCGGGCGCAAGTTGGCCCGAGCCGCCTCGGCCGCCGCTGATCGCGGTGGGCTTGCCGGCGAGCTCGGTGGCGGGGTGGCGCTGCGCTGAGGCGGGGCATCGGCCGCAGCATCCACGATCGGGTTGATCTGCAAGGCGGCGCCGAGCACCTCGAGGATCGCCTCGCGCAGCACGTCAGGGCTCCCGCCGCGGCCGAAGCTGTCGCGTGCGCCCGCGTTGGACAGCCCAAGAGTGAGGACGCCGTCACGCACCTCGATCACCTGAGAGTTCTGGCTGAGCAGGATCCAGGTGAAGCGCCGTCGGTTCTTCACATTCTCCAGGATCTGTGGCCAGAACCGACGCACGTCGGCCGTGCCCAGGCCGGACGGGGCGGACGCTTCGGTGGTGGAGCCGGTCGGGACAGGGGGCACCGGTGCAGCGACCGCTTCCTGTGCAGCCGGCGCAACCACAGGAGGCTCGACGCGCTCGGCGACCGGAGTGGGCTCGTCCCACGGTGGCGCCTCCGGAGCGGGGGACTCGACGGTCTCTTCCCACGGCGGCGGCGCGGCGGGTGCGGAGGCCTTCGCCTCTCGAGACGCCGGCCGGTTGCTCGCCGGTTGCTCAGCGACCGGTTCGGGAGCGGGGGTCTCGACAGGCTCGACCACTCGAACCGGGGCGGACTCCGCGGGGACCGGCCCGGCACCCATGCTGAGTCGACGCTCGATGCGGTCGAGACGAGCGTGGACGCCGCGTCCGTCGACATCGGCGCCGGGCAGCAGGACGCGGGCACACATCAGTTCCAGGTGCAGCCGCGGAGCGGTGGTGCCGCGCATCTCGGTGAGGCCGACGGCGATCACCTCGGCTGCGCGGGTGAGCTCGCCCGGACCGAGCGCGGTGGCCTGGGCGGCGAGCCGCTCGGCTTGGTCGCCGGCGACGTCCACCAAGCCGCTGCTGAGCGCTTCGGGGACGGCCGCGACGATGATCAGGTCGCGCAGCCGGCGCAGCAGGTCCTCGGCGAAGCGGCGCGGATCCTGGCCGACCTCGATCACCTTGTCGACGGCGGCGAACACCCCGCGGGCGTCGCCGGCCGCGAAGGCGTCCACGATCTCGTCGAGCAGCGTGTCGGGGGTGTAGCCGAGCAACGCGGTGGCCTGCGCGTAGCTGACCCCGTCCGCGCCGGCTCCGCCCAGCAGTTGGTCGAGCACCGACAGCGAGTCACGTACGGAGCCCGCCCCCGCGCGCACGACCAACGGCAGCACGGCCGGCTCGACGGCGATCCCTTCGGCTTCGCACAGCGTGGCGAGGTAGGCCGACAGGGTCTTCGGCGGCACCAGGCGGAACGGATAGTGATGGGTGCGCGAACGGATCGTGCCGAGCACCTTGTCGGGCTCGGTGGTGGCGAAGACGAACCGGACGTGCGGCGGCGGCTCTTCCACCACTTTGAGCAGAGCATTGAAGCCCTGCGGCGTCACCATGTGCGCCTCATCGATGATGTAGATCTTGTAGCGGCTGTGCACCGGGGAGAAGAAGGCCCGCTCGCGCAGATCACGGGCGTCGTCGACCCCACCGTGGGACGCCGCGTCGATCTCGATCACGTCGATGCTGCCGGGTCCGCCCCGGGCGAGGTCACGGCAGGACTGGCACTTACCGCACGGCGTCGGCGTGGGGCCCTCGGCGCAGTTCAGGCAACGAGCGAGGATGCGGGCAGAGGTGGTCTTTCCGCACCCGCGGGGCCCCGAGAACAGGTAGGCGTGGTTGACCCGGTTGTTCACCAGGGCCCGCTGTAGCGGTTCGGTGACGTGTTCTTGGCCGATCACTTCGGCGAAGGTGTCTGGCCGGTAGCGGCGATACAGCGCGAGCGGGGTCTCGGGACGGGTGATCTGGGTGACCGGCTCACGCAGCGCGTCCACCGCCTCCATCAAGGACGCGGTGACCTCCTCCTCCGATCGCCGGTGCACGCCCGCACCTGCGGACGGCTCGTCGCCGTCGGCGGGAAGGTCTTCCACGGCAGGGGAGTCGTCGACCTCGCCGCCGAAGAGATCGGGGCCGTCCTGACCGAACAGGTCGGGCCCGTCCTGTTCGAAGAGCTCCAGCGGCTCTTCGTCGAACAGGTCTTCGTCGCGCTCGTCCACGGGGTGAAC
Source organism: Propionibacteriaceae bacterium UBA6238 (assembly GCA_002441465.1). GTDB lineage: Bacteria > Actinomycetota > Actinomycetes > Propionibacteriales > Propionibacteriaceae > Propionicimonas. The sequence goes on along the minus strand of DJWE01000073.1, from coordinate 8,208 downwards.
CTTACGGGTAGCCGGTGACAATTCCGATGCCGAGGCCGGAAATGCAGCGGCCCCCGCGCACCCGATAGAGCTCACTTACCCTTGCTGTCTTCCGACCCTGGGGGAGTTGGGCGAGGTACCGCCGCGCGGGGAACCGTTGACCAGCTTACCGGGACCGTGGGCACCCCCGCGAGTCGGCCCCGAACCCGGTGGCGCCCGGACGGGTCAGGGCAGCCGGACGGCGTGCCGCAAGACGGGCAACCGCTCCCGGATAGGTGCGACCGAGGTCAGGTCGAGGTCGACCACGGCGAGCTCGTCGGCGTGGCCGAGCTCGAGCAGCACCGTGCCCAAGGGATCGACCACCAGGGAGTGGCCGATGCCGGTGGGTGTGCGTCCCTCCGCCGCGATCGGGGACGCGGACTGGTCGACCGCGACCACGAAGCAGGTGGAGTCCATGGCGCGGGCGGTGACCAGGGTGCGCCACTGGTGCAGCTTCGCCTCGCCCGGCGCCCATGACGAGGGCAACACGATCAGCTCGGCGCCGAGCCCGGCGAGATGGGTGAAAAGGGCGGGGAAGCGGACGTCGTAGCAGGTGGCGAGCCCGATCGTGTGACCGGCCAGTGTGATCGTCACGGGGAGCGTCCCCGCTTCGATCTGGCGGGATTCGGCGTAGCCGAGCGCGTCGAACAGGTGCAGCTTGTCGTAGCGGGCCTCGACGCCGCCGGTGACCAGCAGGGTGTTGCGGACACGCGGGCCGTCCGTCGTGGTGAACATGCCTGCGACGATCGTGACAGCCAACTCAGCCGCGATCTCCCGGACGCCGTTCGCCCACGGCCCGTCGAACGGTTCCGCCGCGTCGGCGCGTGGGCGGGCGAACGAGCACATCGTGGCTTCGGGGAACACCACGAGTTCGGCTCCGCGGGACGCGGCCTGCGCCGTGCGCGTCCGCACGATCTCAAGGTTGGCGGCCGGGTCGGTGGTGGCCGCGACCTGGACAAGGCCGATTCTCATATGCCCAGCGTGTCACGCCGTGGGCGGACATCCGCGATCCGGCTGCAACCTCGGATGCACCTGAGGCGTGATGGGGACGTCCACAGCGGGAGAGGCCCGAGTGTCTCGATCCGCCCCGGCACGGGACCTCGGACACCATGGCGGGCATGGTGCGCTCGATCGGCTACACCGACGAGGCGGACGGTCCGGTCATTCAGCGGGTGCGCTGACGCAACCCTCCGGGGTCGTGCCATGGGGCAGGGGGCGTCGGCGGCTGGGGCGTCGGTCACCGACGCGGGGAAGGGTTTCCACGTGCCCCGCGCCACCCGTCGGGACTCCGGTCCTCCCCTTCGCCGGCGGAGCGCGGCGGTTGTCGATTGATCCGGCCCGGGAACCTTCTGCGGAATCGCTGCGTAGAGGGGTATGAACGCACCACAGTGAGGGCCTGATGTTCGGATCATCCATATCGGCGAGAGGCGTCGAGTTCGCGGAGTTCGCGCGCTCGGCGTCCACTTCGCTCACCCGGACGGCATATCTGCTCTGCGGCAACCGCGAGACGGCAGCCGACCTCGTGCAGGAGACCTTGGTCCGGACGTACGTGGCGTGGCCGCGGGTCCGGCACGAGGAGGCGCGGGCCTACGCGCGGCGGATCCTGGTGAACCTCGACATCGACCGGCGCCGGCGGCGTCCGGCGGTTCCCACCGAGTACGTCGACCGTCCGGTGCCCAACACCGCGGAGTCGGCGGCGGACAACCGCGACCAGGTGGTGCGGATGCTGGCGACCCTGCCGGAGACCCAGCGCAGGGTGATCGTGCTGCGCTATTTCGACGACCTGACCGAGGCGGCGGTGGCCGAGTACCTCGGGATCAGCATCGGCACGGTGAAGTCGGCCTGCTCGCGCGGGCTCGCCGCGCTGCGGAAGAACTATGACCCCGCGACGGAAGGGGGGCAGTGATGAACGAGCTGGAGGAGCGCTTGCGCACGGACCTGTTCGGGGCGACCGAGCTGATCGAGGCCGAGCCCGATCTGGACGCGGTGATGCGCGAGGGTGACCGAGTGCTGCGCGGACGGTTCGTGCGACGCATGGCAGGCGGGGTGGCGGTGGCCCTGGTGGTGGGCTTGGTGACCTGGGTCGCGACCGTTCCCCGGGCGGTGCCGGGCGTCCCCGCACCGATGGCCACGTCCTCGGCGAGTCCGGTGACGAGCGAGTCGGCGTCCATCGACCTGCGGGATGCCGGAGTCAACCAGAGCGATCCGCCCGCGCGTGCGGTCGAGGTGTCGGCGACGCGCACGGCGACGGGGTACAGCGTGTCCTTCACCATCACCAACGCTGACGGCACCCAGCGCAGGCGCTCCGGTGATGTGGAGCCTGGCAAGGCGCTGCTCACGCAGTACCCGCGACTGATGGTCGGCGTGGTGGCCGCCCGGTTCGACTGGCGGGACAGCGTCTATGCAGACATGGTCGGTGGCATATCGGGGACGGAGAAGGTGCTGCCCGGGCTTGGCCTCACCGTGGTGGTCGATGTGGCGGAGAAGGCGGGCAACACGATCAAGGGGTTGCTGTGGCAGGGCGCGGACGGCCTCGTCCACGACGACACCGGCAACGCGGTGCCGGAGGCGCGGATCGGGTTGGCCGGTGTCGTGGGCACGGTGTACCTCTCCGAGCGGCTCGGCTTCCTCGGCTACCGCGAGACGGATGGCAGCGAGATCGTGAGCACCCAGGATCTGGCGCCAGACAATGATCTCGTCAAGATCGCTGTCTGGAGCGGCACCTCGACACCTGATCGCAAGGGCCGCGCGACCGTCATCGGGCTGCTCCCGGACGGCGCGAGCGATCCGGCCGTCACGCTCGCGGGCTACGGGCAGGAGTGGTCGTCGGGGAAACTCAGCGACACCGGACGCGGGGTGTTCGTCGCGGTGGGTCAGGACGCGACGGGCAGGAAGGGCTCGCTGGTCACGAAGGTGGTCTATACCGATGCGGACGGGAAGAGGGTCACCTACCGGCCGAAGGCCTGACCGGGCTCTTCGGAGTGTGCGCCCGCCTGCGTGACCCGCTGTTGACAAGGGCGGACGCCCGGTTGGAGTTCGACACGACTCTGCCGGTATCCTTCTCGGCGGAGGATTCGCCTAGAGGCCTATGGCGCTCGCTTGGAAAGCGGGTTGGGTTCACGCCCTCACGAGTTCGAATCTCGTATCCTCCGCCATCCGAAACCGGCTCTGACTAGGCTAGATATCCTGTCAGGGCCGGTTCTGGTTTCGGCTCGTTCCCTTAGCGTTCCCTTAGCAGACAGCGACTTCTTCGCTCGACCGGCTTGGTCGCCCCGGTGGAGGACCCCCACAACTCCCGGATGGCACGCGCACTGTCGGATCGACGCGGCAGGATGTGGCCGTGGTCGGTGAGAGTCCCAGCGGTCAATCGCAGGCGCCGTGTGGTCCGCCCACCGCGGGCGTGGCCACGGATGCGATCCGGAGAAGGGCGCCCGGCGACGCCGGGCCGGCGCCCGCGACGGCCGACCCATCCTCTGCGGGGCAGGTCGGAGCGCGCGCACCGGAGGCGCTCGGTTTGGCGCCGCGGAACAGCATCGGCGCACTGTTCAGCTATGTGGTCGCGACCGATTCGGGGTTCGCTCCGAATCCGTTCTTCGGGTTGTGCACGCTTGCGTGCTGCAAGCCCGCGATTCGGCGGGCGGTCGGCGCCCGGCTGTTGCGTGAGTCCGGCTACGCCGTCCTTCGCGAGCTTCGCAGCGCCGAGCCCGGCTTCGTCCGAGCGCAGAACCTGTGGGTGATCGGGCTGGCCGGTGCCTCGCTGCCGGATCGTCTGCGTCGATCGGTCGTCTACGTGATGCAGGTCACCGACGTGCTCGACCACGAGTCCTACTTTGAGGAGCACCCCGAGAAGCGTCCCCGCCGCGGACGGGGCGTCACTTCTGCCGATGCGTGCTGGCACGGGGACGCGATCTACACGAGCAACGATCCGGCGACCGCCCACCAGGTCGTGCCCTGCACCCATTCCGACGGCGACCGCGAGGACGCGAACAACATGCGCCATGACCTGGGCGGTCGCTACGTGCTGGCGTCCGACCACTTCATCTACTTCGGCACGGATGCTCCCTACATTCCGCTGGAGCATCAGCTGCACCACGGTAGGGGCCACAGTTCGAACCACTCCTCCGAGGCGATCCGGGAGTTGGAGGCCCTGCTCAACGGAAGCTGGGCCGGTCTGTTCAGTGACGCGCCGGGACGCCGGACAACGCCGGCTGTCACCGACCGCACGGCTCGGGCGTGCAGAGGTGTGCGGTGAAGGTCGTGTTGTCCCGCAAGGGTTTCGACTCCCAGTACGGCCGGATCCCTAGCCCGATCCTTCCCGACGGCACGTTGCTGTCGCTGCCGATCCCGACCTCGGAGTCGGGCTGCCGCTTCGCCGACCTGAGGCACGGGGAGCTGTCCTACTCCCGGCTGATCGTGGAACTGGGTGGCGACCCGCACACCGCCGACGGTTGTTGCCATCTCGATCCCGACCTGCGACCTGGTCGTGCCCCGGGTTGGGTGCCCGCGTTCGGGCAGACCGGCGCGGCCCAGACCCATCTGGGTAATCAAGGCGTGGGCGTGGGCGACCTGTTCCTGTTCTTCGGTCGTTTCCGCCAGACCGAGTACGCGCCCGACGGCCGGCTGCGTTACGTGCGAACGGCGCCGACCCAGCACATCGTGTTCGGCTACCTGCAGATCGGGGAGATCGTCCACGGTGACCGGATCCGTGACTATCCCTGGCACCCCCACGCCGAGAATCCCGCGCCACTGCCGAACAACACGCTCTATCTGGCCAGCGCCCGGGCGGACGGCATCGACGGGCCGGGGTCGGGTGTCCTGGACTATCGCGAGGACCGCGTGCTCACCGCAACGGGACTCGCCCAGTCCCGTTGGCGGTTGCTCGACTGGATGCGGTCGGCTCCGATCAGCTACCACTCCCCGGCGAGCATCCGGGACGGCTACTTCCAGTCGGCCGCCAAGGGCCAGGAGTTCGTTATCGCCGGGAGCCCGGCCGTCCGGGACTGGGCACGCGTCCTCATCTCCACGACCACACCCGCAAGGAGTTCGGTCTCGCCGTAGGACCTCGGCCGTGCGTCAGACACCCTTGCCGCAATCACCGGAGGCATCGCCGAGGCCGCCTACGGTGTGCAGGACGTCATCGACGGTCAGGCCCGCGGACGGCTACTTGGACGACCTGGGCGAGGTGCTGGATCGCTTCACTGGCGAGGTCGAACGTCGCGGCCGGGTTCAAGGCTGATCGAGCGCGCGTGGCGCTGACCGGCATGACCGACCCCGCCGGCAGGTCTTGGAGCTAGCCCAATGCCGTCAGCCCGGCCTGGAGCTTGCGGATGATCGATCCGAGGATGCCGGAGGCGAGGAGTCCTGAGCCGAGCGGGCCGGCTGGGTCCTCGCCGAGGGGTGGGAGTCGATGCAGGGCGGCGCGGACCGGCTCGCTCATGTGGTCCAGTTGCCAACTGATCTCGGCATCGGCAGCATCGTCGCCGGAGGCCAGTCCTGCGGCCTTGGCGGCGTAGGCGGCAGCACCCAGGGCGTGGGCTCCCATGTGCGCGACACCCGACGCCTGGGCAGCGGACCGGGCCGAGGCGACCGCAGCCGGGCCGGTTACAGCACCGGCTGCGCGGCCGGCGACGAAGCGTTGGCGGATCTGGCCTGCGGCGTCCAACTCACCACGGCCGAACGCCCGGGCACGGGCGATCGCGTCCGCCGGACGCCCATCAGATGGCGCCTCGGCTTCGAACAGGGGCAGCACGCGCTCGGCGCAGTCTGCAGCCCACAGGGCAACCGCGCGGCGGTCGGCCTCGCTGAGTGTCTGCGGTGAACCCACGACCCCCACACTCGCACACGTGCCACCACCCGCGGCGAAGATCGTCTGTCCGGATCGGCCGCTTTCGTGGGCTTAAGGGGGTAGCCAGTCGCGTCGCTGGCGATGCCGATCGAGGAGCCAGCCATGACCATGAGTGCCGCAGGAGTGAAGCCGGAGTTCGTCTCCCTGCAAGACGCGGCGGTGTTGTACAGCGTGAGCGTCGATCTGCTGCGTCAGCGGATCGCCGCCGGGGAGTTGCCGGCCGTGCACGCCGGCCGGCGGCTGATCCGGGTCCGGATCGACGATCTGAAGCGGGTGTTCCGACCCGTCCCCTCGGTCTACACGCGCTCCCGGCGGCGCGCCTCATGACCGGCCATACGACGCCGACCGGGACGCCGCCCCGGGATCGGCCGTTGGTGCTGTACAACCTGCTCGAGCAGCTCGCATGGCTCCAGCTTGTCGGGGCCGACCCGGCCGAGATCGAACAGCTGGCTCAGGAGTTTCGGCGGCTGCGGGCGGACCTGTGATGGCCAGCCGGAACCCTACAGATGAGCAACGGGATGCCGCCGACCAGGCCCGCCGTGAGACGGTCGAGCAGTTGCATGCGCAGTTGGCGCACGGGACCGCGAACCTGGACGACAAGGACGCCTGGCAGCGGTGGTTGGGCATGGCGTCGAAGCTGCATCGGTACAGCTTCAACAACGTGGTGCTGACGATGATGCAGAAGCCGGACGCGACGATGATCGCCGGCTACCGGGCCTGGCAGGCGATGGGCCACCAGGTGCGCCGCGGCGAGAGGGCGATCAAGATCCTCGGCCCGGTCACCCGCAAGGTCGAACTGGTCGACCGGCTTACGGGTGAACCGATCCGGGACGCCGAGGGGCGACAGCAGTACGTCCGGCAGTTGGTCGGAGTCCGCCCGGTGAGCGTCTTCGACGCGAGCCAGGTCGATCCACCCGTCGAGTCCCCGCCGGAGCCGACGCTGCTCCGGGGCCAGGCGCCGCCGGGTCTGTGGGACTCGCTGGCCGAGTTGGTGGAGGCGGAGGGCTTCCAGCTCACCCGTGGCGACTGTGGCGGCGCCAATGGGCTTACCGACTACCTGGGCTCTGAGGTTCGGGTCCGTGCCGACGTCGACGACGCGCAGGCGGTGAGGACGCTCGCCCATGAGTTGGCGCACGTGCTGATCCGTCCCGAGCCCGGTGAGCCGTACGCAGGCGCGTGTCGTGGCCGTCGGGAGGTGGAGGCGGAGTCGGTGGCCTACGTGGTCGCGGCCGCGCACCACTTGGACACCAGCCAGTACACGTTCAACTACGTCGCTGGTTGGGCCACCCAAGCTGCCACCCCGCAGCACGGCATCGAGACGGTCGTTGCCGAGACCGGGGCGCGGGTGATTGCGACCGCTGATGCGATTCTGGCCCACACCAAGCCGGCCGACCTCGAGACCAGGCTGATCGACGCGGTCGCCGAAGATCTCGGGGTGGGCGTGTCCTCATCGCCGAGGATTGCCCCCCGGCCGGCTGAGCCAGAAGTGTGGGAGACGATCACGTACTCCCCAAGTCCGGGGGCCCTTGAGGAGGCCCGTAGGCCGATCCCGCTCGATCGCAGCGTGCATGCGGCCGGCATCGAAATCTGAACCATGGCCACTGTCCTGGGGTCCACGCGTGCGGGCGTCATTCTTGCCCCACCCGGGCAAGAATTGGGTCGTCGATCGACAAGGAGCATGATGAGCGAACTGGTGCCCACGGATGACGTCCCCCAGGACGGCGAGGCATTCGTCGCCTATGTGGTGGCACTGGTGGAGCAGGGCCGTCGGGTCGCGGCCGTCCAGGTCAACGCCGCGCTCACCGTGACGTACTGGCTGGTCGGGCGAGCGATCTCGGTAAACACGCTCCGCAATGGTCGAGCCGACTACGGGCGGGAGATTCTTGCCTCGCTGGGGCAAGAATTGGGCGCCCGGTTCGGGGCCGGCTTCGATCCGTCGAACCTCAGCAGGATGGTGAGTTTCGCGCGCCAGTTCCCCGACTTCGCGCGAGTGTCGGAGTTGGCGCACCAGTTGAGCTGGACGCATGTGAAGGCCCTTGTAGCCGTCAAGTCGGAAGCTGCCCGGGCGTTCTATGCCGACGAGGCGGCAGCCAAGCACCTCAGCGTCCGGGAACTGCGGACTGCAATCGAACGCAAGGCATACGAGCGGCGCGAGATCGCCAACGCCCAGATCCCGGAGGGCTCTGGCGTCCCGCGGGACACGTTCCGCGATCCGCTGATCCTGGACGCGCTCGGCCTCAAGGACAGCTTCCTGGAGAAGGACCTGGAAGCGGCGATCCTTCGGGACATGCAGGCCTTCCTGATGGAGGTCGGCCGCGGCGATTGGGATGCCGCGGAGTCGAAAC